>JAHDKO010000117.1 GCA_018436855.1 Deltaproteobacteria bacterium | reverse complement strand
GTTGGGACCTGACCCCGATTCTGATCCCAATCTTGTACCGAACTCCGCCACTGTAGTACTAGCGCAGGATCTATCACAGGATCCATCAAAGGAAGCATACCGCACCGTACATTTTCTCCAGGCGCCGTCCTTCCTGAGAAACACCGCCCGGTCCACAAAGCCGGACAAGAATGCTTGTGTCCCCCTTCCCTCCGATAGTGTAGGTCATCGTCCGTCATCCCCGCCACGGGCTTCTGACAGCTAGTCACCGTCAGCATTATCACATCATTCGACAATATAAAGAGCAATTGCCCGATATCGGCCATGTACGGTCCGTGATAATGCTGATAACTGACCAATTTCTTGGAATACAATTGCGCGATAACCACAGGAGAGTTGCGGCAGGGGGTAAAATATATGAGCGACAGCAGTGTAATGACGGAACTATCCGAGCATGGAGCCCGGCCGGGAGAGGTTCCCGGTCCCTTTCCGGCCATCTCACCTCAGAGCAGTATCCCTGCGGATACCCGGGCCATCATAGAAAAGGCGCTTCAAGAAAACCGCAGCTGCCTGATGGAACACGAGTGCAAGGAGATCCTCGAGGGCATCGGCATACACACGACAGGCGGCGTCATCGCGACATCGGAAGAAGCAGCCGTCCGTGCCGGCAGGGAGATCGGCTATCCCGTGGTCATGAAGATCGTCTCTCCCGACGTCACCCACAAGAGCGACGGCGGCGGTGTCAAGCTGGGTCTGAAAGACGACACGGCCGTGCGCACGGCCTTTCGCGAGATCATGGAGGCATTCAGGCACCGCACTATGATCGGTGTCTCGGTACAGGAGATGGCGGAGCCCGGGATCGAGGCGATCGTCGGGGTCACGCACGACCCCAGTTTCGGACACATACTCATGTTCGGCCTGGGCGGGATCTTCGTGGAGGTTCTCAAGGACGTCACCTTCCGGGTGCTTCCGCTCGACGAGGACGGCGCGGCCGAGATGATCGACGGGATAAAGGGCTCGACCCTCCTGAAGGGTTACCGGGGGCATTGTGCGGACATCGATGCCCTCAAGAGGTTGCTCTGCAAGGTCTCGGACCTCGTGACGCGGCATCCGGAAATCACGGAGCTCGACCTGAACCCGGTGTTTCTCTATCCGTCGGGCTGCACGGCCATCGACGCCCGCATGTTCATCCGCGATCTTTCCCGGGAAGAGAAACGCGAAATCCCTGTGCAACGAAGCAGCTTGAGAAGATTTTTCTATCCCGGCAGCATCGCCGTCCTTGGCGCCACCGATGCAGAGGGCAAGCTCGGGTATAACGTGTTCAGAAATCTGATCCATCACGGGTTTCAGGGCAGGCTCTTCCCCATCAATCCCAGGAAAGAGACGATCATGGGAGTCAAGGCTTACCGCTCGATCCTCGACGTGGACGAGCCGGTAGACGTCGCGATCATCATCGTCCCTGCCGAGGCGGTGCCGCAGGCAATCCAGGACTGCTGCGCCAGGGGTATCAGGTACGTGATCGTCGAGACCGCCGGGTTCGCGGAGATCGGGGAAGCCGGCAAACAGGCGCAGGCGCGCATGCGGGAGATCATCAGGGAGAACGGCTGCCGGCTCCTGGGTCCCAACTGCTCGGGCGTCATCAACACGCATCACCGCATGGTCCAGTCCATCGGAATCCTCGATGATCTGAGAAAGGGCAATGTCGGCCTCATCGCCCAGGCCGGAGTGTATGCCGCCGGCATACTCGCGGGCCTGCGCAACGTGCTCGACTTCGGGATCGTGGCCACCATCGGCAACAAGATGGACATCACCGAAACGGATATCCTTGAATACATGGGAGAGGACGAGCACATCGACGTGATCACCATGTACATGGAGGACGTGACCAGCGGCAAGCGCTTCATCGACGTGGCAACCCGGCTCTCGCAGCGCAAGCCGGTGATCGTGCTCAAGACGGGCCGGACCGAGGCGGGCAAGCAGGCCGTCTCTTCCCATACCGCGTCCCTGGCGGGCAACGACGAAATCAACAGCGCCGCCTTCAAGCAGTGCGGCATCATCAGGGCCCGGGACAACGAGCACCTCTTCGCCCTGGCGCGCGGGTTCTCCAAGCAGCCGCTTCCCAAGGGCCCCGGGGTGCTGATCATCACCTACACGGGCTCGCTCGGCGTTGCGGCGACCGACACGCTCTATCTGAGCGGCCTGAGGCTCAGCAAGTTCGAGTCGTTCATCAAAGAGCGCCTCGCAGGCATGCTGCCCGACTACCTGAACAACCAGAATCCCGTGGACTGCTCGTTCAGCATGACCCCGGAGCAGCTGAAGGGCCTCATCGAGACCGGCGTCCAGAGCTGCGATGTGCACAGCGTCATGGTCATCGTCCAGGGCGAGAAGCTCGCCTCGTTCGTCGATGTGATGAAGGAGATCGACTATCAGGGCAAACCCGTGGTCTGCTGCGTGGCATGCAAGGAGTTCATGATAGACGATGTCATCAAGATGGAACAGGCAGGCATTCCGGTATACTCCACCTCGGAGATGGCCGCAGAGGTACTGGCCGAGATGTACCGTTTCGAGCAGCGCCGGCGCACCACCCTGATCAAGACCCTTGACAGCCATCTGGCCGATCACTCGTTCACCGTCGACGGCAAGCCCGTCAGGTTCAGGCTGCTGAAGCTGAGCGACATGGACCTATGGACCGAGTTTGTGAACGGGTGCTCGCAGCAGTCGCTATGGCTGCGGTTTCTCTCGCCCTTCAGCGCCACACCGGAGAGGGCTTTGCGTTTCTGCGACATCAACCCCGAGGAGGAGTTCGCCATTATCGCGGAGATGACCGACGGCCCCCGGCGAAAGGTCATCGGGATCGCCCGGCTCATCAAGCTCTCACGCCAGAACGAGGCCGAGTTCGCGGTGATCGTCTCCGACCCATGGCAGAACAAGACCCTGGGCAAGGTGCTCTCCGAGCTGAGCGTCGGCCTGGTAAAGCACTGGAAGGTCGAGAACGTCGTGTCGGAGACCCTCAGGGACAATCACGCCATGATCAAGATCCTCAAACGCTGCCGGTTCGCGGTGGAGAGCAAGTGCGGCAACATGTTCACCCTTTCGCTCAGGCTCGCGTACGAGGCAGACCATCAGGCGGGTTTCCACTCCCGCTCCCAGTAGTGATACCGGCTCGAAGGGCGGCGACCGGCTCGCCGCCCCTTTCGATCGGTAAGCGCGATCTCATGCCATGGATCTCGTGGGGCGGTTTACTCTGGTTAAAATCCTTTGCCTGTTGCGGGGGTGAATTTAGCACCCTCCCCACAATCCGCGTCCCCATGCCGCGTGAAAGAGAGGACCAACCCGTTCTGCGCATGCACGGAATTCCCCACAAATCCCTTTCCTGATCCCGACGATATCGGAAACTCCCGAGGCCCAATGCCTGGCGCCCGTTGAAGCCGGCTGATGCCTTCCAGCGCGGAACGAGCCCTCCCGGTGGAGGGAACGCTTCAGCATCTTCAGCAGGCCAGGGTAGCGGCGGGGAAAGGGATATCCAAGACGGCGGGATGAAGTGATCCCAAAATTGACCGGTGAGGAGCGGTGATTTTAAAGATATTCACTGACTTCGCTGGACAGGGCGGTTTTCTTCACTTGACGAAGGTGCGGCCGGAAAGACTTTCGAGACAAGAGAAGGCTGGACCGATTCCAACCTTCTCTTCCCTCATGCAAAGCGTTACATGGCTGATGAAACCTTGTTCATGATGCCGGATAAGCCTTTGAACAAGACCCCGCCCTGTAGCCGGGGTCTTGTCTTGTGTTCTCTTAACCGATGTTCTTTCTTCCGTTGATCAGATCGTCGACAACGGCGGAGTCCGCCATGGTCGAAACATCGCCGAGATCGGTGAATTCGCTGGCAGCGATCTTCCTGAGCACGCGGCGCATGATCTTGCCCGAGCGGGTCTTGGGAAGACCGTCCGCCCACTGGATGAAGTCCGGCGAAGCGATGGGGCCGATCTCCTTGCGAACGAGGGCCACCAGGTCTTTTTTCAGCGCATCGGTCTTCTCCACGCCGGTGTTCAGCGTGACGTATGCATAGATGCCCTGGCCCTTGATGTTGTGGGGGAATCCCACCACGGCCGACTCGGCGACGTTCGGGTGCAGGGTGAGTGCGGCCTCGACCTCGGCCGTTCCCATCCTGTGACCGGACACGTTGATGACATCGTCCACCCTGCCGGTGATCTTGTAGTCGCCGTCAGCATCCCTCTCAGCGCCGTCGCCCGAGAAGTAGCAGCCCGGGAACTGCGAGAAGTAGTTTTCCTTGAACATTTCAGCGTTGCCCCACACGCCCCTCATCATTCCGGGCCAGGCCTTCTTGATGCACAGGGCACCCTTGCCGGGGCCGACGACTTCCTTGCCTTCATCATCCATGAGGGCGGGAACCACGCCGAAGAACGGCACCATGGCCTTTGCAGGCTTGATGTCGATGGCTCCGGGCAGCGGGAGAATCATGTGGCCGCCCGTCTCGCTCTGCCACCAGGTGTCCGCGATCGTGCACCTGCTGCCGCCCACCTTGTCGTAGTACCACCACCATGCCTCGGGGTTCAGCGGCTCGCCCACGGAACCCAGGACCCTCAGCGAGGAGAGGTCGTGCATTTCAACCCACTTGTCGCCTTCCTTCGCGATCGCGCGGATAGCGGTCGGTGCGGTGTAGAAGTTGTTGACATTGTACTTCTCGATGATGGCCCAGAACCGGTCGTAGGCCGGATAGCTGGGCACGCCCTCGAACACGATGCTCGTGTAGCCGTTGCACAGCGGCCCGTAGGTGACGTAGCTGTGGCCGGTCACCCACCCGATGTCGGCGGTGCACCAGTAGATGTCTTCATCGCGCACGTCGAATGCATATTCCTGCGTCATGGATGCATAGAGGAGATATCCTGCCGTCGTGTGCAGCACGCCCTTGGGTTTTCCGGTGGAACCGGAGGTGTAGAGGATGAACATCGGATCTTCGGCATCCATCTCCTCGGGCTTGCAGTACATCGGGGCCTTGGCCATGAGCTCTTCGTACCAGACGTCGCGGCCTTCCTTCATCACGACCTCGGTGCCGGTGCGCCTGACCACGAGCTGGGTCTTGACGGACGGGCACTGCTCGGTCGCCTTGTCGGCATTGGCCTTCTGCGGTACCGCCTTGCTGCCGCGGAATGTTCCGTCGCAGGTGATGAGCACGGAGGCGTTGCAGTCTCTGATCCTGTCTCTTAAGGCCTCGGCGGAGAATCCGCCGAAAACGATCATGTGCAGGGCGCCGATCCTGGTGCATGCCAGCATGGTGATGACCAGCTCCGGTATCATGGGAAGATAGATGGCTACCACGTCACCCTTTTTTACCCCCAGGCCCTTGAGCACGTTGGCGCACTTGTTCACCTCGCGGTACATGTCGAAATATGTAAAGACCTTCCAGTCGTTGGGGTCGTTACCCTCGAAGATAATGGCTGCCTTGTTTTTCTTTGTTTCCAGGTGCCTGTCCAGGCAATTGTAACTCACGTTGAGCTTTCCGCCTTCGAACCATTTCACGTGCAGGTCGTCGCCGAAGGACCAGTCGGATACCTTGTTCTTGTCAAAGGGCTTGAACCAACTCAGCCTTTCTAATGCCATCTTGCCCCAGAAGGCATCCGGATTTTCGATGGATTCCTTATACATCCGGTCATACTCTTCCCTGCTCTTGACATAAGATTTCTCTCTCACCCTCTCCGGCACAGGAAAAATCTTGTCATAAAAATCTTGTTCATTGATGTCGGCCATTATCTACCTCCTTCTCCAGTCTTTTCTGTCTTGTTGAAGTTGCGTGTGCAATGTAGGACGATTCAATTCGTTTGTATGCCCGCCAATGTCTGATAATGTTGTGATAAGTCGGCTTACTTTCTGCAGGTGATCGGCCTACGCCCTATGTTTCTCAACAGGTTATATTTTAGCCTCTTTCAGTAATGTTTTCTGATTTTTAAATCTTTATATCCATCGGTCAAGATCCTATGCCGCCGATCAGGGCTCAGTTTTCGGGACACAGGGAGCGTGGACACGGATCTCCAGCTGATCTCATGGCGCCCTGAAAGGGCATTATTAGAGGTTCAGCAGGGTACAGGCCTCACATGCCCCTGGGTCTGACCCGCGTTTTCGGCTCACTGCCGGGCGCCTGGATTCCTGATTCACGGATATCGGTCCCTGCTCAGATTATGCCTACACCCTTCAGGCGGTTTTTCTTACACATGAAGGTCTTCGCGGGTTGAATACCCGGCAAAACATTGCCGGAACTAACAGAAACCGGTCGTGCGCTTAAACCGCCGGAAGACACGAATAGCCGGGCATCCTTTGCTAGGGACGACCGTCTGTGTAGACTGATGGTGTCGTCGGCTCGTGCAGAGGGTGCCTCATGGAAAATATACCAGGAGAATCAGGAATCGACAGCATCGGAGACGTGCACTGAAGGATGCACTTCCGCCAATTCTACCGGACCTGCCGGGACCTGAAGGACGCCTTGGTCCCATATTTCAAGACCGGTCTCAAGCACAACGAATTCCGCCTGTGGATCGTCTCGGAGCCCATGACCGTGCACAAAGCAGCAGAGGCGCTCAGGAGAAGCGGGGAAGAGCTGCGCTGCGTCCACAATTCACGCCAACGCAAAAAAAGGGCCGTTACAGCACATTGCCGGTCAGGAACCGCACGGTTTCAACGGAGAGATCGCCCGTCAGCTTATCCAAGGTTTCACTGCACTGGGGGCACATCCAGACGATCTGATCCCGTTGCGTGGTCCCCTCTGTCCCAACCCTTCTGGCACAAACCTTACAACTGTCTGTTTCTTTCGTGCCGGCCATGGTTCCAGGCTCCTTTCTCTTTTTCCGGCGGAAAAGCTCCGCCGGCGGGCTTGCCTATTTCTCTTACGGAACATGCCTGGACGTATCTTTTGCTGCTTGCGCAGAGCCTTTTCCGGTATGTCCATCCGTAAGGACAATTGGTTTAGATGATTTCACATAAAAGAAAGATGCGTGGAAATCCCTTCAGGCTGCCCAGCGTGCACACGATCTCACTGCCGGCCTTTCGCCCATGGAGTGAGGACCATGCGCGCAAGTCTCCCGAAACCACGGTGAACGCCCCGGTATCCCTCCAGACGGCTGTCAGGCGCTGTCAGAGAAAAAAGACCTGCAGCCGCTCGTGCCCGGGACTAATCAGGGCTGCAGCACTGGAACTGAAGAGGCAGACCGTCGCATAACGAGCCAAAGACATGACAGCCTTTCTGCGGGAGCATCCAGTGGTCGCCTCATATGCTCCGGGGATAACCACTGGAGGACTAGATATCGAGCACCACCGTGGCAATCAAGCCTGCGGGCTCGTTCCGGACGCGGAACCGGTGAAGGGTGACCGCCTTGACATCGGCGTTGAGATCGTGCCGTGAGGGGTCGATTTTTTCGCCAGCAGCCTCTGCAGTGAGCCCGAGCACCCCTGTCTCCTGCGTAATGGCGACCTTTGAGACCCTGAGCAGAAGCTGCTCGGCGTCCTTGAAAAAGATGAACTGCTGGAGATACTCGAAGAGCAGCCGCTCCAGGTCTTCCGCCTGCGCATGGAAGCTGCGGCGCACCAGGGGGCGGACGCTCTTCAGGTCTTCGACCATGACATTCATCAATGCATCGCCCGCCTCCACGAAGAGGGCCTCCCTCGTGTCCGCCCGCGCCTCGAAGGCCACATCGGCGATCGCGATCTCTTCCAGGTAGGTATACGGCATGTGCTAACCTTTGATGTTCCCGATGGGCGTGAGCTTGGCCACCGGGGTGCTGATACCGGCGAGCTCGCTCGCCCTGGCCACGGCGTCGATGTCCTTGTAGGCGCCTCCCGCCTCTTCGGCCAGGCCCCTCAGGGAGGCGGTGCGGACATAAATCCCCCGGAACTGCATTTCCCTGACCAGCTTCTTGCCCTGGTACTTCTTTCTCGCGCTGTGGCGGCTCATCACCCTGCCGCTTCCGTGCGCGGTGGAGTAGAAGGTCTGGTCCCCTGACTCGACCCCGGCGAGCAGGTACGAGCCGGTCTCCATGCTGCCGCCGATGATCACGGGCTGGCCGAATGGCTTGTAGCGCTCGGGGATTCCCTCCATGCCCGGGCCAAAGGCCCGCGTGGAACCTTTACGGTGGATGAGGACCCTGCGCCTGCGCCCGTCGATGACGTGCTCCTCCAGCTTGGCGGTGTTGTGGGTCACGTCGTAGACCTGGCGGATGCCCAGGTCGTCGGGAGATTTCCCGAACACGTCGGAGAACACCTCGCGCACGCGGTGCAGAATGACCTGGCGGTTTGCGAACGACATGTTCACCGCGCATTTCATGGCCGAGAAGTAGTCCTGTCCCTGGGGTGAGCGGAAGGGTGCGCACGCGAGCTCCTTGTCGATGATCCTGATGCCGTAGACCCGCTCCATGACGTCGAGCAGGACGTGGAGATAATCGGTCGCCACCTGGTGACCGAAACCCCTGCTCCCGCAGTGATACATCACCACGACCTGGTCCGGCATGGTGATGCCGAAGGCCCGGGCAAGCCCGGGGTTGAAGATATTCTCCTTCCTCGCCACCTGGACCTCGAGGTAGTGGTTGCCCGAGCCCAGGGTGCCGATCTGGTTGTGGCCGCGCTGCACGGCCTTGTGACTCACCTTTGCGGCATCGGCCCCCTCCATGCAGCCCTGCTCCTCGGTGAGCTCCAGGTCTTCGGGAAGGGCATAGCCGTTTCTCAGGCACCAGCGTGATCCCTGCTCGACCACGTCGAGAAACTCGTCCTCGTCGAGCTTTACGAACCCCGTGCTCCCGACCCCGGAGGGAATCCTCTCGAAGAGCCTGTCAACGAGCCGGTGGAGGTGGGGCTCGACCTCGCCGCAGGTAAGGTTCGTAGCCACCAGCCGCATGCCGCAGTTGATGTCGAACCCGATGCCCCCGGGGGAAATCACTCCCTCGTCCGGGTCGAAGGCCGCGACCCCGCCGATGGGAAAGCCGTAGCCCCAGTGCCCATCGGGCATGCAGAAAGAGTATTTCTGAATCCCGGGCAGCGTGGCCACGTTGGCGGCCTGCTCGAACACGCCGTCATCGAAGTGCTCGACCAGATCCCTCGTCCCGTACAGGCGAGCCGGCACACGCATCCCGGGCTTCCACGACACGGGAAGCTCCCACACCGCATCCGAGATCTGTCTGAGCTCGCGGGGAACCGCCATGATCCGCCCCCTGCCTTCCGTTCCGAACAGGACCGGAAGCTCTTTCCGGCACCGGCCCGCACGATGATATCGTTCCAGCTTACAATAGATAACATGACGGCCGTTTTCAACCGCCGATAAAGGGGACAGATTTATTTTCCGATTTTTTTGCTGTCATACATTCCAGGGGGAGGATGCTTCCTGAACAGAAATCCCGGCGCATCGGCATGGACACAACGGCTCGTTCCATGCATCATAAAAGAGTGGAGCAGCGAAAGGTTCGGCATAAAGAGATCAGGAGAATCCGATGTGAGAACAGACTCCTGGATCACGCTCTTTTTGTGCGGAGATGTCATGACCGGCAGGGGGATCGACCAGATACTCCCCTTTCCGTGCGACCCTGCCATTCATGAGCCGTACATGCAGAGCGCCCTGGGATATGTCGAGCTGGCCGAGACGGCGCACGGCCGCATCCCCGCCCCTGTCGACTTCCGGTATATCTGGGGCGATGCGCTCGACATCCTCGATCAAACAGCCCCGGATGCGAGAATCATCAATCTGGAGACCGCGGTCACCATGAGCGACGATTATTGGAGGGGCAAGGGCATCAATTACCGGATGAATCCGGAGAATGTCCCCTGTCTGACCTCGGCCGGGATAGACTGCTGCTCTCTGGCGAACAACCACGTGCTCGACTGGGGGCACGCCGGGCTTCTGGATACGGTCGAAGCGCTTCGGGCCGCCGGGATACGGATAGCTGGTGCAGGACCCGGCCTGAGGGAGGCCGTAGAGCCTGCGATACTCGCCGCAGCAAAAAAAGGACGGGTTCTGGTCTTTTCGTTCGGCACGGAAACAAGCGGTATTCCCTCCGACTGGCAGGCCGCGTCCGACCGTCCCGGGGTGAACCTGCTCCCGGATCTGTCCGGAGACACGGTGCAGGCCATCTGCGAGCAAGTGCGCCGGGTCAGGCAGCCCAACGATATCGTGGTGGCATCCATCCACTGGGGCGGCAACTGGGGCTATGCAATTCCCCCCAAGCACCGGGAGTTTGCCCGCGGCCTCATCGACCGGGCCGGGGTGGACGTCATCCACGGCCACTCGTCGCACCATGTCCTGGGCATCGAGGTGTACAAGCACAGGCTCATCCTCTATGGGTGCGGTGATTTTCTCAATGATTACGAAGGGATCGGTGGATATGAACAATACCGGGGCGACATCGGGCTCATGTATTTTGCGAGCATCGACCCCTCGCAGGGCCACCTCGTGCAGATGCGCATGTTCCCCACACAGATACGACGGTTCAGGATCCGGCGCGCATCGCACGCCGATGCCCTGTGGCTCGAGGACGTCCTGATCAGGGAGAGCAACCTGCCCGGGATCTCGATATTCCTTGACGAAAATAATGTCTTGACCCTGGGTTGCAATTCGGGAGAATAGCTCGGGACACTGCGGAATATCCGGGGACAAGCGATGCTGCCGGGTCAACGGGGAGAGACCGGATCTCAAGCGGGAAGAGCTCGATCATCCGGCGGATCATGCATGGAGATGGGTTTTCCCGGAGCCCGGGCTTATGACGATCAGGAAGACTACAGGTCAATACTCCGCTCTTTCCCAACCCTCTCAGTACCATAGCGGTGATCAGAGGCTTGCCTTCACAAAGCTGTCTCGATATTGGAATCACGGGACCACATGCACCTCGGTCCATAGCGCGGCGGTTTACCACGGAAAGGTCATGCCCCGAGAAGCCGGGCACTCTGTGGAGAAAAAAAGAAGGCCGCCGCGGGCAATAGGGAATCTCATCCCGCAGAGCGATTGAATGGAGCGAACTCTCACGTATTATTTTCTCTATAAATCACGTTGGAGGTCAAATATGGCGGTTTCAGGAAAATACGGCAACGTTTCTATCCCGCATGTGGAAGACAACGAGCCGGTATTCATTCTCAGGGCTCAGGACAAGCTGGCCCTTGCAGCCATAGAGATGTACAAAATCCTGGCCGAGACGAGCAGTGCGGATGTCGCGTCACATCTGGACGACCAGATCGAGGCCTTCCGCCGCTGGAGCGGCAAACGGAAAAACCCTGACTGACAAAGCAAGACGGACGAAAAAGGACCGGGAGAATCATGCCGCTCACGGAAATCAGGGAAGAGCTGTGGCCGGGCCTGCCGCTGGGTGCCTGGCAGGATACCCACGACACCCTTCGGCTGTGGTCTCAGATAGTCGGGAAGATCAAGCTCAGACTCGAGCCCATGACCAATCACTGGTGGCAGGTGCCGCTCTATATATCTGCTCGCGGGCTGACCACGCTGCCGATCCCCTATGCCGAACAGGTCTTTCAGATGGATTTCGATCTCATCGACCATGTGATGAACATCGTGACCGGAGACGGTGAAAAGCGATCGATCAGGCTCAGGCCCCGCTCGGTGGCCGACTTTTACCACGAGACCATGTATGCCCTGCGCTCGCTCGGGATAGAGGTGTCGATCTGGACCACCCCTGTCGAGGTGCCGGAGAGCATACCCTTCGAGCTGGATACCAAGCACAGCGCCTATGACCGGGATTATGCGCTGAAGTTCTGGAAGGTGCTCGTACAGGCCGACCGGGTCATGCAGGTGTTCCGCTCACGTTTCATCGGCAAGGACAGCCCGGTTCACTTTTTCTGGGGCGGGTTCGACATCGCGGTGTCAAGATTCTCGGGGCGGCGCGCGCCCGAGCATGCCCCGGTTCCGGGCCTCGCCCATTATGTCACGCTCGAGGCCTACTCGCACGAGGTGAGCAGCTGCGGGTTCTGGCCCGGTGCAGGTCTGGGTTCGCCGGCCTTTTACGCCTATGCATATCCGGAGCCCGAGGGTTTCAAAACCTACCCTGTGGAGCCGAGGGAGGCATACTATCATCAAGACCTCCGGGAGTTCATTCTGCCCTACGATGCCGTGAGGTCTGCCGACTCGCCCGACGACACGCTGCTCTCGTTCTTCCAGAGCACCTACGAAGCCGCGGCATGTCTGGGCAAATGGGACCGGGCCTCGCTCGAGCGCGGTCCGGGACAGGGCCCGGCAGGGGTGTATCACTGACTCCTGTTTTCTGATTCCAGTATTTGCTGTTTGCCACCGCGATCAATCACGACGATCTCCACATCGCCCCTGCCCTTTACCTCCCGTATAAAGCCCTCTCCGTTGCGGGCAACCGTGGCGACCAGCAGTGTCAGGAAATCAAGGAGCTCCCGCATCAGATGGATGAATACCGGAGAAAGGCACTCCATCCTGCCGATCTCGTCCACGATCACCAACCCGGCCTTTCGGGAAGCGAAATCAATGGTGCCGAGGAAGCTTTCGAGCCCGGTTGTGAGAATGTTGTTCACGCCCCGCCCCCGGCGAGCAACTCCATGGACCGGGCCATGACCTCTTCCATGTTCTTGCCCTCTCCCATGCCCAGGTGGATGAGATATGAGGCGATGCTCAGGTTCGCGCGGATCCGAAAGAGCGCGAGCGCCCGGCGGAAACCGGGCGAATCGGACCGGCCGGCAGCTCCGAGCCAGGTCCGGACAAAATCCTCGGCAGGGTAGCGTTCGATCACGGCGGGATAGTCTCTGAGCTGGCTCTGAAACTGAGAGATGAAGTAGCCCACGTCAAAGGCCGGGTGGAACTCGAGCACACTGCCGAAGTCGACCACCGAGACGTACAGGGTGCCGGTATCATGCATCAGCTCCTGCCCGATGATGATGTTCTTGGGGTGGTAGTCGCCGTGGACGAGCACGAACTCGTGCCTGCTGTTCGCCAGCAGATCTTCCTCGAAAACCCTGACCGCATCAATGAGCTCTCGTGCCTGGTCCAGCCAGGGGCTTCCGGACTCCTCAAAGGCCCGCTGGTAGGTCTCGAACCGGTGCCGCTCCCGGCTGATCGTCTTCCCGACGAGGTCGAGCTCCATGTCCGAGGTGTGGAGGCGTGCGAGCCACAGGGCCGCGGCCCTGAAATATTCCCTCCCGGCGTCGTGGCCCACCCGGATGAGGAGATCGAAGAGGCTCTTGCCCCTCTGCCCCTCCTCGATGACGAGCCGGTCCCTTTCATCGATATCCTTCACCAGGGGAACCCTGAACGGCCCGGTCGAAAAGCCATGGGCGTGGACATGCTTCAGGACCTCGGACGACTGCCTGAGGGCTTCCCACCTGCCGGCGGCCTTCGCCCTCTTGACGATGATCCGCTGGCGGAACTCGTCCCCGCCCTTGGTGCCCAGCGAGATCTCTTCCACCAGGGCGTTGCCGCCGACTTTCGGGATTTCCTTGTACAGCGGCCTGCACCTGCCCTGTTTCAGCTCTTCGACGAGCCCGTCCATGTCTCTCACCGGGTGGTCGAACAGGGTGGGCAGCGTGCCTGCGGTCTCGACGCCGTGCGTGTCGCTGCCGCTGATCGCGGTGAACCTGTGCCGGTGCCAGAGCATGAGCCCGTGATAGTTGTCACGGGATGTGTGGTTGTTGTTGAAGATCTCGATCGCGTCGAGGTCGGGGCTCAGCAGCCGGGACGTCTTCGGGGTCCTGCCTTTGCGCAGGGGATGTGCCCAGACGAAGGCTGCATGGGGATAGCGTTTTCGGAGCTCTCCGAGCGGGTGCGTGCCCGTGATCGATCGGTCCGCGCCGTAGACCAGCACATGCCCGATATCCGTGTTCACCTCCTGCGCGGCCAGGAGCACAAAGGTCTCGTCGACCCCGGCCTTCTCCTTGAGCTCCTCGATCTCGGAAGAGCTCCAGAGATACTCGTGCTCCGTGATGACCAGGCCCTGGAGGCCCTTCATCCGCACCCGCTCGACCAGCCGGACCGGATCGACCCGGCTGCACGCGGAATGCCTGGAGGTGTGGGCATGCATCTCGATGAGCATCTTCCGGCAAACTCCCCTTCAGCAAAGGCTTCCCGGCATCGCATGCCGGAGCTACAGCTCATATAGTTCTTCTCAACGATAAGACAACCTCTGCCAAAGCATATCGGCTTACCCCCCGGCCGGAGCCCCAAGGCAGACCGCACGCCTTTTCTGTGGCCTTCATGGTCTGTTTTGCAGTATGAAGGAATCATATATTTCAATGCAGGGAACGTGTATTAAACCAGGGAGGACGTACATGGAAAGCATGCAAGAATTCTTCAACCTCTTTGTCAGGCCCGATGTGATCTGGTTTCTGATCGGGCTGATCATGCTCTTTATCGAATTCATGGCCCCGGGGATCTTCTTTCTCTTCTTTGCCATCGGCGCGTGGGCGGTGGTCATCCTGACCCTGATCTTCGACATGCCCCTGTCCCTACAGCTCCTGAGCTTCCTCGTCTTTTCCGTCGCATCGCTCGTGATGCTGCGCAAGCGGTTCAAGGAGATCTTTACCGGCAGGCAGTCACCCCACGGCAGCATCGACGATGAGTTCATCGGCGGCCGGGCCCTCGCCGTCAGCGGCATATCACCGTCCCGGCCCGGCAAGGTGGAGTTCCGGGGCACGACCTGGACAGCGGAGTCGCAGGAAGACATTCCGGAAAACACGTTCGTGACCATTGTCGGGAGAAACGGCCTGATCCTCACGGTCAGGCAATCAAATTAGGAGACTTCAATATGTTCACAGTATCGTCCATCGTGGTTCTCGGCCTGATCATCCTGGTGCTGGTGGCGTTCATCAAGACGATCGTCATCGTCCCGCAGAAGTCGGCGTTCATCGTGGAGCGGCTGGGGAAATACTCGGCCACCTTGGAGGCGGGCATGCACATCCTCATCCCCTTCCTCGACCGGATCGCGTACCGGCACTCGCTGAAGGAACAGGCCATCGACGTCATGCCCCAGACCTGCATCACCAGGGACAACATCAGCGTGGAGATCGACGGAATCCTCTACTTCCAGGTGATGGACCCGCACAAGGCATCGTACGGGATCGACAACTATATCTTCGCCTCGTCCCAGCTCGCCCAGACAACGATGCGCAGCATCATCGGAAAGCTCGAGCTCGACAAGACCTTCGAGGAACGCGAAAACATCAACACCAAGATCGTCGCGGCCGTGGACCAGGCCAGCGACCCGTGGGGCCTCAAGGTGACCCGCTACGAGGTCAAGAACATCCAGCCTCCGGACTCGATCAAGGAGGCCATGGAAAAACAGATGCGTGCCGAGCGCGAAAAGCGCGCCCTGATCGCCGAGTCCGAAGGCGTCAAGCAGGCCACGATCAACAGGGCCGAAGGAGATCGGGCCCAGGCCATCTTCCTCTCCGAGGGAGAAAAGCAGCGCCGGATAAACGAGGCGGAAGGAAAGGCCTCGGAGATCCTGAAGGTTGCGCAGGCGACTGCCGAAGGTATCAGGCAGGTCTCGGAGTCGATCGTGGCCGACGGCGGCCGCGACGCCGTGAATCTCCGCATCGCCGAGCAGTATATCCAGGAGTTCGGCAAGCTGGCCAAGGCCAACAACACCATGATCATCCCCACCAACCTGGCCGACCTCTCCGGGGTCATCGCCACCGCCACCAGCGTCATCGCGAGCCAAAGCGGTGAAAAGCCTTAATTGGGGGACGGGTTCACATTTCTTAAAACGATGGCCGGGAAGCGGGGATTTCAACACCAACCTTTTCAGGCTGGGCCTTGCTTTCCCGGCTTTACGGGGCAGTTACGGGGTAGTCTTTTTATTAATCGCCTCCCCATGAGCTCTGTTGAAGGATTATTCGAAACGTGCAAGAATGGTTAAGTGAAGATCAGGGTTTTTATCAGCTCAGTGCAGAAAGAGCTTGCCGATGAACGGCTGGCTCTTCAGATACTCCTGACAACCGATCCGTTTCTATCCGAACATTGCGTTCCTGTGCTTTTTGAGAATGAACCTGCTCCTCTGGAACCCAATCCTTGGGCTTACCTGGAATTGCTTGAGAACTGCCATGTCTACCTTGCCATAGTCTGGAAAGAGTATGGCGTTAAGATTGACGGACTTTCCGCAACCCACCATGAATACCGCAAGGCCCAAGAAGAAAGGATACCCTCCCTGATTACGATCAAAGGCACGAACACGTTGGAACGTGAGAATGAAGCCCAGGACTTCATTGCAGAGATCAGGCGGGATGGACACACCTGTGACCGGTTTCATACAACCGAAGAGCTTCAGCAGAAAGTAAGAACTCGTTTAATTCGCCATATTAAAGAACAATACCATGTTGGGCCAACCTCTGAGCAGGAGAACATAGCCCGGCAAAACATACAGGTTGCCTCGGCATTCGAACGCCAAAGGTTGGATCGTATAAGTTGGCAGGATCTTGATCATGGTCTTGCAGCCATGCTTGCCGCAAAGGCAGAAGAAACCGAACCTGGCTCACTCACCAGTGAAAAGATTATCTCCATCTTGTGGACAAGAGGACTCCTCTGGAAGGCTGAACAAAACCAGTTCCTTGCCACGGCTGCCGGGATAATTCTGCTTGCGAATGATCCGAGTGCCATATTCCCCCATACCCGTCTCCAGATGTCGGCCTTTGCCGGGAAAGAAAGAACTCATAAACCAATCGATCACGGGACAATAAGGAAACCTTTGGCAAAGGCCATTGATGACGCAGTCGCTTTCGTTCATCGCAATACACGCCATCCTTTGCGTGTTGTAGGGTTGAACCGGGTAGAATTGAATGAATACCCTGAAGAAGCTTTGCGTGAAGCCCTGGTTAATGCCCTCGCACACCGGGATTATGAAGATGCCGGCCGCCGCGTGACACTTGACCTCTTTCGCGATCGTCTTGAAATCACGAGCCCCGGTGAACTGCCGGGTGGGCTTTCATTGGCACGCCTGAGAAGCGGCCAAGCCAGATCACGATCACGAAACCCCAACATTGCCCAAGGGCTCGTCTTACTGGGGCGCATGGAAGAACGCGGGACCGGTATCCAGCGCATGATGGCTTCCATGCTTGATCATGGTCTGGATAAACCGGTTATCAATCTCATCGACGGCGAAGTCACGGTAACATTATTCGGGCCGGGCGAAGATTTGGAACGCATTAAAACCCCTTCAAACGTTCCAGGGATCGTGTCCCCGGCAATGGAAGCGAAATTGAATGATAGGCAGAAAGCCATCATAAGAAAGGTACTCACTGACGGGTCCGTAACGAGTGGATGGGTTATGCGATCATTCGGAGTGGTAAAGGATACCGCAGCGAGGGACTTAAAAGAGCTTTGCAACTATAGTCTATTGGAGCAGAAAGGCAGGGGAAGAAGTGTCCATTACATCCTCCCGGCTAAGAAATAATCGTCCGATAATCGTCCGATAGTTTTTTGGAATCGTCCGATTTCCACCAACTGCCCTATTCATATCAGCAGATGGAGCGGGACAATCTCTGAGAACACTTCAAAGAAGGCCATGGATAACGATTCCCCGGGAACACCGGAGCCAGTCAGGGTGATGCAATATTTTTGTCTCGGCGATCTGATCTTTTTATTCCCTGTACAAAAGAAATCAAGGAATACATGGGACGTAATTGCGTGGAATTGAAACACAAAAACATAGAGCATTCAAACGATTATGCATCATGCTACGAGAAAGTCCCGTGGAAGAAGGCATGGAGAAATAGAGATGGAAGGAATCGAACCCCCTCCAGATCAGGCCTATCTTTGATTTACGGGCGGTCTGCACATATTTTGTACACATATGCGACCTTCATGAGATTTATGGAGGAGATCATGAATGCAAAATCATTCTAATAAAATAGAAATATTATGTCTCTCAGTAATAACCCGGCTCAACCTCGGATTTCACACAAGGGAACCGATTACACTGGACCTGTGCTTGCAGGTAAGATAAGCTGAGAGATTCAGTGATGAACCCCGCCATAACTATCACCGCCATGGGGCAGGTCAGAAGGAGACCTCGAGAGTGAATATTGACAGGAGCACGATTCGCAGATCCCTGCGTTCCATGAAGTCTCGTGTCAAAGAGATATTTGCAAAAAAACGCACTCCTGCCGAGCCGCCGTTGCGGGCGGAACTGCTCAGCCGCGACCAGATGAGGCAGCATGGAAGGGTGCTGGCCGAATCGCATACGTTGATGAAAAAAAGCGCTCCGGAAAAGCTTCTGGCACGACTGACCGAGAACGAAGGCGTCCTGGTTGAAACCTGCAGCCTGCTGGCTTCGGCCGTCAAGGCGAACCGCCGGATTGCGCCTGCCGGAGAATGGCTGCTCGATAATCTCTACCTGATAAAAGAGCAGATCCGCACAGCCAAGAAGCACTTGCCCAAGGGTTACAGCCGGGAGCTGCCCCGCCTGTCGAGCGGGCCGTCTACAGGATTGCCTCGCGTGTATGACATCGCCCTGGAGACGATATCGCACGGCGACGGACGGGTGGATGAAAAAAGCTTGAGCAGCTTCATCGCAGCCTATCAGCAGGTCACGCCGCTGAAACTGGGCGAATTGTGGGCGATACCCATCATGCTGCGCCTGGCACTGATCGAGAATCTGAGGCGCGTTGGAGCCCGGCTCGCCGCTGACGGGCTCGATCGGAACCTGGCCGACTCATGGGCGGACCAGATGACTGAAATCGCCGAGAAGGACCCCAAGAGCCTGATCATGGTGATCGCGGATATGGTGCGTTCAAACCCGCCCCTGTCGAGCTCGTTCGTTGCAGAGCTTGCCCGCCGCCTGCAGGGTCAGGGGACGGCACTGGCGTTGCCGCTGACCTGGATCGAGCAGTGGCTCTTTGAATCTGGTCTGACTATAGAGCAGATGGTCCAGTCGGAAACCCGGCAACAGGCAGCCGACCAGGTTTCCATCGGCAACAGCATCGGCAGTCTTCGGCTCTTGAGCGCGATTGACTGGCAGGAGTTTGTAGAAACGAGAAGCTTTGTCGAGCTGATACTGCGAGATGATCCTTCCGGAGTCTACGCAAAAATGGATTTTGCCACCCGTGATCGATACCGCCACGTGGTCGAGGAGATAGCGAAAAACAGCCTCCAATCCGAAGAAGAGGTCGCAAGGCATGCGATCCGGCTGGCACTTGCCGGTGCTGAAAGCAACGGAGAGGGCGATCGATCGGCTCATGTGGGGTTTTACCTGATCGACAAGGGCCTGCCGCAGCTCGAACGCCTCGCGCAGATGCGTTTATCCAATGCCGAGGCCCTTCGGAGAATGAGCCGCCGGTTCCCTCTGGTTCTCTATCTGGGCTCGATAATGCTGATCACCGCCATCTTTACCACAAGCCTGCTGGTGCATGCTCATGCCGATGGAATTCATGGCTGGCTCCTCACGCTGATCGGTATCCTCCTGGTTTTGGGCTTCAGCCATCTTGCCCTTGCCTTGGTGAACTGGCTGGCGACACTGATGGTTACGCCGCACAGGCTGCCGCGCATGGATTTCTTCCAGGGAATTCCTCCGGAATTCCACACCCTGGTGGTTATACCGACCATGCTGACCAGCGCTGAGAACATCGAGAATCTGGTCGAGGCCCTCGAGGTCCGGTTCCTGGCAAACCGTGACGACAACCTGCACTTCGGGCTGCTGACTGATTTCGTCGACGCTCACGAGGAAACGTTGCCAGAGGACGAA
Organism: Deltaproteobacteria bacterium; assembly: GCA_018436855.1. Taxonomy (GTDB): domain Bacteria; phylum Desulfobacterota; class Desulfomonilia; order UBA1062; family UBA1062; genus Phosphitivorax. The sequence continues at coordinate 7,851 of JAHDKO010000117.1, read as the reverse complement.
TCGCAGGTGCGGCTTGCAGCTGAGAAGATCGAAGAGCTCAATGGCACATACCGGGGTGCTCATGGCGACATATTCTTCCTTTTCCACCGGCCGCGACTCTGGAACCCGCAGGAGCGGGTCTGGATGGGCTACGAGCGTAAGCGGGGGAAGCTTGCGGATCTGAATTCGCTTCTCCGCGAAGGTTCGAAAGATCGCTTTTCGCATGTTGTCGGAGATACAAAACAATTATCGGACGTCAAATATGTGATTACCCTGGACACGGACACCATGCTCCCACGCGACTCGGCGCGGCAGCTTGCGGCAACCATGGCTCACCCCCTGAATCGGGCGCTCTATGACAGAAAAATGGGGCGGGTCCGTGAAGGGTACGGCATCATGCAGCCGCGCGTGGCCGTGAGCCTGCCAGGCACGAACCGGTCGCGGTATGCCAGGCTGTACGGAAGCGACCCGGGCATTGATCCGTATACCCGCGTCATATCCGATATATATCAGGATATATTCGAGGAGGGTTCGTTCATCGGCAAGGGCATCTATGATGTCGATGCATTTGAGCTGGCCGTTCATGGGCGCTTTCCCGAGAACAAGATCCTCAGCCACGACCTTGTGGAAGGGTGCTATGCACGCTCCGGTCTGCTCTCCGATGTGCTGCTCTACGAAGAATACCCTTCCCGCTACAGGGCTGACGTGAATCGGCGGTATCGGTGGATCCGGGGGGATTGGCAGATTGCGCGCTGGCTTTTGTCCCGTGTTCCGGTTTTCGGCGGGCATCGCGAGAAGAATCCTCTCTCAGGGCTGTCTCAATGGAAGATCATCGATAACCTGCGCCGCAGTCTCGTGCCTTCTGCATTGACCCTGCTCTTGCTGCTTTCCTGGACCGTCCTGTCACCGGCCTGGCTCTGGACCCTGGCGGTGATCGGGATCCTGCTGGTTCAACCCGTTGCAGCGTCTGCCCTCGAATTGTTCCGGAAGCCGAAGGATGTGCTGCCGAGGCAGCATCTCTCAGCCTCAGCACGCTCGGCCGGCCGGAATTTCGCCCAGGCGGCATTCACCCTTGCCTGCCTGCCCTATGAGGCGTTCTTCAGCCTGGATGCGATTCTGCGCACTACATGGCGGCTGCTGATCGCTCACAGACGGCTCCTCGAATGGAATCCTTCGGGCAATCCGGATCGGCGCACAGACCTTTTCGGCTCTTTCAGGACCATGTGGTTCGCCCCCGGTATTGCCGTTGCAGCAATGATCCACCTCGCCTTATCGAGACCCTCATCACTGGTTTATGCCTGGCCCGTACTGGGCCTCTGGTTTGCGTCGCCTGCCATCGCCTGGTGGATGAGCCGTCCGCTCGCCCGCCCGGAAGCTGTTCTGAGCACTGATCAGACCTTCTTCCTGAGGAAGATCGCCCGGAAGACCTGGGCATTTTTCGAGACATTCGTAGGCGAAGAGGACAACTGGCTGCCGCCTGACAGTTATCAGGAGAATCGCCCTGCTCCGGTTGCACATCGCACATCGCCCACCAACATGGGCCTTTCGCTCCTTGCAAACATGTCCGCATACGACTTCGGCTACATACCCGTCGGCCAGGTGCTCGACCGCACATCGAAGACAATCCGGACCATGGAAGCTCTGGAACGTTACAAAGGCCACTTCTACAACTGGTATGACACGCAGACCCTGCAGCCGCTGCCGCCTTTGTACGTCTCGTCGGTGGACAGCGGGAACCTTGGAGCTCACCTGCTGACATTGCGCTCGGGCCTGCTTGCGCTTCCCGATCATGGGATCGTGAATCCCCGGCTGTTTGAGGGCTTACGCGATATACTCGGGATCTTCCTGGAAGCTGAAGGGGAAGACGCAACAGGCGCGCTCGCAGGGTTTCAGCATGAACTGGCCTCCGCAATCAGCTCCCGGCCGACTGCGCTCTCAGCGGTATTCCTTTCTATCGAAAGGTTGACGCGATCTGCCGAAGACCTGGTGCGCTCACTGACTGACGGGCAGAACGTTGAAGCGTTGTGGTGGGCGAAAGCCATGGCCCGGCAATGCCGCGGTATACTCGAAGAGCTCACGTTTCTTGCGCCCTGGACGGTGTTGCCGGACATTCCCGGAGTGCTCGATGATTTCAAGGGCATCGGAGCTATCCCGACGCTCGCCGAACTGGCAAGGCTCGATAAGGAGTTGCTGCCGGCAATCAGCAATCAGCACGAAGTACAAGCCAGGCCTGAGGAAATGGAGCGGACTGCCAAGCTTCGGGAACTCGTCAGCGAAGGAAGCAGGCATGCAAGTGAGAGAATCGCAACTATCGAAGGCCTTGCCCGGCAATTAAACGAACTGGCGGACATGGAGTACGGCTTTCTGTACGACAAGACGCGCCGTCTGCTCTCGATCGGGTACAACGTCGGGGAGGACCGGCGGGATTCGAGCTTCTACGATCTGCTGGCTTCGGAGGCGCGACTCTCCAGCTTCGTGGCGATTGCCCAGGGGCAGCTGCCTCAGGAATCATGGTTCGCACTGGGACGCCTTCTCACAAATGTCGGCGGAGATCCGGTTCTACTCTCCTGGGACGGCTCCATGTTCGAGTACCTCATGCCGCTCTTGATCATGCCGACCTACGAGAACACCCTTCTTGACAGGACCTACAAGGCGGCCGTGGAGAGACAGATAGCGTATGGGAAGCTTCGCGGGGTCCCGTGGGGTGTTTCGGAATCCGGATACAACATGGTCGACGCCCATCACAACTACCAGTACCGCGCATTCGGTGTACCCGGACTGGGGCTCAAACGCGGGTTGGCCGAGGAGCTTGTCATTGCGCCGTATGCGACAGCCCTGGCGCTGATGGTGGATCCCGAGGCTGCGTGCCTGAACCTGCAGCAGCTCGTCGAGCAAGGGTTTGCGGGAAGATACGGCCTTTTTGAAGCAATCGACTACACGCCTTCACGCCAGACGAGCGGACAAGCCAGCACCGTGGTCCGGGCCAACATGTCCCATCACCAGGCCATGAGCCTTCTGGCCCTGTCCCATATCCTCCCGGGCCGTCCGATGCAGCAGCGATTCGAGTCCGACCCGCTCTTTAAGGCCACAACTCTGCTGCTTCAGGAGCGTGTTCCCAAGGCTACGACGTTCTATTCGCACGCCACGGATCTCTCCGATGTACGCACGATATCCAAGGTCCCGGAGACCCCGGTGCGCGTCTTCACCAGCCCGGACACCACTGTTCCCGAAGTTCAGCTGTTATCGAACCGCAGGTACCACGTGATGGTCACAAATTCAGGAGGCGGCTACAGCCGCTGGAAAGACACAGCCGTCACGCGATGGCGCGAAGACGCTACCAGCGATAACCGGGGATCATTCTGCTACATCCGCGATGTGGAAAGCTCTGAGTTCTGGTCCAACACGTTTCAGCCGACCCTGAAACAACCGAAGATCTATGAGGTGATCTTTTCCGATGGCCGGGCAGAGTTCCGCCGCCGCGACAATGATATCGACATGCATACCGCGATCGTCGTCTCTCCGGAGGATGATGTCGAGCTGCGCCGAATCCGCGTCACCAACCGTTCCCGCAGAAAAAGAGAGCTCGAGGTGACGAGCTACGCGGAAGTCGTTCTCGCTCCGCCGGCCACTGATGAGCTGCACCCGGCGTTCAGCAACCTCTTTGTCCAGACCGAGATCCTCCGGCCCCAGCGGGCGATCCTCTGTACCCGCAGGCCACGCTCCAAGGATGAGCCCGTAGCGTGGATGCTTCACCTCATGGCAGTGCACGGGGCGCGCACCGGAGAAGTTTCCTACGAAACCGACCGCATGCGGTTCATCGGCCGCGGAAACACCCTTGCCTTTCCTCAGGCATTGAGATCACCTGAGGCGCTCTCGGGCAGCGACGGCTCCGTGCTCGATCCGATTGTCGCAATCAGGTACCGGATCATGCTCGATCCGGGGAAAACGGCAACGATCGATATGGTCACCGGCGTAGGCGAGACAAGGGACACGGCATTGAGTCTTGTGGAAAAATACCAGGACCGGCGCCTTGCGGATCGTGTTTTCGATCTGGCGTGGACGCACAGCAAGGCGATTTTGCAGCAGCTCAATATTACCGAGGCCGATGCACAGCTCTATGGACGCCTTGCCGGCTCGGTAATCTATGCAAATTCGTCGCTCCGCGCCGACCCGAGCCTCCTGATCAAGAACACCCGCGGGCAATCCGATCTCTGGGGTTATACCATTTCGGGCGATCTGCCCATTGTGCTGCTGCAGATCAAGGATTTATCCAACATCGAGCTGGTACGGCAACTCGTCCAGGCCCACGCGTACTGGCGTTTAAAAGGACTGATCGTGGATCTGGTGATCTGGAACGAAGACCACGCCGGTTATCGGCAGCTCCTGCAGGACCAGATCATGGGGCTCATTGCCGCAGGCCTCGAAGTCAACCTGACGGATAAGCCGGGAGGCATCTTTGTAAGGTTCGCCGAGCAGATATCGAGCGAAGACCGCATCCTCTTTCAGACGGTCGCCCGCGCCATCATCACCGACAGCAAAGGCTCCCTGGCGGAACAGCTCTACCGGAAAGTCCCTGCAGAAGCAGCCTTGCCGCAACTCAACCCGACCCGGACTCACCGCCCCGAACCATTGGCTGTAGAGGCGTTACCCCGCCCTGACCTGGCCTTTTTCAACGGGATAGGAGGGTTCACCCCTGACGGGAAAGAGTATGTCATTACGACAGCGCAGGATCAGGTGACACCGGCGCCGTGGGTGAATGTACTGGCGAATCCGCACTTCGGGACCGTCATATCGGAGAGCGGGATCGCCTACACCTGGAGCGAAAACGCCCACGAGTTCCGCCTCACTCCGTGGAACAACGATCCCGTGGGCGATTCGAGCGGAGAAGCGTTTTACCTCCGTGACGAAGAGCGCGGACACTTCTGGTCGCCCATGGTGCTGCCCTGCCAGGGGGCCACGCCTTACGTCACCCGGCACGGGTTCGGCTACAGCGTCTTCGAGCATACGGAGCGCGGCATCCGCTCGGAGGTGTGGGTTTACGTGGCAAAGGATGCACCGGTCAAGTTCACGGTGCTCAAGGTGCGCAACGAGTCGGGGCGGAGCCGAAAGCTCTCTGTGACCGGGTACGTCGAATGGGTGCTGGGAGACCTGCGGCCGAAATCCACCATGCATGTAATTACCCGGATCGACCCGGCCACGGGCGCCCTGTTCGCCCGGAACCCTTACAGCACCGAGTTCTCCGGCCGGACCGCCTTCTTCGACGTGGATACGGTGACCCGGACCTTCAGCGGCGACCGGACCGAGTTTATCGGGCGTGGCCGCAACTTGCGGAACCCGGCTGCCATGGAGCGGACGCGGCTTTCCAACAAAGCAGGGGCTGCCTACGATCCCTGCGCCGCCATCCAGGTTCCCTTCGAGCTCGAAGACGGCCAGGAACGCGAGATCGTCTTCAGGCTCGGTGCAGGGCGGGATGCGAATGACGCCTGTACCCTGGTTCAACGCTTCCGTGGTTCAGCAGCTGCGCGCAGTGAGCTGGAAACGCTCTGGCAGTACTGGAACCGCACGCTCGGGGCAGTACAGGTGGAAACCCCGGACAAGGCGGTGAATATCATGGCCAACGGCTGGCTTTTGTATCAGACGCTTTCCTGCCGGCTCTGGGCACGGAGCGGTTATTACCAGTCCGGCGGCGCATTCGGTTTCCGCGACCAGCTGCAGGACGTGATGGCGCTCATCCACGCGGAGCCTCTTCTCGTGCGCGAGCACCTCCTTCATTGCGCGGCCCGCCAGTTCAAGGAGGGCGATGTCCAGCACTGGTGGCACCCCCCGTTCGGCCGGGGCGTGCGCACGCATTGTTCGGACGATTATCTCTGGCTCGTTATGGCGACCTGCCGCTACGTTCAGAGCACCGGCGATACCGGCGTGCTGGATGAACCGGTCAGCTTCCTGGAAGGCCGTCTTGTAAACGCGGACGAGGACTCGTATTACGATCTGCCGGTCCGGTCTGAAGAAACGTCCGGCCTGTACGAACACTGTGTCCGGGCTGTTCTGAAAGGCCTCAATTTTGGTGAGCACGGCTTGCCGCTCATGGGTTCGGGTGACTGGAATGACGGGATGAACCTCGTGGGCGAACACGGCAAGGGGGAAAGTGTCTGGCTGGCCTTTTTCCTGTATGATGTGCTTATCCAGTTTGCCGAGGTTGCCCGCGAGCGGGGCGACCATTCCTTTGCCGAGCGCTGCCTTAAGGAGGCGGCTCAACTGCGCCGGAATATCGAGCAGAGCGGCTGGGACGGCGAGTGGTACCGCCGGGCCTATTTTGACGACGGGACGCCCCTTGGATCGGCCGACAGCCCTGAATGCCGGATCGATTCGATTGCCCAGAGCTGGTCCGTTCTCTCCGGGGCAGGAGAGGCAAGGCGCCCGGCCATGGCCATGGAAGCGCTTGACAAGCAGCTCGTCGACAGGGAGCACTCACTGATCCGGCTCCTGTACCCGCCCTTTGACAAATCCGAGTTTGAGCCAGGCTACATAAAAGGATACGTCCCTGGTGTGAGAGAAAACGGCGGGCAGTATACGCATGGGGCAATATGGGCAGCCATGGCATTCGCCGCGTTGGGAGATCGCACCCGGGCCTGGGAGCTGTTTGCCATGATCAATCCCATACATCATGCCGGGTCCGCCGGCGAAATCAGCACTTATAAAGTCGAACCGTATGTCGTCGCCGCCGATGTCTATGCGCTTTCCCCGCATACCGGCCGTGGCGGCTGGACGTGGTATACGGGTTCTGCCGCCTGGATGTACCGGCTGATCGTTGAATCGCTCCTGGGCCTCAAACTTGACCGGAACACACTGCGCTTTGCCCCGTGCCTGCCCGAAAAGGGATGGGAGACATTCAAGGTTTTTTACCGGTACCGGGAAACGGTCTATCACATCACTATCCTGCAAGCACATGGTGTAACCGGAGGTATGCGTGTGAAAGTGGATGGAAAGGATCAGCAGGACAAGGCAATCCCCCTTATCGACGACCGCCGGGAACATCAGGTCGAGGTGAGAATACAGACTGCAGGCACAGTACTGTCATCCGGGAATTGATCTACCCTCTACGATAATGGACCCCGTTTTTCAGGCAGTCCCGTAAGTTTGCAAGGAGAATGCGGTTATGGGGAAACTCGTCATCCGGCCTGTCGCAGCCTTGTCCTACAGGCATCACTCACATTTACATCTGCCGCTCAACATTTATATATAGTATAGATACATGGAGTCATCGTTACCTGCATTTTTTCTCTGTCATCCCGATATCTGCATCTTGTGATAAGTGATTGGAATCATGAGGATATATTTGACGAAAGGAGAGCGCAATGCAGAAGCTGCATTTCTCGATCATTATCGATGCGCCGAAGGAAAAGGTCTGGAATACTATGCTCGATGAAAAAACCTACCAGTCATGGACAGATGCATTCATGCCCGGCTCACACTATGTCGGCGACTGGAGCGAGGGGAGCAGAATGCTCTTTCTCGCACCGGACAAAACAGGCAAGATGTCGGGAATGGTGAGTCGGGTAAAAGAAATCAGACCCCCCGAACATGTTTCGGTTGAGCATATCGGCATCGTCCAGGAAGGAAAGGAAGACACATCGAGTGAAGCGGTGAAGAGTTGGGCGGGCACCCACGAGGACTACACCCTGAAAGACATCCGCGGTAAAACCGAGGTGCTGGTCGATATGGACAGCGATGACGAAAATAGAGAGATGTTCCAGAACGTCTGGCCGAAGGCGTTGAAGAAGCTCAAGGACCTCGTGGAGCAGTAGCGCAGGGAAGATTTCGGCAGGGTGCGACAGAAACAAGGATGGTCGGGAAGCGGGGATTTGAACCCCG
>JAHDKO010000057.1 GCA_018436855.1 Deltaproteobacteria bacterium | reverse complement strand
GACGGTGGGGGCGTGTCAAGTACGCGCGCAGTGATCGATGTTGTTGGTTTTGAAGACCCCCCGGAAGAGTTTCTGCATCTGGTAGGAGTCTTCATTGATGCTCCTGGCGCAGCTCACGCCCGCCACGGAGTCCGGGCCGTGTTTGGCGATGATATCCTTGAACCTGCCTGCGACCAGGTCGAGGGCCTCGTCCCAGGATGCCTCGCGGAACTCGCCGTTTTCCTTGATGAGCGGGGTCTTGAGCCTGTCTTCTGAGTAGATGAAGTCATAGCCGAAGCGGCCCTTGACGCAGAGCCTGCCCCTGTTCGGCGCAGCGTCCTCGGCGCCGGTTACCTTCACGATCCGCTTGTCCTTGACGTGAAGATCCAGCTGGCAGCCGACCCCGCAGTACGGACACGTCGTGCGCACCTTTTCCACGTCACGGAAGCGCGCCACCCCTATGGACTTCTTGGCGGTGAGCGCGCCTACGGGACAGATCTGGATGCATTCCCCGCACTGGACACACATCGAATCTCCCATGGATGTGCCGAGGCCGAAGCCGATCCTCGCGTGGTACCCTCTGTTCACCACCCTGGCGGCGCGGTTGACCACCACCTGGTTGCACGCCTCGACGCACCTTCCGCACAGGATGCACCGGGTATGGTCCAGGCGGATGAAGGCCGAGCTCTCGTCGAAATCGGCGGGATGCTTCCCGTTCCTTACATCCTGATCCTCGATCTTCAGATAATATGCGGCATCCTGCAGTTCACACTCCCCGCTTTTCTCGCAGACGATGCAGTCGTGGTTGCCAGAAGAGAGCGCGAGCTTGATCACGAAGCGCTGCGCCTCGATCACCCGCTCGGAATCCGTGACGATCTCCATCCCGTCCGACACCGGGGTGTTGCACGAGGTCGCCAGGGCGGGCCTGCCCTTTACCTCGACCACGCATGCCCTGCACCGCGCGGCCGCCCCGACTTTCTCGTGATAGCACAGGGTGGGGATATACACCCCGTGAGCCCGGGCCACCTCCAGAATGGTTTGTCCCCCGGTTGCGGTGTATGGCCTGCTGTTGATGAAGACCTTCATTTCTTCCCCCCCTTCGCAGACAGGAGCTCCTTGACCTTTTCCATGAGGTCTGCAGGTTTGATCGGTTTGGTCAAGAAGGCATCGATGCCGATGTTCTCATCGGTCGGAAACAGTGTCGAATAGTCGGTGTTCGCGATCGATGTCACCATGATGATGGGGATGTCGCCGAATGCGGGGTCCTCCCTCATGAAACGGCTCATGTTGAGCCCGTCCAGCACACTCGACATGATGACGTCCAGGATCACCAGTCCGGGTTTTTCCCGGGCCAGCACGGCCCTTCCCTGGCTGCCGTTGCCCGCGGATATCACCTCGTACCCGTTCTGCTCCAGCACGGTTTTCGTAAAGAAAACAAAGTCGGTATCGTCATCGACTACCAGGATTTTTGTTTTTTCCATGGGTGTTTCTCCTTTACTCTCTTGGGTTCTGCGCCTGTTCGATCGTGTTGAAGGCAGTCTGTTCCACGCACGATGTTTATGTGCCCTTCACGCATGCTGCCGGTTCGTTCATTCGCATGGGGCGCATCAGTTGGATTTCACCTTTCCTTCGAACTCGTCGCGGAAGAGCCGTAAGCCGGAGAGAATCGGTTCGACCATGCCGGTGCCCATCGGGCAGAAGGTCTGGCCGTAGATTCCCCGGGCGAGATACTCCAGATTCTCGATGTCCCGTGCCGTGCCCGTCCCTGCCGCCAGTCTCTCCAGATGCTCGAGCATGCGTTTCCCGCCGACGCGGCAGGGCAGGCAGTTGCCGCACGATTCGTGCACGAAGAACCGGGTGGTCCGCCTCACCACCTCCACCATATCCGTTGTCTCGTCCATCACGATGACGGCCCCTGTCCCCAGCGCGGTGCCGGCGGCCTTCAGAGTTTCAAACGCCATGGGGGTCGATATCCTGTCGGCGCCGATGATCGGGGTGGATGCGCCGCCCGGGATGATCGCCTTGACGGCCCGTCCCATGCGGACGCCGCCCGCGTGCTCGAAGATGATGTCTTTCAACCGGGTCCCGAGCGGCAGCTCGAAGTTTCCGGGACGGTTGACATGCCCGCTCACGCAGAAGATTTTGACGCCTTTGCTCTCCTTGGTGCCGATGCCCGAGTGCCACTTCGCTCCTCTCAGAACGATGTGGGGGATGTTTGCGAGCGTTTCCACGTTCTGCACGAGGGTCGGCTTGCTCCACATGCCGCTTTGGGCCGGGTAGGGCGGTTTGGCCCGCGGAACGCCGCGTTTGCCCTCCAGTGATTCGATCATCGCGGTCTCTTCGCCGCATATGTATGCCCCTGCTCCGCGATGGACCGAGACATCCAGGTCAAAGCCGCTGCCGAGGATGTCACGGCCGAGGAACCCGTGCTGATAGGCATCCGAGATCGCCTTGATCCACCGTTTGACCCCCAGGAAGAACTCGCCCCGGATATAGACGAACGCGCGGTGGGCACCGATGGCGTACGCGGAGATGATCACGCCCTCCAGGATCGAGTGCGGGTCTCTCTCCACGATGAGTCGGTCCTTGAACGTGCCCGGCTCGCCCTCGTCGGTGTTGACCGCCAGGTATTTGACCGGGGCGTCCTTGGGCATGAAATCCCACTTGGTTCCCGTGGGAAAGCCGGCCCCGCCCCGCCCCTTGAGCCCGGATGCCTTCACCTCCGCGATAATCTCCTCCGGGTCCGTCTTCAAGGCCTTCCGGAGGGCCGTGTATCCCCCGTGACGCACGTAAGTGGCGATCTTCTCCGAGTCGGGGCGATGAACGTTCGCCAGAAGGACCGGCTGCTGCTCTGCCATGTTACACCTCCCCCATGAGACGTTCGAGAATATCGTCGATGCTTGCCGGCGACAGGTTTTCATAGAGCTGGTCGTTCACGCGCATGGCAGGGGCCGTCCCGCAGGAGGCGAGGCACTGGACTGTCTCCAGGGTAAACCTGCCATCACTCGTCGTCTCTCCCGGCCTGATGCCCAGCTTTGCCCCGACATAATCGACTACCCGCTCGGCTCCCTCATTCAGATAGCACGAGAGCCCTTCGCATACCTGGATGACATGGTGGCCTACAGGTTCCGTCCGGAACAGGGTGTAGAAGCTCGCCGTGCTGTAAACCTCGGAATCCGTCAACCCCAGGCGCTTCGCCACCTGGTGTACGGCGTCCCTGGTGAGATACCCGTTTTGCTCCTGTGCCACATAGAGCGCGGCAAGCAGCATGGACCGCTTGGCCGGATCGATGATTGCCGTGCCTTCGGGTTTTCCGGAAACATTCCTGCTATCCATTCGACAGACTCCTTTCAAACAGCGGTAATACGCCTGCGCATCCTGCCGGCAAGACGCAACTGCTTATGGTGTTGCGAGAATGTCCGGGATGGGAGCAATAATAGTGCCATAGCAAGCATAATTAAAATGATTAGTAAAACTAGTTTATTATATATAAGTTTCAGAGAAGGCATCAGGGCGGGAGAATGAGAGGGGGGAATTTCACCCCTGCAGGTGGGGATATATACCCCGTACTGGTGGGCGGATGGCGATTCGGGTAGGCCGATGAATCCTCCTCCTTATCCTCCATCGATAATTCCCGGGGCGAACGAGGCGAGTTTTGAATGCGCCTATGGAAAGGCTGCCGTGTGTTTTACTCATTATGCGACGTGCAACCATTGGAGTACGAAAAGTCCGCTTTATATAAGGACAAGCACGTCCGGTCACATTCCCTTTGAGCGGGTGGATTACGCGGCGGAACCGGGTCACAGGATGTTTACTGCAAAGGACCATGGCAATGAGGTATCGCAACAACAGACTTGTTCCACAATAAAAATTATGGTAACAATAACATAATAAATATGCAGGGGAGGACGCTCGTGAGTATAAGATCATTGGTTTTCATTGCACTGGCCCTTTTCTGGGGCCTTCCCGCCGCTGCGTCCGAGGGGAAGATCCTGGTCGCGGTGGCGGCGAACTACATGATGCCCTTTACCGAGATCGCCGCTGCCTTCGAAAAGGAGAGCGGCTGCCGGGTCGAGCCCGTGTTCTCCTCCACGGGCAAGCTCTACGCCCAGATCATCAATCATGCCCCCTACGATGTATTCCTCGCCGCAGACGAGCGCCGGCCCGCGCTGCTCTTCCAGGAAGGCCTGTGTGAAGAGCCCTTTGTCTATGCCCAAGGAGAGATCGTGCTCTTCTCGGGGCAGAGTGATTTCTGCAGCCGGTTCGCAGACTGGATGGAAGCGGTGCAGTCGGGCATGGTCAGGAAGATCGCCATTGCCAACCCTGAGACGGCACCCTACGGTGCCGCCGCCGTGACCGGCCTGAGAGAGGCGGGCCTGTACGACACCCTGTACGACAAGTATGTATTTCCCCAGGATATCGGGCAGGCGTTTCAGTATGCCTCCACCGGGTCTGTCCAGGCCGGGTTCTGCGCCCTCTCGTCGGCCATGACCGATGAGGGGGAAAAGGGCTGTTACTTCCCGGTGAAGCAGGCGCCCCCGATCACCCAGGCAGCCTGTGTCCTCAAAAGAACGCAAAACCGCGAGGACGCGGAGAAGTTCGCTGCCTTCCTCCTGACTCAGGCCGGTGTCCGGATCAAGGAGAAATATGGGTACCGGTAGCATCCTCGACCCGCTCTGGATCTCCTTCAAGCTCGCGGCTGCCACGACGGTTGTGCTCCTTGCCGCAGGGGCCTTTCTCGCCTATCTTCTCGTCTACCGGAAGGTGCCGGCCAGGCCCGTGGTTGAGTCGCTCATCAGCCTGCCCATCGTGCTTCCCCCAACAGTGCTGGGCTTTTACCTGCTGATCCTGATGGGCCCGAAGGGGGCTTTCGGCAGAGCGTGGGAAGGCCTTTTCGGCTCATCCCTTCTCTTTACCTTCACCGGCATTGTGATCGCGTCGGTTTTCCACAGTCTGCCCTTTGCGGTCCAGCCGCTCAAGGCCTCCTTTGCCAGGATAGACAGGAGGATTCTCGAAAATGCTCATGTCCTGGGCTTATCCCCCTTCAAGGCCTTTTTCCGTGTGGTCGTGCCCAATTCGGTCGCCGGTTTCGCAGCCGCCGCGATCCTGGTATTCCTTCACACCATGGGAGAATTCGGGGTGATTCTCATGGTGGGGGGCAGTGTCCCGGGCAAGACAAAAGTGGCCTCCATCGCCATCTTCGAGGCCGTGGAATCGCTCAGGTACCGGGATGCCTGGATCCTCTCTCTGGTCCTGGCCCTGGCGAGTTTCTCGTTTCTGCTGGTGGTCAACGCGTGGAACAAAGGGGAGTATGATGGCCTTAAGGGCTGAGATCGGGAAAAAACTGAGCCACTTCACCCTGGATGTCTCCCTTGCCTGCGAAGGGGGAAAGATTCTCTCTGTCGTCGGACCCTCGGGCTCGGGCAAGACCACGATCTTGAGGATCATCGCGGGGCTGGACGCACCGGACGAGGGGATCATCACCTGTGGGGAGCGGGTCTGGGTGAACTCCAGGGCCGGGACGTTCCTGCCCACACAGAAGCGGCGCCTTGCCATGGTCTTTCAGGACTTCGCCCTGTTCCCCCACTTGAGTGTGTTCAAAAACGTCTGCTTTGCCGCGCGGGACAGGTCCCTGGCGGAGGAGCTCATGAAGAGGTTCGGCATCTGGCACCTGAAGGACACCCGGCCGCAGTCCATATCCGGGGGAGAGAGACAGCGCACCGCTATCTGCCAGGCCCTGGCAAGCGGGCCCGAGGTGCTCCTCATGGACGAGCCCTTCTCGGCGCTCGACCCGATCACCCGCAGGAAGCTCCGTATAGCCGTGGCGGACATGAAGGGCGAGCTCGACATTCCCATCATCCATGTCACCCATGACATCAGGGAGGCGCTCTTTCTTGGCGACGAGATCGTCCCGGTCGTCAGCGGGAAGGTCTTTCATAAATGGCTCCTTCAGTTCATGCTCACGACACGGGGCACGGGCATGTGCCCGGACCGCACGGACCGGGAGGACCAGGGAGACGTCGAACTTGAGATATATGATACGCGAAAGGAGTGGAAAAGATGAACATCGGGCCTTATTCGGTTGAAGACTACATGCATCTGGTCAAGTCGTTCCACGGCAGTCTCGCGCCGGGACTCATGATCGGCGGGTTTATGGTGGATCTCGCCAGGAGTGAGCTGCCGGACGGGGTGCTGTTCGACGCCATCAGCGAGACGAGAACCTGCCTTCCTGACGCTCTCCAGCTCCTCACGCCCTGCACGATCGGCAACGGCTGGCTCAAGGTCATGGATTTCGGCCGCTATGCCCTGTGCCTGTATGACAAGTACGAGGGCGAAGGGGTGAGGGTGTTTCTGGACCCGGAAAAACTGGAGTCCTGGCCGGAGATCAAGATGTGGTTCTTTAAGCTCAAGCCCAAGTCGGAACAGGACGCCGATGCCCTCAGGGACCGGATCCTGGAGGCGGGGCCGGACATTCTCACGGTGCAGCACGTCACGGTCGACATGGCACCGCTTCAGAAGAAAGGCAAAGGCGCCATCGCCGTATGCCCGTCGTGCAGGGAGGCGTATCCCGCAAAGGACGGGCAGACATGCCGTGCCTGTCAGGGGAACAGCCCGTACAGCCGGGAGCCGCGCAATGTGAAATCCGGCCTCAGGATTGTCTCCACGAAAAAGGAGGACCATGTCTGAAGCATGCAGGGCCGGTATTGAAAACGTCCTGCGCACCGCTATTCTCAGTGAAAAAGGAGGAAGCGGGTATGATGAAGATAAGTGCACGGAATGTCTTGAAGGGGAAGGTGAAGAAAGTCACCCCCGGAGCGGTCAACACCGAAGTGGTTGTTGAGCTGCCCGGAGGCGGTCAGATCGTTTCCGTTATCACCAAGGAATCGGCGGAGAGCATGCAGATCGCCGAGGGAAAGGATATCGCCGCGATCATCAAGGCATCGAACGTGATGCTGGCCGTGGATTGAGAGCCCCCGGCCCGGAGCCGAACACCGGGCCGGCTGCGCGTCAGATCTCTATCCTGCCTTCCTGGAGCGTCCTGGTGGGCCTGAAGATTTCGATGCCGAACTTATCGGCGAGCTCGGTGCACTTCGCGACCAGGGCGGGGTAGCCGATGCTCTTGGCGAGCGTGAAGGGGCCGATGCCGCCGCCTCCGTTGGCGATCGCGGTGTCGATGTCCTTCGGGTCGGTCACCACCCCTTCTTCCAGGAGTTTGGTTGCCTCGTTCGCCTGGAGCGCGATCATGTGCGTGGGGTCGTACTCGGTGGTGGGGCTGGACGTATCGATTGCGGGCCTTCCCGCCGACCAGTCATAGATCCCCTTGCCCGTCTTCTTGCCCAGACGGCCTTGATTCACCAGGTCCTTCAGGGCCTGTCTCGGCGTGTAGTCCGGGGAGAGGGTCTTGGCGTAGTAGCCCTGCGTGTGCAGCACAATGTCCATGCCCACGTAATCCAGCAGCTCGAACGGGGTCATGGGCATCACCGGCTTGAAGGCCGCGTCGAAGTCATTGGGGCTGGGCGATCCCTTGTCGAGGATGAGCTGCAGGAGCAGGGCCGTGGGGGCATTGACCCGGTTGTAGATGAAGCCCGGCGAGTCCTTCTGCACGATCACCGGCACCTTGTTCATCTTCTGCGCCGTCTCATAAGTGGTCTTTATCGCCTCGGGCGAGGACTTTTCCGTGGAGATCACCTCCACCAGCTTGAGCAGCACGGCCGGGTTGAAAAAGTGCATGCCCACCACCTTGTCCGGCCTCCCGGTCGCTTCGGCGATGGCGGTGATGCTCATGGACGAGGTGTTGCTGGCAAGCACGGCGTGCTTCGACGCAAGCGCGTCCAGGTCGGCAAAGAGCCTTTTCTTGATGTCCAGGTCTTCGAACACCGCCTCGATCACCAGGTCGGCGTCACCCACCGCCTCCCTGAGGTCGGTGGTGGGCTTCAGCCGGGAGAACATCTCTCTGCTCTGGTCCTCGGTGATTTTGCCCTTGCCCGTAAACTTGGCCAGACTTTTCTTGATGGTGCCCACGCCCTTGTCCACAAAGCGCTGCTCGATGTCGTGCATGGCCACCGTGAAGCCGGCCATGATCCCCACTTGGGCAATGCCGTTGCCCATGGCGCCCGATCCGATCACTGCTATCTTCTTTACCTCCATAAGATCACCTCCTCCTCATTCATCTCACTCGCCCTTGAACTCGGGCTTTCTTTTCTGCAGGAATGCGGTGAAGCCCTCGACGGCATCCTTTGAGGTCGCGCAGATATTGCTCTGCTCGGTCTCCATCTCGAGCCCCTCGTCCATGCCCTTATCCAGGTGGGCCTGGACGGAGCAAAGGACGGCCCGCACCGCAAGGGGGGCCTTCTCGGAGAGCTCCGTAGCCGTCTCCATGACCCTGGGCATGAGCTGATCGGGCGGGTACACCCCGTCCACCAGGCCGATGGCGAGGGCTTCTTCCGGATTCAGGCGTTTGCTGAAGAGCATGAGCTCCAGGGCTTTCGTCCTGCCGAGCAGGCGGGTCAGCCTCTGGGTGCCCCCCCAGCCCGGGATGATGCCCAGGTTCAGCTCGGGGCAGCCCATTTTGGCTTTGTCGTTGGCCGCCATGTACCGGAAATGACACGCCAGGGCCAGCTCGCAGCCCCCGCCCAGGGCGTGGCCGTTGATGGCCGCGATAACGGGCTTCTCGAACCGGTCGACCCTGGTCCACAGGGCCCGGCCCACCGCGCCCACGTCCGGGTGGCTCACCGCATCGGCCACGTCCATACCCGCGCAGAACGACTTCTCGCCGCTGCCCGTAATGACCAGCACCCGCACCTCGCTGTCCGAGGCAACCTCGTCGAGCGCACGGTCGATCTCGCCGAGCATGGCATAGCTCACCGCATTGTTCGCCGGACGGTTCAGGGTCAGCACCGCAACCTTTCCTCTTTTCTCCAATAACAGGGTTTCATAGGCCATACAGAGTCCTCCTTCCACGAAAAAAACCAGGGTCATATAACTCATGTTATTTGAATAATTCGAATATACGTGTTTCCTGATCAGGAATCAACGGGTAATTTCATTTAGGTAAACCCCCGGCTATGCCGGGGTGACAAGCCGGAGTTTGACAAATCCGGGAGGATTGAAGAACCTCCGTCTGTGAACCGCTCAAAGTTTACAGAGGAGGCAATACATGGAAGATGGTGCAAGTTTAAGTCACACGCGATGGGAATGCAAGTATCATATTGTATGGATACCGAAGTATAGGAAGAAGGCGATGTATGGCCAACTGAGGAAGCATCTTGGGGAAGTGATAAGGAAATTGGCAAGGCAGAAGGAAAGCAATGTTATAGAAGGTCATCTGATGCCTGATCACATACACATGCTTATATCGATACCACCGAAGTACTCGGTATCTCAGGTGATTGGATATATGAAGGGTAAGAGTGCGATACATATAGCGCGATCATACCTGGGTAGGCGGAAGAATTTCACGGGGCAGCATTTTTGGGCCAGGGGCTATTATGTGAGCACAGTCGGACTGGACGAGGACATGGTCCGGTCATACATCAAGAAGCAAGAGCAAGAAGACCAGCGGCTTGAGCAGTTAAACATATTCAGCTAGGGTTAAGGTTCATGGGAAAACCGCTTTGAGCGGTTCATAAACTAAAGCCTCCAGCTTTGCTGGAGGATACTTTTACTTTCATGATCTCACAATGATTCGGGATTTTTCAGGTTTTTCAGGGAGAAAAAATCCTCGTCAAGCTCCACGTCGAACCGGATCGTCTCGTAGATGATCTCGGTGAATGCCCCATCGTTTCCTGCTGGTGTGATGCGGATCGTCGAGGGCAGCATCCGGGAGCCCAGCTTCCGGATATGTGAATAGGTCATGGTCCGTACGAGGTCTGCCTTGTCTCCATAGAATTCGATCCTGAGCGGGATCAGGTCCGATTGGCGTACCGTTGCGATTACCTTGCTCCATATCACCTGTGCAGCCGGTTCGGGCGTGAATGTGATCTCGATCACTCCGGTATTTTCCCGGGTGCCCGAGAAGGTGATTTCAGCGAGATAACCCTCGGAGAGCATGTCTCCCCTGACAACGTCACCGTTGGTGAGATGGCTGCCCATCCACGGCGCTCCAGCCATGGATGGCGGGAGCTTGATGACCCGGTCGACATCGGGCAGATAACTCCAGATGCTGTTCCCCAGTTTCACGGTCGAGAGCCCCCGCTGCCCTGCCGGTTCCAGTGCCCTCACCAGGGTGTATTTCCTCCCCTTGCTCCAGGCTTCGACCAATGTCTCACGTGTGGAAAGGCCGGTGAATACCTTGAGCTTCATGACCGCATGGCTGGAACCTCCCCGGTAAAGATCATCGATGCGGCCGGCGATCTCTTGCGGAGATGCATCCTGGGCGGTCAGGACCTCCCCGAGGGGAAGGACGGATATGGAAGAGAAAATGAGCAGCAGGCGCAGAGCATACCCCGGCCTTGTCATGACACCACCTCCGTGCTTCACGATCAAAAAATTCGGGCGCTGTTCTGTATGCAGGGAAGGAACCACTGCCTCCCGGTCTTGCTCAAGGCGGGCCGGAGATGTTCCCGATTGCGTATCGTCGCCGTCTTTGAGACCGAACGCACATCCTTAAAGACAGGACCCGA
The DNA here is from genome assembly GCA_018436855.1 of Deltaproteobacteria bacterium. Classification (GTDB taxonomy): domain Bacteria; phylum Desulfobacterota; class Desulfomonilia; order UBA1062; family UBA1062; genus Phosphitivorax. The sequence continues at coordinate 68,556 of JAHDKO010000057.1, read as the reverse complement.
GTGTAAAAAAGAAACTATTCCCAAGAAATATAATAGACAGGAAAGGCTGCATGACAAGCTGGGCGCGAGCAGCCGCAGAACCGGGTACATTCCGGAGGAGGAGGAAATCCCCGCTCCCGTGCCGGGCGTGCGGTGAAAGGCGGTCCGTGAAAAGGGCGGGAACAAGCCGCTCCTCTCCGTACCGGGCGCAGCGGTGCGGCGAAGGGACGGGCAGGCCGGACCGTTGTCGCCTCATCCGCAGCAGGGCGAGGCGCCGATGTCCGGCAAAGCGCGGGAAAGGCCTGCGTGGGCGAAAGGAGGGGGCGTCATTTCAGGAGCGATCGGTAGAGCGCCATGAGCCCGGGATCTGCGTGCTTCTGGAAGATACCGAAATGGAAGCTCAACTGAGAAGGCCCCTGGTCAACGATCTCGATGTTGATGTTCTCCTGGTAGAGCGCGGCCGATGCCCTGGCGAGAACCCCTGGTGTGTCCCTCATGCCGATACCCACGGGCGAGAGCAGGCACAGATCGTAGCGGATATCCAGAAAGTCCGGCGAAAGGCTTTTGGCGATGGTCTCCTTGAGCCCGTCCGCCTTGTCCATGAGATCGTGCTGATCAACGATCACCGCGATATCGTCCTTGTCGGAAGGGTAGTGGTGCGTATTGATGCCGAAGTCTTTGAAGATATCGAGCAGTTCCTTGGTGAAGCCGATGGTCTCGCCGATCATGTCCTTTTCGATATAGACATAGGCGATGCCGTCCATACGGGCAATGCCCACCGCTGTCTCGCCCGGGGTGCGCGAGCTCACGATCCTGGTGCCCGGGGCCGAGGGGTTGTTGGTGTTGCGGATATTGATGGGGATGTTCTTGTTCTTGCAGCTCACCATGGCGTCGAAATGGAAGACATTGAATCCCCGCGACGAAAGCAGCCTGATCTCCTTGTAGGTCAGCTCCGGGATCACCGTGGCCTCGGGGATGATCCGGGGATCGACCTGGTAGACCCCGTCGGTGTCGGTCCAGTTTTCATAGCACGAGGCGTCCACGGCATAGGCCACCTCGCCGCCGGTGAGATCCGACCCGCCGCGGGAGAGGACCGCAATGTCTCCTTTCAGGGTAACGCCGTAGTAGCCGGGGATGATGTAGACCGGCCCGTTCTTCAGGCACTCCCGTATACCGGAATGGGCCGCGGGAAGCACCTTTGCATTGCCGAACCGGTCGGAGACGAAGAAGCCCATGTCCTCGGGCAGCACGAGCTTCGCGTCCATGCCCTTGCCCTGGAAGTAGCGGGCAATGATCTTGGCGCTGTAGTGCTCGCCGCGGGATGCGAAGAAATCGGTCCTCTTCTTGTTGGATATGTGCGACGCGAGATCCGCCCCGAGATCCTCCAGGATATCGTCGCCTCTGATGCCGAGGCCGGCAACGAGGGATCTGAACTTGGCCAGCACCCGGTCCAAGCTCTCACGTGCCGTGATGCTCTTTCCCCGTGACCCGAAATGGTGCCCGTGGGTGGCGATATTGAAGAGGTGATCGGTAACCTTTTCCGGCTCGCTCCCGTCCTTGCCGGGCGCCGACACGATGACGAAACGGCGGTTTTTGTCGGCAGACACGATCCGGCGGACCTTTTCGATCTGGCCGGCGTTGGAAACAGAGCTCCCCCCGAATTTGCACACAATCCTCGCGCCCATGGGTCTCACCCCCCTTTCACGTTGAAGGTCTTCCCCGCCTTATGAATCCGGGATCTTCAGCACACTCTTCTATCCCAACTTCCAGCCCAGGGAAAGAGGCAATCAGGGGGCATGATTTCCGTATGAATGGATACGGACGATGTGACCGCCTGTCCGGTGGTCCCTTGAGGCAGAGCGGCGATGCGGGAATGAGCCCGGTTTTTTGGCAGTAGACGTGCGTCTTTAAGGATACCTGATGGAAAGACCATGAAATCATATCATCGCTCACGGGGCTTGCAAGGTTGCATTGCCCGCTCCATGGATATAATATAGCCGGGTGACGTAAGGTGCAGAAACCTTAAGAAAAGCATGGTCGGGGGAATGTGATTATGTTTGATCAGGTCGTGAATTTTATCAGCGGGGTGAGCTGGAACGGGCTGGGTCTTATCGCGTTCCGTATCGTGCTCGTGCTCGTTATCGCCATGGTGGTCTCCAAGGTGCTGGGCCGATTCATGAATATTCTCAGGCAGAGGCTCCTCAGCGCCGGTTTGTCCAAGGGGGAAACATCCACCGAGACCGCTAAGCGCACCGACACCCTCATCAGGCTCCTCAGGCAGGCCTCGTACATTGTGCTGTGGGTCATGGTGGCGCTGGTTCTGCTCAAGGAGGTGGGGGTGGAGATTGCACCCATTCTCGCCGGCGCGGGCATCGTGGGCCTGGCCGTGGGCTTCGGAGCCCAGAACCTGGTGAGAGACGTGATATCAGGCTTCTTCTTCATCCTGGAGGATCAGGTCCGAGTGGGTGATGTGGCGGTGGTCAACGGCACGGGAGGGCTGGTGGAGGAGATAAACTTCCGGACCATCATCCTGCGCGACATCTCCGGCGTGGTGCACGTTTTTCCCAACGGGACCGTGACCACGCTCAGCAACATGACCAAGGACTGGTCGGCCTATCTCTTCGATCTCCGCGTGGCCTACAAGGAGGACACGGACAGGGTGGTACGGGTCATCGAGCAGGTCGGGAGCGGAATGATCCAGGACCCGAAGTTCGGCCCCCTCATGCTCGAAGCCCCGGAGATCTTCGGGGTAAACCAGTTCGCGGACTCTGCGGTGGTGATCCGGGGGCGCATCAAGACCAGGCCGATCCAGCAGTGGGCCGTGGGCCGCGAGTTCAACCGCAGGATCAAGCATGCCTTCGATGTCGCAGGGATCGAGATTCCCTTCCCCCACCGGACGGTCTACTTCGGGGATGCGAGCAAGCCCTTTGACGTGAGGGTCGCCGAGACTCACCAGGGGGCCGCCGTCAAGGAGAGCCCGAAGGAGTAGGAGAGGGCGTAAGTTCTGGTGCGCGGAGCCGCCCGTTTTACTCAAGCATAACAATTGCCCGGGATCGGGTCTTGAGGGCTTTACAGGGGGCGCCGGCCCGAACGCACGGCCTGCTCTCACCAGTCCGGCACTGTTCATGATCCCCTCAGATCGCCTTTGCGATCTGAAGGATCTGAAGCGGCAGATCGATGCCGAGCTTCTTGGCCGCATCCAAGTCTACGATGATGGTAAGGTTCTCCTGACGGATGATGGGAACGTCCTCGGGCTTGAGCTTGTCGTTCAGGATCCGGGCAACCTGATCCGAGGTCAAATCGCCGATGACGCGGAATTCTGGGGCGATGTACAGGAGGGATCCCTTGATCTCCCCGGTTATGGACGAAACACAGGGGATCTTGCTCTCATGTGACATCCTGCCCAGGTCGATGGCCTCCCTGAAGTCTCTCAACCCATAATACTTATCGATCGGGATGAAGAAGGCGTCGATCTTCTGCGCGATCATCTCCTCGATTGCCGGGACAATGGAATCGCCCATGCCCACCTGCTTCGATATCACCTGGACGCCCAGCTGAGGGGCCTTGGCCGCTGTTTCTTCGGTATAGGCGACGGCGTTCTCGTCATCGCTGTGGATGATGCCGATTTTCTTCATGCTCGGCAGTGCCAGCTGGGAGATGCGGATCACGTCGAGGGGATCCATGTAGATGGTCACCCCCGTCAGTCCCTTGGCGGGTTTGGTTTTCGACGGGCAGCCCACCAGCTCCGGTATGGCTACTCCGGTGAACACCAGGGGAATGCCTGCCTTGAGGAACCTGTCCTTCGCATACTTGGTAGCCGGGGTTCCTACCGTAATGACCACATCGGGCTTGCGTGAGACGATGTCCCCGGCAGCCCCCTTGATCTTTATGAGGATCTTGACCTTCTCCCACAGTCCTGCCTCGGCGTCGGCATCGATGATGGTGCGTCTGATGGTGAGGTTCTTCCCCTCGACGAGCCCGTGTCTCTCAAAACCCTTGACCGTGCCCTGGTAGAGGTGGTCGAAGGCAAGCAGGTTTCCTACCTGGAGAACCTCCACCGTGTAGACCTCCGCCCGGCACGGACCGAACATGATGAGCAGGGAAAACATACAGAGAAGCATCCTTTTCATAATCATCCTCCTAAATACCGAGTATCCTCGATTGGTACGAGGCAGAGATCTTCTTATTCATCGGTAATCAGGGAAAATATCTTGAAATTCCGGGCAAGACAGTCGTCCGGTGAAGGGAGCCGGCGCGGAGCCGCTCTTCCTCGAAAAGAGCGGCTCCACGCTGTGATCAGCTGCTCAGGTCCTTTTTCATCTCTTCGAATTCCGCCTTGGAGATTTCTCCCCGGGCATATCGTTTCTTCGCGATTTCCAGCGGGGTTTCCCTCCCGGCCTCATACGGCGCGGAAGGCCCTCTGGTGCTCCTGACGAAGAGATAGACCAGAAGCAGAATGAGGAGAAAAATGATGATCCACATGATAGCGCCTCCGAACCACGAGTTCATCATGTGCCATCCATGGCGGTCGTAATACTCCTGGGCCATGGCGGCGGTCGAGAAAGCGAGCGTGAAGAGAGAAGCGAGCCACAAGAGCGTTCCGGGATATATCTTCTTCACATGGGTCTCCTTTTTTCACAATGAAATCATACACAGATTGGTAGTGCCGGAGCCGGTGAAAATCAACAACAGCCCTTTTCCCATCGAAGCGGGATACCTCCCGTATGGTGCCGGGACCAGGGACCGGAGAGAAACAAAAGCAGAAGACGGGACGTATCGGCCCGGGGCTACAGGGACCCGTCGAGTATCTCGGCCACCGGTGCCTTACAGGCACGGCAGCGCTGAGCCCCCCTGAAGAGCGGCTCCCCGCAGAAAGGGCAGTGATAGCGGTCGCACTCCGAGCGTGCCCACTCCACACTGCCCTCTTGATCACCGAGCTCTGCGGCCTTTTGCCTCCAGACGGGTATCGTGCGCTTCATCACCCTGATACCTGTGGCGATACCGAAATTTTCTATCAGGCTGCACGGCCAATCGCCGCATTGATGGCAGGAGTAGACTCCCTTGGACCTCACGCAGTCACGGATGGAGCAGAGTCTGCAGACCCCGTAGAGCATCCCGGGAGGGTCGGGCTGCATGCACCCGAGACATAGGGTCTCCTCCGGCCTGGTGCCGTATAGTCTGCCCATCACGGTTCTGAACTTCTCGTTGTTGTCGCGCGTGGCGATATACACGCCGCAGGTGCCACAGTACAAACCGCAGGGCGCCATCAACTCCCTGTTCCGGAACTCCTCTTCACTCCATCCCTTCATGACATCCCCTTCTCCCGTCCTGGTGAGGCGTCTGTCATCCGGACGGGAAAGCCGGCAATCTCGCGCATATGGTTCACGAGCCGGTATGTCCATGAATATACCTGGATTCACGGGAAAATTCGAGCAGAAATCGCGCCCCCCCTTGAAAAAGGCAAAAAAATAGCCAGAAGAAAATTTGGAGTTAGAGCATAGAAAAGGAAGGCTATGCCCCTTCTTCTGGCTAAAAAAAGGAGGTTTCTCTTACAGAGAGTAATCTTTTACTAATCCATCACGAAATAATAGTGTATAGGCCGTGAGCTGAAAGGTGTGTAATCTCTTGAGGGGCCGGTGGTGTAAGACTGAGTCCTACAGGGGGGAGGGTGAATGCCTGTTTGTTAACTTAGTGAAATAACAAGGAAATGATGCCGCCCGCCCATCGGAGGGAATCAACGTCCCCGCCATCATCTCCCGCTTGCCAGCACCTGTTTTACAGTCTCGCCGAGGTTCTTGATGCTATAGGGCTTCCTGATATATTTCCCCACGCCCAGGCGGATGGCCTCCTCCACACGGATGTTCTCCGCATATCCGCTTGAAATGACCGCCTTCTGCCCGGGATGGTCCTGAATGATCCGGCGATAGGTTTCCAGTCCGTCCATGCCCGGGTCCATGATCATATCCAGAAGCACCAGGTCCGCGGAGTTGCTCTTCAGGTATTCGGCTGCCTCCTCTCCGCTGGCCGCGGTGACCACCAGGTAGTTCAGGTTTTTCAGTATCTCGGATGCGATCTTTCTCTGCTGCTCGATATCGTCCACCACGAGGATTGTTTCCCCGCTTCCCATAAGATCGTACACAGGCGGGAGCTCCCCGTTCTCCGCCCCGGCGGCCTCTCTCGCGCTTGGAAAATAGAGCGCGAAGCTGGTTCCCCTGCCCACCTCGCTCTGAACGGTGATGTATCCGCCGTGATCATGAACCGTGCTCCACACCACGGTCATGCCCAGGCCGGTGCCCTTTCTCTGGAGGTTTTTCTTGGTGTAGAACGGTTCGAATATTTTGCTGATATCTTCCGGGAGAATGCCGATTCCGTTGTCACTGACCTTCAGAACCACATAGTTGCCCTTGCAGATCGTATCATAGCCGGGCAGGGGCGATCTCACAAAACGGTTTTGTGTGGCTATGGTGATCCATCCACCCTCGGGCTGGGCCTCCACGGCATTGATGAAGAGATTCGAGAGGGACTTCCTCAGATGGGTGAGGGAGCCCCTCACGGGATGGATGCCGGGATCGAGCTCTGTCTTCACCCGGATGGCCGCTCCGGCGTTCTTCAGCCGCAGGCATTCCTGGGATTCGAGAAAATCGAGCACCACGTCCTTGTTTATATTCACCAGGGATGTGCCGGGCAGGTCCTGGCGGGCCAGGGTCAGGAGATCCTCGACGATGGCGGCGGCCTTCAGGCCGGAATCTCTCATGAGCTGGATAGGCTCTCTCATGGGGCTGTCACCGGGCAGGCCGAGCAGGATCAGCTCAGGGTAGGTGACGATGCCCGACAGGACGTTATTGAGGTCGTGGGCAACGCGGCCTGCCAGCATTCCCAGGGTTTCCATCTTTTTCGACCGGTCGAGCCTCTCTGCGAGCTCCTTTTTCTCCGCATCAGCGCGTTTTCGGGATGCGGTTTCCCGAAGGAGCTGCTCGCTGCTCTGCATCAGCTCCTGCGAACGTTTCTCCACCATGTCCTCCAGGCGCTGATTCATCCGCTCCAGGGCCTCCTGCGCCTCTTTTGCCTCGGTGGTGTCGCGGATGAGAAACAGCACCGCCTCCGAGTTTTCCCAGGAGACCGGAAACCTGCTGGTCTCGATCCACCGGGTGGTGCCGTCCTTTCGTATCAACCTGAGCTGATCGCATTTCTTGCCCGAGGCGTCCGGCGCCTGTCCGTGCAGGAAGCCCAAAGACTTTCTGTCATCTTGATGGATAAAGCCCAGCGCAGGACCGGGAACCAGCTCTTCCGCCGAGAATCCGCTTATCTCCAGAATCTTGGGGTTTGCATAGATGCAGGTTCCACGCCGTATCACCACCGCGCCTTCGCTCGCGTTCTCCACCAGGAGGCGATAATTCTGCTCGTACTGCCGGAGCCTTTGAAACAACCGGGACTGGTGCACGATCACGGCGATCTGCTGGGCGATCCCGGTGATCAGATCCATGTCGCTCCGGTCGAGGTCGCGTCGCCATACGGCAGGATCGATGATCAGAAAGCCGGTTGGCTCGTGCCGGAAAACGATGGGTGCCACGATGAATGACGAGATGCCTGTCTGCTCGGCAACCGGACCGAGGATCTCACCGAGGCCATCGGGCATGTTCCCCGCAATGTCCGCGATAAAGGGAGTCGCCTGGGGGAATACGGTTTTTACCGAGCGAAACAGCCTCCTCCTCAGACTGTCCTCTGCCTGGGGACTGATGCCGTACCCCCTGAAAAATTCGATCCGCCCCGGGTTTTTCTCGCTGACGAGCAGGATCATTGCCCGGTCGATGTCCATGTGCTCTTTCAGGCCCTCAAGGATCGAATCGAGGAGCTCCTCGGTGACGTAGGCCGAGGAGATTGCCGAGCCGATCTCCTGGATCAGGGCGGCATTATCGTGCTTGCTGTCGACTTCTCTGAGAAAAAGGTCGGCGGTCTCTGCCTGGTGCCGGATCTGTTTGTCCTGGTCACGGTTCTCCAGATGTTCCTTGAACAGGCAGATACCCAGGAACAGCGCGAGCAACGTCAAGCTCAGCTCAAGCCAGAAGTGATACGGGAGAACAAAGAACGAGGAGGGAACAAGGGCGAGGATTACCGCTAAGCCATATGAGCGAACCATGTTGAGATAATACTTGGGGCCATGGTCCCAGGAGACGATATACCTGCAGCACGAATCTCCCTTGTGTACACACTCGGGATGCTCTATCCGGGCATATTTGCCGGTAAACGGCTTCCCGAGGCCCTCGATAAAGCCCATGCGGTTTTTGCACTGGCGGGGTTTGTCTTCCACGCCCTCTCTGGGTGTGCACACGATCTCCACCCTGTTTTTCCCCAGCTTCCTCGTGGTGATGGTTACCCCCCGGTTCAGTTTCGATCCGATGATTGCTGCGCCCTTGCAGGCAGCGCACGGGGTAAGGAATCCGAGGAAAAACTGGCGAAAGGAGGTGAACGAGTCGCCGTTTGCCACCATGCGGCCCGACTCTCGGGGAATGTCCGGATTGCCGGTCATCTCGATGCAGATATCCCCGAATCTGTCTGCCTGCTCCTGGGTGAACCAGTATCCCGGGTCCTTGAAATCGAGCGGCGAGACGCCGGCATATTCGAGGATTGAGTTGATATCCACTTCCGGGTGATGCCTCCGGATATACTCGATATAGCCCCAGGTGATCCTGATGTTGTACAGATGGGGCTCGTGGGCCCTGGCGGCAAAACTCGTATCAAGGGTATCCATAAAAACCCGCTCCTCGGAAAGATATCAAGGTTCACGTGATTTCAATACGATAAGGAATTAAGCAGAAAACAATTATAATTTCAAGCCAAAGATACCCCGGAAAAGAAGCTGTTCTACGAGGGGGCAGAGCGCTTCCTCACGCCTGATGCACGGCCTTGCCGTCAGTCGTTGGTATCCGGGACATCACCGGAGTCTTCCGGGAACGTCCCGGCCGATACCTCGATGATTCGCACCCTTGCCGTCCTGTTCAATGCCCATCTGAAAAAAGGGAGGATCATCCCGTTCGGTCTGGAGATGTCCTCAATGACGAAGAGGGTAACCGGCACGGCAAGACCCCAGAGACCCCTGCCAAGGATTCTTTTCCTGATCTGCGACAGACCGCTCCCCAGAATGCCTCTTGCGACTCTGCTCAATGGTCCGGTGGTGAATATGCTTCTCATGTATGAGCTCCTTGATGCGTGTCCAACGATGATATCAGATAAATCTCCGTGGGAAAAGCGCGCCTCTGGGAGAGAAGGTGTCGTCCGTGTGATCAGGATGCAGAAAATGTCTGTACAGGCATGGAATCCGGGTGTATTATCAGTATTCATGACGTGAACGGCTTCCCGGTTCGCCCGGGGGTGTTCTGCCGGGTTCGGAGGGGTTGATCGCCCCCAAATGAGAAGAAATCAAGAACAGGAGGTGGGGTATGAGGAAGGTTCTTTTATCGGCGGTGGTCCTGATTGCCATGGTTCTACCGGTGAGCGCCATGGCGCAGGACGGGCTTGATGAGGCAAGGATTCTCCTGGAGAAGGATCACGATCTCGATGCGTTCCAGCAGGCCATTGATTTGTGCACGGCCGCTGCAGACAGCCAGCCGGAGAGTTTCGAAGCGAACTGGATGGCGGCCAAGGCCTACCGGCTGTACGCCGACGAGGTAAAGCAGCGGCAGCTGGCCGACTGGCAGGACGTGTGCAGGGAGTACGGGAAAAAGGGCATGGGTTATGGAGAAAAGGCCATTGCCCTGGCGCCCGAGAAGGTGGACGGACATTTCTGGTACGGCACCTGCGTGGGCTCCTACTCGGACGGGGTGAGCGTTTTCACCGCCCTGAAGGAAGGGCTCAAGGACAAGACCCAGACCAGCCTGGAGACCGCGTACGAGATCGACAAACTGTACAACGAGGCAGGTCCTATTCTCGCCGTCGGCAGGTTCTGGTCGGTGCTCCCCTGGCCTCTGAAAGACAAGAAGAAGGCACTGGCCTATATCGAGGAGTATCACCCCTACTATCCCGACAAGCCCGAGGGGCTCGTTTATCTCGGCGAGGCCTATCTCGACGTGAAGGAAAAGGACAAGGCCAAGGCGGTCCTTGAGAAGGCTGCCGCTTCCGACGAGACATATTACAGCGACTGGGCAAAGAGGCTCCTGGCCGATATGTAGCATGGGGCCGGATGCGGCCTGCGGAAGAAAGGGCGCCCGTGGCATGGGGCGCCTTTTCTTGTCGCTTTTCCCGGCCGGAAAGCACCGGACACCGGCCCGGCGACCCTGGTGTGCTTTTTTGTCGATGCGCTTGAAGGAAAAGTCCTGGGGTGGGAAGAGCTACCTCCGGTACTTTCTGATCAGGCCGGCCAGGCCGGCCATGCCGGTGCCCAGAATCAGCAGGGTGGATGGCTCCGGCACCGGCTCGCTCCATTCATACTCGATATTGTCGATGCACAGGGTGTGGGGAAAGTCCGCCAGGAAGCTCTCTACGGGAACACCGTCACCTGCCCACAGGGCGAAAAGGTTGATGTTCTGAAAGCCGATTGGATAGCGGGTGAGCTGAAAAGCATCGTCGATCAGGAAGGATTCGAGGTACTGTACGCGGTTGCCGGAGAGCCCGGCAGCGTATACCACCTGATCCTGAAAGAAGTACGATCCGACACAGAGCGCCGAAACAGTGAACGGCCGCTCCCAGTTTGTCATGGATAGCTCGTCGGCGTACAGGTAGGTTAAGCCGGTTCCTCCCATCCACATAAACGCCTCTGCCGTGGCGCAGGAGGGGTTTTCCCCGAAGGGGTCCCCTGCCTTGTCTGCAGACCAGGCGAAACCCGAGTAGCCGTCCGAAACGGGCTGCGTGTTTTCCAGGAACAGATCGGTTCCCGGAAGATATCGGGTGAGATCTTCAAAATCGATGACCCCGGCAAAAGAACTGTTCGCTATCAGCAGGATCAGACCAGTAAAAAGCACCGTGCGCATGAGGACCTCCTTTGGTCGGTATGATAGTTCCCCGGTCACCACGGGGAGAAAGAGCAGAGCATGCGGCTTTTTCATCCATGGATGGATCGACCTTTTATACATCTATAAGGGCAACCTGTTTTTCATAACCGCTTACGGACATGAGCGCACGTTCTCGTGCAGCTCATTCACGAAAACTCTCGAGCTATGGCCGTATTTCTCGAAAATAGGGAGACCCCGGTGTCGACGCTGCTTTTCAGGGGATGCAGGCGTTCCCGGAAGATCGCTGATGCATCCCTTGCCAATCCATAGCATCACTCAGTAAATAGGATATTCACCCCCCGATGAAAAACAATGGCCTCATTTCCCTGATCCACCCTCGCGAAGCGGGAAACGGGTGATTTCCCGTATCTTTCAGGCGATCGACACAATGAGTTGAGTTCTGCATGAATGTTTGCCCGTGGTAATATGTCCGGAAGACCATGAATACACAAGGGATGCTGTTCTCCATCTAACCCGGGGCCGGGCGTTTTAAGGAAAAGGCGCTTAAATTCCCATGAATTTCCGGATTGTGAACAGGCGGATCCTGGTATATAATTCTTTGCCAATATCTTCCAGCAGTTCGCGATCATCGGCAGTTGTTGTTGGGAAGCCGCCAGGGGAGGCTATTCAATGTTCAGGTTCATTCATGCGGCGGATATACACCTCGACAGCCCCATGAGGGGGTTGACCCGGTACGAAGGCGCCCCTGTCGAAGAGATCCGCGAGGCATCGAGAAGGGCGCTTGAGAATCTCATCCAGCTCGCACTTAAGGAGGGCGTGAGCTTCGTGGTGCTCTCGGGCGATGTCTTTGACGGCGACTGGCGGGACTACAACACCGGTCTGTTCTTTGTCAGCCAGATGGCGAGGTTGAACCAGGCAGGGGTGCGGGTCTTTCTGGCCGCCGGAAACCACGACGCCGTGAGCCCGATCTCCCGGAGCCTCCGTATGCCGGGCAACGTGCACGTCTTTTCCACCCGGACCTGTGAGTCCGCGCACATGGAAAAACTCGGCGCAGTGATCCACGGCAGGGGGTTCCCGGGGCGTGCGGTGGAGGAGAGCTGGATACCGTCGTATCCCGAGCCCGTGCGCGATGCCTTCAACATCGGCGTCCTGCATACCTCTCTGGCAGGCTACTCCGGTCACGACACCTATGCGCCCTGCACCATGGACGCCCTTGTCGGCAAGGGATACGACTACTGGGCCCTGGGCCATGTCCACCACGGCGAGGTTCTGTGCACCGCGCCCCACATCGTGTTTCCCGGGAACATTCAGGGAAGGCACATCCGCGAGACAGGTCCCAAGGGCTGCATGCTCGTGAGCGTGGACAACCGGGAGGTGATCGATGCCGAGTTCCGTGAGCTGGACGTGCTGCGCTGGTACACTGTGAGCCTCGATGCGAGGAACTTCAGCGAGGACGAGCTCATTGCAGCGTTCCGCGAGCGGGTTCACGAGGTGCTGGCCGACGCCGGCGGCAGGATCGCGGCGGTGCGGACCGTCATCAGCGCGGAAGGCCGGACTTACGGCACATGGATGCAGAATCCCGACAAATGGCGCAGCGAGCTCAGGGCCGCCGCCATCGATGCGGGCAGGGGGGATATCTGGCTGGAAAAGATCGTCCTTGCCGCAGACAGGGGCCGGAACAGGGTTCCCGACGGCCTGCTGGGCGAGCTCATTGACGGCATCCGCCAGATGGACGGGGACGAGGCGGCCCAGCTCCAGGCAGGCAGGGACGCGATCAGGAAGTTGTTCGAAAAGCTGCCCGCCGAGCTCACCCTGGGCGAGGACGCCCTGTCGCCCGATGACGAGGAATGGATCGAGCAGGCCCTCCGGGAAGGGCTGGATCTGTTCATGGCCCGCATTGCAGGCTCCGGAGGCCGGGGATGAGAATCCTGAGCCTCGATCTCCTCGCGTATGGGCCCTTTACCGCCCGCACACTGGATTTCTCCCGCGGCATGCACGGCCTTCACCTGGTCTACGGACCCAACGAGGCGGGCAAGAGCGCGGCCCTGCGCGCCCTGATCTCGTTCTTTTACGGCATCCATCCCCAGACGCCGGACAATTTCGTGCACGACTATGACGCCCTGCGCATCGGTGCCCGGCTGAGGCTTTCTGACGGCACCGAGCGTTCTTTCCTCCGCCGCAAAGGCAGCCGGAACACCCTGCTGGACGAGGCCGGCTCCGCCCTGAGCGAGTCGGAGATGGCGCGTTTTCTCGACAATGTCTCGCAGGAGACCTTCAGCCGGATGTACGGCATCGACTCCTCCTCGCTGGTCGAAGGGGGCAAGAAGCTCGTTCAGGGCGAAGGCGAGCTCGGCGCCGTCCTGTTTGCCGCTGTCTCGGGAATCCCCGAGGTGCGGGAGACCGTGGCCGGGCTGGAGAAGGATGCAGCTGTCCTGTTCAAGCCCACGGGCACGACACCGGTGATCAACCGTCTCATCTCCGAATATCGGGAGCTCAAAAAAACATGCAAGGGGCATTCCCTCTCGGCCGTGGAATGGTCGCGCCTGGAAGACCGCATGCGCGAAACAGTGGAAAGGCGTGACGCGCTCTCCCGACGGGTGAGGGAAAAGACCGCGCTGGCAAACCACAGGAAGCGGGTGTACGAGGCATGCAAGGATGCCGGAGAGCTCAGGGAGATTCAGACCGAGCTCGACGCCATGGCGGGCACGGTCATCCTTCCTTCAGGATTTGCCGCACGTCGCGAGCGGGCCGAAGATAAGCTCAAGCAGGCCAGGGAAGCGATCGCCGCAGATACCAAGGAGCTCGAGCGCGTGCAGGAAGAGATCGCTGTTCTGAGCACGCCTGACGCGCTTCTTGATCATCGGGCGCGCATTACCGGGCTTTTCCAGCTGTCCGGGAACTACAAGCAGGCGTGCGAGCAGCTGCCCCGGCTCAAGGGCAATCTGCTGGAGCTCGAGCGCAGCGCCGGGAGGATCGTGAGGGATCTCCACCTCCCGGCAGGCGGGAGCGACCTCGGGGGATACTGTCTTTCCATCCGGGACCGGACCCGCATCGAGGAGCTCTGCGAGGTGCACAGGGACCTGACGGCAGCCCGGGAGCACCAGGGCGAGATCCTGGCAAAGTATACCGCCGAACTTGCCGCGCTCGGAGACAGAATCCAATCGCTCCCAGAACCCCGGGACGTGAGCGGCCTCGAAGACCTGCTCAACGACTGCCGCAGGAGCGGAATCAGCGAACGAGGCGTTCAATCCGCTGCAGACCGGGTGAGGGCGCTGGAAACGACGTTGTCCGCAGGGATGGACAGGCTCGGCCTCAAGGGAGCGGGCTTTCGGGATTTTCTCTCGCTCCCCCTGCCCGGCAGGCAGACCGTGAATCTCTTTGCCAGGGATTTCACGGCATTGCAACAGCAGATAACAGAGGCCGAAAACCGCGAGAAGGAAGAGCGCCTCACGATCTCACGCACGGTCGACGACATCAGGGCCCTGCAGATCCAGGGGGACATACCCACCGAGGACCAGCTCGCCCGGATCAGAGAACGCAGGGATTATCTCTGGGGCCTGATCAGAAAGGCATGGGAGGAGAAGCGCGATATTCCCGAAAGCCTGTGGCGCCAAGAGGATGGAACAGAAACAGACCCCCCTGAGGCATTCGAACGCGCCATGGCAACGTCGGATGAGATCAGCGACCGGCTGCGCCGAGAGTCCGACCGGGTTGCCCGGCTTGCCCGGCTCGTGGCTGGCAGAGAAGGCAGCCGGCGGGTTCTGGAAGAGATCGCGCTCAGAAGACGGGAGCTTCATGATCGGATGGAAGCGTTGCAGCGTAAGTGGGAAGAGGCCTGGCGGCCTGCGGGCATCGATCCCGGAAGTCCCGGGGAGATGAGCGAGTGGCTGGACCTCGCCGGCGAATGTCTGAAAACCTGCCGGGAATGGAGCGATCGATCAGCCGAGTTGGAAGAAAAGAACCGGGAGCTCCGAGGCTTCAAAAAGGGTCTGGTCGATCTCCTGACAGCGGCCGGCATTCAGGCCGAAGGCTGCTCCCTTTCCATGATCGACCACAAGGCTGATGAGTTCCTCAAAAACCAGCGGGATGCGGATTTCAGGAGAAAAGAGCTGGAAGAGCGGATACGCGAAGGGCAGCAGCAGGTTCTTGCTCAACAGAGAGAGCTCTCGGCCTTATGCGATCGCCTCGATGCATGGAAAAAGGCCTGGGCGGAGGCCCTGGTGCCCGTAGGGCTCGATGACGGTGCCACCCCGGAGCAGGCCCGTGCGGTTCTGGCAAGGTTTGCCGAGCTTGCCGGACACGCGCACGATATCGAGGAGAAGACGAGCAGGGTCAGGGCCATCGAATCAGACAACAGCCGTTTCGAGGCGAGCGTGGAAGAGCTGGCCGAAGATCTGGGCAGAGAGATGGCGGGCGCCGGGCACGCCGAATACATGGAGCAGTTGAACCGCGAGCTCCAGGAAGGACTGGAGATACGCGAGCGCCGCCTCGCCCTCACCCGTAAGCAGCGCGACTTGATGAAATCCCTGGAATATCACCGGAGCATCGTGTCCGTGAATAAAGAGGAAATTTGTGCCCTCATGAGCGAGGCCGGCTGTGACGATCCCTCCCTGCTTCCCGGGAGGGAGGCCCTTTCGGCCGAGTACCGGGAAAAGACCGGCAGGGCCGATGAGCTCAGGCGCATCATCAGCCGGTCTGCAGGCGGCGCCGACCTCGACGGTTTTCTGAAGGAGATCGCCGCTTCCGACGCGGATGTGCTTCCCGGAGAGATCGCGGAGATCCAGGAAGAGATCGAGGATCTGGAGAGAGAACGCACCGAGCTCAGCCAGGAGATCGGCAGGCTGGAGAAGGAGAGGGAGGGGATGGCCGGGACGAGCGCGGCATCCCGGGTGTCGCAGGAAATGGAGTCCGTGCTTGCCGCGATCAAGGATGCCGTGCAGGATTATGCGCGGCTCGTCCTGGCGGTGTCCGGGATCAAGGGCAGCCTGGAGCGCTACCGCAGGAAGAATCAAGGGCAGGTGCTCACCCGTGCGGGCGAGTTCTTCAGGAAGATCACCCTGGAGAGCCTCCACGGGCTTGCCGCGGACTTCGACGGCAGCGACCGCCAGGTGCTCGTGGGTCTGCGCAACGGGAGCAAGGTGCCCGTGGAGGCCATGAGCGAGGGAACCTGCGATCAGCTCTTTCTGGCCCTCCGGCTGGCGAGCCTGGAGCAGCGTCTCATGGAGCGCGAACCCATGCCGCTCATCCTGGACGATATCCTGGTCAATTTCGACGACCCCCGCGCCGTGCAGACGCTGCGGATCCTCGCGGATATCTCGAACAGCACCCAGGTGATACTCTTCACCCACCACCGCCATCTCTGCGACCTGGCCGGGGAGAGCATTCCTCCCGATATCCTCCATATTCAGGAGCTCTAGCCTTTCTTGGCAGCCCTATACGTTGAAAACGATATCAGCGGGCATATCATTCATCGGTAGAGCCGCAGAAAAAGAGGTGTGGAGGTAAGGAGAATGGTAAGTGCTGCTGAGGTGTTGGAGGCCATAAAAGGTGCAGACCTGCCAAAGAGCAAATCCGAGCTGGTGGACTATGCCCGGAGCAGGAATGCGTCACAGGACGTCATGGACATGTTGAGCAGACTGCCCGACCGGCAGTATAGAACCGCCTCGGATATCACCCAGGCAATGGGCGATATCGAGTAAGGTGAGAAGGGGACAGATGTGTTTCGTCTGTCCCCATCTATACGCGGGTTATCCTTCTTTTGTCGCCGCAGGGCTGTCCGCTGGTTTTCTTTTCGCTGAAAAAGTCTCCCCGGCACACCTGGCGACATACTCCTTGAAATCCAGTTTTTCCCTGATGATCTTTCTCATGTCCGATCGCTTGAGCCATCTGGTGTAGAGCCAGAACCACTGTTCCGGATGTTTTTCGACCACCGAGACCACCCATGACTGCATGAAGTCGCTCAGTTTCCGGACAGCCTCGCTCCCCTCACCAAACCGGGCCGCATCTATTGCCCTGGAAAAGCACCAGTGGTAGGATCCCCACTGCTTCACGGTATACACCGGCAGCACCAGGGCATTCCCCCTGATCGCTATGGATGCGGGCGCGGATTTGGTGGGCGCCTGCATGCCGAAGACATCGCACATCAGATCGCTCTCCTGATCACCCCGCATGTCGATAATCATGCCGATGGTCCTGCCCTTCTGCAGCTCGCCGACAAGCAGGTGAAAGGTTCCGGTGGGGGGAAGGACTGTGGCGCCGCAGCGATCCCGGATTTTGTTTACGATTGCTTCGAGCTTGGGGTCCTTGCGGATATCGGCCATGACGCAGAACCGCGTTCCCAGGACCCTCGGTATATGCCCCAGGATCTCCCAGTTTCCGATGTGCCCGGTTATCATCATGACCCCCCTGCCTGATGCCAGGGCCTCATCCAGATGCTCCCTTCCTTCCACCACGATCCGGTTCCTGATCTCCTCATCGCTCATGTATGCATACCGGATCGTGTCAACGAGGATCTCTGCCTGATTCATGAAAACCTTCCATACCAGGCGCCGGACATGCGTGAGCCCGAGGGCTGCCTGCATCTGGATGCCGGCGACCTTGCGGTGGAAAGGGTCCGCGAGCCAGGCGATCGTACCCAGAGACCGGAAAAGACCGAGGACAAGAGAGTAGGGCAGATACCGGACAAGCCCGATCAGGCCGAGGAGTGCGGGATATTTCAGGTTCTGTACGGATGCGGAGAGTATTTTTGTCACCACGGATGTCTTCTTCATCGCTGGTACCCGGCCCTTTCTGCTCTGGCTGCGCGTCTTTCAGGCGATCACAGGTGAGCGCATGAACAGCCTGATGTTGTCACTTCCGTGGGCTCTACTTCATATCTCGCGAGCGCTCACGTGGATATGCCCTTTTCAATATCCGATATTGTCACCACATTCAATCACAGATTCCATAAAATCCTGGTTTTTGCAGGATTGCCCCATATCCCCCGCATGAAGGCAGGCGGACCGTCCGGATGGAGCAAGGCGGAGAAAGTGGTCGCGCACCTGAATCGTGATGCCCCGTGCATCAGGTAACCGGCACCACCGCGAAGATGAACGCGCTCCATACCGAGTGGCATACGATGAGGGTGTCCAGCCGTTTCAGCTTCATATAGAGCAGACCCCAGAAGGCCCCTCCCACGGTCGCGGCCCCGAACAGCATGAGGTTGAACGAGAGGATGTGCACGCCGGCATAGATCGCGGTTGCCAGGAGCCAGCCCTTCGTCTCGCCGTGGCGGAGCATGAGGTTTCTCTGGAGAAAGCCCCGCCAGTAGATCTCTTCACACGGGCCGGTGACAAAGAGCAGGAGAAGGAAAACGACCGGCAGGGGAAACCCGGATCCCCTGGCGTAGATGGCGCCCACCTGCTGCGGGGCAAAGGGAAAGATCATCGACGATATCTCGTTGCCGAGCCAGAAGATGCCGTAGAGCACGGCGGCGCAGAGCAGGCCCTGGAACACGGCGGTGGCGTCGAAGGTGAGCCGGTTGTACGCCGCGGTGCCCGCCCGCAGGGCAAGGGCGGCGAGAAGGACGGCGGAAAGGGATATCTTGATCCAGAAGCCGGACCCCGGCAGCGAGAAGGTCACGAACCACAGGGCAAAGGCCAGGCCGACAGTGGGCCAGAGGAGACGCTGCCCGGGCTCGCTCATCCCGTGAGCCCCTGAATGATCAGGGCCGCCACGAGAAGCGCGCCGAAGGCGGTGTCGAGCCTGGCGGTCCGGGCATCGGCGTCTGCGGGAACGCCGCGCTTCATTTGACGCAGGAGCTGCGCTGCCAGCGGCAGGGAGAGAAACACCAGGAACGCCCACGGGGTGAGCACGCCCGAGAGGGTGATGAAGAGCATGCTCACATACGCGAGCACCATGAGCAGGAGGTAGGCGTGAATGCCCCTGCTCGGACCGAGCCGGATTGCCAGCGTACAGATGTGCCGGCTGCTGTCGTGGTCGATGTCGCGGATGTTGTTGGCGAATATCGTGAGCGCCACCAGCACCCCGAAGGGGATGGAAACCAGGAGGGCCTTGACGCTCAACGTCTGCATCTGCACGTAGTACGCGCCCTCTACCATGAGAGGGCCCCATATGAGAAATACCGCGGCCTCGCCCAGCGCAATATACTTGTACTTTAAGGGAGGCGCGGTGTAGCCTGTTCCGGCCGCAACGCCCAGCACACCGATGACCAGGACCATCCACCCGCTCACCACGGTGAGGAAAACTCCGATGAGGGCGGCCGCGCAGAAGAGCCCGCAGGCGGCCAACATCACCTGCCGTGCAGGGATCAGCCCGTGGACGATCGGGTGCGGCCGGTACTGCGCCGTCGCAGCCGATTCCGTGTCCAGGCCGTTTTGTACGTCATAGTAATCGTTCAGGAGGTTGGTGCCCGCATGCATGAAGACCGCACCGACAGTGGCCAGAAGATAAAGCGCCGGGGAAAACCGGCCGTCGAGTGCTGCAAGAGCGCTGCCCACGCTCACCGAGATGAGGGTCATGGTAAAAGACCAGGGCCGGGGCGCGATGAACCAGTTTTTCAGCAGTTCTTTTGACACCGGGGCCTCCTGCGCACGTTTTTATGACCAGTACAACTCTGCTCACGGACACTGATACTTGAGGATGTTGTACGCTGTCAATATGCTGGTTTGGCAAGTCCATCGGCACGAGAAGGGCTGGTATGAAATCTCCTGCCCGGAAGAATACCGGGCGGCCGGCTGACACCGTTCTTTCACTCGAGGGGCGAGAAAAGGGAGCAAACCCTGGCCGGCGGCCAGGCATCATGAATGAGTCAGAGGAATGTCGGCCGTGTTTGCCGGGCTGCTTGAAATGGGGGGATCCACTTCGGGTCCGTGCAACGGGGCCAACCGGCCCGGGCAAAGAGGGATCCCTTCCACCTTTCCTCCGAGGGATCAGGGTACGGCGGACGGGCGGCCTCTGCGGGCATCAGGGATGTCCATGCACGGCCCGAAGCAAGATCAAAGAATCATTTATCAGACCATCACCGCCACCAGGCCTCCTGCAGCCGCTGCCACGCCCGATACCAGTGCCGCCGCGAACACCCACCATGCAGCGGACGAGGCGGTCTTTCTTATTTCTTCGGCATGGTAGACGGCTGTCTCTTCCGCCTGCTGCACCCTGGTCTGCACTTCATCGCGCATTCTCTCGGCCCGTGCGATCACGTCGTCCCGGGTGTTTTCAACTCTGGAAACCATTCTCTCGGCGTCTTCTTCGCGCATGTTGGGGCTGCTCCGGAGAATCATCTGCTTGATATCGTTGCGGTCGATGCTTTTGAGCCGGTGAATGAGCGAGTCGGCACCGGCCCGTGGATCGTGCAGCATGGTCTCGAAGTCGGCCTTGATGCCTTCGTAGTCGAGCTCGGGGTTTTCCGTGGATTCGAGGAAGCCCCGTGCTCTGCCCTCCATGCCCGCCTGGCTCTCCATGGTCGCCCCCCGGCCGGACTCTTTCGTTGACTGGTAGCGGGATTTCAGGTTGTTCACCGTTCCCGCCACCATATCGACGACCCGACGGGCCTCGTTCTGATCCATATCCTTTCTCTGGGCCAGGATCGAGGTGATCGTGGAGCGGTCCATCTCGTTGAGCCGGGCGAGTATGGAGTCGACCCCTGCTTTCGGGTCGGAGACGAGCCTGTCGATATCGCGCTTGATCCCTTCGGGACTCAGCTCATCCTTGCCGGTTCTGGCCAGGTAGTCCTCGACCCGGTGCCGGTACTTCTCTGCGTCCTCGCGCGACATGCCTGCCATCCGCGCAGCCGCATCCGCGATCTTCTCGGCCCTTTCCTTATCAGTGCGGGCCTCTTCACCCATGATGTCCCGGGCGGCCCCGGCCTTTTCCTTTGCCTGAGAAGCGGCTGCCCTGGCCATCCCCCCGGTGTGGAAGCGTGCGGTGAGGGTCTCCCGGTCGGGAGATGCATGGATCTCGATCTCGGCGTTGTCGAGGATTCCCTCGATCTCTCTGCTCAACTGACGATAGCTCGGCTTCATCTGGTCTACATAATTCTGAATGGTCTTCCTCACGCCGATGTCACCGAATACCTCGCCGCGTACGGCATCGATGATGCTGCGGGTCGTATCCGCCGCCTGTTTCTCCTCCGAGGTTCCGAGAATTTGGGATGCCGTAGTGGAGACCGTCCGGAAGCCCGACCTCGCCACATCCATGAGCGACCCCACCATGGATGAGACCGCAGTCATCTCCAGGATCGCGGTTATGAGATAGAAGAGTCCCCAGATGGCGAGACCCAGGGTAAGCCCTGCTATAGCGGTGAGTGCAACGCTGAATTCCACCGCAAGCCATGCCGCGAAGAACAGGGATATGGCCGATGTGATAACAGCCCAGATGCCGAATGTCGTGTTTACGGTGCGCAACTTCTCTTCGACCGGCTCCGCCTCCTCCCCTCCCTGTCTCTGCCGTTGCTGCCCTTCGCCGCCTGACTCGACCCTCTTTCGCAACGATTCCAGGGGGCTGTGCATGGCGCTCAAGCCGACCGCTGCAGAAAGGTTTGTGAGGATGAGCTGAAAGCCGAATGCCAGGATGATCCCTACCACCAGCGCGGTGATAAAGCTCGCCCCGGGAATCAGAAGATCTGCCGGAAACGTCTCGACCTGGGCGAAAAGCGCTACCGGGACCAATGTCATGAGGAAGGTGAGAATGATTTTTCTCATGGCTCTTCTCCTTTTTATTCTTCCGGGCACGCTCGCCCGGGT
This sequence comes from Deltaproteobacteria bacterium, assembly GCA_018436855.1. Classification (GTDB taxonomy): domain Bacteria; phylum Desulfobacterota; class Desulfomonilia; order UBA1062; family UBA1062; genus Phosphitivorax. The sequence goes on along the minus strand of JAHDKO010000057.1, from coordinate 46,889 downwards.
TTTCTGTATCGAACCGGACAGCTGCCAGGTCCGAAAGACAGTCGGCAGATTTTCCGCCGGTCTTCGGGAACCTTGACCACGAGTCCGGGGAGCCGTGTACCCGCCATGAACTGCTGTTCTCGCGCAGGTACCTGGAACACCGCCGGCTCCATGATTTTTTAATGGGTGACAATGTTTCAAGGATTTTTTCTCGGTTTTTCGGTACTCTTTCCTCCGGACACCCGAGCTGCCCCCCGCTGGGTCATGGCGCCGTACCATTTTGGATCTGTTCCCGCTTTTGTTTCAGCCGGGCGCACTCGATCCCGTTACCCGGCCATGCACGTCTGCAAGCGGGGAATGGGCTGCATATACATATAATGGTGACCACCATGGCGCTTATCCACCACATTGATGCACGCAGCCATTGTTCTCCCGGGAATGGCGAATCAGATGGACAGGTCTCGGCAAGGAACTTCCCGCCGAAGACGATGACGGGAAGGGAAGGCCTTCCTTGGGTGGAAAGCCGGGATTGAGGGCTTGGAGAAGACAGCCGTGAGATGGCGCCTGCGGAATGGGTCTCGCGCCTTCACGTGCCTTTCATGCCGCGCCTCAGCAGCAGGAAAGCGACCATGGCCAGAAACAGCAGTGAATATCTCCACACCAGAGAGAGCAACGTCCCAAGCGTCCACAGGGCCATCCTCAGTCCGATGTATCCAGCTACCACCAGAGCCAGGGGTTTTGCGGTTCGCATCATATTGCCGAATCTGCGGCCGAGCTCGCCTTTCACTGCCCCGAGTTCCCGTGCCGTGCTCTGAATCCGTTCTCTCAACTCTCTTTCAGCCATGCGATATCCTCCTTGACCCGGCCCATGTCCGCCTGTGCCCTCCTGACCCCTCTGCGCGTTTTCCTCATGCCGGCAATACCGAGAATCAGGCCGCACAACAGGAGCAGGATAGTCATGATCAGGGCCGAGGCCCACGGAGGAAACCATACGTTCAGGATCAGGGTCAGTGTGATCAGGAGGAACACGCCCGAGACTGCCAGGAATATGAGACCTGCACCACCGAGGGTGATCCCTGTCAACCCGGTCTTGACAGAACCCTGGACCGCGGTTTTCAGGTAGATCTTCTGATCCGACACCAGTGTCTTGATCAGGCCCACCGCATATGCAAGCAGCGCGGCCAGGGACATGTTCTCATACTTTTCCATGACGTTCTCCTGCTGACCCGAAAGAGGAACGGCATGAACGGCAGGTTTTCCTCTTCAGCGGGCGGCCGGTTTTTTCTCAGCCGGGAGAGGACGGCCTTTTTCCCCGTACTTAAAGAAAAGGATAGGGGGCAAGAGCCAACTTTCAATACATTTATCCGGCCACAGACTCTGTTACCATTGCAGCGCAGCAACCCTTTTCTTGAACCAGGGCAGGGTGGGGGGTCGTGCCCGGATCATCAATCTGGCCCGATTTATCACAACTTTGGCAGGAATGGTCATATCTTTTTCCCTTAAACCTGTGGTTTCATATCATCCTGAGACTGGGCCCTGCTCAAGACATCGCTGCCTCAAGGATTACTTCTCATCCAAGAAAAGAGAACACCGGAGCAGGAATTGCCCGTTATAGGGTTTTCGTACCTGCTTTTCCCGGGTCTTCGCGGAGGAGTACCCGGTTGGCTTTTTCATACAGAAGGCAGTCATCCATGAGGAAAGGGGGGGGTTCTATGTTCCTGAAACGTTTTCTGATCGTTCTGGGGGTTTTCGGTACATTTTTCGCCACACAGGCCTATGCACAGATCGACAATCTGACCAACATGAGCGCCGAATGGGTCCGTCTGGCCAACCGCAATGCCGCCACCGACGCCGCTGACATCGTGGTCTATAACCCGGCCGGCCTGGTGAGCCTCGCGGACGGATTCCATCTCAACATCTCGAACCAGAGCATGTTCCGCAGACCGCAACATGAGTTCGTCGATCCCATCACATCGGAGTCGGTGAGCTTCAAGCAGGGTGACCCGGACTGGTTCGTTCCCAATGTCTATGCGGCTTACACAAAGGACCGGTGGTCGGTGTTCACCGGCGTCTACATCCCCGGCAACGGTGCAGCCCTGGACTATCCCGATGGATCCATCACCACGCGCCTTATCGGATTGGAGCTGATACAACAGATAAATCAGGGAATCTTCGATGCATTCGGTGTGGAAAATGCGTACACGGCCCTGGCAAACGAAAGCATCGAGGCCAGTTCGCTGTATCTCACCGGGACCGTCGGGGGGACGTACCGGGTAACGGACATCGTTTCTGTCGCTGCAGGGGTCCGCTACATCCGGGCGGAAAATGACATTGAGGGCGAGCTGACCGTAACCGGAGGGACATTGGGGGCAAACACTCCGGACATGCCGTTTGTCGTGGACGTGGATCAGTCGGCCGACGGATGGGGGTTCGTGTTGGGAGTTCAGGTGATTCCGGTGGAGGATCTGGTTCTTGCCCTGCGATATGAATCAGAGGTCAACCTGAATTTCGAGAACGATGTGAACGGCTCGGACAACCTGGGCCTGTTCATCGACGGAGACCGGAACCATCGGGATTTTCCGGCCATGGTCGGCTTCGGGGCCTCCTATCGGTTCACGCCCGAGCTCAGGGGAGAGGCGGATTTCAACTGGTTCTTCCAGGAGGCGGCCGACTGGGGCAGGTCGGATACGGGTGAACGCATCTCGGACATGGCGGGAGACGTCTGGAGCTGGGGGCTCTCGGCCGCCTACCAGGCGACACGTGAGCTGGAGATCAGCGGAGGCTTTCTCTATACCGACCATCTCTGGGATGACATGGACGGATATTTCCAGAGCGCTACCGGGGCCATCGAGACCCTGTACTCGGACAACTGGAACCTCTCGACCGGCATCGGCTACCTGATCAGGCCGGGCGTCAAGGTGAATCTCGGAGTGGCGTTCACGATCTGGGAGGACGAGACCATCTTCATCGACGCGGGTCCGCTGACGCTTCCGGTGAGGACCGAGAACAGCACAACGACCGTGGCCTTGGGTGTGGATCTCGCGTTCTGAACAGGGGCGGCTGTCCGCCCCTTTTTGAGAGGGCATGACGATGGGCGATCCCCCCGCGGGCTGCGGCCGCGTCACCGTGTCCTGCCCGCGGGAGCTCGGGCAAAGCCCGCGAACAGCATGCCCAGCATCCTTCCCACGTCTTCGAGGATTTCCGTGGTCACCGCGTCCAGGTATGCGAGTGACCGGATGTCGGGTTCGCGGAAAAATACCCGCGCGGCATCGGCCGAGCACGCCCTTGTCTGGGCGGCTACGTCCGTGCCTCCGCCGGGATCGACGGATGCATAGGCATCGATGAGACCGGGGCCGAATCTTCTGACCAGAAGGCGGAAGATGGGGTTCAGACGCCTTCTGGCCCGGCGGATGTAACCATCGAGCTCGGCGTGCACGTCAGCCCCCGATGCCCGGCCTTCCCCGGCCCCGGTGATCAGCGCATCGCCGAAGGGGGCGAACCCCTGGCGGAACCGCTGCTCGCTGTACACCTCGTATCCGGTGTGGATCGCCGAGAGCATGTGCACCATTCTGCGGGCCGAGAGCAGATGCCGGAGCAGAAAGACCGGCGGCGCGGCCTTGACATGAAACGGGTGTCCCAGGTCGGCGAGATAGTGGGCGGCTCGCGACAGAAAGCGCCATCCCCAGTAGTGGTTTCCGATCTCGAAGGCCTTGTGCGCGAGCCGGATGTGATGACAAAACGATTCGGGCGCCATGCCGATGGTGAGGCCCGGAAGCCTGAACTGCATATGCCGCCACCCGTGGGAGCCGCCGGTGATCTTCTGGTACGGGTGGAGATCGAGGCCGCAGTCGGGCAGGAGGTCGGGCTCGGTGCTGTAGATGACCAGGATCTTCCAGGGCTCGATGGATTTCTGCACGGGAGGCTCCGTGCTGAACTCGCCGTTTCGCTGCGCATAGTCGAACGAGATGGACGGGTCGAGCCTTCGCACCTCGCGGTACTCTTCCTTGTAGAGGTCCACATGGTCCGGGTTGATGGGGAACCGGCCGTCATGGAGACGCGGGTTCGGCATCACCTGCACCGGCTTCAAGTGCATGATCTCCGGTACGCCCATAAGGGCGAAGTAGGTGATATACTCGTGTGAAAACCACGGTCCCCATGCAGCGGGCATTCCCGGATCGTCGTGAAGGAAGCGCTCTGTCATCCGATCGTCCTCTCGAAGCCCGGGCGTGCGCCGTGAGCACGGGCGCCCCCGGGCCTGCAAGCCGCCCGCGTGCCCCCTTTTATGAGATTTTGAATTCGGTCTTTTTCTGCCAGGTCCCGAGCGCAATCCCCAGCTCCTCGTGCTCCTTGGAGTACTCTTCGATGGGCACCCCCTGAAGCACGGCGTCGATGGCCTGGCGGAACGCCTTCACGCCTGCGGCGGGTCCCTTGGGGTGGGCGTGGATGCCGCCGCCCGATCCGATCATGATATCTTTGCCCAGCGAGTTGATGATGTCGGGCACGTTGGCAGGCGTGATGCCGCCCGAGGGCATGGGCAGCACGGGCTTCAGATTGCCGAAGGGGTAGGTGAGGTTGCGGCAGGTGGCCATGAAGCGGTCGTGCATGTAGATGCCCTTGCCGCCGAGCGAGAAGGGCAGCACGATGCTGTCTGCACCGCAGAGCCTCGGGATCTTGCCGAAGATGATGGACGAGGAGATGCCCTGGTACGGCGACATGAAGTACGCGCCGCCCACGTCCATGTGGGCCAGGATGGGCACGTTGATCTCCGGGTCTTCTGCCAGGGCGCGCATGGCCTCGGGCCCCACGGCCAGGTAGTTGACCATCATGGCATTGGCGCCCGCTTCGATGCAGCGCTTCGCCAAGTCGAACATCCTCGGCAGCCGGTCGGTCACGTTCACGGTATAGAGCGTGTGCTCGCCCGTTTTCTCAAAGACCTGCCGCTCGATCTCCATGTAGGTCTTCACGCGCTCCACCGCGCTGTTGTAGCACATGTTCGCGATGAGCTCGTCGTCCTTGATCACGTCGCAGCCGCCCATGGCCACCTCGCGGAAGAGCCTTGCGCCCACCTCCAGGGGGTAGCCGCTGCAGGGCTTGATCATGTTGTTCATGATGGGGCGGTTCTTCTCGATCCCCAGCGCCTCATACCACCCGTCGATCCCGAAGCGAGGACCCTGGTACTGCTCCAGGGTGGTCTTGGGCATTCTCAAGTCGAGGAGCTTGAAGTTGGGCACCAGCGAGATGTTGCCGATCGTGGCCGTGAGCAGCATGGGAAGCTGGTCCTCCACGTTGGCCGCGGGAAACGCGATCTGGACGATGTACTGCCGCTCCCTGACGTCATCGGGCAGCCCGTACTCGTGCGAAGGCGCCTCGTAGACTCCGATGACCTTGGCCACGTGCTTTGCCCTTACCTCGGGTGTCTCTCCCGGGACCGGCACCCAGGTGCCCGTGGTCTGCTCGATGGCCAGGATCTGGCCCATGAGCGACATGTCCATGTTCTTGTCGGCCTTTGCCCAGTAGGTGGCGATCACGTGGTTTTCCATATCGATGCTCTCGGGTATGGCGATGGGTTTGTCAGCGAATGCATCCGTCATGTTTCAGCCTCCTTTTTTTAACAATCCGTGATTGATTTCGGTTCATATCTTTCTTGTTCATCCCCGGGGAATGAGAGAGAGCAGGTACTCCCATACCTCCAAAGTCCTGTTCAGGGCCTCGTCGTCGTGCTGCATGCACGTGTACATCCGGGTGCCCGCCAGGGTGCACAGCCCCTGGCCCAGGGTGACAACCTGGTAGTCGTCCGCGGTCTGCTTGCGGGTCATGATCTGGGTGAAGGCGTCCGGTCCGGTCAGGTCCACGGCAAAGAACGCGGTGGTCACATAGTGCATGATGGGGCCGAAATTGTAGACAAAGAAGCCCAGATTTTCCCGGGTTGCGAAGAGGTCGTTCATGGCGGCGGTGAGCCTGTCGGCGTAGGCCCTCGCCCTGTTCACCGCATCGTGTTCTTCCATGAGCCTCAAGGCGTGGTAGCAGGCCGCCGTGCTGATGGGATTCGCGGCCAGGGTCCCGCCGATATAGATCTTCTCGCCCATGCCGCCCTGGCAGACGCTCATCACGTCCTTCCTGCCGCCCACCGCACCCGCCGAGGGGTAGCCGTGGGCAATGATCTTGCCCAGGACCGTGAGGTCCGGGGTGATGTTGAAATACTTCTGCGCCCCGCCCATGTCCAGCCTGAAGCCGGTCACCACCTCGTCGAAGACCAGGAGAGCGCCGTAGTGGTCGCACAGATCGCGGATCCTCCTGTTCCACTCGGGGTGGACCGGATGGGTGCCGGACTCTCCGCCGATGGGCTCCACCATGACCGCCGCCACTCCTCCCTTGCCGGTGTTTTCCTCGAAGGCCTTTTCCAGTGCGTCGAAGTCGTTGGGCGGCACGTCGATCAGGTGTGCATAGCTTTCGGTGGTGATGCCCCGGGAGTTGAGCGGCCCGGTGCCCGGCACGTGCAGGGAATAGACCATCTGGTCGGACCACCCGTGGTAGCTCCCGCCTATCTTGATGACCTTCTGCCTTCCCGTGAAGGCCCGGGCGATGCGGATGGCCGCCATGTCCGCCTCGGTGCCGGACTGGAGGAAGCGCACCATCTCCACCCCCGGCATGTGCCGGACGATCTCTTGCGCGGCCAGGAGTTCGTACTCCGAGGTCAGCCCCGTGGCCGGGCCCTTCTCCAGGATGATCTCCACGATCTTCTCGTCCAGTGGCTCGAAGGCGTGGCCCAGGATGATGGGTGCCCCGCACATGAGGTAGTCCACATACTCGTTGTTGTCCACGTCCCACATGCGGTAGCCCTTGGCCCGGTCCATGGCCAGCGGAAAGGGCTTGTTCTGGCTCAGGTTGTGCTCCACGCCTCCGGGGATGAGGTTTTTGGCCTTCTCGAATATCTCGAGCGAGCGCCGGTTCCTCCTATGATAGAGGTCCCGCTCCTTTTCCAGCCTGCTCTCGGGTATCGCCTTGACCGGCCGTGAAAGGATCTCCTGGTTTCGTGTCAAGATCTCCTGGTATTCCATTGCTCGCTTCCCTCCTGTTTTGTTGTGGTTGCGGGATCCGGTACTGAGCATACCGGAGGGGTCTTTTTGTTCATGCGTGCGCAGATTTTTTTGTGGGCCTGGTAGAGCTGAAGAAATTCGGAAAAGATCTCATCGTAGATCCTGCGGCTGCCCGGGTCGGGGAGATACTCTTTTTTGATGCGGATATACCGGGGAATGTCCTCTGCCGTGATGTGGCCCAGAGCTATCGATGCGAGGAAGGCCGCGCCCCGGGCATTGGCGTGGATGGGATCCGCCACCTGGCGTATGGGCCTGTCCAGAATGTCGGCGAGGATCTGGGACCAGACGTCCGAGTTGGCGCCGCCGCCGATGAAGTTCAGGTACTGAAAGCGCCTGCCCATGAATTTTTCCACGGACTCAAGCAGCCATTTCTGGTTGAAGCCCACACCCTCGAACACGGCCCGGGCGATGTCCTCGCGGGTGTTCTGGAGCGACAAGTTGAACAGGGACGAGCGGATGTGGCAGTTCTCCACCGGCGTGCGCTCGCCATAGAGCCAGGGGGTGAAGATCACGCCGTTTGCGCCCGCCGGAACCCGGGAGACGATCCGGTCCAGAAGCTTGAAGATGTCCGGGGTGTTCTCCTCCTGCATGAGCTCGTCTTTGTGGTACAGGACATTGTCCCTGAGCCAGGTCAGACACTTGCCCGCGCACTCCTGCTCGTCCAGGATCATATAGCGTCCGGGCAGCGGGCTCGGGAACGATCCGAAGCTGTGGAAGAGATCGGTCTTCTTGAAGGGCACGTGGGCGGATATCCAGGACGAGGTGCCGATATAGAGGTGGCCTTCGTAGTCCCGCACCGCCCCCGACCCGACGCACGCTGAATGCACGTCCGGTGTGCCGCCGATCACGGGCGTGCCGGACCGGAGCCCCAGCTCAGCCGCCACCTCGTCCTTCACCGGGCCGAGCACGTCTACGGCGCGGATCAGGTCGGGGAGCTTGTCGCGTTCAAGCCCGGCCATCTTCAGCAGTTTGTCGTGGTAGACCACCCGGGAGGGGTCGCGGTTGTCCGTGACCCAGTGGAGCAGGATGGAGTCGTAGGTGGCCGCGAACCTGCCCGTGAGGCAGAGGTTGATGTAGTCCTTGGGCTCCAGGAACTTGTACGTACGATCAAAGATGTCCGGGCGCTCTTTTTTGATCCAGAGGATGTGGGCCAGGGGGTCCTTGCCCGAGAGTGCCGGGGCCCCGCCGGTGAGCCTGAGCCAGGTCAGCGCCTTCCACAGCGGGTAGCCCTCGAACCGGGGGAACCCCTTCAGGATGTCCTGAAGCGCGTCGCAGCCCCGGCAGTCCATCCAGGTGACGGCGTTCATGAGATTTTTGCCGTCTTTGTCCACCGGAACCGTGCCGGACCACTGGGTGGTCACGCTCACGGCCACGATATCGTCGGGAGATACCAGGCCCCTGGCCAGCACCCTGCCGGCCGTGGACACGATGGCCTGCCACCAGAGCCCGGGGTCCTGTTCGGCGCCTCCGCCCGGAAGCAGGATCACGGGTATCGCCTGAAACTCGCTGTGGGCCACCTCTCCACACACGGAAACAAGGGCGGTCTTGGGCCCGGACGTCCCCAGGTCGATGGCCAGAATGTGCTTGTCTTGCTTCATCACCGGCTACTCCAGATATCCCTGCCCGGCATACCAGGTTAATGCGTCGTCCACCATCTCCTGTAAGGGCCGGATGCGGTAGCCGAGCTCGCTCACCGCCTTGGAGGAGTCATAGGAGGCCCTGGTCGACATGAACCGGGCCTGGCCCGGGTTCATGCCGGGTGCCCGCCCCGTAACGCCCGATACGAGCTCCATGACGTGGCCGTATAAAGTGAGCATCCATCCGGGCATGTCCCACCGCGGCGCCTTCTTGCCGAAGGCGTCCGAGATCAGCTCGCAGAGCTCCCGGTAGGTGGCGTTTGTCCCTGCGCAGATGTATCCCTGGCCGGGTCTTCCCCTGGTAAGCGCCGACACGTGGGCCTTCGCCACCTCGGTTACGTGGCCGAACCCGATCCCCCCGCAGGGCAGGGCCGGCACGCGGCCGTCCCGCAGGTCGAAGAAGAGCCTCCCGAACTGCAGCGTGAAGTCATAGGGTCCCAGCATGGACCCCGGATAGATGACCACCACCTCAAGGCCCTCCTCCGCACGGGAGAGGACGCGCTTCTCGCCTTCACGCTTGGTGTCGCCGTAGTTGTAGCCCATGCCTGCATAGGTGTACCGGGTCCAGGTCTCGTCGGTGAGCCCCGCCGGGTTGTATCCCAGGGCGTCGATGGTGCTGGTGTGCACCATCCGCTTCACCCCGTGCCTTATGCACGCCTCGGCCACGTTGACCGATCCGTCCACATTGACGGCGCGCTGCCGGGCATAATTCCTTTTCCAGAACGACGTGTCCCCCGCCGCATGGATCACCGCATCCACGCCGCTTACTGCAGCATCCACGTCCTCAGGCGAGGTGACGTCGCCGAAGACGAGCTCTTCGCAGTGGTCACGGATGTACCTCGTCTCGGACCCGGGCAGTCCGAAGGCCCTGGTCTGGTGGCCCGTCCGCACGAGCTCCTGTACGATGTTCGCGCCGAGGAAGCCGGTAGCGCCGGTGAGCAGGCACTTCATCGGCCGTTCCCCCTTTCGTTCCGGCACTGTCTGATCTGCCGGTCCATCACCCATTCCACCAGGGAGGGAAACAGGCGTTTGGCCAGGTAGGTCATCCTGGACTCCAGACCCGGGATGATGAGAAAACGCTCCGAGGCCATTCCCTTGATGAGTGCAAGCGCCACCTGCTCAGGGGTCATGATCTTTGCGGTGGATGATATCATCTTGGTCTCCCGGGGCTTGGTGAGATTCTCCATAGCATAGCCCGGGGTGTCGGTGTCCGGCGGGCAGAGCACCTGGACCTTGATGCCCCAGGGCTTGAGCTCGCTGCGCAGCGCCTCGGAGAACCCGATGACACCGTACTTGGACGCGCAGTAGTCCGTGTACCCGAACACGCCCACAAAGCCCGCCACCGAGGAGGTGTTGACGATGATGCCCCCGTTCTCCTTCATGCAGGGAGCGATCGCCCGCGCGGTGTGGATGCAGCCCATGAGATTGAGTTTCAGCGTCTCCTCCACCCGTTCCATGCCGATGTCCTCGAACCGGCCCGGGCATGCCCTGCCTGCACAGTTGATGAGCATGTCCGGGGCACCGGTGGCGGCCACCGTGTCCTGCATGCGGGCTGCCACCTCCTGCCATCGGGAGACGTCCATGGGCACGGCCCGGAAGCGCTGGTCAGAGGAGACCCGGAATGAAGAAACGCTTCCAAGCGCCTGATCCAGCCGCTTTGTCTCACGGGCGAAGATGACGACGTGGGCGCCCCGGGAAGCCAGTTCCCTGGCTGCGGCAAGGCCGATGCCGCTGGAGCCTCCCACCAGATAAGCAATCGTTCCCGCGAAGTTCTTCAACCCTGTTTTCCGCCTCCTGCGCAGAACCCTTTCCGGTGATTTCGCCGCCCTCATGATCTTACCAATAACCCGGAACACCCGGGAATGAATAGTGCCGATCAGGTCAAAAACATGAGAAATCGGGCCAAAAGAAAGCCTCACCAGCTCATCGATCGGGAACCTGTCACCCAGGATCTCGGCCTGTTTGACTTACAGGATAAAACATCGTAAAATTATGGTTATTGGGGACGGGTTCACATTTGAAGCTGCCGGAGACCGGAGTCTGTGGTTATTGGGGACGGGTTCACATTTGAAGCTGCCGGAGACCGGAGTCTGCGTTCTGCTTCGATGCAGTGAATTCTCCTTCGCGTTCGCTTCGGATGACTTGGAAGGCTGGTTCACAACCCCCTCAAGCGTGCGATGGATTGAGTCCAGGGCTTGCTCTCGGGTTCATTTCGCTGGTGGTGGTGAAGTGAAGGGTTCCCGGCGTAAGGGCTCTCGTTCGTTTGAAGCGGTTGAGAAAACCGCTGTTGATGAGCTCTCCCCGCTGATGGCTGAAAAGGGGGCGGTAAACCGTGAGGGTGCTCGACACCCGGGTTGCGTGAACGGGCTTGTCGGGAGTGTCAGCTGTCGGGCTTGGCCGTATTGATGGAACGAGGTTTTGAGGTGAGGGAAAGAATTCCGTCGGACAGCGCCAGGTGGCTGGTGAGGGAGATGTCCTCCATGGGAATCCCTCCAGACCGCATCCTGAAGGGTACGAACCTGCAGGAGGAGTGGTTGCAGGACATGGGCGCCCTCATCACCCCCTCCCAGTACCTGAGCATTGTGGCCAATGCGCTTGAAGAGAGCGGAGACCCCTCCCTCGGGCTCCATGTTGGCCCGAGGCAGCAGCTGGGCGAGCTGGGTTTCTGGGGGTATGCAATCATCAGCAGCCCGACCTTGCGGGAGGCAAACCAGGTCGCCCTGCAGTTCTGGGAGCTGAACGGTTCCCTGGTCACCCTCGATTTTCGGGAGGAGCCGGACTATGCCGCCTGGAGGATTCTCCCCGCGTTTCCCATGAAAGACAAACGGTTGTGGATTTTCGCCGTGGAGGAGCTGCTCACCACCTTCCAGACCGCTGCCTCCTTTCTCACGAACCATGAGTTCCGCTATGCCCGGATCGATCTGTCGTATCCCGACCCCGGATATGGAGAGCGGTATCGCGAACTGTTTGAATGTCCGGTCTTTTTCGGATCGGGTGAGGACATATTCCGGGTGGCCGTTGCCGATACGGACCGCCCCACCTTCACGGGTCATCCTCGGATGGCGCTCGTCTGCCGGGAGCAGTGCCGCGAGCTCCAGGCCAGACTCAGATGGGGCGATGAGCTGACCGGAGCCATCCGGGAGATCGTCATCGCTTCCATGGGCCGGATCCCCCACCTGCCCGAGGTCGCCCGAAGACTCGCCATGAGCCCCCGGACGCTCAGGCGCAGACTTCAGGAGCGCGGCACCACCTATCAGCACATCCTCGACGAGGTGCGGATCGAGCTGGCAAAGGAGTACCTGGCCTCCACGGCCTTGAGCGTCGACCAGATCGCGGGGCGCATCGGGTTCACCGAGGCTACCACCTTTCGCAGGGCGTTCAAGAAGTGGACCGGGACGAACATCAGGGAGTTCCGGATGAACCGGGATACCGGGAGTTGCGGCCGATGAGCCATTTGGAGACGATCCGGAAGTGATCCGTTCCGGGCGAACCTTTCAGAAACCTGCCCGCCTTCATGACCATCCTGACCTTGCTGACGGCCCCCAGATCCTCCAGAGGGTTTCCTTCCACGGCGATCATGTCCGCGATCTTGCCCGGTCCGATGGTGCCGATCCGGTCGCCCATGTCCAGGATCGATGCGTTGCCCGACGTGGCGAGCATGAGCACCTGTGCAGGCGTGAGGCCTGCGAGCCGGAGCCGTTTGAGCTCCTCGGCATAGAAAACCCCGAACAGGGCAGTGGGAAGGCCGCCCGAGTCGGTGCCCACTCCCACGCGGCCTCCCGCATGGAGGATCCGGCCCACGTTGGCCAGGGCATGGGGAAATCCGCGGGCGATGAGGGGCAGGTCGAAACAGGGTTTTTCCCGGTACTCGCTCTCGGGAGGCGGATAAGGGTCTGCGCGATAGGTGCGGATGTGCCGCCTCACCTGCCTGAGAGGCTCGGGTTCCAGGATGGAAGGCCCCTGCTCGTCCAGGACGGACTCCACGGTCTGCCAGAGGCTGTCGCTCCCGGCGTCCAGACAGGCCAGCGTGGGGTTCAGAACCATGCCTCGGGCCGCAAACTCGACAGCGGTTTTGTCCGGGATCTCCTCCAGCGGGCTGTGCTCGTAGGTGTCGACCCCCATGGACATGGCGTACTCCAGGTCTTTCATTCGGCTGATGTGGCAGCACACCTTTCTGCCGGAGCGCCGGGCCGTGTCCATGACCGCCCGGAAGGTGGCCGGGTCGAGCACGGGAAGGTCCCCGCCTCCCAGCAGCCACGAGCGGTGCTGGCAATAGAGCTTGATCCACTGAGCGCCTTGCCGGATCATTTCGCCTGTCTGCCGGGCCGCCTCTTCGGGACTGCCGACCCGTTCGGCATATTGCCCGCCGAGAAAGGCCTTTACGAAATGCCGGAACAAAGGCACCCAGTCCGGGCATCCTCCGGGTGCGGCGATGCACGAGTTGCACCGGATGATCCGGGGGCCGGGGATGTCGCCGCTGTCGATAGCGGAGACGAGGCTTGAGAGCCTCCCGGGAAAGCCGCCGGCATCACGCACTGTGGTGATGCCGGCTTCGATGCACGCCCGGGCGTTGCGCTCGATCTGGCGCCCCATGGCAAAGAAGGCGCGGGGAGTCACCTCGTGCATGAAGGGCACGGTGATGTGCACGTGGGTGTCGATGAGGCCGGGCATGAGCGTGAGCCCGCCGAGGTCCACCGGGGTGAAGGACCCGGCTCTCCCGGCCGCGGCGCCTTTTTCCACGGCCTTGATCTCCTCGCCCTCCACCAGCACCGACCTGTCGTGGAGCAGTCTGCCCCGCTCGCTGTCAAAGAGCCGGCAGTTGAAGAGAACAAGTCGGTTGTCGAATTTCATCCCTTCTCCTGTGCACCGGGAAAGATCCGGTCGGGAAAGAGCGAAGGCTCGGGGCGCGAGGTCATTGTCTCCGTGCCCTTATGCCGGGAGTGCGGTCGTCTCTGTCAGACGTTTTCTCAGGTCGTCCTGCACGTTCCCGTCAACCGGCTCGATGGCGATACCCGGTACCCCGCCCGATATCCGGCAGGCATGCATGAGGACCCGGTCGTCCCAGAGCGTGTGGATGTCGTCCTTGGCGAATGTCTCGGAAAACAGGCCCTGGCCCATGCCGCCCAGCATGCTCACCACATAGCGGTTGCCCATCCTTGCGACCAGCCGGCTGGTGTCCATGAACCCGTTCTTTTCCGAAGAGGGCATAGCCTGCCTGTTTTCCAACAACCACGCCAACGATACCATATCATGGGCGATAAGCGATGACGACGCGATGACCAGCCCGGTTTCCGGCTCGAAGACATACCCGTCATCCGGCCCGAAGGTGGCGAGGATCCTGTCGGCGGCGGTCACGACCAGACGCTGCTTTGTGCGCAGGGTTTCCACCGTGTTGCCTTCCGCGGTCTTCTCCTGGAGGGTGGACGCCTCCCGGTGATACTCCAGGCGCGTGTCGGTACGCCAGTAACCGACCGCGGCCTTCAGGCCGAGGGTGCTGCCTGCCAGCACGTGACGGGCACATCTGGGCATGAGAACGATGTGATCCATCTGTTTGAGGATGCCGGGCATCATGATGCCGGTCTTCCAGTGTGACGCCGCCGCCGGTGCTTCCTCATAAAAGGCGTCCCACCCCGCCTCTTCGAAGAAGTGCAGTTCTCCGCCCGCGGCAAGCACCGCCCGGGCCATGCCGGATACCTCCATAAGGCGGCGCGAGCTGCCGGAAAGCTTTCCGGGAGAGAGCTTCACGTGCTCGATGCCTGACATGTCTCCCACCACCACCCGCCCGGCGCCCCTGTCCCTGAGGAGCTTGATCATGGCACCGATGGCCGCGGGGCTGGTGGTGGCCGGGTAGGGATTGCCCGAATTCAGGACCGGTTTGATGAACACGCTGTCCCCCCTGGACAGCCAGGAAAAATCCGAGGCCGCCTCCGCTGCGGCGCGAACGGCGCGGCGGACGGTCTCCTCATCGGCCCCTCTGCTCACTCCCGCCAGGAACACGGCCGCATCCCTCCCCCGGGCAGGCACGCCGTGGGCGGGCGCCCCGGCCGTGGTTCCAAGATTCCCCCCGGCACACGAAGAAAGAGCCGCTGCCGCCGAGCCCGCCATCAGCCTCAGAAAGTCTCTCCGTTTCATTGATTCCCTCCTCTACCGCGCCGGCATCGCAGGTTCTCTTTTCAATGCGTGCAGGCACGTATCCGTACTCCGGTTCCTGTTCACGTTTTCTCATCGGATGCCCGCAGCCGGGATGACCGGCCTTTGCCGTCGGATCGGGTGTGCTCGTTTCGCTGCTGGATGGATAATTATACCCCCTTCAGTCCTTTTCATAAACATGAATTTTCCCGGCCCATTGTCGAGGCACCGGGAAATTCCCGGGCAGGAGCCTGGAGAAGAGCCTTCATGGGGAGATCTGTCCCTCATCGGAACACAGAGGATAAGCAGTCTGAGCGGCTTCCCTGGTGCCAAAGGATGCAGCGGGAGGAAAGAATTGCCCCGGAGAACAGGGGGGACCGGCTTTTTGAAACAAGAATCCGGTACCTTTTTATCAGCGCTCCTGGAGCTCTCCGCATGCAATGGGCAGGGTATCCCGGGGCGGGAGACCATAGGCCGACTTCACGGAACCCGGGAGCACCATGGTGAGGGCGTCGTCTGCGAACCTGATCTCGGCCATGCCGGCAGGGGCCGTCTCGGAGATCCGCCGGCCTGAGAACAAGGGGGCAGGAGGAATCCGGCCGGCACTTGTAGACTATCCGGGGGCGTGCTCCGTCTTAGCGGAAAAGAAACCCTGTACAAGCCTCGTCCTTTGTGCTCGGATGCGCGATTACGGTACTGAAGGAGGGCAGGGACGGGCACAGGGCTCAGGGCGGGAAGGAAAGCCCCTGAAGTCGCGGCGGCAAAACTTGGGAAGAAAAAGTACAAAAGGAAAGGGATCCTGAGGCAGGAATGAGAAAAATCTCTATGAAAAGAAAGGAGACGTACCGGGCCCGGGCGTGTTTCCTCCTCTTGCCTGCGGTTCTGCTGCTCGCCGGATGCATGACCGTGGGGCCCGATTATGTCGTTCCCGAGCCCGGTGCGCCTTCCGCGTGGAACGCAGGGCTCGGCGGACACCTGATAACCGGTCAGGCAGATCCGGAAGCACTGGCGCGCTGGTGGGAGACCTTCCATGATCCGGTGCTGGCCTCCCTGATGGACCGGGCGGTGAAGGGAAGCCCGGACCTGAAGGAGGCTGCTGCCCGGGTTCGCGAGACGCGCGCCAGACGGGCCGCTGCAGGCGCCGGGTTGTTCCCTGCCCTTGATTCCACTGCCTCCCTCCAGCGCAGCGGCGACAGCGAGTCGACGCGCAACCTCTATTCTGCGGGATTCGACGCCCGGTGGGAAATCGATCTCTTCGGCGGCACCCGCAGGTCCGTGGAGGCTGCCGGGGCCGACCTCCAGGCCGCTGGAGAGGCGATGAACGACGCGCTGGTCACCCTGACCGCCGAGGTGGCCTTGAACTACGTTGAGGTGCGGACCTTCCAGTCCCGGCTGGAAACCGCCGAGGCGAACCTGGCTCTCCAGCAGGAAACCTACCGGCTTCAGCAGTCCCTCGCGCAGGCCGGGCTCATCGACGGGCTCGCGCTCCAGCGTGCCCGCTCCAACCTGGAGAGCACCCGGGCCCTGGTTCCGTCTCTGCGCGTCTCTCTCGAAGGGGCCAAGAACCGGCTCGCCGTGCTCCTGGGAGAGCCGCCCGGCGCGGTTCACGAAGAGCTCGCCTCTCACAGGCCCGTGCCCGTGGTACCACCGGAGGTTTCCGTGGACGTCCCCGCCGATATCCTCAGGCGCAGACCCGACGTGCGGCGGGCGGAGCGCGAGCTCGCGGCCCAGAGCGCACGGGTGGGCGTGGCTATGGCGGAGCTCTATCCCAGGATCACCCTGAACGGATCCATCGGCCTGAGCGCCCTCTCCTCCGGAGACCTGTTCACGGCCGACAGCTGGACCTTCGGCTACGGGCCCCGCATCACGCTGCCCATCTTCTCCGCAGGCTCGATTCGTGCAGGGATCGAGGCCCGGTCCGCGCTGCAGGAGCAGGCGCTCGTCCGGTACGAGGCTGCGGTCCTGGTTGCCCTGGAAGAGGTGGAGAACGCGCTGAGTGCCTATGCGCAGGAACACGTGCGGAGCGTCGCTCTCCAGGAATCCGCGCATGCGGCTCAAGAAGCGGCCGAGCTCGCGGAACACCAGTACCGATCCGGGCTGGTCGATTTCACCGTGCTGCTCGATACCCAGCGCTCCCTCCTGTCCGCCCAGGACGAGCTGGCCCGGAACAGCGGCGCGCTCGCGTCCAATCTGGTGAGATTGTACAAGGCCCTCGGAGGCGGGTGGCCGTATGAGGCTGAACAGTACGAGAGGGGAGAACCGAGATGAAGCAACACAATCACGTGCAAGCCGATATGACGAAGATTCTGGGAAACGGCGGCACGGGTCCCGCCCGGCATCTGAGACGCTGGATCGTCTGGGTTGCGATTGCGCTGGCAGCTGTTCTGGCGGTCTTCGCATGGGGATTCTCCGGCGGCAAAGAGCAGGTCTCCTACCAGGTTCATGAGGCCCGGCGCGGGGATCTCACCATTACCGTGAGCGCGACCGGAAACCTCCAGCCCTTGAACCAGGTGGATGTGGGGAGCGAGCGTTCCGGGATCATCCGGAGCGTGGAGGTGGACTACAACGATCAGGTGAAGAAGGGCCAGGCTCTGGCGCGACTCGACACCGCGATGCTCGAAGCCGAGGTGAGGAAGGCGTCCGCGGCCCTGGAATCGGCGCAGGCCAAGGTCTTGCAGGCGCAGGCGACCCTGATGCAGGCCGGTGCCGAGCTGGCCCGTATGAGGCAGGCCCACGAGCTCACCGGCGGCAGGGTGCCGTCCGCAAGGGAACTGGATGTGGCGGAAGCCGCCCTTGAGCGGGCCCGGGCCGACGAGGCCGCAGCCAGAGCACAGGTATCACAGGCCCGGGCGACTTTGGAATCTGTCCGGACAGACCTTTCCAAGACCCTGATCCTCTCGCCCATAAACGGCATCGTGCTCTCGCGGAGCGTGGAGCCGGGCCAGACCGTGGCCGCATCACTGCAGGCGCCGGTCCTGTTCACCCTGGCCGAGGACCTCGCCCGCATGGAGCTGCATGTGGATCTGGACGAGGCCGACGTGGGCAGGGTGGAACCGGGGCAGCAGGCTACGTTCACGGTGGACGCCTATCCTGAGCGGGTATTTCCGGCAGAGGTCGTCCAGGTCCGGTACAGTGCAAAGGCGGAAGGGGGGGTGGTCACCTACGAGACCGTGCTCAGGGTGGATAATACGGGCCTGTTCCTGCGGCCGGGCATGACCGCCACGGCGGACATCACGGTGAACGAGGTCCGCGACGCCGTGCTGGTGCCCAACAGCGCCCTGCGGTTCATGCCCCGTGAACCGGGCGGGCAGCCCGGAGAGAAGAGCAGCATGTTGAACAAGCTCATGCCGCGCCCCCCGAGGCACGCCAGAAGAGCATCTCAGAGCGGGGGCTTCAACGGGGACGGTGCAGCCGAGCAGACGGTCTGGACGCTCAGGCAGGGCACGCTCGTGTCCATCCCGGTCACCATTGGAGCCACGGACGGCGTCATGACCGAGATCGTCAAGGGTGAAGTAGAGCCGGGCATGGGAGTCGTCACGGGAAGCATGAGTATCCGGAAATGAATGACCAGGCCCCTGAATCCATCAACGGCGCCCTTATCCGGCTGGAGGGCATCACCAAGGTGTACGGCTCGGGACCTGCGGCGGTGCACGCACTCAAGGGTGTGGACCTGAAGATCGACAAGGGGGAGTTCGTGGCCGTGATGGGTCCCAGCGGATCGGGCAAGTCCACCTGCATGAACATCCTGGGCTGCCTGGACACGCCCACCGCGGGGGCCTACCGGTTCAAAGGGGCGGACGCGGGCGCGTTGTCACGCGATCAGCGGGCCTTGTTGCGCAGGAACTTCCTCGGTTTCGTGTTCCAGGGCTTCAACCTCCTGAGCCGCACCTCGGCACTGGAAAACGTCGAGCTTCCCCTGATCTACCGCGGCGTCCCGGCAAGGGAGCGGCATGCAATGGCCAGGGACGCGCTCCACGCGGTGGGACTTACGGGGTGGGAGCTTCACACCCCGGCCGAGCTCTCGGGCGGGCAGCAGCAGCGGGTGGCCATCGCCCGGGCCATGGTGATCGAACCGGAGGTGCTCATGGCGGACGAACCCACCGGCAACCTGGACTCCACCAGGAGCCGCGAGATCATGGAGCTTCTCTGCTCCTTCAACAGGGACCGGGGCGTCACCATCGTCATGGTCACCCACGATGCCGGCATGGCCGGTTATGCCGGGCGCATCATCCGGTTTCTGGACGGACTCATCGATTCCGAGGAACCGGGCGGAGGGTGCAGGCCGTGATCTGGGAGACCTTCGTACTGGCGCTGCGCGCCATCCGGCGCAATGTTCTGCGGTCGTTTCTCACGATCTTGGGCATCGTGATCGGCGTGGCTGCGGTCATCACCATGGTCACCCTGGGCGACGGGGCCACCGAGCAGGTGAGGGCCGACATATCAAGCCTGGGCAGCAACATGCTCCAGGTCAGGCCGGGCCAGGGTTTCCGGGGCCCGGGCGGCGTGAGGATCCCATCGGAGAGGTTCAAGATCTCCGACGCGCAGGCCATCGAGCGGGAGATCGCAGGTCTTGAGGCCGTGGCACCAACGGCGAACAGGTCCGCTCAGGCCATCATCGGGAACCGGAACTGGCCCACCTCGGTCATGGGCAGCACGAACGACTATCTCACGGTCCGCGACTGGCCGCTCGAACACGGCCGTGTCTTCACCGAGGGCGAGCTGCAATCCGGCAGGGCGGTATGCATCCTGGGCACCACCGTGGTCAAGGAGCTCTTTGGCGATCAGGATCCCCTGGGCGCCTTTATCCGGCTGGACAGGCTCTCCTGCCAGGTGGTGGGCGTTCTTTCGTCAAAGGGCCAGTCGAGCTTCGGACAGGACCAGGACAATACGGTCCTGGTCCCGCTCAAGGCACTGCAGAGGCGCATTGCAGGCAATACGGACGTGGAGGCGGTCATGGTCTCCGCCATGGAGGGTGTGTCCACCGAGGCCCTCAGGGAAGACATCGAACGCCTGATGCGCGAGCGGCGACGCATCGCTCAAGGCCGCGACGACGACTTTCACGTCCGCGACATGGAGGAGATCGTGAGCGCGCTCACGAGCACCACCCGGGTCCTCACCGCCCTGCTGGGAGCGGTAGCCGCGGTGAGCCTCCTGGTGGGCGGCATCGGGATCATGAACATCATGCTGGTCTCGGTCACGGAACGCACCCGCGAGATCGGCACGCGTCTGGCCATTGGCGCCCGGGAGAAGGAGGTGCTCATGCAGTTCCTGATCGAGGCGGTGGTGCTCTCGTCGCTGGGCGGGATCTTCGGCATTGCCCTGGGCCTCGGGGCTGCGGCCCTGGGCGCCCATCTCCTCGGGGTGCCCTTTGTATTCAATGCGGGCATCGTGATTCTGGCCTTCGTGTTCTCCGCCTCCGTGGGTGTGGTTTTCGGGTTTTTCCCTGCCCGCCAGGCGGCACGTATGGATCCCATCGAGGCCCTGCGGCACGAGTGAGAAGCCCGGGGCTCCGGAAATTCAGCCGATGTCTTTTTGAGGCCCGATCTTTCGCGGCCTTCTTTTCGTCCCCTCTTGGAGGGGGCGCCTCGCTTCCGCCATATTGGCTTTTCGTTTCCGGATCTTATCATGAATTTCATCCGGCATTGAAAAAACCCGTATCGTGAGCCTGAGGATGTCCCGGAAGGTACGGCGTGACGGATGAACATGGCCGGAGGTGGGTGGTGCGGCCCGGGTGTCCCTGGAATGTGCCGGGTATCGCCCGGAGGGGCGGGCGCATAAGCGGCGCCCGGCTGCCCTTGTCAAGGGAAAGAGCGGTTCTTTTCGTGAACGGGGAGGACGCGCATGAACGATGCCTGGAACATACTGTGGCTGCTGCTCATTGCAGCCGTCCTCATCCCCGTGTTCCAGCAGAAGCTGATGCGGGTCAGGCGGATGCGGCTCATCAGGACCATCGAGAAGAGGCGCAATTCCCGCGTCATCACCCTGATCCACCGGCAGGAGACCATGAGGCTCTTCGGAATCCCCCTCATGAGGTATATCGACATCAACGACTCCGAGGAGATCCTGAGGGCCATCAGGTTCACGCCCGAGGACATGCCCATCGATATGATTGTCCATACCCCGGGCGGGCTCGTGCTCTCCTCCGAGCAGATCGCCATGGCTCTGAAGCGGCACAGGGCGAAGGTGACCATCTTCGTTCCCCACTACGCCATGTCCGGCGGGACCCTGCTGTGCCTTGCGGCGGACGAGGTGGTCATGGACGGCAACGCCGTCCTGGGGTCGGTGGATCCCCAGGTGGGAAAGTACCCGGCGGTCTCCATCATGGCGGCAGTGGAGAAGAAGGAGCCCAAGGACATCGACGATGAGACCTATATCATGGCCGACATCTCGGACAAGGCGCTCAGGCAGATGAGGGAGTTCGTGGAGATCATCCTCTCGAACGAGAGAAGCCCCGGAGATGTGGAGAGGATCGTGAAGGCTCTTACCGAAGGCAGGCGGACGCACGATCACCCGATCTTTTTCGAGGATGCGAAAAGGCTGGGAATCAATGTGACCGATCATGTGCCGGGCGATATCTACCGCCTCATGGAGCTGTTCCCTCAGGCCGAGCAGCAGCGGCCTTCGGTACAGTACGTGCCCGTTCCGTACAAGGACGAAGGACCCGAAGCGCAGGGGTAGCCCCGGTTGGTCCCTTTCCCCGGCGCTTTTCAAGGCAAGGGCTGGTTGATTTTCTGTTTGCCCGTATTACATGACTCACTATATCGCGAAAGAATCACTTCTCTCCCTGCATACCGGATTCAACCGTCAACATGATTTCCTCAAGGGGTGCGGCCGCTATGCACCGGTGAACACGCGAGGCTACGATTTTCGGGAGAGATCCAAGGAGGCACGGATGCAGACGTATATCATTCTGAGCAAACTATCCCCGGATGCGCTCAAAGAGCCTGTCATCTACCGGGAGATGGCGGCCAGGGTTTCGAAGAAGATCAAGGATGAATGCCCCGAGGTCCACTGGAAGCAGAGCTTTGCCGTGCTGGGACGCTTCGATGTGGTGGATGTCGTGGAGTCGGACAATCCCAAGCAGGTGGAAAAGGCCGCCATGATCATCCGGGCCTTTGGCAACTCCACCACCGAGACCCTGTTCGCCACCCCGTGGCATGAGTTCCTGGACATGCTGTAGCCGGCTCCGGTATCAGCGGTAAAGTCTTTTTTTTAGAGAACTTGCCTTGCCGCGCTTCTTTCAGACAAGCCGAACAGGTCGACCGCCCGGATGTGCGTTCAGAGCAGGCCGCGCTTTTGTTCCCCGGCCGCGGATCTTGATATAAAAGGGCAGGGGGCTTAGTATTTAGCTTACTGGAGGAGGTTTACTCATGATCCACTTATCTCAAACTCAAACTTTCAAATCACTCGCCCTTCTCGCGCTCGCGGTTCTCCTCTCTTCGTGCAGCAGCGACAGTCACGATCACGATCCCCTGGCAGAGAGCAGCACCGGCCCCGGGGGTGCGCTCTCATCCATCGCCGTCACCCCGGGAAACTCGAACATCGGCATGCAGCAGACCAGGCAGTTTACCGCTGTCGGCATCTACAGCAATGGCTCTTCCGAGAACCTGACCGAATTCGTGACCTGGTCGACGTCGGACGAGAATATCGTCAGCATCAGTGAAACCGGACTGGCCACCGCCCATGCGGAAGGCGAGGCGACCATCACCGCCACCATGGAAGGTGTCTCGGGCTCGACCTTCATGAGGGTGTCCCTCTCGGATGACCAGGGCCCATCCCCTCCGGAAAATCCCGACCCTCTCCCCGGCACTTCGGCCGTCATCATCGACCATACCGCCGCGAATATCGATGCTGTTCCTGCTGAATGGATCGAGCAGGCTGCAGGGAGTCTGTGCATCGCCTACGGCCACACCTCCCACGGGAGCCAGATCATCAACGGCATGGCCGGGCTGGTGGATTTCAGGGGAAGCCGCTATGCCTTCAACCCAAGCGGAGCGGGAGATGCGCTCGAGCTGCGCGACACGCCGTTTCCCGGAGCGAACGATCTCGGCAGCCCGAGCCTCACCGCGTGGGCCGGGGCCACCCGTACCTATCTGGACGCGCACCCCGAGGTCAATGTGGTCATGTGGTCATGGTGCGGCCAGGTCTCCGATGCCACGGTGTCGGACATCGACACCTATCTGAACCTCATGGACACCCTGGAGGGTGAGTATCCCGAGGTGAAATTCGTCTACATGACCGGCCATCTCGACGGCACCGGCCTCGAAGGGAACCTGCACCGGAGGAATGAGCAGATCCGGCAATACTGCAGGACAAGGGGAAAGATTCTCTACGATTTTGCAGACATCGAGACCTATGACCCCGACGGTGTCTTCTACGGCGACAGGTATCCGGACGACGCCTGCGCGTACGACTCCGACGGTGACGGGAGCCGTGATGCAAACTGGGCCATCCAGTGGCAGAATGCCCACGTGGAGGGCCAGGACTGGTATGACTGCTATTCGGCGCATTCCCAGCCGCTCAATGCAAACCTCAAGGCCTACGCGGCTTGGTGGCTCTGGGCGAGGATCGCGGGGTGGAACGGGCGGTAGCGGAACATCCGCCGGTAGAGAGTGCAAGGCATGGGTCTCTTTCCCTATAGGCAGACGCCTACAGGATCGATATGCACCTTTTGTCTGAAGATACGGCCGGAGCTGCTGTCGACGCAATCAATCGGATTGCCCGGATGCCGCTTTCGCAGATCGGACATCTCTGCGGCATGATCGACCGGGACAGGCGCCGGCGGGGCAGGGTGCTCGACACGATAGGGCTCGGCCCCCGGGAGACCCCCTCGGAGACCATGCTGGCAGGGCCGTCGTTCGCGCTGAGGTCGTATGGAGACGCAGGGAGCGAAGGCCCGGCAGTGCTCATTGTTCCGGCGCCCATCAAACGGGCGTATATCTGGGATCTCGATCCTCAGGTCAGCGTGGTGAGGCGGTTCCTGAGGCAGGGTATCCGGGTCCGGCTCATCCGCTGGGAAATGCCGTGGATTCGGGAACAGGGGCTCGGTCTGGCCCATTATGCCGGGCAATGCATTCTCGATTGCCTGGGCGCCATGAAATCCGGGTTGTGGGGAAAAAGGCCTTTTCTGGCAGGGCATTCTCTGGGGGGCACCTTTGCCGCGATCTTCGCCTCCCTGCATCCCGATATGGTCGGGGGGCTCGTTCTGCTTGGCGCCCCGATCAGGTTCGGACCCGGTATGGGGGCGATCGATTCTCTGGTGGCCCGTGCCCCGTATGCCCGAGTGTTCCCCTTTGTGCCGGGGAATGTCCCTGGCTGGTTCCTCAGCGCCATGAGCACCCTGGCCGCTCCATCGAGCTTTCAGACCGAACGGTGGGTTGACTGGCAGGCGAGCCTGCTTGACCCCCGGCTGCTGGCGACGCACCTGAAGGTGCTGCGCTGGACCCTGGACGAGCTGCCCATGCCCGGGCTGCTCTTCGAAGAGATCATGGAAAGACTCTACCGCCGGGACTGTTTCATGAGCTCCACGCTCGAGATCGACGGAAGGCCTGTATCGCCCCTGAACATAAGGGTCCCGATCCTCACGGTGGCGGACAGGCGCTCGGTGCTGGTTCCTCCTGAGGCGTCCCTGTCGCTGCACGACATCGCCGGGAGCCCGGCGAACCGGGTGCTCTGGTACGAGGAAGAGCCGGGGGTCGCACTGCAGCACGTGGGAATGCTGGTGGGCAGGAAGGCCCACCGATCCCTGTGGCCCGGAATCCTCAGATGGATCAAAGAGCGTGATGGTACCTGAATCAGCCATGCTCCCGGCCCGAAGAGACCGGGACGGGTTCCGCGCGGGTTTCCCAGAGCGGATCACCCGGTCTCCCCGCATCTTTTTCGAAGAATCTCCTGAAAACCAGGACCAGGGACGAGAGCACGAACAGGTCGCAGATCAGCGCGATGAACAGGGTGAGCGAGAGCAGCAGCCCGAAATCACGTGAAGGCTGGAAGCCGGAGACGATCACCACGGAAAAGCTCGCCACGATGATCACGGTGGTGAAGATCAGTGCCCTGCCCACAAGGATGGTGGCCTTTCGCAGCGCGGCGTGGAGCGTGTTCCTTCCCCCCGCGAGCTCCTTGCGGAACCGGGAGATCAGGTGAATGGAGTCGTCCACGGCAATCCCTAATGCCACGGAAGAGATCATGACCGTTCCCACGTTCAGACTGATGCCCGCCCAGCCCATGATCCCGATGACGAACATGATGGGAAGCAGGTTGGGAAGCAGGAACAAAAGCCCGAACCGTATCGAGAACAGGATGAGAAAGAGCATCCCGAACACCAGGGCGAATGCCAGCGAGAACGACTTGATCTGGCTCTCGACGATGTACTTGTCCAGCATGCTCAGGAGATACGACGAGCCGGTGACGGATATGCGCAGACCCTCCACCCCGTCGTACGCATTCTTTGCCAGTGCGAGTATCTTCTCCGAGATGATGCGGCCTTGCTCGGAGCTCCCGTAGGAGAGCTTGACGGCGATCCTTCCCTTGGAGAAGTCATGGCTCGCCACCCGCTCCAGTTCTTCTGTGCCGGTTTCAGAGAAGCTCATCAGCAGGATTTCCTGGGCGATGAGCTCCCGTGAGTCCGGAATCCGGTACTCATCGGGTGAGCCTTCGTTCAGCGCCCTGTTGAGCGCCTTGACATAACCGGCAAGCGAGATGACCTTCTTCACCTCGGGCATCGCCTCGATATCCAGCGCCAGCGCGTCCATGCGGGAGAGGATGCCGGGCTGCATCATGAGATCGCTTTCACCCTCGATGAGGATCTCAAGGGTGCCGATCCCGGTGAGCTCCCGGTCAAGGGTTTTGGCATTGCGGTACATGGCGCTGTCCCGTGGGAACCACTCCAGCTCGTTGGTTTCGATCCGCACCCGGCTCATGCCGAGCACCGCGATGGCAAGAGCCGCCGCGGTCATGAAAAGGATGAGCCGGGAGTGCCTTTCGTTGATCCGGAACACCGCGGCAAGCAGATGCCCCCAGTACTTGTGTGGTATCTTCCGGTGCGCGGGCGTGAGGGTGAGCATGAGCGGCACGATGCACAGGGAGATGATGAAGCCGAACATCACCCCTGCCGCGGAAACCATACCGAAGTGCCTCACCGCGCTGATAGGGCTGGTGGCCAGCGACAGCAGCCCCAGGGATGTGGTGACCGAGGTATGGAAGCAGGGTGTGGTGATGTAGGACACCGTGTTGACGAACGAGTGCTCAGCGCTTGCGTTCTCCCGCACCTCTTCGAAATATTCCATGATATGGACCGTGTTGGACACGGAGAGGATGATGATCAGCGGGATGATCATCCCGCTCAAGGCATTGAAGCTCAATCCCAGAAGCGAGTGGAACCCGAGCGTCCAGCAGAGGCTCATGAGAATGACGGCTACGGCGATGCCGATCTTGGCCGGGGACCGGAAGAGGACATAAACAATGACCACGATCACGACAAGACCGAGTATGGGCAGGATGGTCTCGTTCTGTTCGGTTACCCGGTTGAACTCGTGATTGACCATGATATCGCCGGAGAGGAAGGTGCCGACCCCCGCCGGCCTGTCCTGCTCCATGCATGCCTCGATCTGGGCGACGGTCTGGGCCATGACGCGGGCGTCCATGTCGTCGAAGACCAGCACGATAGCGCCCAGCGTGCCCGACCGCGAGACGAGGTAACCGGCGAACAGCTCGTCCTCAAGTGCATACCGCCTGATGGTGGCTGTGTCCGTGTGCTCGAGGTTTTTCAGCAGGGGCTCGATCTCCATGCCCTCGGCGGTTCCGATGATCTTGCTGGCCGTGGCCAGGCTGTAGGCCTGCTTCACTCGCTCCAGGCCCTTGAGCTCAGCGGTTTTCCGGCGCAGATAGTCCAGTCCCTCCCGGGTGAAGAGATCTCCGGCCTCCACGGCCGCGATGAGGTACCTGCTTCCTTCGAAGGTGTCCCGGAAGGCCTGGTAGTTGACCGAAACCGGGTCGTCGGGTGAAAACCACGAGCTGATCGAATTTTCCATCTCCATGGAGATGGACAGCCCGAAGAAGGCGGTCAGGGCGAGGGTCAGGGCACACAGGACGTACCTGGCCCGAAAGAGGATGTGCGCGATTATTTCCATGTCTTGCACTGTCTGCGCGAAGTACGCATGCCTTACAGCCCTCCTCGCCGGCTCAACCCGCTCTCGGACGGAATTTTTCCCGGCGGACGGGTATGCCCGCCGCAGGTGGCCCATCCTGGTAAACCCGGGGGTTCATCGCTTCGAGGCCCGGCCGTTCTCCCGCCGCCGCCAAAGGATTCGTCGACCAAGGGAAGAGAATTCCCCGAACGACCCTCTTCCTGCGGCCGGGTAATCCGCCGGAGGCCTTCCCGAGCCCGGATCTGACGGGTACACACCCCGGATAACTGCACCATAGTCCAATAAATACAAATATCATAATATCAGCAGGATTCCATGAAATCCAGAGCATGGATTGCGCCGGCATATTTTTTTCATCCGGGAAGACGCAAGATTGCCCTTTTCCTCAGGGAGCCTCCTGGGATAATACTGATCCGGCACGAAAGCGCTGAACCGAATCCCGGGAGGGGAGCGTATGGAATTCGAAAAAAACAGATGCCGGATCAGGAAGCCGTGTTGAGAAGGATCATGGGGGTGTTGACTGCCGTGAACGTACAGCCCGCGACTATCGAGGATTTCGAGAGCTGGATCGCCCTGGCCGGAGAAGTGGAGCATCTTTTCGGGGCCATGGTCCACGACCCGTCGTTTCGCGACGCCCTGAAGGAGTCGTTCCGCGAAGGGCGGGCGTTCTGTGTGAGAAAGGACGATGACGGGCCCGGCGCGCCGCTTCTGGGCGGTATCGTGATCATATTTTCCCGAAACGAGATCGAGTGGTTCGCCGTGTCAGGGATGTGCCGCGGCAAAGGGGTGGGGAAGGCCCTGCTGGCCCATGCCCTCACCCTGCTGGATGCCCGCAGAGACATCACGGTCAGGACCTTTGACCACTCGTCGGAAGAGGGGAGGCCGGCGCGCCGGCTCTACCACGCGTTCAGCTTCCGTGATCATGGCTCGTACGAGCCCACCCCCACGGGATTTCCCACCGTGGTCATGATCCGGAAAAAAAAGGGCTAGCGCGGCGTGCCGACCGGACGGGTGGAAACAGCGCGTAATCGGGCATGATCGCCAAGCGCCGAGGATGACGGCCTGAGAGGAGCTGTCCCCTTCCCCCCCTTATCTGTATTTATGCAGCCGGTGTGGCCGCGCAATACCTATCACCCTCCCGGAACACCCGGCCCAGCCGCATGAGCCTCACCAGATGCTTGTGCATCATGTGCCGCTCGGATATGGCCATGTTCCAGGCGCCGATGCTCTTTGCCCGGCCATAGATGATTCCCTGGTCCGTTATCCGATCCAGGGTCGCGGGACTCTTTCGAAGGAACTCCAGCAGCCGCTCTTCCCGTGCCGCTATGCTTCCGAGGTACTGCTCGATGATTTCCGGGTCTCCCTCGTGCACCCCTTTCCCGTGAGCGGTGAGGTAGATGTCTGCGGGGATGGTCTTGAGGCGCTGTAAGGACGAGATGGTCTGGTCCAGATCCGAGGCGGGGTCTCCGTAATACGGTCCTGATTTCACCAGGTCCCAGTCCGCGAGATAGAGGATCCGATCACGGGGAAAATACAAAGAGCAGTGTCCCGGGGTGTGGCCGGGCGTGTGCACCACCCGGCACAGCGTGCCCCCGAAATCGAGCGTGTCTCCGTCACGAAGGACCCTGTTCACCTCCCGCGGGACATAGCCCGCCTCCCGGGTGAGATACTCCTCCCAGAGCGCAATCTCGTCTTCGCCGGGCTCGAACATGTCGATGAAGCGCCTCAGGCTGGTGAAGGCCGGTGCATCCGCTTCGTGTACCCAGAGATCGGACTCGGGGAACAGCGAGTTGTAGAGAAAGTGGTCCTCGTGAGCATGGCTGGTTATGAGAGCATCCACGGGCCCTCGTGCCTTGAAGGCAAGGAGTTTTTGCCGGTCGCTTGCGGCGTCGATCACGGCCCGGACCTCATCGTCGATCAGCACCGAGTGGCAGTGCGGATAGTTGCCCCCGAACACCAGCGAGATAGAACCCCTGCGGAAATCATCCATCGTATGCCCCTCCTGAAGAGATCAACGCCAGGCCCATCCGGTGGACGGGAGAGACCGCGGTTTCCATGCCCGGTCTCCTTCCCCGGTTTCCATGCCCGGTCTCCATCCCGTTCCGGAGCCCCCGGCCTTTTCATGAGCGCCGGGATCATCGGCAAAACGGGCAGAGTGATGGATATACTAATACAGGAACCCCTTCCATGGGAATGCCGATCGTGTGAACCACATGGTCAGCTTGTTGCATGGGCGCTTCCGGCCCTGATCTTCCGGTGATCGCCGGAAAAATTCATCTGCCCCTTGTTTTTTATTAGTTACTCGACTAAATTTAAGGTCAATGATCGACTGACGAATTTTCGTTGCGGATGGTTCCTCTTCGAAGTGGCTTCTCATGATCTCCTCTCCCTGATCTTCTTGAAAGATGTCTCTCGCTGCATCGGTTCAGAGAGAGGGGTGCAGAGGGCATCAAGGGGCAGGAGAGGCAATCGCCCGACATCCTGTGAGCCGGATTGCCGAAGGGTTCTCCAGGGTAAATCGGGAGGCCTGCCGTCAAAGGCGGCTGCCGTGTGGATTTTGCGGACCAGCGGCACGATCACCATGCAGGCTGAGTGAGACCGCGGTTCCCGGCGGAATACGGGTGCCCGGTGCCCGGTGCCTGTCCGCCGCGGTTTCGTGGTGCACGGAAAACATATGCTCTTTTTAAAGGGAGGTTTCTATGGGATACGACGGGAGTTGCAGGATGGACGTCCAGGAGCGCGACTATGTCCAGCACCTTTTCGGCAAGCACATCTCCAGGGGTCAGGTGAGATACCTGAGGTGCGCGCACCTGGACATCTACGAGCGCAGCCGGCAAGGCTGCACGGTCGTGGATGCGGTTTCGGGAAAGAGATTTTTCGACTGTTTCAGCTCCGCGGGATGCTTCAATGTGGGCAGAGGGAATCCGAAGATCAGGGAGGTTCTCGAAAAGGCCTTGGACGACTGGGACATGGGCTCGCACCATCTGCTCTCGGAGCCCAAGATCCGGTTTTCAGAAAAGCTCGCGTCGCTCTGTCCGGGCGACCTCGACAAGGTAGTGCTCTGCGCCTCGGGCGCGGATGCCTGCGCCGGTGCGATCAAGCTGGCAAGGGGAGCAACCGGCAGGAACGACGTGATCACCATGGACAAGGCCTATCACGGGCACGAGGGGTTCAGCCTCTCCGCCAACGGCAAGGACTACTACAAGGAGCTGTTCCAGCCCCTGATGCCCGGATTTCACATCGTGCCCTTTGGCGACCTTGAGGCAATAAAAAGGATAGCGTCAAAGGACATCGCCGCCATTGTCCTGGAGCCGGTACAGGGGGAGGGCGGCATTCACGTGGCGTCGCAGGAATTCATGCAGGGCTTGAGGGCGCTCTGCGACGAGCTGGGCATCATGCTCATCTTCGACGAGGTGCAGACCGGTTTCGGCCGCACGGGAAAGATGTGGGGCATGGAGCACTACGGCCTGGTGCCTGACATCATGTTCACGGCCAAGTCCATCAGCGGCGGGCTCTACCCCAACGGCGCCGTGGTCTACCGGGACATCGGGGTTCTCACCGGATACGTGGAGAAAAACCCGCTCTTCCACACCTCGCACGCAGGCGGGTCCGACCTTGGCTGCATCGTCTCGACGGCCGTGCTGGACTACCTGGTGGAAAACCGGGTGTGGGAACACGCCGCCGAGATCGGCAGGCGGTTCGAGGAAGGGCTCAGGGAGATCTGGAGAGAAAACAGCCACGTGGTCCGGGAGGTGCGGTCCCTGGGCCTCATGATCGGCATCGAATACAAATATGAATTCCTGGGCGCACTCATGGCCGACTGCCTCGCGAAGCAGGGGGTCTGGGCGGTATACTCGGGCAACGCCCCTGAGGTCATGCGGTTCCAGATACCCATCACCGCCGGCATGGAAGAGGTGGAAGAGCTGCTGGCCCGCATCAGGGCCGCGGTGGACTCCATGAAGAAATACCTGGTCTTTCTCCTTCCCCTGGCGCGGGTCCCGATGTTCAGGATGATTCTCGACAATCTCAAGGTGCAGATCATCGCGTTCAATCTCGTCCGGGACCTGGAAGAGCTCGTTTCGAAGTATGTGATCAAGGCGCTGGGATACAGGAGGTGAGATGATGAAAAAGGACCTTTCCACGAAACAGACGGACAGGGACATGCTCTTCGCCGCTGCGGAAAAAGTGTTTTCAAAGAGCCTCGTAGACGGGATCCGGGAACGGGGACACGGGTTCCTGGAGGCCGGGGGCGAGGGGGCGTATGTCTTCGACACGGACGGCAACCGTTATCTCGACTGCTCCTCATCGGCGGGCACGTTCAACCTGGGCAGGAAGAACCGGGCAATAGCCGCCCGGTTCAAGAAGGCCCTTTTCGAGACCGACCAGGGCAACTTCGTGATGCCCTCCGAAGAAAAGGCCCTGCTGGCACGGAGGATTGCCGAGTTCGTTCCCGGGAACTTAAGCTGTGTGCTCTTCGGGGTGACCCGGGGCGAGTCCATGGACGCGGCCTGCAAGCTCGCACGGGGCTTCACGCAGAGACCCGGTCTCATAACCGTGAGCGGCGGCTGCTATGGAGAGTCGGGCTTTGCCCTGAGCCTCTCGGAAAGAAAGGGAAAGGAGCAGTTCGGCGCACTGATTCCCGAAGTCACGGTCGTGCCGTTCGGGGATGCCCAGGCCGCGGAGTCAGCCATGGGAGAGCGTACCGCAGCCTTTGTCATGGAGCCGATCCAAGCCGAGAATGGCTGCCGCGCGGCTGAGGAGGAATACTATGCCCGGGTACGTGCCCTGTGCGACCGCCACGGCGCACAGCTCATCTTCGATGAGACCGGAAGCGGTTTCGGCAGGACGGGCACCAGGTTCTTCTTCGAGCAGACCGGCGTGGAGCCCGATATCCTCGTGGTGGGCGAGGCCCTGACGGGAGGGAGTTTTCCCATGACCGCCATGATCTTCACGCCCGAGCTGAAACGGTTCTTCGACGTGCACCCCCTCATCCACCTGTGCACCTTCGGCGGCCACGATCTGGGGTGCAGGGCCGCCATGGCCGCCCTTGACGAGTACGACCGGGAAAGTCCATGGATCAATGCCCGAAACACGGGCGGGATACTGATCAAGGACCTGAGCAGGCTCGCGGGGAAAAAGGCGGCCTTGAAGTCGGTTACGGGCCGGGGACTGCTGGTATCGCTGAGATTCACCTCGGAACAGGTTGCCCGTGCGTTCTGCGTGCTTGCGGGTGCACACAGACTCATGCTGGAAACCGGCAGGGTGGATGGCTCGTGCGTTCTGCTGAGGCCGAGCCTGCTCATCGGCAGAAAAGAGGCATCGTTCATCACGGATGCGGTGAAAAAGATCCTGGACAGTCTCTGATCGTACCGGCGGGGCTTCCGGAAGGGTGGCGGCCGCACCTCAAGAGAGCCTCTCCGCGGCCCTCTCCCGTACCGATAGAGCTTGTCCGGATGATGAGAGAGGGAGACAATCCGGGCGCACTGATCCGCACGCCTCAGACATCTCCCTGTCCGCCTCCCGCGAGTTTCCCGGGCGTGTTGATTCGCACCGGACAATGTGTCATAGTTCCAGGGCGTTGATACATGCTCCCAGGAGGGAACCAGATCGTGGCGAGGAAACCGGTGCGGGAGGAGCGGAAACGGCAGATACTCAGGGCCCTGGACCGGTGCCTTCTGGAGAAGTCGTTCCAGAACACCTCCATCAAGGACATCTCGCGGGCCGCGGGCGTGAACCACGGCGTGCTGCACTATTATTTCGCCAACAAGGAAGACATCCTCCTGCACTATATCGATTACGCAGTGCAGGATTTCAAGTCGCAGATGCAGGATATGCTGGGATCGAAGAACGTGTCGGACTTATCCCGCGGGGAGTTCATCAAAGAGGTGTTCGGCTTCGTGAACCATCGGATCACGCTCGACCGGAGGCTCTCGAAGATCTTCGTGGAGATCTGGGAGATCGCCTTGTATAACGATGCGGTCCGCGCAAAACTGCGGCAGGCGTATGTCGAGTGGATTCAGACCCTGGCCGGGAATATCAGCGGCGGCTCGACGGACAGGGATGCCGCATCCGTCATGAGTGTCGCCATGGTTGCCTTCTGGGAAGGAACGGCACTGCTCTCCACGGTATTCGAAAACGGGGAGATACGGTTCGAAGAGGTCCTTGAGAGATTCCAGC
Organism: Deltaproteobacteria bacterium; assembly: GCA_018436855.1. GTDB lineage: Bacteria > Desulfobacterota > Desulfomonilia > UBA1062 > UBA1062 > Phosphitivorax. The sequence goes on along the minus strand of JAHDKO010000057.1, from coordinate 13,724 downwards.
AGCAGATCCTTGAGATCCTGTAATACGGTCCCGATTTCCCCCGGCCCCATGCCATGGACGGGTGGGCTGATCTGTTTGCCCGTTTCTTCTCAGGTCCGCGGGTTGCGGTGCTGTTCACGAAACTGGGGCGCGGGGAAAGGGGATGCCCTTCCCCCTCTCTCCCGCGCCGGATGAAGGTATGACTAAAGCGGATAGAATCTGACCTGAAGCAGCTTTGCCCCGTTGTTGTCCATGCTCCAGAGACTCTCGACGAAATCTCCGATGTTGAACACCCATTCGTTCAGATACTCCATGCAGTAGGCAGGTGTCCCCTCGCACAGGGAATCCTCGGTCATGGGGGAGCACTCGTCGAATATCCCGTCTGAGTCCGGATCCACGCAGCAGGAACCCGGCAGCGTAAACTCATCGGGGGCAGTGAGATAGCAGACGCTTCCCGACCACTGGAACAGGCCGGTGATATCGGTTGCCCGTGACTTGCCCGAAACGCGGACAAAGCTGGCAGAGGTCGTGAGGAAGCCTCTGTCCGTGACCAGGCCGAGATAAAGCAGGTCATTGCCGAGCTCATCCTGCACCAGGACAAACTCGGGGTCGAGGATCTCGATGGTCCTGAGATCGCCGTTATCTTTCGATGGTTTTCCAAGCACCCTGACATAGACCCGGTAGCCCTTTTCGTTTTTCGGCAGGCGCAGGGTCGCGGGGTCATTCGGGAAAAAGCCGCTGCAGGTATCCGTCACCTGCAGCTCCGTGACATCGGGTGCGCTCCTGGGACCCTTCATGCCCGATTCCATGACGATCTGCACGTTGTACTCCGGATGTTCCGGGATGTAGATGACATTTTCATAGACCGGATCGCCGTACTCGTCACAGGAGACACCGGGACAGGTGAAACCACCTTTCTTGGCAATGATGTTGAGGTTGAAATGCCCGCCCGAAGGGAATCCGTTGGGGTTGACCTCGCTGCCCGGCCTGGTGCAGTGCGCATAGCCGGTAAAGAGGAAGATCAGTATGCATGCCAGGATAGCCTCTTTCATCAGCTTGCCCATTCTTTGTACCTCCTTATGTCATTTTTACCGTTTCGGTCGAAGAACCTTCCCCCGGTATTCTTCTACGCTCTCTCCACCAAGGACGGTAACGGGTCTTCGATGTATCAAGCCGGAGCGATCCAGGCGTATCAACAACCGTGCCGTATATAACAATATGATATAAAAAGATTTATTCCGAATTATAGCCTTTGCCGGTACACGATTTCGTATTCCGTGTTTCAAGATTGGCAGGTGAGATGATGGTGGGAAAGAAAGAAGGATTTCACTTTCTTGGGACCGTATTTTTGAAGACAGGCTGTCCTGGAGTTTCCGTCTTCTTAAAAAGCCGGACTGATAAAAAGAAGGAGCGCATTGACTCCCTCTTTGATGCGTGTCAGTCATGCTATAGGAAGGAACGGACGAAAGGAGGCCTTGATCCATGGCAGGAGTTCCCCCTGATGACCGTACTCCAGCGCAGGGGCCGGTCGCTGTAGTGAACCCGGACGCGAGCCCGCAGGAAGAGGTGACGATCGTGGATGAGAAGAACACCGTTCTCGGAAGTGCCTTGCGGGCCGTGATGCGGCGGGACGGACTCATCCACCGGGCCTCGTATGTCCTCGTGCTCAACTCCCGGGGACAGCTCTTCGTGCAGGAGCGCACCCTGACAAAGGACATCTTTCCGGGGTACCTGGATCTGTGCGCCGGCGGGGTGGTGCTTGCAGGAGAGAGCTACGAGGAATCCGCACTGCGCGAGCTGGATGAGGAGCTCGGTGTCAGGGGCGCCGGACTCACGTTTCTCTTTGACTTCTATGGCGAGTACCTTGGACAGAGGGTATGGGGCGGGGCGTTTTCCTGCACTGCGGACGGGCCGTTCATTCTCCAGCCCGAAGAGGTGTCCGGCGGCTCGTTCCATTCCATGGACGCGGTCGTGAGGATGATCGAGGAGAAGCCCTGCACCCCGGACAGCGTCTACGTGCTGCGCCGGTACCTGAAAGACCGGGGGGTTCGACCGGACAGGGAGAAAACCTAGGGAAGCGCCCGACGTGAAGAACATTCTCCTGATCCACCCACCCATCTCGAAGCCGGGCGAGCCTCCCGCCGGCCTTGCCAGGCTCGCGGGGGCATTGAAGGCCTGCAATGCCCGGTTCCGGGTGATCGACGCCAACATGGAGGGGCTGCGCTTCCTCCTCGACGACCGGGCCGCCCCCGCCGATACCTGGACTCGCAGGGCCTTCCGTCACCTCCACGATAATCTCGCCGTGCTCCAGAGACGCGAAACCTACCGGAGCCGGGGCAGGTACATCCAGGCGGTCACGGAGCTCAACCGCGTCCTGGCCTACAGGTCCGGGCCCCACCGGTCGCGGGTCAGCCTCAATAACTTCACCCATGACGAGCTCTCTCCGGTAAGGAGCGGAGACTTGCTCCGTGCGGCTCAAGCGCCCGAGGAAAACGTGTTCTACCCCTACTTCAGGCCCCGACTTGCCGAGGTCCTCGGGGAGTACGCCCCGGATGTGGTGGGCTTCTCGCTCAACTTTCTGAGCCAGGCCCTGACCACGCTGGCCATGGTGGGATTTCTGAAAAAGCAGGCCCCGGAGGTACGGATCGTCCTGGGCGGCGGGCTCGTTACCTCGTGGGTCAGGGGGTCTGGCCGGAAGAATCCCTTTTCCGGCCTCGTGGACGACCTGGTGGCAGGTCCGGGCGAGGGGGCACTGCTCTCCCTGGCAGGCCTGGGTGATACCGCCGGGCACTGCCTGCCGGATTACGAACCCTTCCGGGACTACCCCTACCTCTCGCCGCGACCGGTTTTACCGTACAGCGCCTCGTCCGGCTGCTACTGGGGGAAGTGCTCGTTCTGTCCCGAGCAGGCGGAGGCAAATCCCTTTGGCGGGCTACCGGCAGGACGGGCCGCCCGCGACATGGAGGAGCTGGCGCAGGCCGAGCCCTCCGGCCTGATCCATGTATGCGACAATGCCATGAGTCCCTCTCTGCTCAGGAACATGGCACGGGGCGGGCCTCGTATTCCCTGGTACGGGTTTGCGAGAATAAGCCGCTCGCTTGCCGATCCCGGCTTCTGCTCAGCCCTCAGGGGCTCGGGCTGCGTCATGCTCAAGCTGGGGATCGAGTCGGGCGACCAGCGGGTTCTCGATGAGCTCGGCAAGGGGATTCGGCTCCATGAGTCTGCACGGGTGCTCCAGGCCGTGAAAAGCTCGGGTATCGCCACCTATGTCTATCTCCTGTTCGGCACGCCTCCAGAGGACGAGGCCGCGGCGAAAAAGACCCTGGAGTTCATCGGGCGCAACCGCGATTATGTGGACTTCCTCAACCTTTCCATCTTCAACCTCCCCAAGGGAAGCCCGGAGGCCGCCGGGCTTGATACGTACGACTTTTCGCAAGGAGACCTCTCGCTCTACCAGGGCTTCGTCCATCCCCGGGGATGGGACAGGGGGCGGGTGCGCCGGTTTCTGGACAAGGAGTTCAGGCGCGACCCAGCCATCGCACGGATCGCGAGAAGGGATCCGCCGTCGTTCACCTCGAATCACGCCCCGTTCTTCACCAGCGGTGTGTGGTGAGAAATCCTTTCGGAGAATTCGGGTCACATCGGTTTCAGGAGATGAGCTTATACGGAAGATGACGCCTTTGACCCGGGCCGTCTTTTTTCCAAAAATGGCGTGTGAGATATTTGCAAAGAGGAAATAGAGATTATATAGAAGATATGGCAGTCTGTCTCATGCAAGGGGCGAGGTAAAAGAAATTCATGACAAGCGAAGTCTTTCCCAAGGGCAGGGCCGGAAAGCCGGCGGCAGAGAGGGCAGGGCGCCGGAAGATACAGCCCATGGACTGGATGATGATGGCTGCCCTTTCGGTGATCCTCGGAATCTTTGTCTACACCAGCATATTTACCAGAGAATTTCCGGTCAGTGTAGTCAGCGTGGCCCTCCAGTGTCCCTACCAAGCCTATACCCGCTACAGCGTTACCGGAATCGTTGTTGCCAATCGCCGGGCGGATGTGGTCGCAAAGGTCCCTGGCCAGCTGGTGGAGCTCGCGGATGTAGAGGGCGGTCTGGTGGAGAATGGACAGGTGATCGCACGCCTTGAGAGTGCTGATGCAGCCGCCCGGAAGGACCAGGCCGAGGCGAGGCACCGGCTCGCCATCGCCAACCTCGAACAGGCCAGAGTGGACCTGGCGGAAGAGAGATTCAACCTTGCGCGGTATGAAAAGCTCTTTGAGATGGGCTCGGTGTCCAGGTCGGAGTACAAGTCCGCAGAGGCCGGGCACCGCAAGGCGGTCTCTGTGCTCGATGCGGCCGAGGCACTGGTGAAGGCCGAGGCGGCGGCCCTGAAGAGTGCAGAGATCGCGCTCGATAACACCCGGATAAGGGTTCCCTTCGGCGGTATGATCCTGAAATTCAATGCGGACATCGGCGACATGATGGTCCCGCCCGGCCCTATAGAGAGCACGGACTCCTCTATAGCCACTATCGCGGACGTGACCCTGCTCACGGTGGAGGTGGAGGTGCCCGAATCCGTGGCCGGGGAGGTCCGGCAGGGGCAATCCTGCGTCGTTGACCTCGAAGCTCTGCCCGATGTCCATTTCACCGGCGAAGTGAATGCCGCCCCGCTCACGGACGAGAGGGGGGAGCCCCGGTCCCTGGTAAGGGTGCGCATTATCGAAAGCGATCCCCGCATCCGGCCGGATATGGCCGCACGGGTCTCGTTTCTTTCCCGCCCCCTTTCCGCGGGCGACGACGTTCCCCGTATGCTGGTTCACAGCTCGGTGATCGTGACCGATCAGGGCGAACCTGCGGTTTACCTGGTCAGGGACGAGCGGGCGGTGTTGAAAAAGGTGCGAACCGGCACCCGGTTTCACGACCGGGTGGAGATACTCGGCGGCGTGTCAGTGGGAGACCGGCTCATCGTAAATCCGCCCAAGGGGATCAAGAACGGTTCGCGGCTGGTCCTTTAGCCCGGGGCAGGTCCCGGCACGGACCATTCGCCTTTGGTTCCCTCCCGGCCAGGCATTTCAGCTGCTGATGAAAAGGTGCATCGCCCGTATCGGATCAATTGCCGGGAAAATTCGTTGCCCAAGCCGCCTTGAGAGCCGGTTCCCGATTTATGTCCTTGACAGGAGACCGGAAAGAAAGGATGAATACAACCGACACGTTTTAAGACGTTTGAAATGGCGTCTGATTGCCGGGAGATCCCGGCCTTCTGCAGAAAATGCAGGGGAGGAGAGAGATTCATGGCGTTACAGCACGATACTCAAAATATGGCAGTGTTCTGCGATTTCGAAAACGTGGCCCTGGGGGTCAGGGATGCGAAATACCGGCAGTTCGATGTAAAGAAGATACTGGAGCGATTGCTGCTCAAGGGAAACATCATCGTCAAGAAGGCCTACTGCGACTGGGATCGCTACAAGGACTACAAGCCCGTGATGCACGAGGCCTCCTTCGAGCTCATCGAGATTCCGCATGTCCGGCAGTCGGGCAAGAACTCGGCCGACATCCGCATGGTGGTGGATGCCCTGGACCTCTGCTACACCAAGCTGCACGTGGACACCTTCGTGATCATCAGCGGCGACTCGGACTTCTCGCCCCTGGTGAGCAAGCTCCGGGAAAACAACAAGGTGGTCATCGGCGTGGGGGTGAAGAACTCATCGTCCGATCTCCTGATCGCCAACTGCGACGAGTTCATCTTCTACGACGACCTCGTGCGGCAGAGCGAGACCAAGAGGCCCAAGATCAGGAAACCCCTAGCCAAGAACAGCACCGCGGCCCCGGCCAAGACAAGCCTCAAGGAGAGCCAGGAGGAGGACCGGAAACAGAAGGCCCTGGACCTCGTTCTGGAGACTGTGGAGGCCATGTTCGCCGAGCGCGGGGACGACGACAAGCTCTGGGGCTCCATGGTGAAGCAGGCGCTCAGGCGCCGCATGCCGGGGTTCAACGAGAGCTACTACGGGTACAGGTCCTTCAGCCGGGTGCTGGAAGAGGCCAGAGACCGGCACCTCCTGGAAATCGAGCTCGACGAGAAGTCAGGCAGCTACATCATCAAGAACGTGGTCCACGAGGATTAGCATCAGTCATGGGTCACACATCTTGGGGTCCCCGATCTTTGGAGACCTGACCAATCTTTGACCCAAATCTTGCGCCACACTCCGGCGCGGTAGTATAAGGGGTAGTAAAAGAGGATCTTTTATCCTGCGGCCTTTTTCCTGGCAATGCTCCGGTCGTGGCGCCTGCCGGCGGAGAGCTCGGTCTTGCGGAGCCTGAGGGACCTGGGCGTGACCTCCACCATCTCGTCCTCCCGGATGAACTGCAGGGCCTTTTCCAGGGTCAGGGGCGTCACGGGCGAGAGCAGCACGTTGTCGTCGCGACCGGCAGCCCGCATGTTGGTGAGCTTCTTCATCTTGCAGGGGTTGACGTCGATGTCGTTCTCCTTGCTGTGCTCGCCGATGATCATGCCCTCGTAGACCTGCTCGCCCGGGGTGATGAAGAGCCTGCCCCGTGGCTCGAGGTTGAACAGGGCATAGGGCACGGCCACGCCTCTGCGGTCCGCCACGATGGAGCCGGTGAACCGGGAGGGAAACTCCCCCCGGTATGCCTCGAAGCCCAGCAGGTACGAGCTCATGATCCCGCTTCCCTTGGTGTCGGTGAGGAACTCGTCGCGGTAGCCGATGAGCGCGCGCGAAGGGATGTTGAACTCGATCCTGACGCGGCCGGCCGCATGGTTTGCAAAGTTGATCATCCTGCCCTTGCGGATGGAGAGCTTCTGGGTCACGACGCCGAGATATTCCTCGCCACAGTCGATGTAGAGGTGCTCGATCGGCTCGAGCAGCTCTCCCCCTCGGGTCAACGAGATGACCTCGGGCCTTCCCACGCACAACTCGAAGCCCTCGCGCCGCATGGTCTCGATGATGATCGCGAGCTGGAATTCGCCCCGTCCCTTGAGGATGAAGCAGTCCTTCTCGGGCGGCACCTCGAGCCGGATGGAGACGTTCCTCATAGTCTCCTTCTGCAGGCGTTCGAAGATCCTGTTGGACTGCACCCAGGTACCCTCGGTGCCCGCCAGCGGAGAGTTGTTGGCCGTGATGCGCATGGACACGGTGGGCTCGTCCACGGTGATCCTCTTGAGCGCTTTCGGGTTTTCCTCGGTGCAGATGGTGTCGCCGATCATCACGTCGTCGATGCCCGAGAGCACCACGATGTCCCCGGGCCCCGCGTGGTCGATCTCGCGCAAGCTCACGCCCTCGTATCCCTGGAGCCTGGTGACCTTGAGCCGCTGGTGCTCGCCGCAGCTGTCGATGCAGACCAGGGTGTCGTTTGAGTCCGCGTGGCCGTGGAAGATCTTTCCGATGGCGAGCCTCCCCAGATAATCCGAGTAGTCCAGGTCCGAGACCAGCATCTGGAACGGCTCGCCGGGATCGTACGCAGGCGCGGGCACCTCGGCCAGGATGGTGTCGAGAAGCAGCTTGAGGTCCTGTGCCTCGCCGTCGGGAGAACCCATGACGATCCCCTCGCGGCCCACGGCATACAGGCAGGGGAAATCCACCTGATTATCGTCCGCGCCCAGGTCGATGAAGAGGTCGAAGATCTCGTTGAGGACCTCCAGGGGCCTGGCGTCCTTCCGGTCGATCTTGTTGATCACCACGATGATCTTCAAGCCTGCCTCCAGGGTCTTCTTCAGGACGAACCGCGTCTGGGGAAGCGGGCCTTCGGCCGCGTCCACCAGGAGGATCGCTCCGTCGGCCATGGAGAGCGCCCGTTCCACCTCGCCCCCGAAATCCGCGTGCCCGGGCGTGTCGATGATATTGATCTTGACCCCCTGCCAGGGCACGGAGCAGTTCTTGGCCGCGATGGTGATGCCGCGCTCGCGCTCGAGTTCCATCCGGTCCATGATTCGCGACTGGACCTCCTGGCCTTCGCGAAACACGCCGCTGAAACGGAACATGGCGTCCACCAGCGTGGTCTTGCCGTGGTCGACGTGGGCGATGATTGCGATATTCCGGATATGATCGTTTGTCTTGAGCTGTTTCATGCTTTATGTATCCTGCCGATGATGCGGTGTGTCCTCCCCGATAATCTGCCTGCCCGGCAGCGCACAGTGCCATACCTCACACGACGCTCTTTTGCAACAGAATTATCCGAGTCTAAGCGGCATTTTCTTTTTGACAAATGATATATCACCCGTTATTAATTAAAGTATAAGAATGCTGATTCGATATTCTCGTGATGTAATAACATGAGGAAGGAGGGGGTGATGTCTCATCCCTCTGACGACCGCAAGGCAGAGACGAGGTCCATGATCTTCCTTGCCGCCCGCAAGGTGTTCAGCGAAAAGGGATACTATAAGGCCCAGATCGCGGACATCGTCAAGGAGTCGGGTACGTCGACGGGCAGCGTCTATGCGCATTTCAAGGACAAACAGGACCTGTTCCGGCAGATCATCCGGGAGACTCTCGACAGCCTGAGGTCCAGGCTCAAGGAGCTCAGCGACACCTCGCCGCCCGGCGACGTCCACGAGCGGGTCAGCCGGTGGCAGCCGGGGTTCGAGGCCTTTTTCGACTACATAGAGGACAACCCGGAACAGGTGCTTTTCATCATCCGCGGCGGGTTCGGGGTCGACGAAGAGACGGACAACACCGTCTGGGAGTTCTTCAGGGCCTTTGCCTCCGATATCGCCGAAGACATCCGCAGGTGGGAGGATCTGGGCTTTATCGAGGGGGCGAACGCCGTTCTCGTGGGGCACATCATCATCGGCATGTGCATCCACGTCGGGCTCAGCTACCTGCTGGACCGGCAGTTCACCCGGGAGGAGGCCATCGGCAACCTCCTGGCCGTCACCCGCTCGCTGGTGCTGCAGTATCTGACCGACAGGGGCAGGAGAGAGCTCGGCGACCTGTCCGAGTTCAGCAGTGAGGGGCGCTGCAGGGCCCGCCCCTGAGAGGGATGCCGGGGAACATACGGCTCTGAGGGGTTTCTGAGGGCTTTCGCGGCCGGGTCCGGCACCCGGCTAAAGGATATGATAAGGTATGAGGAGGTTTTTTTATGCTGTCCAGCGCAGAAGTGTCGAACCGGCTCTCCGGTTTTCCGAGGTTCGAGGATATGTCACTGAGCCTGCCCTATGCCCCGCGCATGCCCAAGGGCATGGTCAGGGAGACTCGGGAGGTGGTCGCGATCGCCCGCACGTTCAACGACGAGGTGGCCCGCCCCAGAGCCCTGGAGCTCGACCGCAAGACCCACGAGGATCCCGGTTACATGCCCCGGGACCTCGTGGAGCTGGCCAACCGGTGGGGGTTCTACACCATGTGGATACCCCGGATCTTCGGCGGCAGGGGATACAACATGCCCTCCATGTCGTACTTCGCAGAAGAGGTCGGCTCGGTGTGCCTGGGGATCATGAATGTAATCGGGGTGCACTACCTCGGGGTGGCGGGCGTGGTCGCCTCGGCCAACACCCGCCTGGCGAAACGGATTCTGGGCGAGGTGGTCCGGGGAGAGAAGACCGGGAATCCCTGTCTCATCGCGCTCGCCACGACCGAGCCCGGCGCCGGGACCGACGTGGAGGAGGTGGAGCTCGTGGACAAGGGCAGGGTCGCCTGCCATGCCAGGAGGGTCAGGGGCGGATACGTGGTGAACGGCACCAAGGTGTTCATCTCCATGGGGCATGTATCCACCTGGACCGTGCTCTATGCGTACGAGGACCTGAAGAGGCCCTCGGAGACGACCGTGGGCCTGATGGTGAAGACCGGCACACAAGGCTTCTCGTTCGGTTCCCACGAGAACAAGATGGGCCAGCGGGTATGTCCGGCGAGCGTGCTCGTGTTCGAGGACTGCTTCATCCCCGACGACCAGGTACTCTTCAGCACGGACATGGTGAGGAAGTTCACGAAGAAACCGATCCGGGAGGTCGCGCAGCGCTACATCGATTATGTAGTCGGCGCCACGAGACCCGGTGTCTGCGCCTTCGGGGTGGGCGCGGCCCGCGGCGCGTTCGAGACCGCGCTCAAACACGCGTCCACGACCACGATGAACGGCACCCTGCTCATCAATCACGAATGGGTGCAGAGCATGCTCGCCGAGATGTACAAGAACGTGGCCCTGGGCAGGCTCGCCTACACCGAGGCCAACTATGCCAACAGCCACCGCGGCCTCTACAAAATCCTCCAGCTCAAGCCCGTCTACTACTATCTCAGGCTCATGCCGCAGGCCTACTTCGACAAGGTGATCGGGCCCATGCTGGAAAAGGACTATTCCACCAGGCTCATGGGCAAGCTCTCCTATGACTGGGCCAGACCCGAGGACCAGCGGTGCTGCTCGGGCTGGGCGTCGCTCGCCAAGGTCGCGGGAACGGACCTCGGGGTCAGGAACTGCCAGATGGCCATCGAGCTCATGGGCCAGACCGGCCTGAGACAGGACGCGGGGGTGGAGAAGATGCTGCGCGACATCAAGCTCCTGCAGATCTACGAGGGCACCAACCAGCTCAACCGGCTCAACGTGTTCAAGTGCCTCATCGCTCCGGAGATCCCCCAGGCACGGGTGTTTGAAGAGGATAGGTAGGAAAGGAGGTGTTATGCTGAGTTCGTTCAAGAGCGAATGGAAACCTTTCGAGGATCTGGCCCGGTCGTTTGCCGCAAAAGAGCTTGCAGGCAAGACCGAGGAGCACGACCGCTATCCCTTCGGGGAGTTCTTTCATGATGTCCTGGACAAGGCGTACGAGGTGGGGTTTCTGGGGATCATGCTGCCCGGAGAGCTGGGCGGCGCCGGGGGCGGCATCGGCACGCTCTGCACCGTTCTCGCTGCCCTCTGCCGGGCCGACAGCTCGCCCGGAGGCATCGTCTTCACCAATGCCCTGGTACAGAAGATCCTGCTCGCCGCCGATGCCCGGGACATCGCAGGGGAGATCTTCGGCAGGGCGTCCTCGGCAGGCGGGTTCCTGGCCGCCTTTCCCTCGTACACCCATCCGGCCCATCAGGACAATCTCCCCGAGTACAAGCGATCGGGCAGGGGGTACTCCCTCACCGGCCCGGTCGACCTCCTGGTTCTGGGCGGGCTCGCCCGCCGGGCGATCATTCCCGCGAGGGCCGGCTCGGGACGGCAGGGTTCGTTCTTTCTGATCGACCTCGATCACAAGGGGGTGAGCAAGAGCGAGCCGGTCTTCACCCTGGGGATGCACGCCTGCCCTGCCGTGGATGTCCGGCTCGACAGGGTCAGGGCCCGGCTTATCGGTGAAGAGGGGAAGGGCGAGGAATATTTCGACCGGGTCCTGCCCGCCATGCACGTGGCCGCGGCCGCCATGAACGCGGGAATCATGAGAGGAGCTCTCGACGAGGCCCTGGCCTATGCCCGGGAGCGTTTCCAGGGAGGAAGGGAGATCATCCGGTGGAGCGAGGTTTCCATGCTGCTCGCCGGCATGGCCGTCAAGGCCGATGCAGCCGATATGTGCGTCACCCTGGCATGCCAGGCCCTGGAGCAGGGAGAGGCCGGCTGGTCTTCCCGCTGTGCGGCAGCCGCCCTCCACGTTCACGAGATCGCCTGCGAGGCCGTCACCGACGGGGTCCAGGTGCTGGGCGGCAACGGCTACATGAAGGACTACGGTCAGGAGAAACGATTCCGCGACGCCAGGCAGGTGCAGGCCCTTCTGGGCAGTGTGCCGGCACGCAAGCTCGATCTGATCAGGAAGGTCTCGGGTGTCTGAAACAAAGGCCCGGATCTAAAAGGGCGGGCCACAAGCTTGAGGAAAACGAAAAAGTACAACATTGATTATTATTTAAGAGGAGGTTGCTTAAAAAATTTATGAAGGTTCTTGCCAAGAAAACAGCAGCGATAACGGGTGCCGCCTCGGGAATCGGCAGGGCCCTTGCCCTGAACCTGGCGAGCGAGGGGTGTAACCTGGCTCTGGCGGACATCGACGAACCCGGTCTGAAGGAGACCGCAGGGCTTATCGGTGCTGCGGCGAACGTCTCCACCCACGTGGTTGACGTGGCACAGCGCGACCAGGTCTTCGGCTTTGCAGAGGAGGCCGCCCGTTGCCACGGAGGCGTGGATCTTATCGTCAACAACGCCGGGGTGGCCCTGGGCGATTTCCTGGAGACCGTTCCCCTGGAGGATTTTCAGTGGCTCTTCGGGATCAACTTCTGGGGTGTCGTACACGGCACCATGGCGTTTCTCCCCCTCCTGCGCAGGCGGCCCGAGGGGCACATTGTCAACATCTCCAGCATCAACGGGATCATCCCGAATCCTAACAACGGCCCCTACTGCGCGGCCAAGTTCGCGGTCAAGGGATACACGGAAACCCTTGCCCAGGAGATGCACGGAACCAACATCCGGGTGAGCTGCGTGCACCCGGGAGGGATAAAGACCAATATCGCGCGAAACACGCGTTTCAACCAGGCCATGTTCTCGCTGACCAGGGAAAAGGCCGTGTCTCTCTATGAGGACGAGCTCTTCCGGACAACAGCGGACCGGGCCGCAAAGGTCATTATCGCCGGGATCAGGCGCAACAGGAGACGCATCCTGATCGGGGGTGATGCAAAGGTTCTGGACCTGCTCACCAGGTTCTTCCCGGTGACCGCGGTCAGCTTAAGCTGCCTGGCCAGCAGGTACATCGCGAAATCGTACGCATGCAGGGAAGGATGAGAGGACTCGGCCGGGCAGATCGTGCCGGGTATGGGATAGAGAAAAAATGACCATGAAGAACGTGAGGAGGATGTATGAAAAAAGGAGATTTTTTCAAAGGCGTTGTCCAGTGGGATATGATGACCAAGGACCAGTCGCTCGAAGGCAAGCTTCCTGTCTTTTACTATGACAATACGGCCATGACGGCCATCTTCACGGCCTCCACCGAGAAGATCCGGCGCCATCTCCCCCTGCCGGAGATGCATCCGGTAGAGGTCTGGAAAGGCAGGGCCATGGTCGCCTTCACGGCTTTCGAGTATCGCAGCACCGACATCGATCCATACAACGAGTTTTCAGTCTCTTTTCCCATCACCTTCGGCAAAAAACCCATTCCGGGATTGACGGTTTTGAGCATGATGGCGAGGAGGTACTTCACGGCATATGTCTGGCAGCTTCCCGTGACCACCGAGCGTGCCCGCAGGGGCGGCGTGGAGATGTACGGGTACCCCAAGTATCTCGCCGACATCGTGTTCACCGATGAAGGCAGCATGCTTTCCTGTTCGCTCTCCGAAGGCGGCAGGAACATCCTCGTCCTCAAGGGCAAAAAGCTCAAGACCTCAACCGAGAAGGTGAACCGGTTCAAGACCTTCTCCATCAAGGACGGGGTTCCCCTGGCGGCAAACGTCTACATGAACCCGCTCGAGTTCGGCAAGTCCATGAGCAAAAAGGCCGCGCGCCTCACCCTGGGCGACCACGAGGTATCCCGCCAGCTCCTCGACATGGACTTGAGCCCCTGCCCGACGTTTTTCCAGTACATGCCCATGATGGAGGCCATCCTGTACGGGCCGAGGAATCTCATGGACGACTGATCCGCTCACACCCTCCGCCGGATACGAAAGCAGGAGGAGCCCCTCTAAAAGGGGACTGATTTATTTCTTACTATAGTATTATTACTCAAGTTTCGCACCCCTTAATCCTGAGATGGGGGCATAGAGCCTGATCGATCGAGTCGATGAAAGTGGACAAATCGTCTTCGATTTTCAAGAGCGCGAAGATGCACTTGAGTGAATGCTTGAACAGGCCTTTGAAG
>JAHDKO010000160.1 GCA_018436855.1 Deltaproteobacteria bacterium | reverse complement strand
TCCATCGTGATATTATCCCCGGGCATCACCATCTCAACACCCTCGGGCAGCTTGATGTCTCCCGTCACATCCGTGGTCCGAAAATAAAACTGCGGACGATATCCCGTGAAAAACGGCGTGTGACGACCACCCTCTTCCTTCTTCAACACATACACCTCGGCCAAAAAATGCGTGTGCGGCGTGATCGATCCCGGATGCGCCACCACCTGGCCACGCTCCACCTCGTCACGCTTCGTCCCCCGAAGCAGCACCCCAATGTTGTCTCCCGCTCTCCCCTCGTCCAAGGTCTTGCGGAACATCTCAACTCCCGTGCATACCGTCTTGGCCGTGGGCCTGATACCCACAATCTCAATCTCCTCGCCCGTCTTGATGATCCCGCGCTCAACCCGGCCCGTCACAACCGTGCCCCGACCGCTGATCGTGAATATGTCCTCAACAGGCATCAAAAACGGCTTGTCAATGTCACGCGTGGGCTCAGGTATATAACTGTCAACCGCATCCATCAACTCAAAGATGCACTTGACCTCTTCAGAATCAGGATCGTCACTCTCTAAAGCCTTCAACGCACTGCCCTTGATGATCGGTATCTCGTCTCCAGGAAAATCATACGCGCTCAAAAGCTCCCGAAGCTCAAGCTCAACCAGCTCTAAAAGCTCAGGATCGTCCACCTGATCAACCTTGTTCATGAATACCACGATCGCAGGCACGTTCACCTGCTTGGCCAACAATATGTGCTCGCGCGTCTGAGGCATCGGCCCATCACTGGCCGCTACCACCAATATCGCCCCGTCCATCTGCGCCGCTCCCGTGATCATGTTCTTGATATAGTCCGCATGACCAGGACAGTCGATGTGCGCATAGTGACGCGCCGCCGTCTGATACTCAACGTGCGCCGTGTTGATCGTGATCCCGCGCTCCTTCTCCTCAGGCGCCTTGTCTATCTGATCGTACGCTACATACTCAGACAGCCCCTTCTTCGCTAAATGCTTCGTTATCGCAGCCGTCAACGTCGTCTTACCATGATCTATGTGACCAATCGTACCCACGTTCACGTGCGGCTTGTCCCTCTTGAATGTCTCCTTAGCCAT
>JAHDKO010000111.1 GCA_018436855.1 Deltaproteobacteria bacterium | reverse complement strand
GACGAGCTGGAGATCCTGGAGCTCTCGTCGAAGATCTCCGAGCGGGCCAAGGGCGAGATCAACAACGCCCAGCGCGAGTACTACCTCAGGCAGCAGCTCAAGGCCATCAAGAAGGAGTTGGGCGACACTCAGGGCGATATCGAAGACGAGATCGAGGAACTGAAAAAAGAGATCGAGGCCAAGGGGCTGCCCGAGGAGGTGAAGCGCGAGGTGGACAAGGATGTCAAGCGCATCACCCGGATGCAGCCGGGCTCGTCCGAGTACGTCACCATCCGCACCTATCTCGACTGGGTCCTGGACCTGCCATGGCACGAAAAGACCGAGGACAATCTCGAGATTCAGAACGTGGAGGATATACTCAATCAGGACCACTTCGACCTGCGCAAGCCGAAGAAGCGGATACTCGAATACCTCTCGGTGAAAAAACTGAAAAAAGACCTGAAAGGCCCTATCCTGTGCTTTGTGGGGCCCCCGGGGGTTGGCAAGACCTCCCTGGGCAAGTCCATCGCCCGGGCCATGGGCAGAAAATTCGTCCGCATCTCGCTCGGAGGCGTGCGTGACGAGGCAGAGATACGGGGCCACCGGAGAACCTATATCGGCGCCATGCCCGGCAGGATCGTCGGCGGCATCAAGACGGCGCAGAGCACCAACCCGGTCTTCATGCTCGACGAGATCGACAAGCTCTCCCACGACATCCACGGAGATCCGGCCTCGGCCCTGCTGGAGGCCCTCGACCCGGAACAGAACACCCACTTCGTGGACCACTACCTCAACGTGGACTACGACCTCTCCCAGGTGCTCTTCATCACGACCGCCAATGTCATCGACACCATCCCGCCTGCGCTGAAAGACCGGATGGAGGTCGTGGAGATCGAGGGATACACCCGCGAGGACAAGATCCAGATCGCCCGGCACTACCTGATCCCCCAGGAGATCGAGGCCAACGGGCTCACGGGCCGGGAGATCGATTTCACCGGCGAGGCGGTCGACCATATCATCCGCTCGTACACGCGGGAGTCAGGGGTGAGGAGCCTCAAACGCGAGATCGCCTCCTGCCTGCGGGTGATCGCATCCAAGGTGGCAAAGCAGGGGGGAGAAAGCTTCGTGGTGGACAGGCCTTTTGTGGAACAGGCCCTTGGACCCGTGCGTTTCCTTCCCGAGGCCAAGCATCGGACCCGTGTTCCGGGCGTCGCCACCGGGCTTGCGTGGACCCCCTACGGAGGAGAGATCCTCTTCGTGGAGTCGGCACTGGTGGAAGGCAAGGACGAGATGATCCTCACGGGCCAGATGGGCGACGTGATGAAGGAATCGGCCCGGATCGCCTTGAGCATCATCAAGGGCGCGACCCGGCCCATCCAGCAGGGCAAGGGCATCCATATCCATGTTCCGGCGGGGGCCATCCCCAAGGACGGTCCGTCCGCCGGCGTCACCCTGGTGACCTCACTCATATCGCTGGTGACCGGCAAGGTCGTGCGGGAAAACCTGGCCATGACCGGCGAGATCACCCTGCGGGGCGTGGTCCTGCCCGTGGGAGGCATCAAGGAGAAGGTGCTGGCGGCGCGCCGGGCCGACATCACCGAGATCATCCTGCCCAGGATGAACGAAAAGGACCTGGGCGACATCGAACCGGACGTGATCCGGGACCTCACGATCCACTACGTGGAAAACATCGGCGAGGTCATCGAACTGGCCTTCCCGGACGCCAAGGAGGAGATCCTCCCCCTGGTGCCGGTGTTCGGGCTCAAGGATGACGGCGCAGTCAAGCCTTCGGTCAGAGTCTAGCCATACTCATGCGCGCCGCCTCCGCCACGGCATCGAGCACGTCCGGGGTGTGGGCGGCGCTCACGAACATGGCCTCGAAGGGCGAGGGCGCGAGGTAGACCCCCTGATCGAGCATGAGGTGGAAGAACCGGGCGTACCTCTGCGCGTCGCACGCCATGACCTGCGCGAACGTCTCCACGGGCCCTTCCGAAAAGAACAACCCGGCCATGCTCCCCAGACGATTGACCTTAAGAGCCATGCCTGCGGCGCGGGCGGATTCCTCCATGCCCGCCGCCAGCCCTGCCAGCGAACGATCCAGGGCCGGATAGGGGTTTTCACGCTTGAGTATCCCGAGCGTCGCCAGCCCTGCCGTGACGGCAAGAGGGTTTCCCGCAAGGGTGCCGGCCTGGTAGACCGGGCCTTGAGGGGCGAGCAGCGACATGATGTCGTCCCTTCCGCCAAAGGCGCCCACCGGCATTCCCCCGCCGATTATCTTGCCAAGGCAGGTGAGATCGGGCCTGATGCCCGCCATATCCTGGTACCCGCCGTAGCAGAACCTGAAGCCCGTGATCACCTCGTCGAAGATCAGCAGGGCCCCATGCTCCCGGGTGATTTCCCGGAGGCTCTCCAGAAAACCCTCACGGGGAAGCACGACGTTCATGTTCCCGGCCACCGGCTCCACGATCACCGCAGCAACCCGGGACCCGTGCGCGTCCATGAATGTCCGGAGAGCCTCTCCGTCGTTGTACGGGAGCACGGCCGTGGTGGATGCAATGACCCCGGGCACGCCCGAGGTGTCGGGAACGCCGAAGGTGAGCGCCCCTGAGCCTGCCCTGACCAGGAGGCTGTCCACATGCCCGTGATAGCATCCCTCGAACTTGACGACGAGATCCCGGGAGGTGAACGCCCGGGCGAGCCGGACAGCGCTCATGGTCGCCTCGGTGCCGGAGTTGACGAGCCGGACCTTGTCCATGGAGGGGACGGCCTCGCACAGCTGCTCGGCCATCTCCACCTCGAGCTCGGTGGGCGCCCCAAAGCTCATTCCTCTGCCGGCCTGCCGGCTCACGGCATCCACCACCTCCGGATGGGAGTGCCCGAGTATCATGGGCCCCCAGGAGAGCACGTGATCGATATATCTCTTTCCCTCGGCATCGACCAGGTACGGACCTTTCGCCTCCCGGATGAACTTCGGCGTGCCTCCCACCTTGCCGAAGGCCCTGACCGGAGAATTCACCCCTGAAGGGATACGTGCCTTTGCCCGCTCGAATAGCTCAGCATTCTTCACCGCTTTCCTCCCTGATATAGTTCATGGACGATTTCTTCAGTTCTCTGAGGCTCCAGTACACCCGGTACCTGCCGATGCCGACCGTGGACGAAATCTCCCCGATAATCCGGAGAACCTCTTCTTCCGTCCTGCCGTGGATCATGGAAAAAAGATTGAATTCACCGAAACCGGGACGCTCGTAGCAGTGGGAGATCTCCTGCCGGCAAGCGAGCTCGCGCCCGATCCGGTCGACCTGGTCCCCGGGCACGGCCCACACGACCATAGCGCCCGATGAAAAGCCGGCCTGCCGGTGGCGCAGTATGGCCTTGACGCTCCGGATGATTCCCCGCTGCCTGAGCAGCTCAAGCCGGGAGACGAGCTCGCACGGTTCGATGCCGAGCGTACGCGCCCAGGCATCGAACGGCCTCTTTCCCACCGGCAGATCATCCTGGACCAGCTCGATAAGCTTCCTGTCAATCCCGTCGACTCTCTTCATGGTGAAGAATCTATACCAGTTTCGGAAAAAGGTTCAACCCTGAAGCCCTTGACCTCAGTCCTGCAGATGACCGGGGCAACACCGGCATGCCGGCCGGCAAGCTCCTACTTAAGTGAAAAAAGGGCTGGTCCCGGTTTTTTCGCACTGCTTCGATACACGGTGTGAGTAATGAGCCGATCCACATTGAAATGACAATCTTCCACATTATCAGGAACTTAATTATAACGTTTTAAAATGACGGAAAAAGTCTCCTATAAAAAAACCCACTTGCATTATGAATCACTATTCAGTAATATGCATGGGACGTCGATAACCCGGGGCATAGGACAATGGACGATAGAGATAAGAAAAAGATGTACCTTACGGTTGCTGATCTGAGTACCATGGGAATAGCCATGGTACTGTGCATCGTCCTTGGACTGGCGGCGGGCTTTTATCTGGACAGAACGTTCGGGACAGAACCCATCCTCACCCTGGTATTCATCTTCGGCGGTATCCTCGCAGGGTTCCGGATCATGTACAAGACCTACATGAGATTCTTCAACGAAGGGAAGTCCGATGATCCCGATCACGAGTAAAGATCCTGTACAGAAGCGCATCGAGATCATCTCTATCGGCATCTGGCTTCTGATGTGCCTGGCGAGTCTCCTTGTCCTGGGCAGACACTTCGCCTCAGGGGTCTTTATCGGCGGGGTGGTGTGCATGATCAACTATCAGTGGCTCTACCGGCATGCGAAGGCCGCCGTCACGCTTACCGCCCGGCAAGGAAGGTCTTTCATGGCCAGGCGCTACGTCATCAGACTGTTCACCATGGGAGCCGTCCTCTACCTGCTGATCGCCTATATAAAAGTGGATATTATCGGGCTCCTGCTCGGGTTGTCCGTCATCATCCTGGGCATCATGAGCTACGCATGTTTCACGTATATATTCGATGGAGGGAACTGAAATGGAACACGGCTATCTTGTCTTGGATTTCATCAATAAACCCCTTTACCATTTCCTGCACGAAAATTTCCACCTCACCGACGGCAACCACATGATCCAGGTTACCTTCACGTGGTTCTACATGATCATCATCATCCTGCTGTCGTTCCTCGTGGCGCGGAGCATCAAGCTGGTGCCCGGAAGGCTCCAGAACTTTCTCGAGGTGGTGATCAGCGGGCTCAAGGGGCTGGTGGTGGACACCATGGGTGAAAAGGGGATGATCTTTTTCCCGCTCATGGCCACGATCTTCCTTTTCATCCTCGTGTGCAACCTGGGCGGCATCATCCCGGGGTTCTATTCCCCCACCGCCAATCTCAACACCAACCTCTCCATGGCGCTGACGGTTTTCCTCCTCACCCACATCATCGGCGTGAAGATCCATGGCGCAAAATACGTCAAGCAGTTCTTCGGACCCGTCTGGTGGATGGCACCCATCATGTTCCCGGTGGAGGTGATCGGTCATCTGGCCAGGCCCCTGTCCCTGACCATGCGGCTTTTCGGGAACATCTTCGGCGAGGATCTGGTGCTTATCGTGCTGCTTATCCTCGTTCCATTCCTGATGCCCATCCCCATGCTCGTGCTCATGCTCTTCACCTCTCTTCTCCAGGCCTTTGTGTTCACCCTGCTCGCGATGATGTACATCAGCGGGGCAATGGAGGAGGGACATTAGACAACGATCGCTGCTTCCGATGATACGGCCGCTCACTGCTGCATCGGAGAATGAAAGCTGGTGGGGCATGAGGTTGCTCGCCAGCTTTTTCATAATATGACGCTGAAAACAAAACATTAGGAGGATTTTATGAAAAAGGTTTTTTATTCTCTGGGGGCTTCAGCATTCTTCGTGATGGTCTTTGCAACCATGGCCTTCGCCCAGGAGGCCGGCGCTAGCCCTGAGGCAATCCAGTTCTTCAGCTGGGTCGCCGTTGCAACCGGTATCGGCATGGGCATCGCGGCAGTGGGCACCGGCATCGGTCAGGGTCACGGCGTGCAGGGGGCATGCGACGGCATCGCCCGGAATCCCGAGGCATCGGGCAAGATACTGACGGCACTCATCCTCGGTCTTGCAATGATCGAGTCTCTGGCCATTTACGCACTCGTTATAGAGCTCATCCTGCTCTACGCAAACCCCTTCCTTCAGTACATCGTGGGATAAGAAAAAGTCCCGGGGCAGCCTTTGGCAAAAGGCTGCCCCGATGGCGTAAAGATTTTTAAGCATTTTCCCTTCAGTCATTTCTCCAGCCGGGCCGAAGGGGGCCATACACTTTTGTGCGTCCCTGACGCCATGTCTTCGCGAACGATCAGGAGCTGATCTAGAAAAGAGACGGCTTTCCGCCCCGGAAACCGTACGCAAGGTGTAACTCATCTGCGATGTCTGCATTCGGGCGAGCCATGCGGTGCGATGAAACCGGCTGTTACCCGGCCTCCCCTCAGTTTCCCGGTGAAAGGAGCCGGAAGGTCGCCCGGGGCGGCAACAGCTCCGGTTCTGTCCTGCGCTCCTCATTACCCGGGCTCTTCCCCGGTTCAGGTTTGCCCGGCGGACTTCAAGGGGTCTTTTAAGATCTTACATACCGATGAGGGCCTTGACCTTGTTCCTCCGCTCGTCGTCCGAGAAAAGGAACACGAGCACGCCTCCCATGACTGCGGCGAGTGACAGCGGCTTGAAAAAGAACCGTAAGACCGACCTGACGAGAGACATCGCCCCCCCGATGATCCCGAAGATGATGATGTCGGCGAGGATGAACTTGACTAACTTAAACGGAAAAAGAACAGCACCCGTGATGAAGCGGAAAAGAAAACCCATGAAAGATACCTCCTGTGTTTACTCTATTCTTAAATATAGTGGTCCTGTAACCGTGCCTCAAGAATTTTTCTTGATCATGATGAGCTCTTGAGCAGCCCCTAGGGACTCCTTGGAAACGAGCGCTGCGCGACGGTTTTCCTCCTGGATCTTGAGATAGATCTCTTCCCGGTGTACCTCGACATTCTTCGGGGCGCGAATGCCCAGCTTGACCTGCGTCCCCTTGATCTCCACGACGGAGATCTGGATGTCGTCTCCTATCGCTACGGTTTCCCCAACTTTCCGGGTGAGTATCAGCAATCATCCCCCCTGAACACGGCTCTTTTTGGGTGGGAATACTACCTGATTATTTTACGGAAAGCAATGTCTGCATCATCTCGTCACAAACGGATATGAGCTTTGCCGCGGCCTGATAGAGATGCTGGTACTTCAGTATGTCGGCCATCTCCTCATCGAGGTTGACGCCGGTCACGCTTTCCTTTCGCTGGATATACTGGTCCAGGAGGGTTTCGTTGAACTTCTTGTTGAGGCTTGCGTTTTGGACATCCACACCGATCTCGGCGATAAACGAGCTGAAATACGCATCGAGAGTGGTGTCAAGCCCTGTTCCTCCGAGATTGGAGATCACCTGATCCTGGACAGAATAGATGGCCAGCGCAACATCATTCATCCCGGGTGCCACCAGGCCGTTGCCGTCGAGATACCCGGCCGCGATCCGTGACGAGTCGGCCGTGAGTTCCGCGTTGATGCTGAGGGTCTGGGTGATATCGAACACATCGTCATTCGGCACGCCGGATTCCTCGGTCCAGGAAAAAAAGGTGTTCACTCCCATGACGGCGAGGGCGTTGCTCGATTCCGCGCCGGTCGAGTGTTTTATGGCAAAGGTATGGCTCCCGTTGGCCTGGATGGTGAAGAAGCCGTCGGCATTCAGAGAGGCGGTGATCTCTCCGCCTCCGGCACCGGCCTCGGTGTTGATCTCGGTGATCAGATCACCTACGGTATCGCCGGCAGGATCGATGACATAGGTGTTGGAGACCTCCCCGGCAGCGTCATAGGCCACGATCTCGAACAGTCCTCCGGACACGAATCGGTCAGAGAAAAGAAAATCCGCGCCCAGATCGTCGGTCAGGGCCGTTATCTCTACGGTTCCCGTCAGCGAGCTCACCGGATCCAGCCCCACCCCTTCGGAGTGGAGCGAGTTCACCTGCCACACCAGCTCCTCGGTCAGGGAATCCATGGAGTCGAGGTAGGAGCCGATCTTGGTGTCCCGCACGTTCACCCAGCCGGCGATCTTCCCGCCCTCCAGCTTGTTTGTGACATTGACGGTCCTTCCCGAGAGATCCTTCCACAGGATATCGGTGAACCCGGTGTCGGCATTGCGCTGTTGATCGAGAGTATAGTGATCCTTTCCCAGCACCAGCGGGGTGCCGCCCAGGATATACACCATCACCTGCCCCGACGACTCCTCTTCGTAGTAACTGATATCCAGGTATTCGGCGAGGTTCTCCAGGAGGAGTTCCCGCCGGTCGCGCAGATCGTTCGCATTGATGATGCCGTCGATCTCGACGCTGGAGATCTGATTGTTGAGATCGGCTATCTGCTTTATGAGCCCATTGATCTGGTTCACCGATCCCTGGATGCTGGAGTCGAGATGTCTCTGGTATTCCCTGAGGTTGTAGTCGAGATCTCCAATGAACTGGATGAGATTGTTCGATTTCGCCAGCAGGGCTTCGCGCTCGGGGGAGCCCTCCGGATTGTTGGAGAGATCGCTCCAGGCGTTCCAGAACTCGCCCATGATCTTGTTGAGCCCGTACTCGTCGCTTTCGTTGAATATGGTCTCGATTTCCTCCATGGCGCCGTTCTGTGCATCCCAATAGTAATACTGGGATTTCTTGAGGGTCACCTGTTCATTGATAAAGGCGTCATAGTATCGCGTCACTTCCGTGGCCTTCACCCCGGTACCGATCTGGCCCGGCCCCATGGTGATGGGGACGTTCGACTCCACCCTGAGCTGCTGACGCGAATAGCCCTGGGTATTGGCGTTGGCGATGTTGTGCGATATCACCTCGATGGCCAGCTGAGACGAATACAGCGACCACCTGGCAATATCCAGTGCTCCTCCTACCCCCGGCATATCACGCTCCTGTGTTTATGGCCCGGGGAAAGCCCCCGGACTTCTTCCCCTGGCGGTTGTATCCGCTCTTCTCTCCGGAGAAAAAGATGTCCAGCTGATTCTCGATTTCATCCAGCCTGCCGGTTACCAGGGACTTGGACAACTCATTGAGCCCGGAAGCCTTTTTCCAGAGCATCACGAGCTCCTGCTGGAGAAGTCGTATCCGATCGGCGCATTGGGGCTGTGGATTGCCGTCCAGCGTGCCCATCTCCTGCCTGTTCTCCGCGATATCCTGGAGAACCCGGTATTTTTCCGGCATGGATTCCTCGAGCGACTCAACGTCCTGATCGGCGATGAACTCAAGCTCTTCCCGGAGAAGCTCGGTGAGCCGTTCCACCAGCTCTTTCTCCCTTTCGATCCGCCCGATCATCCGGGTATATGCAGTGCTGTCGGATTCAGTCATCATGCCGCCTCCTTCTCTTTTCCTTCTCGCTGAAAAACGGATAAGGACAGGATATCATATCTTATCGGCCTCTCCCCTGCCCGCATTATTCACCCTCTTGCACGCTCAGACCCTGCATGTGCTGCCTGAGCATGTCTCCGATCCCCAATGCGCCCGATTCCGCCATGGACCGGGCAATGGACTGAAAGAGCATGTCCTGATAGATGTCCGATGCCAGGCCTTCCTCGAACAGCCCCTCGGGCATCGATTCTCCCATGGTTTTCAAAAGCTGGTGGGCGAAGATGGACTCGAACTCCCTGCAGGCCATATCGACGGCCTTGGCCGGGTTCGTCTCCCTGACATGATGCAGCTCTGCGATTCCCTTGATCATATAACCTCCAGGTCCGCGTGCAGCGCGCCGGTTCTCTTGATGCACTGGAGGATGATCACCAGGTCCCTGGGCGAGACACCGATGGCATTGAGCGCGGAGACGAGGTCGCCGATGCTGGTGCCTGTGGGAAGCATCACCAGCTGCTGTCCGCCTTCCTTCACACTGATCCCGGTCTGCGGGGTGACTGTGGTTACACCCCGGGAGAACGAACCGGGCTGCGACACGGCCGGCTCCTCGGTGATCTCGATGCTCAAGTTCCCGTGCGCAATGGCGACTGTCGAAATTCTGACGCTACTGCCCATGACAACAGTGCCGGTCCGCTCGTTGACGACCACCCGCGCCCGGACATCGGGGGAGACCTCAACGGATTCTATCAGGGCGATAAACTCCACGGTCCTGTCCCGATAGCCCTCGGGGATGTCCACCTCGATGGTGGAAAGGTCGATTGCCCTGGCCACCGTGCCTCCCAGTCGGCTGTTGATGGTTTTCACCGCGCGTGAGACCGTGGTGAAGTCCGGGCTGTTCATGACCAGAGTCAGCCTCTGCCCGAGATCGAGCTCGAGAGACCGCTCGACCACGGCGCCTCCGGGTATCATGCCCACAGTAGGGAAATTCCTGGTCACCTCCGAACCGGACGACCCGCCCACCGAGAATCCGCCCACGGAGATCGGGCCCTGAGCCAGCGCGTACACCTTGCCGTCGGCCCCGTGAAGGGGCGCCGAGATCAGGGTGCCGCCGGCAAGCGACGATGCATCCCCCACCGAGGAGACCGTACAGTCCAGCTTCTGGGAGCTCCGGGCAAAGGGGGGAAGATTGGCGGTCACCATGACGGCCGCCACGTTCTTGACCTTGAGCATATTGGGATCCACGGTGATGCCCATGTTCCGGAGCATGTTGGCAAGCGACCGGATGGTGAACTGCGACCCCGCCTTGTCACCCGTCCCGTTGAGGCCGACCACGAGCCCATAGCCCGCCAGCCGGTTTTCCCTCACGCCCTGGATCTCCACCATGTCCTTGACCCTCACGGCCCAGGCATCCGCGGCGAGAAAAACGAAAAGGCATATCCAGATCAGTCTCTTCATGTCATACCTCAGAAGGGCCAGACCTTGTCGATGGCCCGGGCGATGAATCCCTTGTTCTGCTGATCCCCGATGATGCCGCTTCCGTAGTAGTCGAGCTGCATGTCCGCAATGTACGTGGACTGGATGGTGTTGCTCACACTGACGTCCTCGGGCCGGATGATACCGGAGACGATGATATACTGGTTCTCGCTGTTCACCCGGGTCTGCTTCTTGCCCCTGATCACCATGTTTCCGGAGGGAAGGACGCGCTCGACACGGGCGGACACCGTGCCCGAGATCGTTCCCTTGCGGGAGGTCTTTCCCTCTCCTTCGAACTCGGAGGCCGAGGACGCGCTGACCGAGGGCGTGATCCCGTAGCCGAGCACGGATGACCGGTCGAGGGGAAGCCCCAGCACGTCGGTGACGGAGTTGTTCGTGGAGCTCGTCCTGTCGGCCTCGGTCTTGGCCTCCTTGTTGGCCGACGAGCTCTCGACGATCTGGACCACCACGATGTCGCCCACCCGGTGCGCCCGGGCGTCGCTGTACATGTCCGTAAACTTGGCGCCCGGAGTCCAGAGGGATCCGGGGGAGGCAGGGTCCTCGGTCGGTTCTTCCACGGGGATGGCGAACTGGTCTTCACTCAGGCCTGGAGGCGGTTTCATGTGGGAGCACGCACTCAGGCAAATGATCGCGGCGAATATGGCAACTGTTCGATACACCTTCATCTATTCCTCCTAGAACATAACCTCGATACGTGATGCAGCAATAACAGTGCCAAAGACCTTCCTGCCCGAGGCCGCATTCTTCACCGGAATCTGCTCTTCGAGAAACCCGTCCTTGAGCGCGACGCCCCTGTCCCGTATCACCAGGCCCTCGCACCGGGCCTCGATGAATACCGGATCTCCCCTGCTGATGAGCGGGGGCTGCTCGATGTTCGACCTGATCAGGGGCGAACCCGCGCGCAGGGAGCCTTTGACCCGCATGCCCACACACTCTTTCTTGTCCCATGCAAGTGCCGGATAGGTGGAGATATCCAGTCGCTTCATTTCCAGATCGGTCTCGCCGATCACGGTTCCCCGGGTGAGATTTGTCCGCGCCACCGGCACCGAGGCCACGACCCGGACCTTCCCGCTCACCCGGCATGAAACGGCCGAGGCCCCCAGGCCTGCGGTCAGTGTTGCCGAGGTGAAGCCCAAAAAGTCCTCCCGGGGGGAAAATTTTGCCTGGATGTCGTACCGGTATTTCTCGGGAACCCGGAAGCCGGCGGGGACCTTCACATCTTCGATCACCACCTCGCCTACCTTTTTCCACGGGCTGCTCTCCATGACCCCTTTCCGGTAGAGATCCGCCAGATCTCTCCCGGACAGATCCACAAACTTCTCGCATACCTGCACGCTGGAGGAACCTTCCATAATCACGGGTTTCCGGTAGTGCTCCCCGATCTTCCCGGCAACGAACGCCGAGGAGAGGGTGACGCCCAGGGACCCGGCAGGCGTCTTCATGATGGGGATGCCGGAGAGCGTTTCCCTGTCCGCCCCTTTCAGCACGGCAATGTCCTTCAGATAGATGTGTTCGCCCGATACGAACGCCTTCTCACGAAGCACCACCCTGCTCTCGCCCATTGCTGCAGCCGGGCTGAGAGTGAGGGTGACAAAAACACTCAGGAGTACCAGAAGCTTCATCATTTCTCCTTACCTGGCGATGGAGGTCACGACTCCGAGCATGGTGTCCGCAGTCTTGATGGACTTTGAATTGATCTCGTACGCCCGCTGCCCTACGATCATATTGATCATCTCCTCGATGGCGTCCACATTGGACATCTCCAGGTAATTCTGTGCAAGGGTGCCGAAATTGTCGGTTCCCGGAACCCCCTCGATGGGATCTCCGGACGCCTCGGTGGCGATATAGTCATTCATGCCCGCGGCCTTCAGGCCCGCCGGGTTGGTGAAGACATAGATGGGTATCTGCCCGGTGGCGACAACCTCTCCGCCGCTGGACAGGCAGGTGATCTCGCCGTCTTTTGCAATGGTGATCGACGCCGTATCCTCAGGTATGGCAAAGTCGGGCTGGAGCCGGTTGCCCCGGGAATTCACGATGAATCCCTCATTGTCCCTCTTGAACGAGCCGTCCCGGGAGTACACCTCCTGGTCGTCCGAGAGCATCCGGAAGAAGCCGTCCCCCTCGATGGCCACATCGAGCTCGTTTTTGGTCTCCAGGTAGTCTCCCTGGGAGAACATCTTCTGTACGGATACCGGACGCGTGCCCATGCCCACCTGGATACCCACGGGCACGGTTCCACCTGCCGCGGTGGGTGCTCCGGCCTCCTGGTAGGTGGCATAGAAGAGGTCCTCGAAGTTCGCCCTGCTCTTCTTGAAGCCTGTGGTGTTCACGTTGGCCAGATTGTTGGCCATGACATCGATCATCATCTGCTGTGCATTCATGCCGGTCGCTGCCGACCACATCGCCCTGATCATATTTATCCCCCTTTTTCTAGGCGGTCATACCTACATTGTGCATGGACTGCGTGTAGGTCTCGTCCACCGACTTGATCATCCTCTGAAACGCCTCATATGCCCGCTGGGTCGTGATGAGCCCCACCATTTCCACGACAGGATCCACATTTGCTGTCTCGATACATCCCTGGCGGATCTCCGGGGCATCCGTCACCTCCGGTGCGTACCCTTCTCTGACGCCGAACAGCGCATTTCCTTCCCGCACCAGGGCCTCATCCTCGATGGCTGCGATCTGGAGGACATCCGCGATATTACCGTCCACCATCACCGTGCCCCGGGAATCGATGCTCACCTTGCCCGTTCCCACGATGATGTCTCCCCCCTGCCCCTGGACCGTGTGCCCCTGGGGCGTCACCAGCAGGCCCTCGGGAGAGACCAGAAACGAACCGGCCCTGGTATATTTCAGCCCGTTGTCTGTAGCGACCACGAAAAAGCCTTCTCCCACGATAGCTGCATCCAGGGGGCTGCCGGTTTCCTGAAATGCGCCCTGGGTGGTATCGACGTACTGCCTTCCCACAACAACATCCACGGGGACTGTGCGGTGCTGGCCAGGAGCAAGCCGGGCGGTGTCGAGCACCCTCTGGAAATCCTCGAACACCACCGCGTCCTTCTTGAAGCCGGCGGTGTTGCTGTTGGCGAGGTTGTTCGAGATCATCGCCAGCCTCTCCTCCATGGCGATCGCCCCTGCAGCAGCCGTGTAGATTCCCTGGTCCATACCGTCTCCTTTCCTGAGACACGGTTGAGCAAGGAAAATGCCAGGGGTTCCAGAACCGCTTTTGAAGCCATTGTGCCTGAATAGCCGGGGGGAATTTTTTTCCTCCCCCGTGGTGTGTATGCCGCCGGTCCCCTGGGCGAAAAGCGTGATAAGGGGTTGATTTTTCCTGTAATGAAAATACTCTAAAGGTTAACTGTCACATTCCGATATAGAGAGAAAGACCGAGCCATACAAGGTACGAACGAAGGAGTGTACATGGAGGTCAAAAGCATCTTCGTCAATCTCATCATGAGAAGCTATGAGAAGAAGGACACACCAAAACAAAATGACAGCCAACAGGAGGTTCCGGAAAAGGAACCGGTGCAGGATGTTGTCGCGATATCACCTCAAGCAAGCAGGCGACTCTTCGGAGAGCTCATGGAGCATAGTCTGAAGAAAGGACTGAGCGGGGTCAGAGCAGATGAAAATTAACAATACCACCAATCTTGAGGCACTCAAGGCATACGGAACGAACGCGGCCGAACGGTCTCATCAGACACGGGAGGCCGGCGAGAAGAATCAGAACACCATATCCATTCAGGACAAGATCAACATATCGGCCAAGGTGAAGATGTTCCAGGACATCAAACATGCAGCGCTCGATGCCCCTGAGATCAGAACCGAAAAGGTCGAGCAGGCCCGGCAGCAGATCGAGAGCGGCACGTACCGCCCCGATTACACCGTGATCGCCGACAAGCTGCTGAGCCACAATATCAGCGCAAAGATCTGATCATTACTTCAAGGTTCGATCGATTCAAGGTATTTCAGATGCGGTCCCTGAAGCACGCCTGTGTCCACGTGGTATACATGGATGCGTTTGTGCAGGGCGTCCGGGAGCTGGAAGCCCTCCGAATCAGGAGAGGGCCCGCCCTCTTCGGGCGCTGAGGCAGCCTCACCGGGACCTTCATCGCGCAGCCCTTCCCGCAGGAGATCCATCAGGACGAGATAGGCATCGCCTCCCAGGGCTGCCAGCGGCTCCCTGGTCACCTCGCTTTCCGGCCTGCCTGCGGTTTGTCTGATCCAGCTCAAAATCCTTTCCCCCCGGGTGAGGCGGAGGCGGAAATCCGTCACCAGATACACGCCGTCCAGATCGTCTCCCCCCTGAACAAGAAACCGCTGTTCCTGCGGCACATTCACCACCACGACCGGCGACTCCGGATTCTGCCTGCGCAGCGTTCTGATGGCGGAAATCGTGGTTTTTTCCGCATACGGCAGGTAAATGACACCGGGATTCTTCTGCTTCACTGCCCCCAATGCATCCTGAAGATCGGTCGTGTCGCCCGAGAGAATGCAGAGCTCGGAGACCGTCCCGCCCAGCGCGATCATCTCCGAGGAAAACCTGCTTGCCAGCAGGACAGAGCCCGGGGCGTCCTGATCGAGGACAATCATGGCGTCGGAGGCCTCAAGGCTGTTCCTGGCAAACAGCGCAGAGGCACGCGCCCGGTCTTTCAGGGACGAGCCGAGCTGCACCGCCGTACAGTCCAGTCCTTCCTGCAGGAGACATTGCGCGGACGGCATCACCGTGATAAAGGCACCGCTGTCCCGGGAAAACCCGCCCTCCGGCCCGAAGGCCCGGGAAGACCGGAACAGGATCGGGCCGCTGATCTCCTCTTCCCGGACAAAATCGGCTATGGCTTCGAGCGAGTCGAAGGTTCTGGAGCCGGTCTCTCTCAGAACCAGCTCGATCTTGCGGCCGGCCAGGGTGCCGTTCAGATCGTGTGCATGCCGGATGCCTCTCCAGATCAGGCTTTCCGGGAGATCATCCTCATGCGGGACCTCCATGCATATGGAGACCTCAAGGGTTCCGGTGTCCGGGCCGGACACCGCGGCCTGCTCACCCTTTCCCCGGGAGCAGCCGGCCAGCGAGCCTGCAACGAGAATCCCGGCGATCAGCACGAGGACGGACAGGATCTTCAACCAGCCCGTGCGGCCGCACCCCGCCCTGCCGATTTTCGCCCGGCGACCGGGGATGCCCGGAGCCGTCCCCTGGAAACCCGGCCTGCGCGTCCCCGGCAGAATCCTTCCGAAACTGTTTATGCCGCCAATGTTCACAGCGATATTTTCCACTGGTCTCTCTTTCCTTGAAAACGTTTGGTATATACCACCGAAGTATGGTACTGAATCAACCGGTAATTACACCGCCGGATCAGAGCGAGAAAGGAGAGCGGGCATTGTCCAGCATTACCGTCTCAGGGAAATCCTATGACACCGAGCTCGTAATCTTCGATAAGGACGGCACGCTCCTGGATTTCGAAAAAACCTGGATCGGCATCATCGGAGAGCTCATCACGAGCTTGGGGGCATACACCCCCCTGACCCCCGCTTTGAAGCAGAGGGTCCAGGATGCCTTGGGCGTCTCGGTGGACAAATCCCGGGTCGACGGCAACGGCCTGCTGGCCATGGGCACGTTCGCCGAGTGCACTGCCCTGCTGACCTACTGCCTCTACCGGGAGGGGATCCGGTGGGACAAAGCGCACGGCATCGTCGAAGAGGCGGGTGCGGCGGTCTTCGGCCCGGAATCACGCAAGAGGCACGTTCAGGCGGCACAGGGCGCGCTCGATCTCCTGAGCACGCTCAAGTCCAGGGATATTCCCATCGCAGTAGCCACCAACGACAAGAGGGCGGGCGCGCTCGTGGACATGGAGCTCATCGGCGCCCTTCCCTACATCGATCTCGTTGTCGGCGCGGACAGCGTGGACAGCTCGAAGCCCGCACCCGACATGATCGAGAAGATCTGCTCCTCCATGGGCAAGGACTCCGGCAGGTCGATCCTGATCGGGGATACGGTTATGGACGCGCTCCTGGGCAGGAACGCGGGCGTCATGCTCACCATCGGGGTGAGCGGCATCGTGCCCGCTGAAGAGCTGGCCCGTCATATGGATGTGGTGGTCTCCAGCCTTCGAGACATCGCCTGACCCATCCTCTCTCTCATCACCCGCCGGGCAGCCCTGTCCGCGTAATCGCCAAAAGATTCATCGGTCGAACCTCTCGCGTCCCGGGCGTCTGAACAGTCGCTTCAGAAGAGCCTGAACTCGCGGAACACCCTGATGATCTGAGAGAATATCCTCTGATCGTAGCCCCGGGGAACCCTGTGCCTGACTTCCCTCAGGGCCTCCGCAAGGGGAAGGGGCTCACGGTACGCCCTCCGGGAAATCAGGGCGTGCAGGGCGTCCATGACCGCACAGGTCTTCACGAAGAAATGCAGGTCGGCAGACGTGAGCGCCCCCGGATATCCTGTCCCGTCGAGGCGCTCGTGGTGCCCCCCGATGATGCCGCCCATCTCAGCGGTCAGGGGGTATCTCCTGCCCATGATCTCCACCCCCCAGCGGGGGTGCTGCCTGATGAGCTCCCAGGCGCGGTCGTTCAGGTCGCCCCGATGGTTGACCACGTCCCGCGGGAGAAGCATCATCCCGATATTGTGAAAGAAATATGCCAGCGCGATCTCTTCGGCGATCTCCCGCGGAAGGTGTGAGAGCACGGTCGTGACAAAGAAGGTGGAAAGAATCCCCACGTTGAGCGAGTGCAGGATCGTGGACCGGGGATGTTCGGATATCCGCCCGGCGTTCTTCTGTACGAGGTCGTAGACCTGCCGGAGCGTTTCCGGACGGGAGATGATCTGCTCGATCATCAGGGCGATGATCTGTTTCACATCGGTCAGCACGAGCCTGCCCGGACTGCGGTAAACGGCCTCCAGCCTCCGGTATGCCAGGTAATAGAAGACCTCTGCCTTGCCTGCGGCGTCCATGATGGGGTGATCGATGATCTCGTCGAGGTTGCTATCGAGGTAGTGGAGAAGATCGGGGGCCGACTCTTTCCGGATGAAGACCCGGGACGGCTCTATTTCCCGGTTGTGGCCGTCCTCACCCGGGACATACATCCGGTGGGGTGGAAGAATGTTCACCGGCTCTCCCGAGGCAGACCCCCCGTAAAGGGCGAAGGGAATCCGTTTCCCCGGGCACAGCCAGCATGACGGGATCGCATAGTAATGCGAGCCCGGCGAGCGGGACGTCCAGGGGTTCAAGAGCCGCGCCAGAGAGCGCACGCGGCCGCCGAGACGGTCCGTCTGTTTCCCGGGGGCATCGGTGTTCCGCCCCGGGCTCAGGGGCATCCGGGATGGAACGTGGATGTCAAAGCCGTTTCCCCATGATGACTCCATGCTCACTCCTCCTTGCAGCCCTTGTCGCTAAAAGGGCATCCTCCTCCTGCTCACCAGGAGCTTCCCCTCCTTCTTCCCGGCATTCTCTTCCCATAACGGACTCATTCCTCCAGGAAGACCTCCGCGGAGAAGGTCTCCTTGACATCCGCCCCATCCCATTCCCGGGGGTCGAGCCCAGGCGTGCCCGTTCGATACGCCGGTGTGCGCCCCGCCTCCCCTTCCTGCATCTCTACGCGACGGGACAGCAACACTGCCTGGCGAAAATCCCTTCTATAGACGGTCCCGTGAGCGCCGGAGACCACGCCGGGAGACCCTGCGGCGCGTCTGTGCGAGGTGAGAACAGCGATCTCCAGCGTGACGGCGTCCATTTCGTCCGCCGTGATCGGGGAAAACCGGGGGTCCCGGAAGGCGGCATAGACAGCGCTTTCTCTCACCGCCCGCCACAGGGGGACAAGGGGAAGGACCAGCCCCATGGAGCCTCTGAGTGTCCGTTTTTTATAGATGCTGACGAATGCCCCGGATTCTTCCCGGAGCCGGGCCGTGATCTGCCCGGCAGGGGGGGTGCCGGGCGCGGACCCGCTGAGGGTGAGATGGATCGCCTCCCGCGCAA
Source organism: Deltaproteobacteria bacterium (assembly GCA_018436855.1). Taxonomy (GTDB): domain Bacteria; phylum Desulfobacterota; class Desulfomonilia; order UBA1062; family UBA1062; genus Phosphitivorax. The sequence continues at coordinate 29,318 of JAHDKO010000111.1, read as the reverse complement.
GCCCCATGAGGATCGATTTCTCCCGGGCAGAGATTTCCATGCGGCCCCCTTCTTAAAAAGGCCTGTATATCACAAATGTGAACAATTTACAAAAAACATGGGAGTCTGTATGATTGCACCGTGCCCCCATGAGTTATTGACTCACTGGTTGAAATCTTCTATATAGGCCTTCGATTTGACGCAAATACAGGAGCCGATGAATTGGAAGACATAAACCGCCTTGTCAGACAACGGATCGAAAAGTACGAAACCATGAAACGGGATATGGGGGTCGCCCATTTTCCCAACACCTACAGGAAGGATACGAACGTCTCGGAGTTCATCGGATCGTACCTGGAAAAAGACGCCGGGGAGCTGCTTAAGGTATCGAGCGTTCACCGCATGGCCGGGCGCATCATGTCCATGCGCACCTTCGGCAAGGCTTCGTTCATCCATTTCCAGGATGCAACCGGAAGCCTCCAGGCCTTCTTCGAGAAGGCAAGACTCGGGGAAGATGCCTATGCGCTCTTCAAAAAGCTCGACATCGGGGATATCATCGGCCTGTGGGGCACGCCCGTCAAGACGCGCACCGGCGAGCTGAGCGTCTATGTCCAGGGCTTCGAGCTGCTGACCAAGTCGTTCCAGCCCCTGCCGGAGAAGTGGCACGGCTTGAAGGACGTGGAGATCCGCTACCGGCAGCGCTATGTGGACCTCATCGTATCACCCGAGACAAGGCAGACCTTTATCACCCGGACCAGGGTCATCAGCGCGATCAGGTCGTACATGGACTCCCACGGGTTCATGGAGGTGGAAACCCCGATGATGCAGAGCATCGCGGGCGGAGCCGCGGCAAAGCCCTTTCTCACCCACCACAATGCGCTGGACATGGACCTTTTTTTAAGGATCGCGCCCGAGCTCTATCTCAAGCGCCTTCTGGTGGGAGGCTTCGAGCGGGTGTACGAGATCAACCGCAACTTCCGCAACGAGGGGCTCTCCACCCGGCACAACCCCGAGTTCACCATGCTGGAGTTCTATCAGGCCTATGCCGACTACACCGAACTCATGAGATTCACCGAGGACATGGTCTCCACCATCGCGCGGCAGGTGCTGGGCACAGAGGTCGTCACCTATCAGGGAATGGAGATCGACCTCCGTGCGCCCTGGAAGCGCTACACGGTCAAAGACGCCGCCATCGAGGTTGGGGGTGTCCCCCCCGAGGTGTTCGAAGACCGGAACCGGGCCCTGGCATTCTGCAGGGAAAGGGGCATGGACCTGGTGGGCGACGAGTCCCTGGGAGAGCTTCAGCTCGCCCTCTTCGAAGAGACCACGGAAGAAAAGCTCATCCAGCCGACGTTCATCACCTCGTATCCTACCGAGGTCTCGCCGCTGTCCCGCAAAAACACGGAGAATCCCGCCCTGGTGGACCGCTTCGAGCTCTACATCGCCGGAAGGGAGCTCGCCAATGCCTTCAGCGAGCTGAACGATCCCTTCGACCAGCGCGAGCGGTTCGTCCAGCAGCTCAAAAAAAAGGACGAGGAGAGTCCCTCCGAGCTGGATGAGGACTACATCCGGGCCCTCGAGTACGGGATGCCGCCTGCCGCCGGTGAGGGGATCGGCATCGACAGGCTCGTCATGATCCTGACGGACAGCCCTTCCATCCGGGATGTCATCCTGTTTCCCCTGCTTCGCAAAGGAGAGGTATCCTGAGGTTTGAATTTCTCGTTGCCAAAAGGTATCTGAGGGCGAAAAAGAGCCAGCGGTTCATCAGCTTCACCTCCGGGCTCTCGGTGTTCGGCATCGCCATCGGCGTGATGGCCCTCATTGTCGTGCTCTCGGTCATGAACGGCTTTGAGGAGGACATCAAGACCAAGATCCTGGGCACCCAGTCTCATATCGTGATCTCCACCTACCAGGGAGGCATCCCGCAGCCGAGCGAGGTCGAGGAAGCGGTCGCGAAGGATCCCGGGGTGGTGGGAGCCGCGCCCTTCATTCTCTCCCAGGGATTGATCTCCGCGCCCGGGGGCGTCTCGGGGGTGGTCATCCGGGGCATCGAGCCCGAAAGCGCGGCAAAGGTGATCCGGCTCAAAGAAATCATCGTGCAGGGCGATTTTACAAACCTCGACGAGACCGGGATCCTGTTGGGCTCCGAGCTCGCGCTCCGTTCTGGCGTCTCGGTGGGAGACGCCGTAACCGTGATCTCCCCCACCGGCTCTATCACGCCGCTGGGCATGATCCCCAAGTCGATGTCCTTTGTCGTGAGGGGCATCTTTTCCACCGGCATGTACGAATACGACAACAATATGGTGTATGTCTCCCTGGAGGCGGCCAAGGGCCTGTTCATGAAGAAAAGCCCCTCGGGCATCGAGATCAAGGTCACCGACATCTACGAAGCGGATGCCGTTGCCGAGCGGATCATGAGCTCCCTGGGACCGGGCTACTGGGCAAAGACCTGGAAAGACATGAACATGAGCCTGTTCTCGGCCCTGAAGCTGGAGAAGACCGTGATGTTCATCATCCTGCTCTTCATCATTCTCGTGGCCGTGTTCAGCATCATCAGCACGCTCATCATGATGGTGATGGAAAAAAGAAAGGACATCGCCATATTGCGCTCCATGGGCGCCACCACGGGCCAGATCCTGAGGGTCTTCGTGACGCTGGGCATGGTGATCGGGGTGAGCGGAACTATCCTGGGACTTGTCCTAGGGCTTTTGCTCACCTATAACCTCAACGCGGTGATCGGCTTCGTGGAGCTCGTCTTCGGGATCGAGGTCATGCCCATGGACGTGTACTACATCACCGGGGTCCCCACCCAGGTGAATTTTTCCCTGGTGGGCATCATCGTGCTGATGTCAATCGTGCTCTCGTTCCTGGCCACGATCTATCCCGCCAGGCAGGCCGCACGGCAGGACCCGGTGGAGGTGATGCGCTATGAAGGCTGATCCCATGGTCGTGGTCGAAGAGATCACCAAGTCGTTCACCCGGGGACCAGCCCTCATCGAGGTGCTCAAAGGGGCCGGGATGTCCGTGGACAAGGGCGAGGGAGTCGCCATCATGGGCGCCTCCGGGTCCGGGAAGAGCACCCTGCTCCACCTGCTCGGAGGACTGGAGCGTCCCGAGGGTGGCAGGATCCTTTACACCGGAAAAGACATCTGCCGCATGAACGACCGGGAGATCACCCTGTTCAGAAACACCCACGTAGGGTTCGTGTTCCAGTTCCACTTTCTGCTGCCCGAGTTCACGGCCCTGGAAAACGTCATGATCCCGGCCATGGTCAGGTCGCAGAGACTGGAAGAGGCCCGGCCGCGGGCACTGAGCCTCCTGGAAATCGTGGGGCTCGCCGACCGCGTGGAGCACAAGCCGGGCGAGCTCTCGGGCGGTGAGCAGCAGCGCGTCGCCATTGCCCGGGCACTGATGATGTCGCCCCAGGTCCTCCTGGCTGACGAACCCACCGGAGACCTGGACCCGTCCACCGGCAGCAAGGTGATCGGCCTGCTCTCGCAGATCAGAACGTCTCTGGGAGTGACCATGATCATCGTCACCCACAACATGGACCTTGCCCGTACCATGGACAGGGTCCTCATCCTCAAGGGAGGGCTTCTTGAACCGCATACCGTGTAGAATACTGGCTCTGCTTGCAGTAACTCTCACCCTGCCGATTGTTGCCGCGGCTGCGGACCTCGTCATGACCACCGGCTCGGAGAAGATCGCGGGCTACGTGGCCGATGTGCCGTGCGTCTCCCTGAGAGAGGGCGCACCCGTGGAGGTGTTCATGGAAGAATCCGACAAGGTCTTCCGGGTGTACGATGCCTCGGGCACGACCTATAGCGCGTCCTCCCTGGAGGAAGCGGTGGACGGCTATCTGAGGAACAAGGGCACGTGCGTGATCCGGGAGATCGAGGTCAAGGGCCACAGCCGCATCAGCCCCGAGGCGATCCGGTTCAGGCTGAAAAACGCACCCGGAGATATTCTGCACCGGCAGGCGGTGCGCCGGGACATTGAAGAGATCTACTCCATGGGCTACTTCGAGACCGTGGATGCCGATTTCGAAGAAGGCTCGCTGGTCTTTACGGTCAAGGAATACCCCGTGATCACCTCCATCGAGGTGGAGGGGAACGACGAGATCGATGACGAGGAGATTATCGAGTCCATCGGCATGAAGCGCTTCGACATCCTCAACACCCGAACCCTCAAGACGAGCGTCGACCGTATCATCGCCCTGTACCGGGAAAAGGGATACTACAACGTGGTGGTGGACTCCTCCACCGAGATCACCGAAGGCGGGATCGTGCTCACCTTCACCGTGGACGAGAACAACAAGCTCTATATCAAGAAGGTCTCCTTCGACGGCAACGAGAACATCTCCGACCGCAAGCTCAGGGGGGTCATGGAGACGAAGAACCGCTGGATCCTCGGCCTGTTCGGACATGCCGGCTCCTATCTCGAAGAGTCTCTGGACACCGATCTCCTGAGGATCGAGCAGTATTACGGCGATCAGGGCTACATCAAGGCCCGTGCCGGCAGGCCCCAGGTGGAGGTCAGGGAAGACAAGGGCATCTATATCACCATCCCCATCCGTGAAGGCCCCCTGTTCTATTTCGGAGACATCGAGGTGACCGGTGATCTGATCAAGCCTCGAGAAGAGCTCATGGAGGCCCTTCAGATCAAGACCGGAGAAAAGATGCGCAAGAGCCTGATCCAGCGGTCGGTGGAGAACCTCCGGAACATCTACATGGATCAGGGATTCGCCTATGTGCAGGTGAAACCCGACATGGATGAGGTCGCCGGCAACAAGGTGAACCTTTCCTTCAGGATCAGGAAAGGCGAGCCCGTCAGCATCGACACCATCCATATCCGGGGCAACAACAAGACCAGGGACAAGGTGGTCAGAAGGGAGCTCGAGCTCAACGAGGGAGACATCTTCTCGTCCTCGGATATCCAGAAGAGCAGGGATAACCTGGGCCGCTTGGGGTATTTCACCAATGTCAACATCGAGTCCATTCCCAAGGACGACGATACCCTCTCCCTGCTGGTGGATGTGGAGGAGACGACCACCGGGGCCTTTTCCTTCGGGGTGGCCTATTCCAGCGTGGACAAGCTCCTGGGCACCCTGCAGCTCAGCGAGAACAACCTCATGGGACTCGGGCTCAAAACCAGATTCAATATCGAATACGGCGGCAGGAAGCAGAGCTATACCGTTGACGTGGAGGAGCCCTGGCTGTTCGATTATCCGGTTTCGCTGGGCACCCGGCTGTTCAATACCGAAAGGGAATATACCTATTATACCAAGGAGTACCGGGGCGGCAACGTCCGGTTGAGCTTCCCCCTCTTCGAGGATGTGCGGCACTCGATCATCTATGCCTATACCGACGTGGTCGGCCTGACTGACATCGACCCCGCCTACCGCGACGTGCTCAGCGAGGAAGAGATCAACGGCTATGCCATCAGCAGCGTCACCAATACGCTCTACCGCGACACTACCAACGACTACTTCCGGCCCACCAGGGGCTCGGACGCCGCCTTCTCGGTTGAGTATGCCGGCCTGGGGGGCGATTATCACTTTACCCGCACCACCGCGCGGTATGCCCAGTTTTTCCCCCTGTGGAGGGACAAACTGGCCTTGATGTTCAAATTCAGATGGGGTACCATCAACCCCGCGAAAGGTGATGACCTTCCGGAGGATGAGCTCTTCACCCTGGGAGGATTGAATAGCATTCGGGGTTTCAAGTATGGAGAGATCGGGCCGCGGGATTCCGCGGGCAACGTCATCGGAGGACAGCGCATGTTCGTCTTCAACACCGAGCTCACCTTCCCCATCTGGGAGGTGCCGGGTCTGTACGGGGTGCTCTTCTTCGACCAGGGCAACGCGTACGACCGGCGCATCGACCTCTCCAACCTCAAGCGCTCCTACGGCGGCGGCATTCGCTGGGTCACGCCCATGGGTCCCCTTCGCCTGGAGTACGGTAAGGTCATCGATCCGGAAGAGTTCGAGTCGGACAGCAGATGGGACTTCTCCATCGGCACGTTTTTCTAGGATAAATCCAGGAGGAATATGGATATGAAACGTTTTATGCCACTGGCAGCAGCACTGATCGCATTTTTTGCCCTCTCCCTTCCCTCTCATGCAGCGGATCTCAAGATCTACTACATGGATTCCCAGAGGATCCTCACCGATTCCCTGGCAGGCAAGGACGCATACAAGCAGCTCGAAGTCCTGAAAGAAGAGCGGCAGCAGGAAATCGACAAGATGCAGGCAAACCTGAAGAAAATGACCGACGAGATGGCGGCCAAAGGCCTCTCCATGAACGAGTCGGCCAGGCTCGATCTCCAGAACAGTTATGACAACGAGCTCAAGAAGTATAACCGCTTCGTCAAAGACGCCCAGGAGGAGCTCAGGAGAAAGGAGCTCACCCTGATCAAGCCCATCAGCGACGAGGTGAGCGCCATCATCGACGAGTACGGCGACCAGCACAACATCGACATCATCCTCGACCGGAGGGACCCGGGCATTATCTACACCTCGGAGAAGCTCGACATCACCGACGCCATCCTCGAGCTCTACAACAAGAAGTACCAGGAGACCGCGGGGAAGAAGAAGTAAGCCCATGCTCCTGTCCGAGATCGCACGGCATATCGGCGGTGTCCTGAAAGGCCCCGACAGGGACATATCCGGAGCCTCCACCATCGAAGAGGCAACGCCTGACGACATCACCTTCCTGGCGAATCCGAAGTACCGGGACAAGGCGGGTTCCAGCGCCGCGGGGGCCATCATCGTGGGGGAGGACCTCGACCTTCCTATGTCCAGGATAGTCACGGCAAACCCCTACCTGAGCTTTGCCCGGGTCCTGGAGCTCATCTATCCCGCCAAGGTTCACCGGCCCGGCATATCTGACATGGCCTTCGTGCACCCCGATGCGCAGGTTGACCCCACCGCCGCGGTCTATCCCCTCGCCTTCATCGGCGAGAAGGCCCGAGTGGCGGAACACTGCGTGGTCCACCCGGGGTGCGTGATCGGAGACAGGGCATCCATTGATGAGTCGACGGTCCTCCATCCCAACGTGACGGTCTACGAGAAGTGCCGGATCGGCAGACACTGCATCATCCATTCGGGCGTGGTGATCGGCTCCGACGGGTTCGGGTTCGTCTGGGACGGCGAGAAGCACTACAAGATCCCCCAGAAGGGCATCGTGATCATCGGGGACCACGTGGAGATCGGGAGCAACTGCACCATCGACCGGGCCGCGCTCACGAGCACCCGGATCGGCTCTGACGTGAAGATGGACAACCTCGTGCAGATCGGCCACAACGTGGTGGTGGGGGACCACTGCATCATCGTGGCCCAGTCGGGCGTGGCGGGCAGCTCCCGGCTGGGGAGTCTCGTGACCCTGGCAGCCCAGTCCGGGGTCGCCGGCCATGTCACCGTGGGAGACGGGTCCACTGCGGCGGCCCGTGCCGGGATCGTCTCGGATCTGCCCGCAGGCAGGGTGGTCTCGGGCTTCCCGGCCATGGACCACCGGCAGTGGCTCAGGGTCCAGAAGGTGTACAAGGACCTCCCCCAACTCCTGAAACGCATCCGGGAACTGGAAAGGAGGATCGACTCCCTTGAGCAGGATTGACCCCACCGCGCGCATCGCGCCGGACGCCCTCATCGCAGACGAGGTGGAGATCGGGGCGTACGCGACCATCGAATCGAACGTCACCATCGGGCACGGCACGAAGGTGGGTCCCTACTGCAGGATCCAGGGCCCCACCACCATCGGCGCGGGGTGCGATATAACGGGCTATGCGAGCATCGGCACGCCCCCCCAGGACCATTCCTACCAGGGCGAGGACACCCGGCTTGAGATCGGAGACCACAACACCATCCGGGAGTTCGTCACGATCAACCGGGGAACCGTGAAGGACAAAGGGGTGACCACCATCGGCGATCACAACCTCATCATGGCCTACTGCCACGTGGCGCACGACTGTGTTCTGGGCAGCAACGTGGTCATGGGCAACCTGGCCACGCTCGCGGGCCACGTGGAGATCCACGACCACGCCATCGTGGGCGGCCTCTCCGCGGTCCACCAGTTCACCCGGATCGGAGAGCGCTGCATCGTCGGCGGGGGCTCCATGGTGAGCCTGGACATCATCCCCTACGCCAAGGCCTCGGGCGACCGGGCAAAGCTCTTCGGCGTGAACACCATCGGGCTCAAACGTGGCGGCTTCAGCCCGGAGCAGATCAAGGCGGTCGGGAAGGCCTACCGCATCCTGCTCAAGCAGAAGCTCCTGCTCAAGGACGCCATACAGGTTCTCGAGCAGGAATTCGGAGACGACGGGACAGTCGGTCCCATCGTGCGATTCCTCAAGTCTTCGCGCCGGGGGATCGCCCGATGAACAGGGTGCGCGCGGCTGTGATCGGGGTGGGCTACCTGGGAAGGTTCCATGCGCAGAAGTATGCGGCCATGGACGATGTGGATCTGGCGGGGGTGGTGGACACGGATGTTGCCAGGGCCCGGGAGATCGCCCGGGAGGTGGGCGCTCGGCCCTTTACCGCGTGCGGGGACCTGCCGGACGACATCGAGGCGGTGAGCATCGCGGTTCCTACGACAGCCCATGCCGAGGTGGCGATTCCCTTCCTGGAGCGCGGGGTGGCGGTGCTTCTGGAAAAGCCCATCTCCGCGCGTCTGGACGAGGCCCGGTCCATCATCGACGCTGCCGTCCGGGGCGGCGCGAAGCTCCAGATCGGCCATCTGGAGCGGTTCAACCCGGCACTGCTCAAGCTCTCGGACAGCATCAAAAACCCCATGTTCATCGAGGCCCACCGGATCAGCCCGTTCAAGGTGCGCGGCACCGACGTGGACGTGGTCCTGGACATCATGATCCACGACATAGACATCATTCTCTCCCTGGTCGCCTCCCCCATCCAGTCGGTCGAGGCCGTGGGGGTTCCCGTGCTCACGGATGCGGTGGACATCGCCAACGCCCGGGTCCGCTTCGAGTCGGGGTGCATCGCCAACATCACTGCAAGCCGGGTGAGCGCCGATACCATGCGCAAGATCCGGATGTTCCAGAGCAACGCCTACATCTCCATCGATTTCGCCAAGGCCGCGGTGGACGTCTACACCCTTGAGGAGAACAGGCAGATCAGCCACAACCACCTGGCCATGTCCGAGTCCGACGCCCTGGCCTCCGAGATCAGATCGTTCGTGGATGCGGTCAGGGGCCTGGCCGAGGTCAGGGTCGACGGAATCGCGGGGCTGCGCGCCATCGAGGTCGCGCACGCCATCAAGGATTCCATGATCATCCCGAAGCGATGACGAGCATATCCGTCTGCATGGTGGCGGGCGAGGCGAGCGCGGACCGGCACGCCGCCGCGGTGATCCGTGAGCTGAAGCGCATCACGCCCAAGGTCGAGGTCTTCGGCATGGGAGGCCCCGCCATGGCAGAGGCCGGGATGGAGTGTCTCTACGGCATAGAGGAGTTCTCGGTCATGGGGTTCTCCGACGTGCTCCCCAGGATCAGGCGGATCCACTCCGTGTACCGCGGCCTGTGCGATGCGGCCCGGAAAAGGAGGCCCCAGGTGGTGGTGCCCGTGGATCTGCCGGATTTCAACATGCGCCTGGCAGGCAGGCTCAAGCGCTCGGGACTGAAGGTCCTCTACTACATCGCGCCGCAGGCCTGGGCCTGGAGGAGATACCGGGCACGCACGCTGGCCCGGATCACGGACGGCCTCGCGGTCATCTTCCCCTTCGAGGAGGCCTTCTTCTCGTCCTGCGGGGTCAATGCCCGCTATGTGGGCCACCCGTTCATGGAGGAGCAGAGTTCCGGCGCCGCCGGAGGCACCTGGCCGCCCGGAAGGATCGCCCTGCTGCCCGGCAGCAGGATGCACGAGATACGGGCCATCCTGCCCGTCATGATCGGGGCCAAACGGATCGTGCAGAATCGGCATCCGGATATCACCTGGCATCTGCCGGTCGCGGCAGGAATCGACCCCGCGGCGGTTCAGTTCCTGACAGATCCCGATGTCGAGCTGCGCTCTTCGCTGATCCCAGCCGACCTGGCCCTGGTCAAGTCCGGGACATCGAGCTTCGAGATGGCGCTCAAAGGGATTCCGGAGGTCATCTGCTACCGGACGTCCGCACTCAATTACCGGCTGGCCCGCGCCTTCGTGCGGATCGACCACATCGGCATGCCCAACATCATCCTGGGGAGGAGGGCGGTTCCCGAGCTCATCCAGGACGAACTCTCGCCGGAAAGACTTGCCAGGGAGGTGCTGGAAATTATAGAAGACAGGCAGCGGTACGACCGGATGCGGCAGTCGTTCGACGAGATGCGGAGGATGCTCGGCAATGCGAGCCCTTCGAAGGGAGTGGCCACATGGATAGCGGACATGGCAGGGTGAGGTTGACGGACCTCCAGATCTACCGGAGGCTCCTGGCCTTTCTCAGGCCCTACTGGCTCAGGCTCATGGTGTCCCTCGTCCTGACCCTCGTCACCGCCGGGACCACCGGGGCCATGGCCTTCATGTTCAAGTACGTGGTGGACGACATCCTGATCGAGAAGAATGTGATGATGCTCAAGCTCATCCCGCTCGCCGTGGTGGCCATCTATCTGGTCAAGGCCCTGAGCGATTACTTCAGCTATTTCCTCATGGCCGACGTGGGCCAGCGGGTCATCCTCAATGTCCGGGACAAGCTCTACGGGCATATCCAGACCCTGTCCATGCCGTATTTCATCCGCACGCCCACCGGGGTGCTCATATCGCGCATCACCAACGACGTAAACATGATCCAGTCATCGGTCACCAATGCGGTGACCGAGCTCATCCGCGAATCGTTGAAGCTCCTCGGGCTCGTGGCGGTGGTGTTCTACCGGAGCACGGAGCTCGCGCTGATCGCCATGGTCGTGTTCCCCCTGGTGATCTATCCCATCAGCCAGTTCGGCCGGCGGCTCAAGCACTACTCCACCAAGAGCATGAACGTCATGGGCCACGTCATGAGCATCCTGGACGAAGGCATCAGCGGGATCCGAATCGTGAAGGCCTACAACATGGAAGGCTACGAGAAAGAGCGCTTCTCGACCGAAAACCGCCGCTACTACCGCAACTGGATGAAACGAATCGCGGTCAGGGCCCTGTCGAGCCCGCTCATGGAGCTCATCGCCGGTCTCGCGGCCGCCTTCATTCTCTGGTACGGGGGGATGCAGGTCGTGGAGGGCAGCCTGTCGGCAGGCGACTTCGCGTCCTTTATCCTGGCCATGGGCATGCTCTACTCCCCCATCCGCAAGCTCAACACCGTCAACATCGAGATCCAGGAAGGGATCGCGGCCGCCAAGAGGATTTTCAATGTCCTGGACACCGTGCCCGAGATCGGGGACAAGCCCGGCGCCGAGGATCTGGGCAGGGTGGACGGAGAGTTCGCGTTCCACGACGTTTCCTTCACCTATACGGGAGACGAGTATGCCCTGACCGGTGTGAGCTTCACGGCACGGCGGGGGCGGCGCGTCGCCCTGGTGGGCGAATCCGGATCGGGCAAGACCACTATCGCCAACCTCCTGCCCAGGCTCTTCGAGGTGACCTCGGGCAGGATCGTCGTGGGCGGCCGAGACATCCGGGACGTGACCATGAAATCGCTGCGCAGGAACATCGCCATGGTGACCCAGGAGATGGTGCTCTTCAACGACACCATCAGGGCCAACATCGCCTACGGGACCGAGAACGCCGCCGAGAAAAGCATCGAGGAAGCGGCCCGCGCCGCCCGCGCGCACGATTTCATCATGCAGATGCCTTCCGGGTACGACACCGTAGTGGGCGAAAGCGGCGTGCGCCTCTCGGGCGGGCAGCGCCAGCGGATCTGCATCGCCCGGGCCATCATCAAGGACGCCCCCATCCTCATCCTGGACGAGGCAACCTCGTCGCTCGACACCGAATCGGAGCGCGAGGTGCAGGCGGCGCTGGAAAGGCTCATGAATGACCGGACCACCCTCATCATCGCTCACCGGCTCTCGACCATCATCAACGCGGACCACATCATCGTGCTGAGCAAAGGCGAGATCGTAGAGGAGGGTACCCACCAGGAGCTCATGGAGAAGAACGGGTACTATGCCAGGCTCTACACCATCCAGTTCGACCATGCGTAAGGCCCTCTCCCGTCTCTACGGATCCGTCGTCGCGGCCAGAAACCTCTGCTACGACACCGGGGTCTTCACCGTCCACCGGACCGGCATCCCGGTGGTGAGCATCGGGAATATCGAGGCGGGCGGCACCGGCAAGACGCCCATGACCATTGCCCTGGCCCGTGAGCTCTCATCCATCGGCCTCAAACCCGCGATCGTGGCCAGGGGATACCGGGGCAGGCTCAAGGGCGTGGTGCTCGTGAGATCCGACCACCGGGCCTGGGAGGTGGGCGACGAGGCTTTGCTCATGGCGCGGATTTCCGGGGTGCCCGTGATCAAGGCGCCCGACCGGGTCAGAGGCGCGCTGCTCGCCCGTGAGGTCCTCTCGTCCGATCTCGTGCTCCTTGACGACGGCTTCCAGCACCGGCGGATCCACCGCGACCTGGACATCGTGCTCGTGGCCGGAGACGCCCGCTCGGACGCCCTCCTTCCCCTGGGCAGGCTCAGAGAACCCGCGGGCTCGCTCACGCGGGCCGACATTGTGATTCACACGAAAGGGGCGGGGGCTTCGGAGATGTCCGCCGAGCTCGTTCCCTGCTCGCTCATCGACCCTTCGGGCGCCGAGGAAGACCTGACGGGCTTGCGAGGCAGGCATGTTCTCGCGGTCTCCGGGATCGCCCGGCCCGGACACTTTATCGAAATGCTCCAGGATCTGGGCGCCCGCGTGGACGCCCTGGCGTTTCCCGATCACCACGGGTTCACCCGCCGGGACATGGAGACAATCAGCGCACGATCGCAGGGCAAAGACCTGATCGTGACCACGGAGAAAGATCTGGTCCGGCTCGATCCGTCACATCTCACTGGAACGTGGCGGGCGTTGAGGATCGAGATGCGCGTCAGCGGCATGGAAACCATTGTCAGGGAGATTGAGAACATTGTCAGGAAGAGCGGTCTTTCTCGACAGGGATGACACCATCATCCGGGACAGGCACTACCTTGCCGATCCGGACGGAGTCGAGCTCATGCCCGGTGCGGCCGAGGCGGTCCGCCTGCTGAATCTGCACCGCATCCCGGCCATTGTCGTCACCAACCAGTCGGGCATTGCCCGGGGACTTTTCAGCGAACACCGGCTCGAGCTCATCCACCTGAGGCTCACAGAACTCCTGGCCAAGCATCATGCTATCCTGGACGCCATCTATTACTGCCCCCACCACCCCCAGGGGTCGGTCGAGAGATACTCCATTGCCTGCACCTGCAGGAAGCCCGAGCCCGGCCTGCTGATGAAGGCGGCCCAGGATTTCGGCCTGGATCTTGCCGGCTGCTACATGGTAGGGGATAAACTTGAGGACATGGAAACCATTCACCGGGTCCGGGGAAAGGGTGTCCTCATCGGGGAAGAAAATACGGGTGAAACAGAGTCGGGAGGGCCCGATCACCGTGCGCAGAACCTCTTTGAGGCAGTGCAGTGGATCCTGAAGGACATGAAGAAATGAAAAAGATCATGCAACTCGCAGCCACGTTGCAATACCTGCTCATCAAAGGGGGCATCGCCCTCATCAACGCCCTGCCCTATCCGCTCGCGCTTTCTGTGGGCAGATTCTTCGGCCTTCTGGGCTGGCTTGTCGACCCGTTCCACCGCCGCGTGGCGCAGATCCAGCTCAGGCACTGCCTGGGCGAGGCATATCGTCCCTCCACTGTCCGCAGGGTATTCATGAACCACGGCGACATCCTGGTGGACACCATCAAGTACGCCTCTATGGACGACGAGGAGATCAGAACCCGCATCGTGATCGAGGGCAAAGAGCACCTGGACGAGGCCCTGTCGGGCGGGAAGGGGCTCATGATGATCACCGGCCACATCGGTAACTGGGAGATCCTGGCCCACCTCCCCCGCCTGCTGGGGATCCGGTTCTGCGTCATGGCCGACGTGCGCGACGACCCCAGGATCGAGGCCGTGGTTGACGATATCAGGTCCCGCTCCGGGGCCACCATCCTGCCGCCCAAGGGAAAGGCCCTCATGCTCATCAGGGAGCTGAAGAAGGGAAACACCATCGGCGTGATCATGGACCAGCGGGGCAAGCGATCCGACCTGCTCTTCTGCGATTTCTTCGGCCTGCCCGCGCCCACCAACCCGGCTCCCGCATTCATCGCGATCAAGGGCGACGCCGTCATCCTGCCCGTCTCAGGCGTGAAGGAGAACGGCCGCTACTGCATCAGCTTTCATCCGCCCCGGGAGGCCTCGTCGTTCGGCACCGGCAAGGAGGCCATCGCCTCCTTGAGCCAGTACATGCAGTCCTGGGTGGAGGAGGTGGTGAGAATGCACCCGGAACAGTGGTTCTGGCTCCACTGCCGGTGGACCAGACGCTCAGAGATGCGCAGGCTCATCCGCACAGGCGCAGACTTCCCTTCTTTCGTTCTCTCCCAGGCGACCGGGTGTGCTGAACCCCCGGAATCCCGTGATATCAGGGACTCCTGATAGATACTTTGTCTTGACTTTTCACGGCTCCTCTTTGTATACAGAACGGGTCCGAACGACAACGGCGGCATAGCCAAGTGGTAAGGCGACGGTCTGCAAAACCGTTATTCACCGGTTCGAATCCGGTTGCCGCCTCCAGCTTTTCCCGGCATTTCAATGTTTTTTCAGGGGTCCCGCTCAAGAATTGCTAAAGAGTGCTAAACAAAATTGAACACCGCTTGCATCACGAATATCCCACACTCCCTCAAATATCTTAAGTAATGGACCGCATCGTCCCGGTTTCGAGATCCTCACGAGGACAGAAACCTTCTGAACCGAGCCATCTTTCAGAGTGACTTGATAATATGTGGCATTTGAGATGCTTTGAGAGCATGCACGGATCGTTGTGACAGGGGATGGCGATTTATACATGAAGAACGCCCATCCATAGCTCCGATGATCACTTTCCTCTGGCAAAATATAATTGGATCAGGTATATGCATAATGAACTCGTCAATGGTTTTCTACTTGATGACCACCTGACAGCTAAAGACCTAATCAAAAAAAGAACCTCATAATGGGAACCAACCGACAGATCGGATCGCAGCTGATACATTTCATGGGCACGCCACTTTTCCACCAGTGAATCATGCAAGAAAATAAAGCCAGAGATTGAAAGGAACTGTATGGATTTCCAGAGATTGTTATATCCAAAAACATTAGCGGTTGTCGGCGTATCGAAACATAACGACATGCATCCAGCCAATGTAATCTATTATAAGAATCTTTTGAGGTTTCCGGTCACCACATATGCTGTCAATCCCAAGGCGGGACTATTGAAAGGGCAGCATGCATTCAGGAATATCAAGGAGATACCGGAAAAAATAGATCTTGCAGTTATTGCATCCAGAGCGGACAATGTGCCCTCTATCCTGGAAGACTGCATAGAAGCCGAGGTCGGCGGCGCAGTCATCGTCTCGGGCGGATTCTCAGAGGTGGGCAGGACGGATCTGCAGGAGCGAATAACCGCCATTGCCGCAGAGGGGTCATTCCCTTTCATCGGGCCGAACTGTCTCGGCATTCTTACGCCGAACCATGTCGATACGTTCTTCTTCCCGTCCGAGAGGGTGGTTACTCCTGACGAGGGGAGCGTCGCCCTCATCAGTCAGAGTGGCGGGGTTCTTGTCGATCAGACGATTCGCTGTCGTGCAGAGGGTGTGGGCATATCCATGGCCATCAGCATCGGGAACAAGGCCCATGTGAAAGAGGCGGATCTCATAGAGTATCTCGGTGACGATCCGAAAACAAAGGTTATCGGATTTTATATTGAAGGCTTCGGGAAAGGCGAAGGGAAAAAGTTCCTTGAAGCGGCGTCCCAAAGTCGAAAACCGATCGTGGTGATGAAGCCCGGCAAATCTCCCACAGCCAGCAAGGCGATTTCCAGTCATACCGCTTCGATGGCTGGAGACCACTCGGTCTTGTCGTCGATCTTCAAGCAGCACGGTATCGTAGAAGCGAGCAATCCAGAGGAGCTGCTGCACTTCAGCGAGGCCCTCAGCCGGTTCAGTCAACCGATCAAAGGGGATGTGGGGATAGTCACCGTAAGCGGCGGCCACGGCGTCATCGCTTCTGACATGTGCTCTGACATGAACTTGAGGATCCCGATATTCACACCGGAACAACAGGAACAGATCCGCAACGGAGTATCGCCGACAGTCAAGGATATAGCCACCTACACCAACCCGGTCGATCTGACCGGAAGCGCCATCGACAATGACGTGGTCGCGGCCGCAATGGAGATGGGCATGATGGACAGCATCGACTGTATCCTCGTTTTACTCCTGCCTTATGTTCCGGGAGTGACAATGGACCTGGGTGCAATGCTCTCGCATGTGTATGCAAGAACCCGCAAGCCAATCGTCGCCTATGTGCCAAGGGTCGAAAAATATCAGATGCTCATTGAAGGCTTCGAGATGAACGGCCTGCCGGTCGCGCACACCTTGGAAGGATCGGTTCAAATGGTGTCGGCGCTGATGCGATACCATAGAGCGCCCTGAAATCGAAGAGCAATGAAAAGGATCGCGTATGGAAGCCGGGGCGAACACGCCCCGGCTTCCACAGATATGATCGTATTCCTTTAGAAATTCATTTGCCATTGGGTTCCGAAACAGCTGTCCATGCCTTGGCCGTCGCCGGCCGCGTTGTCGCTGTTGTCCACGACGCCGTACTCGGGCACCGGCAAGAATCCCTTGCTGATGTTGATCATTTTCCGGGCATAGCAGCTCATCGCATCATCTTTATCTGAACCGCTCACATCCACTCGCTCTCGGCATAACCAACACCGGCTTCCAAGTCGATCTTCATTATTTCGGCATATTACAGCCGGTTTCTTTACAGGGTACTTCCACATCCTCCGGGGGGATCATGTCAACGTGTTTGATAAAAGCATGCTTGAAGAATTTATTCTCTTTCACCACCTCTGAGTGCCAGTAAGGCATCTGAGCCTGATGGTCGCATGCTCTCATTGTCCATAAACCGGCCGGACCGTCATACGTAAGGCCTTCCCAGGCTTTTATCACCGCATCGACGTCGGTGGTCCCTGCTTTTTTGACTGCCTCTGCCCAGAACATCGTGGCCATATACGACTTTCCACGCAGCCATGTTGGATAATACCCTCTGTCCTTATAGAATTTCGCTACGAACTCCTTGTTTTTCTCCGTGGGGATGTCAAGATTGTATATCTCTGTTCCCGTATTGCCGATCATGAGATCATCATTCGCCAGGGCGGCAATCGACACTTCATCGTTGATATAGTAAGCAAGTATCTTCTGATTCATGCCCATGGGACGCCCCTGTTTGAGTAGCAGTGTCAAGTCGTTGCCCCAATTAGGCGTAAAGATAACTTCCGGATTGGCTGCAATGATCCTGCTGACATAGGGGGCGTAATCCTTGTTGCCCGCTGGATGATAAAGTTCCACCACGATCTTCGCTTCGGGATCAAGCTCGGCCATCTTTCTTTTGAAGCCATCCACGGCTTCACGCCCCATGGAGTAGTCTTGGGCGATGATAGCGATCTTTTTGTATCCCTGCTTCACGGTCTGCTGTGCTACAGCAAACGACCGGTTGTCGGTGCATCCGCCGGGCCGGAAGAAATTCCTGCTGCAGTCCTTGCCGGTCATACTCGCTGAATCTGCATCGCAGGTAAAGAAGATGAGGTTATGTTTTGTCGCAAGCTCCTTCATGGCCATGCCCACGGTGCTGCCCGTGCCGCCATAGAAGAACTTTACACCGTCCCTCAAAATCAGTTTTGTGGCTTTTCGGGTCGCAACATCCGGATTGAACTCCGTATCGACGGGAATAACTTCCACTTTCTTGCCGAGCAGTCCTCCTTGTTCGTTTATGACCTGTGCAGCGTATACACAGCCATCCAGATAACGTTCGCCGATGTCTTTGAAAGTCCCCGATAGAGCCTGCACCGCCCCGATCTTGATGGTATCCTCGGCCGACGCGCAAACGGGAAACGCCAAAGTCAAGACAATGATTATACTGCACAGACTACCCAAAAACCTTGCCTTCATACAATACCTCCATTTCTCTTTGTTGTTTTTTAACATCCCTTCAGAATGTTTCACAGCCTGTTGTTGGGAGGTTAACTTATTAATATCACTATACTTCCAGATACTTCTTGCGCACATCTTCTGCTGCCAGAAGAGCCTCCCGGTCACCTTCAAAAACTATTTGTCCCTTGGTCATAACGTAGAAGCGGTCAGCCACTTTGACAGCCAACTTGAAGTTCTGCTCTACCATCAGGACAGTGACACCGGATTTTCTGACTGTTGCCAACATGTCCAGGACATCCTTTGCAACGAGGGGTGCCAATCCTTCCGTCGGTTCGTCAACAAGAATAATGCGCGGGTTTCCCATGAGTGTTCTCGACACAGTCAGCATCTGCTGTTCACCGCCGGAGAGATGAGCGCCTTTGTTGTTTCGCCTTTTTCCAAGGTTGGGAAAGAGGTCATACACCTGCTCAATACTCCAAGAATTCTTTCCCGTATTGTCCTTGTTCCTTCCCTTGATTCCCATAAGGAGATTCTCGTGGACCGTGAGACTGCGGAATATACGGCGATCCTCGGGAACATAGCCGATGCCGAGGCGGGCAACCTGATAAGGAGCGCTGCCGATCAACTCCTTGTCGTTGAAACGAATGCTTCCCTGCTTTGGCTGGACTATCCCCATGATACTCTTCAATGTCGTCGATTTGCCGACGCCATTCCTCCCGAGCAGACAGACCAGTTCCCCCTCTTTCAGATCCATGATTACGCCATGCAGGATGTGACTTCCGCCGTAGTAACTGTGAATATCTCTGACTTCCAGCATGTTTATCCTTCCCCTAAATAGGCATCTTTGACACGATTATCGTTACTGACTTTTTCAGGTGAATCGGACACGAGGATCGTGCCGTGGTAGAGAACGGAAATGGTGTCGGCTAGGGAGAATACCACATCCATGTCATGCTCGATAATAATCAGCGTCCGGCCGGATGTTACTTTATCGATCAGCTTGATCGCTTGTACTGTTTCTTCGTGCGTCATACCTGCGGTAGGTTCATCAAGGAGAATTAACTCAGGCTCCGTGGAAAGGGTAACGCCGATTTCCAGGGCCCTCTGCTGCCCGTATGACAAGGAACTGGCGGGTTGATCCTTGACGTCTGTCAGGCCTACTTCCGCAACAAGCGCTTCTACTTTTTCTATGAGGTGATGATCACGATCCGGCCTTTTAAAAAAATGATATCGCAGACCATAACGAGAGCGCACTCCGGAGAGAATGTTATCGAAAACACTCAATTGCTGGAAGACATTCGTAATCTGGAATGAGCGAGACAGACCGCTCCGGTTCAGGATATGCGGCGGTTTCCCGGATACATCCTTTCCCTTATACAGGATAATCCCGGATGACGGCTTCAGATCGCCGCTCATGATGTTAAACAGTGTGGTCTTTCCTGCTCCGTTGGGACCGATGACGGCATGCCGTTCATTCTTTCTCACCTTGAAGTCCACACCCGTCAGAACCTTCATTCCTGAAAAGTCTTTATGGATATCCCGGACATGAAAATAATCGCTCATAAGTTCCCTTCCTCTGACGCGATGTATTTGACGCCGTTATCGTTTCTCTTTCCGAACAGACGTTGTTGAATTTTTACGATGACTTCAGACAGACCGCCAGGGACGAACAGAACCATGAAGACAAAGATGAATCCCATGATGAGCGCCCAGCGATCAGTAAGATCACTTAAATAATTCTGGAAAATTATATAAACAAAAACACCCAGTATGGGGCCCCAGAATTTTTTCGTACCCCCTACAAAGGTCATCAGGAGCACGACTGTCGTCATATTGATACTGACAGCCATATGTGAGACAAACTCGAAATGCAGCGCGTAAAAGCTGCCGGCAAGTCCTGCCAAAGCACCGGTAAAGGTAAAAAGAATGAGGCGAGCGAAATTTGTGTTATACCCAAGAAATTGCATTCTCTTCTCATTATCACGCATCAGCAAAACCGTTTTCCCCATGGCCGTTTGGGTAAAATACCAGCAGAAAATGATGGTGGCGCCCACAACGATCAGGGTCAAATAATAAAAGTGCGCCAAGCCGCTCACTGAAATGGAAGCGAATCCCAGATTGAGATCAGGTCGTACTATGTTCAGCCCGTTGTCGCCGCCTGTTACGGAATACCACTTCACTGCTACGGCATAGAAGAGGGCGCTGAAAGCCAGCGTCAGCAGCGCAAAATAGGATCCCTTATGCCGGAGGAGCAATGCACCGATAACAAAACCGGCAATGATACTTGCCGCAAGACCGATCAGTACGGTGCTTAGAAGGGTCAAGCCCGGAAAATGAATGATAGCCAACGCAGTTGCAAAGCCCGACAGTCCAAAGAACAGGGCATGACCAAAAGACAAAAGCCCTGCATAACCGAGCAGAAGATTATAACTCACGGCAAAGAGAGAGAAGATGATGATCTCCGTCAGTATGTACAGATGATACTGACTGAGAATAACGGGCATAAGGGCTCCGGCCAGGATTAATCCGCTCATGCATATGAAAATATTACCTTGTTTTTTCATAACGACTCCTCGCCAAACAGACCTGACGGCTTAATGATCAAAACGATGACCATGAGCAGGTAAGCAAGGGCCATCGACAACTGCGGGATGAGAAGAACACCAAAAGACTGGAGCAGGCCGATAATCAGCGAGGCCACAACCGCGCCGCCCAGGCTTCCAAAGCCCCCGACGACAATCACGACAAAGGCATCGATCAAAATTTCATGCGCCATTCCGGGAAAGACAGAAAGCAGCGGAGCAGCGATGACCCCGGCAAATCCGGATAGTGCAGTGCCGAAGGCGAATACACCGGTGAATACCAGAGGTACATTCACCCCCAGGGCATTGACCATCTCACTGTCGTTCACAGCCGCCCGGATAATGATCCCCAAGCGAGTCTTATAGAGAATCAGGGCCATCAATGTTCCTACAACAATAGCGCAGAGAAAAATAAATATCCGGTATACAGGATAGGTCAATCCAATAACGTGAACCGTACTGTTCAGAACTCCATCCACGTTGACGGCCAAAGGATAATTCCCCCAGTACCACTGAACGAGTTCAGTAATAATGTAAGCCAAACCAAAGGTCATGAGAAGTTCATGCACGTGGCCTAATTTATGTACAGGTCTCAGCAGAAAGCGTTGAACCAACGCACCGATTATGAATAGAGCAACGGGACAGATCAGGAGAGAGATCCATAATTGTCCCGTAAAATGATTCATTATGGAATAGGAAAGATAAGCCCCCAGCATATACATGGCAGCATGGGCAAAGTTGAGAATGTTCATCATGCCGAATATCAGCGTGAGTCCTGCTGAAACGAGGAAAAGGAGACCTGCATAGCCAAGCCCGTGAAGAAAGAAGATTAGAATTTCCATAAGTTGTTTACCTCTTCACCTGTTGTCTTTCTTGAACCAGCCTTCAGCATATTCCCTTGAAGGCATTGTCTTTTCAGCCGACATTCGGACCTCAGATACTAATTCCGATAAAATCAGCTCTCGGGTGCCTTTGGGGGGCTTACCAAAGCTTCTCCCTTAAGGACCGCGATTCCATCCTGATTCTGACAGGAAGTCTTCAGTGTAACCCTGTTTTTCTCATAATCGATGTGCTCGATCACCACAGAGGCGGAAATCGTATCACCAATATATACAGGGGCAAGAAAGTTTAACTCCTGCCTTATATAGATTGTCCCCGGTCCGGGGAGCTTCATGGCGATTACTGCAGAGATAAACCCGGCTTGGAGTATTCCATGGGCTATCCTCTTCTTGAAAAAGGTCTTTCTTGCGTATTCCTCATTGATATGTGCAGGGTTGAAATCACCGGTAACTCCTGCAAAAAGACTCACGTCAGACTCGGTTATGGTTTTTGCAAACTGACCGGAATCTCCGATCTTGAGCTGATCAATAGTTTTGCCTGACATGCTCCCTCTCCCCTCATACAAAGATGTTTATTTATTCGGGCCGACATGTGTTTTGGCGATTCTTTCATGCATGCCTTTTATTCTTGCACTTTCCTTGTAAATCCAATTCCGCCAGCCTACCTCCATGAAGCATCTTTTCGCTGCAGAGCTTCCGGTCATTGAAATAAGCGTTCTTTTCAGCTCTTCGTATGGAGTACCACCGCCGAAGAAAGCATGTCTGTTACTTCATCGATCTCTACCAGTTTATCGATTGATGTACCCCCTTCGAGGAGTGTCCACCGCAAAGACATATGGCTGAAAGCTCCCAAAAACATATTGCGGAATATGCGTGAGCTTATTTCAGGTCGAAAATCGCCGTCAGCCTTGCCCTGATCGACGATATTTTCTATGAATCTGTAATATTTTCTAAAATTGTCAAAAGCCTTAGACTGATAGAAATTCTCGTTCAGTTGGAGTTGAAACAGGAAAACTTTCAGGAAGGTCTGATCTCTGACAAACATGGAAAAGATGTGGCGTATAAGCCGCCTCAGCTTGCTCAATGCTGTCTTTGACTCAAGAGCCTCGGGCAGTTCCTCAAGGTTGCTTTTGAAACGCTCGTATGCCACGGAGAACAGAAGATCTTCTTTTGTCTCAAAATATTCATACACCGTTCCCTCGGCAACATGAGCCAACTTTGAGATCTCCGCGATAGTGGCTTTGTTAAAGCCTTTTTTGCTGAACACTTTTTCCGCAGCGATGAGGATTCTCTCCGGCTTGGACCTTTCCTCATCCGGTGTTAATTCATAGGTCAGCATGGGAATGATCAGTGCCATGATATCTCTCTGATCACTGTTGGCCTCGTCTGTTTCACCCAGCAGCAGTCTGCCCATCGATACCGAGTCCATGGTTCCCAGAATGACATCTCTGGCAAGCTTCACGTTCAACCCTGAGAAAAACACCCCTTCCTTGATACCCTTTCTTAAAATATTGACGAGAACCCGGGAAAATTCCTTGATGAGACTATAGCCGGGAGTACTATAGAAATTTTTGGATGAACGGCACTGCAGGAGCAGCGTTCTGGCATATCCAGGATGTGCATCGTGATAGTTCAGATAAAACCATACGACCTTGGAAACCATACTGGTCGGGTCCAGTATGCCCTGAAGATGCTGTTTCATCTGGAACACGGATTCCTTCATGTGTTCATGGGTGACTTCGAACAATAAATCTTCTTTTCCCTTAAAATATTGGTATATTACGGAATCAGCAACGCCTGCCTGCTGTGCAATTTCCGATATCTTGGTATCAGCGAGCCTTTTTCGAGACATGATCATTTCAGCTGCCCGTAAAATGTTCTCTTTTTTATCATTTGGTTCCAACGGCATTGCCTTCCCTCTAATGAAATATATTCAGTGATGACCCATATTGAATATCATTAATTTAAAGAATACAGACCCCCCTGTCAAGCCATATTTATTTGAGTCCATAAGTAATTAAATAATATTTTAATTTAAGTGAGTTAAAACATTATCCTTGTACTTGGCGGGTATAATAAAAGTCAATTGTGCTCCCCGTGAAATAATGAAAGAGCAATCAAGCTCTGTTTTCCAGCATTTTTGAGCCGCAATGATCGTTTTTATCTTCTTATTGCCTATTTCATCTTTGTGAAGCTCCCTGCGGCCATTGCCTTACAGAGCGAGTCTGGCCGTCCGGAAAATGGTGCTCCAAATTCAATCGAGCTTGTTCCGTTATTCGATCAGCATTTATTGAGAAACCGGCATCTATTAATATGAGCGCAATTAATGGCCCTGGCGCCTGAAGTTTGACATCCCATAACGGTACCAACCTGGTTAATAACCATTAAATCAATGCACTGTTAATAAATTAGTCCAAAATAAAATTTTACTTGACACATAATTTCATATCGCTATACTGAATAAAGCTCATATTGTTTCAATTTTGAGCACCATTTATTTAGAGAGCTTTCGTTATGCCGTTCAGAATGAAGACGGGCTGTTCAAACTACTTTTTAAAGTTAATAACATGCGAAAGGCTGGGTGTTTTTGATCCCACAATCATGCATGCGCCAAATGACTGCAACCAAATTCATTTCCTAAATGAGCACAAAGGCTTAGGCCTAAGCAGGACGAAGCAGAGAGTGAGAATAAACAGAAAATAAGAATAAGGGGAGAATTATGAAACAGTTGAACCCGGGGCCTCTCTCAGGAATTACCGTACTAGACTTTACATGGGTTTTGGCAGGTCCACATGCCTCGAAACATCTAAGAGACTTGGGCGCAGACGTCATAAAGGTCGAGCCCTTTAACCGGGGGGCTGCTGAGAGACATTTCCCGTATATTGTTGAGAAAGAAGGGGTAAGACAAAGCTCATACTCCATAAACAACAATCGTGGGAAAAAGAGTATGTGCATAAATTTAAAAACAAACCAAGGGATAGAAATCATACGTGATCTCATTCAGCATAGTGATGTGTTGATTGAAAATTTTGCACCAGGAGTAATGGACAGACTCAAATTGGATTATGATTCCGTCAAGCAGATAAAAAGTGACATAATCTACTGTTCGATCTCCTGTTTCGGCCACTGGGGGCCATATAGCAATAAGGCCGGTTATGATGTTATTGCCCAGGGTGCCAGCGGCTGGATAGCGCATACGGACCCGCATACACAGGCCCCGGTATCAATAGGTGACGTGAACTCTGCAATGCATGCAGCCACTGCCATACTAGCCGCATTCGTCAATAAACAGAGAACAGGGGTCGGGCAGAACATAGATATTTCAATGGTCGACTGCCTGTTTTCTCTGCATGAGAATGTCATCCCCTGGCATTTCTTAGCCAGTGCTGTTGGAAAAGACATCGAGTTGCCTCAAATAGGCAGACATCATCCCGGCTATGCTCCTTATGGTGTCTATAAAGGAAAAGATGGGGATCTCGTTGTAGCATTAATCACTGATTTGAGATGGACCGCTTTACTTGATGTATTAGGCCCTTATGGGGAACACCTCCGGAACAATCCAAGATATGATAGTCTTGCAACCCGCTGCTCTGTTGAAAACGCTAAGTATGTTCATGAAGCAGTAGAGAATTGGGTAATGTCTCAAGAATCCGTCAAAGAGGCTGAAAGAATACTCGAAGAAGCAGGCATCCCGTGCATGCGCGTGAAAGGGGGCAAAGAACTTGTCGACGATGATCCGAACATCAAGGCAAGGGAAATGGTGGTAAGCATCGAACAACCTTTTATCGGACCTATGAAAATGTACGGGTCACCCATGAAATTTTCTGAAACCCCGGCAGGCGTAAGAGGGTATGCGCCATTTCTTGGAGAACACAACAAAGAAGTATTGTCAGAGACATTAGGATACAGTGAGGACAGAATACAGGAACTGTATGAAAAGAATGTCTTATATCATGAACCGGCAGTAGAAAAATTGCCAGAAGAATTAAAGAAATTAAACAAGTAGGCTGACATTGATAGCGTTCTGAAAGAACCGGCAAAATAAAGATGGGGGAGAGAAAGAGAATATTAATATACAGCTTTAAATAGAACGGAAGTAGATCCGAATGGACTATTCCAAAAGAGAATGAAAGTTTGAGAGGATGCATAAGACTTCCATGAGCAGAGACAGCCTTGTATTATACGAAGTAAGGGATGGAATAGCGATTATAACCTTTAACCGCCCCAAAGCTCTCAATGCGCTGAATTCAGAGGTAAACCTGGAACTGATTGAGATGATGGAACGGGCACGGAATGATGACGAAGCAAAAGTCGTCATCCTCACAGGATCTGGAGAAAGAGCTTTTGTAGCAGGGGCTGATATCAAGGAAATGGTGGCATTGGACCCGATCGGTGCCAGAGAATTTGCGCTCAGGGCGAAACGTGCGGTCGATGCGATATACAATATTCCCAAGCCCGTGATAGCAGCAATCAATGGGTTCTGTCTGGGCGGAGGACTGGAATATGCAATGGCATGCGATTTTCGGGTCGCTTCCGACAATGCCAAATTCGGTCTTACTGAGATCACCTTGGGCATTATGCCTGGTTCAGCAGGAACCCAGAGACTGCCAAGACTGATCGGATTAGGGAGGGCAAAAGAGCTCATCTTCACCGGTGCCATCATAGACGCAAGACAAGCATTGGAACTGAACCTGATAAACCATATCTATCCCCCGGATACTCTTCTTGAAGAAACAATCACCCTGGCCGGGAAGATCACTTCGAGGGGTCCGGTATCGCTCGCACTCATTAAATCCGCCATGAATAAGGGCACGGAAGTCGACCTGGAAACAGCATCATTGTTCGAGATCGACTGCTTCGGTCTCTGCTTCGCTACTGAGGAGCAGAAGAAGTCCATGGATGCTTTCATCAGTAAAAACAAGGCCTGATCAGTCTGAAAAGAGAGCACCGACCACGGGTTTTAATCAAAAACCATGAGGAGCTGCCATGAGTAATATCATTACGGTAATTGGTGCCGGCACTATGGGTTCGGGTATTGCACAGGTGGCATTGGAAGCCGGATTTCAAGTCAACCTGATAGACACGAAAGAGGAACTTGTTCAAAGAGGGGCCGGCAACATACGACGGTTTCTCTCAAGAAAGGTCACCAAAGGCAAACTCACACAAGATACCTATGACGATATTCTCTCCAGATTTGCTGGAATGACCGACATTGGAGCAGCAAAAGGTTCAATCATGGTGGTTGAGGCGGTTTTTGAGAAGATTGAACTGAAGCATGAAATATTTGAGAAACTCGATACCCTCTGTGCAACAGACGTCATCCTTGCAAGCAACACATCAACATTGAGCATCACGGAAATAGCGAAAGCCACTAAGAATCCGCAGCGGGTCATCGGCACTCATTATTTCAGCCCGGTGCCGGTCATGAAGCTTGTTGAAGTTATCCGCGGTAAAGAAACGAGCGATCCGATAACCGAGAAAACCGCTGATATTTGCGCAAAGTTCGGCAAGACGCCTATCATAGTGAAGGATATCCCCGGGTTTATCGTAAACAGGTTCCTGTGCCTGCTCTATAATGAAGCAGCCAATATGATAGACAGGGGCATTGCATCTCCTCAGGACATTGATGCCGCCCTGAAGCTTGGATGCAACTGGCCCATGGGCGTCTGTGAGATCATGGACCTTGCAGGCGTTGATGTGTGCGGTCTTGCCATGGAAGCCATGTACAACATGACCGGAGAAGAGCGGTACAACCCCTCTCCCCTGTTCGGAAAAATGATGAGCGAAAACTCGCTCGGCCGCAAGACCGGAAAAGGGTTTTACCCGTATGAATCCTGATGCTTCGCTGCCCATCCCGGATGATCGTGAAGAGACGGGCTCATAAGACGGGCAAAGAGGCGGAGAATGGTCAATGTTTGTGACAGGTATCCAGCGCAACGAGATATTGGCAATAAAACGAGAACCGGCTTGGCAGAAAAATATTTAAGTGAAACGAATTTGAGATTTCTGCTGTATGATGTGTTTGATACAGCATCACTCGATCAATATTCCCATTTTGCTGGCCAGCATTGTGACACTACGAACATGCACCAGAATATACGGCTGCTGTTCACGATCATGAACCATAACCAGGATAGGAGGATTTTATGAAATTCAAGAAGAGCAAAGACGATATTGTATGTGTCAGTGCTGTAAGAACGCCATTCGGTAAATTTGGCGGTTCTCTGAGGGATATCGACATATTTGACCTTGGTGCTGTTGCCATGAAGAGTGCGATGGACAGGATAAACCTCAATCCGGAATTGGTCGACGAAGTCTGGTGGGGCAATGGCGATACGACAAACACCAAAGATCCGTACACTCCTGTCGTTGCAAGGCAGACAATGCTGAAGGCCGGAATCTCTCCTGAAACACCGTCGGTTCCCTTCGACCAGGCGTGTACATCTGCTATGACCACGGTAAAATATGGCAGCCGGAGTATCCAACTCGGTGATGCGGATATTGTAATGACAGGCGGATCAACGAGTTTCAGCACGGTACCTTTTCTTCTGAGAGGCATCAGATGGGAAGGCAAACGTCACACATCTTTTTTGGTGGAAGATCCGATAATCCCGCTGGGATACAAAGACTATGCACCGGTGGCGGTAGATTCGGGTAATGTTGCAGTCGAATATGGAGTTTCAAGAGAGGAGCAGGATGAATTAGCCTATGCCAGCCATATGAATTATGGGAAGGCGTGGGAAAGAGGCTTCTTCAAGAAAGAGATGGCTCCCTTCGAAATATGTAAACAAGACAAGAAAGGTAATGTATTATCAACGAAGATCCTCGATATTGATGAACAGTATCGCGCAAACATCAGCCTGGAAGCCCTTTCAAAGCTCAAGCCTGTCTTCGGAAACCCAACCTGTACTGCAGGGAATTCTCCAGGAATGAATGATGGCGCCACCGCTCAAATAATCATGAAACGCGAGAAAGCGGATAAGCTCGGATTGGAGCCGATTTATACCGTGGTATCTACGACCGCGATCGCCCTTCAGCCAAGAATCATGCCTGTATCCCCAGGATTTGCCATAAAGAAATGTCTGGACGATGCCGGATTGAATATCCAAGATATGAGCTTCATCGAGATCAATGAGGCATTCGCGTGCGTGCCGCTCGTTTCCTGCAAGCTCTTATCCAACCAGAGGTTTTTACAGTCAGATTATAAAGAATTGGTCAGGGAAGCCTCAGCCAAGCCCATTCTTGATAACGACGATTCTCTGTACCAGGAGTTGAAAAGCAGGTTAAATGTGAACGGGGGCGCTATTGCAATCGGGCATCCCAACACGGCAAGCGGTGCTCGTTTATTAATGACAGCAGCATATAACCTGAAAGAAAACGGCGGGGGCTATGCCGCATGTGCTATTTGTGGCGGGCTGACACAAGGCGCAGGAACAATAATCTGGGTTGAATAGGTAAGGAGTGAAAGATAATGACGGCGTAAACTTACCGTCCATAAGCTTCGATCTTTTATGAAAACAGGTAGCAGGTATCGTGCCCTTGGAATCAAAACATCCGGCATCTCCAAGGGCAACGTCACATGCTCAAGATACAAGAGGAAGGATATTTTCTAAGGGATACCTTCCTTACACATTCACCTCCCCTCACTCCCCTCATGGGAATCGGGGTTAGCATCCGGTTCATTTCTTCTCACTGAATCACAGTGGTACAGGGTCCGCTGCCCCGTTCCGGTTTTTCACCGCCCTATCTTCGACAGTGCTATGACAGACACCGGGTAACGTTGAGATCAGAGTTGGCTCATAGTTAG
>JAHDKO010000116.1 GCA_018436855.1 Deltaproteobacteria bacterium | reverse complement strand
GAGATGCCGACCTTCAGGGCGCCGAGGCCGAAGCGGACAAAGGTGGTATCGGCTGCGCCGCCGACTGCCGTTTTGTCGCCGGTTGCCACGTCGATGGTGATCGGCTTGAGGAACAGGGTGGAGTAGCCGTTGTAGGTGTCAGCAGCATCGTACCTGGCCATGATCGTGAGCTGGTCGATGTTGAACCCTGTCACACCGATATAACCGCCTGCCGCCACGTTGTCCCACACGGCGTTGCATGCCGCAGAGGTGATACCGTCGGCATCGCCCCATGCCATGGTGCCGATGTTGATGCTCATCGTAAGGTCAGCATTGATGTTCACGCCGGCCTGGCCGGTGACATCGGAAAGGGCGGAGTCTGAAACCGGTGTCATTGCCCATACGGACATCGGCAGCAACAGAATAGCCAAAAACGTCAATACTCTCTTCATAACTTAATGCCTCCAAATATTTTATTTTGTGTTTCTTGTTGCCTTTTTTGTTTTTTTACCCAAAGTTTTGTTACCTGAACCTTCCATTCCTTAAAAGCTTGGCTGTTTTATTCATCTTCAGTTCTCCTGTGCCAGTGCATCACCCCCTTTAACATTTCTCATATGAATCCACAGGGATGGGATATGCTCTGCAATGCGTGCGGCATTCACCCGAAAAACTGCATCAGTTTAACGCCCCTGTGAGCTCCTTCACTCCATACATTCTAAGGTGTTGTTACGGTCGCGTTGTCCCAGTAAACCTGCCACCCTGCATTTGCATCCAATGTCACTTCAAAGTTCGAGTTGTTCGTATGGATAGTCATCTGGCCGGGAGAGAGCCGATGACCGTTGTAGATATCGACCCCGGAAGGGTCTTTGATCTGTCCGCTGAATGAGATGAAATTCGCGCTTACCGGCCCGGTCATGGACGGTGTGCCGAACTTGAGATAGTCGAGCTGCCTGTTCGCCGGATCGGATATGGAGGAAAAACCCGCCTCCAGATAGAGGCCCTTGCATACGAGGTCTTCGGTGGGCGAGCCCAGGGAAACACCGGTCCAGTTCTGGTCCCACCCGTACGATGTACCATCGTGGTAATAGCCCATCTTCAGGGAATCGATCTCGGTATACGTGGAAGCCGTTATGTTGAAGTACGCCCGGGCCACATCGTCCTCGAGAGTAAAAGATGAAAAGCCCTCACCGGTCACTTCGGCCAGCTCTTCATCACCGACTTCCCACATCCATGCCTGAACAGGCGTGGCCCAGGTACATAAAAGGATGAGAATGAAAGGTAAGATCCAACCTCGCATAGAATTCTCCATAGTCATTTCATTCACGCGCTGCTGGCATTCGACTCTCAGCTCCATGGCATCCATTTCAGCAAAAGGCATGCCATTAAATATCATCTATATTTCAATTAGTTATAATCTATGATTCCAGCTGCCAGGGGAAAAAGAGAAAGACTTTTCCATAGGTTGATGAAAAGATTTTCATTAATTCCTTAATGGGATGCATATCTACAATAATCAATTATATAATATTGGAAATGAAGGGACTGATGTGAAACATTGATTCATGACCAACAAATAATTCATTAGTTGGATTCAGTCGGATATTCCCTCGATTGCAAGACCGGTGAATGACCGGGTGCCATCCTCATTGGTTGCACCTATGGCAAGAGTCCTGGTGGGTATCTCGATCCCCTCCGTGTTCATCTCTTCCACAAAGGTGGCCAGCCCTGCAAGCTCTTCGCCGTTGAGCCCAAAGCTCACGTCGTACACGTTATAGGGGACACCCTCGCTGTAATGGATTTCGATCGTTCCCGTATTATAGACATTTGCGAGCTGATCGCTCACAGAGATGTTCCCCCTGGTCGTATCAGCCACGTTGCTCAGGCTGATGAAGAGCGAGACGGTATTCCCCTCGTGCAGGACATCATCGATCTGCCACTCTCCCACAAGATCGCCCACATTGGGGGATTCGGTATACGTCGTGTTATAAAAAAGAGCGAAACTGCCGGGCTCGTCTGTTTCCTGAACATGGAACGCCCCCAATAAGAGAGCGCGTGTAGCGATGTACCCGCTCATCGACAGAACCGTCTCAACCGCGTCATAGTCCGTAGCTGCCTCGTCCCACTGATAATCATACAGTGAGCCGGCCAGGATGGGGGTGCCTGCCGTCACATGCATCGACCCCTCGGGACCTGCATACTGCCTCTTTTCTCCGATAAGTCTGACCTCGCGCTCTTTGGTGATGACACCGATCACGAACACGGGATTTGCAGTGTCGGATTCATAGATCAGGTTCCCCAGCCATACCCCGGAAGGCTCCAGCTCGGCAAAGGGAGGCTCGATATCGCCACTGCTGTTTTCACTACATCCAAAAGCGAAGAAAACCGTTATGCCCAGAAATAAAAAAAATGAAATTCTATGCACCGCAACCATACCTCCTTCTGAGGGCATTATTATCAATGTACCAGATAGTTGCGTACCCTGTCACTCGAAAAACATGCCGAATAGGGCTGTCCGCGAACCGGGCTTGAGAGGTACTGTAATCAATGGCATGAACCTTCAACGGCAAGCCCTTCGACCCTCCTTCGAGCCGAAAAGCTTGAACCCTCCTGCGCGTCCGCTTCTTAAGGATTTGAGAACCTGTCCATAAATAGGGTTCCCCCAGGGATAACAATTGGAAATCAGATATCCCATCATTATTTAAGGATAGGTTCTTAGAAAGAGGATGCCATGATACTTCACAGTAGATACGCCACCGTACCTTTTGCCTACCAAGAGAAACGGCTCTCGAGCATTCCGGCATGAGCAACAAATTTCCATCTATTGAGAAAAACTTTTCGTCAGACTACTCATGGCAGGACCTTGAAAAAATATGCTCTAACAAATTCATAAGCTTATATAGCTATTTTTCAGGAATAATTTTTGCAGACCTCAGAACATTCTCTTGATTTTGACATGAGGTGAAATACTTTAATATTTATTCACTTATATTTTATGTATACTTAAATAAAAGATTCGAGGGCTTGGGGAATGAAAAAGGCGGCTTTTCTGATTATCATTTCGCTGTTTTTCTCGTGTGCGGAAACCCATGCATCGGATCTGCTGGATAGGGCCTTGAGCTTGGTCAGTGCGTCTTCCGTCACGGCAGAGAAGAAAGATACCACTCTGACCGAGCAGGAGCAGATTCTCGTCAGGCCTTCACACACATCAAAGATTGCCGTCTCTCAGGAAAAATCATACTTTGTGAGCACTGGCGGCGCCTTTGCCATCCATGATGACGATTTTACGGATTTTCTGGATTACGGGGCCACGATATCTCTCGGCATGAAAAAAAGGATCATGGACAAGCTCTCCTTCATGACCGTGCTCGACTTGACCATGCTTCAGGGGGACTGGGACTTCAGCAGAAGCAGGGACGTGATAAGGATCGAACCCGAGGTATATTATCCGGGCCATGTTCCCGACAACCCTGAACAGGTAATAACCGTCGAGGACCTGCCGGACGAGAATCTCGGATCAGGGTACCACAGCGAGGGAGAGGCCATTGTCATCAGCGCCGAGCTTCTGAAGAATGTCAAATTCGACACAACCCTCTACCTCATACCCATAACTTTTAATCTGGTCTATGAACTTCACGGTGCAGAGAAAAAAATCAACCCGTACTTCGGAGGCGGTCTGGGGTTCTGCCTTGCACGGCGCGAGGTAGAAACCAGAGGCGTTAAAGAACAGTATCTGGAGGGTCCGGAATATCTCATCAATCTTGATGACGACGAAACCGTGTTCGGCCAGCTCTTGCAGGTTTTTGCAGGTGTTGAGATCCCGGTGAAAAAAGACATCAAGATCGTTCTTGCAGCGTCAACCGCTGTTTACAGTCTGAAGAGATTCGATCCAATCCTTGAAATATCCCATCGAAATCCCGATCCTGCATGGTATGGCGCTGATGATATGTTGTCATGGAGCAATGAAGACCCCCTCCAGATAGGGGTGTTCAAGGACGAGTTCATATCGTCCCTGTCCATTGGCGTAGTCATGCCTTTCTGATTGTGTCCTGCTCTCATTCGGCAAACCACAATGAGACAATGCTCGATGCTTTCTTGAGAAATGCTCGGTATTTCAACTGGTGCAATAATCATGATAATATGAGAATCCATGAATGTTATCATGAGAGGGAGGAAGCACCGTGACACCGCGTCCCACAAAAGAAGGCATAAAGCCCCTGAAAGATCAGATTGACGAGCTCAGGCATATTCAGGAAGAGCTGCGGATCAAGGATTTCGCCATTGCCTCGTCCATCAACGGCATCGCTATCGGCGACCTGGAGGGCACGATCACCTACGTGAATCAGGCAGCCGTCATGATGTGGGGCGGAACCGACCCGTCGGAGATCATCGGCAAGCCGGTGACCGTGTTTGCCGAGTCCGAGCAGGAGGCCCTGGATATCATGGAGACCGTCCTGTGCAAAGGCGACTGGGCCGGAGAGATCAACGGCCGGCGGAAAGACGCCTCGCCCATCACGGTCCTGCTCTCGGCAAG
Organism: Deltaproteobacteria bacterium; assembly: GCA_018436855.1. Lineage (GTDB taxonomy): Bacteria > Desulfobacterota > Desulfomonilia > UBA1062 > UBA1062 > Phosphitivorax. Next base: position 1,050 of record JAHDKO010000116.1, on the reverse strand, counting down.
CCTGGTCCGTAATGAGACAAACGAACCCGTATGCATGATGTGCTCCTTCGTGGATATCACCGACCGCAAGAACATGGAAAAGGAGATGCGGGTAAAGGACAGCGCCGTGGCCTCTTCCATCAATGGAATTGTTATCGTCGATCTCGGTGGGATCGTCACCTATGTCAACGATGCCGCCTTGAAGATGTGGGGTACCGAGGACCCCGGCGAGGCGATCGGCAAGCCTGTGGTTATGTTCGCACAGTCGCAGGAAGAAGTGCTTGAAATCATTTCCAAGGTCCGCAGCAGGGGGAGATGGGAAGGCGAGATCGATGCAAAGGGGAAAGGCGGAGACCCCTTCACCGTGCTCATCTCTGCAAGCCTCGTGCGAAACGAAAATAGCGAGCCCATCTGCATCATGTGCTCGTTCGTGGATATCACCGACCGCAAGCGCATGGAGGAAGACCTGCGCATCAGAGACAACGCCATTGCATCGTCAATCAACGGCATCGGAATATCTGACCTCGGCGGGAATATCATCTATGTCAACGATGCCGCCTTGAAGATGTGGGGCGATGCCGATGCCTCAGAGGTCATCGGCACCTCGGCGCTCAACCTCGCGCAGTCCGAGGAAGAAGCCGTCGCCATCTACCAGACTGTGCTGGAAAATGGAGGATGGACGGGCGAGGTGTCGGGCTTCCGCAAGGACGGCTCGCCCATCACGGTCCTGCTCTCGGCAAGCCTGGTCTACAACGAAAAAGGCAAGCCCATCTGCATGATGGACTCCTTCGTGGATATCACCGAGCGAAAACGCATGGAGGAAGACCTGCGGATAAAAGAAAACGCCATTGCCTCGTCCATCTACGGCATCGGGATCTCCGACCTGGAGGGAAGAATCACCTATGTGAACGATGCCGCCCTGAAGATGTGGGGCGACAGCAATATCTCCGACGTGCTGGGGAAATCGGCCCTGGAGATGGCCCAGTCTGAGGAAGAGGCTCTGGAGATATACCAGGCAATCATGGAAAAGGGAAGCTGGTCGGGCGAGGTGTCGGGCTTCCGCAAGGACGG
>JAHDKO010000026.1 GCA_018436855.1 Deltaproteobacteria bacterium | reverse complement strand
TATATGAAATTACGAGGTATGGTGTGGGTCTGCCGAGGGTTTGCGTGACAGATTGGCAGCAGGGGCTCACTCCCCGGGCAGGCCTGTGCCAAAATGGCAAAATCCCCCGGCGAAGACCGGCAAATCCGCGACATTCTGGCAACCGAGCAAGGCAAAGGATGGTTTCCGCTAAACACGGGGAATTTCGATTTACGGTTCGATTCCGGGTAGAGGATATCCCGGGGAGCTCTTTTTGAGGTCTTTCCGGGATGCCCGGAAATGAGTCTGGGGCTTGGTGCCGAGGGACGGAGTTGAACCGCCGACACGAGGATTTTCAGTCCTCTGCTCTACCTACTGAGCTACCTCGGCAACAGGAGAATGTCTATTGAAAACGGGGATGGTTGTCAAGCGTTTTCGTCGTCTTCAAAGTTGAAGCTTTCGAGCTTTTCCCCATCTTCCATGAGAACCTCTTCCATGGAGACATCCTGCCTGGCAGCTGTCTGGCCTTCGCCGAGCAGGTCCCTGCGTTCTTCCTCCACCTTGCCAACCGCAAATCCCTCATCGTCGATGTCGATCTCGGGCTGCTTGGTATAGATATTCAGCTTGATCTTCGCGGGAACGAGGTCGTCTCCGCAGCTCTTACAGCGGTCCAGATAATCGAAGCTGACATAACCGCATTTGGCGCATCTCATGGGTACACTACCTCCTGTCTTGTATCACCTCTGTATCGGTAGTACGAAGCCGGATCATTAGTAAAGCATATCCTCTTTTTCCGCACTCGTCACCATGCATAGTCAAAATTGTCCCTTGATGTTTCTTCATCGCTATACTATATTCTAACTCCATTCTTTTCTTGCGCTTTTTTCAGGTCAGGAAGCCAGGCGGCCTCCTCTCACGCACACCCTTGAAAGAGCGGAGAAGGAGAGAGCGGCCGGAATATCTTGAAGGCAAAAGGAGCTGCATATGAACACCAGCCCCAGGGTATTGCTCTGGAACTATACATACGAGGAAATGCTGACCCTCGACGGGTTCTTTCAGGCAGTCGGGGCTCCCGAGGTTCAGGTGATCGAGCCTGACCAGGGTAACCTCCCGGTGCACGAGATCCTGTTTACGGACAAAAAATCGGACCAGGCGTATGCGTGCGATGAAAAGATCATGCTCTTCTACCAGGTCGAGGCACCGGTGATCCACCGGGTGATGCGCGAGGCAAAGGACTGGAGTCTTCCCCAGCCCATCTACGCAGTGGTGACAAAGCAGTCCATGGAATGGACGTTTTCCGAACTCGCCGGTCACCTCATCAAGGAGCGTGATTTTTTCAGGAAAAAAGCGGCCGGGCAGAAGCAGAAGAAAAACTCGTGCCCGCATTCAGATCACTGAAGCACACTATTTTTTATTAAGTCCGCCGGAAAAACACCGGAGCTCGTGCCCCGGCGGATCTTCAGCCCCGGGCGGGGGGAGAGGAGGTTGCACCAGGTGAAGGCATCACTTTTCCGGAAGTCGTGGATCATGGCCCAAGGGATAGTCGCGACGCTAGGCATATCGATCCTGGTACTGTACATGCGTTTTACGCGGACATACGAGCGGGGTTTCGCCGACAGGGTGCTGCGTTGGTGGTCAGGATCCCTGCTGAAAAACGTCAGCGCCAGGGTGCACATCAACAATCCGCACCAGGTCACGGTGAGCCCGGGCACACCCTATATTATCATGTCGAATCACCGGAGCCACTACGACATCCCGCTCATTTTCGTGTCTCTGCCCGGGAGCATACGCATGCTCACCAAAAAAGAGCTCTTCAAGGTTCCTGTCTGGGGGAAAGGCCTCAAGGCGTCGGAGTTTCTCTCCATCGACCGACACGATCACGCGCAGGCCATCAGGGACCTGGACTATGCCAAGGAGCAGATGAGGGGCGGGATCGTGCTCTGGGTCGCCCCGGAAGGAACCAGGTCTCGGGACGGGAGCATTGGGGAATTCAAGAAAGGCGGGTTCATGGTGGCCATCCAGACCGGTGCCACGATCATACCGGTCGGGATCAGCGGCTCGGAGAAGATCCTGAGACCCGGCACCTGGGATTTCTTTCTGAACCAGGACGTTCAGGTTACCATTGGTATGCCCATAGACGCCTCGGCCTATACCCTCGAGACGAGGGACCGGCTCATGGACGACGTGAAGGAAACCATCAGGGGGTTTGTCGAGGGGGCCGAGTCCGGAGATAAGATGCGGGGTTGATCGATTCCCTCTCCGGGATCGATGTCTCTGTTTTTAGCAACGGATTTTTATTATCACTTGCTGCAGGAGGCCTGTGAATGCACAGGCCTTTGAACATTCCGGAGGGAAGACCGCACTCACGGCCCTCTGGCGGGCACCCCTACCGGCTCTGCCCGGTATACCCCTCCATAAAGGTCTGCTTCCAGCCCCGGGGCAGGCGTATCCGACCTCTTTTATCCCACTTCTTCAACGAATGGATGAAGCGCCTGGTGTTCTTGTATCTCAGGATAAAGGGGAGGTCGATGAACCGGTAGGCATTGTCCAGGTCGATGATCCAGGGTTTTTGTTCCTTATCCAGGACGATGTTCTTTACGTGGAGATCGGCGTGGTAGACTTGAGCGCGGTGGATATCGCGGATGAGCGCGCCGGTTTTCCTGATAACGGCCGATCCGCCATTCGGAAACTGCTCCAGAAAGGCGAGCAGATCGACTGATTCCGGGATCATCCGGGAGATGATCTCCATGGCATAGAACATGCCGTTCTTTTTGAACCGAAGGCCCACGATCTCCGGGGTGGGGATGCCCTGCGAGATGAGATATGCGCTGCTCTGAAGCTCCTGGAGGCTCCGGTTAAGGGTGAGAAACCGCGTCTTGAAGACATTTCTCAAGGCCCCGCCATGGGTCAGGGTGCGGACCACCAGGCCGGGCTCCATGAACCGGATGGATGCCCTGCCGCTCAAGCCCGTGTCCGTCCCGAGCACGGGCCGGCCCGACAACAGGTCCGGCAGCTGGGGAAGCGAGGGGTGGTAGACAACGGTGTACGGGGGAATCTTCCGTACCTCGTACCCCAGGCTCTCGATGGCTGTCCGGTTCACATCCTATCCTTCCGTGACCAGTGCGATCCTGGTGAGGCGCTTGATCTCGTCCCTCAAGGACGCTGCTTCCTCGAACCGCAGGTCGGCGGCGGCCTCGTGCATCTTCTTGTCGAGCTCGGCAATGGTCTGCTTGAGCTTGCCCACCTCCACCTTGCCCAGAGAAGTGCCTATGGTCGCCGTCATGTCTGCATAATCTCTCTCGTAAATAGATGCAAGGATATCTCTGATATTCTTCTTGATCGTGGTGGGCGTGATGCCGTGGATCCGGTTGTACTCCTTCTGCTTCTCTCTCCGGCGCAGGGTCTCGGAGGTGGACTTTTCGATGGAGTCGGTGCGGGTGTCGGCATACATGATCACCTTACCGTTGACGTTTCTCGCGGCCCTGCCCGCGGTCTGGATCAGTGACCGCTCCGAGCGCAGGAAGCCTTCCTTGTCGGCATCCAGGATCGCCACCAGCGATACCTCCGGGATATCCAGACCCTCGCGCAGGAGGTTGATGCCGATGAGAACGTCGAACGTGCCTTCGCGCAGGCCCTTGATGATTTCGATGCGCTCCAGGGTATCGATGTCGGAGTGCAGGTACTTCACCCTGAGGTTGAGCTGGAGATAGTAGTCGGTGAGTTCTTCGGCCATGTGCTTGGTGAGTGTGGTTACCAGCACCCGCTCGCCGGCCTCGATCCGGGTGGTGATCTCGCGGTAGAGGTCGTCCACCTGGGAGTTCGCAGGCCTGATCTCGATCTGCGGGTCCAGCAGCCCGGTGGGCCGCACCACCTGCTCGATGATCCTGCCTTTCGACTGCCTGATTTCATAGTTGCCCGGCGTGGCAGAGACATATACCAGGGTGTTCACCAGAGAGTTGAACTCGTCGAACCGAAGCGGCCGGTTGTCCAGGGCCGAGGGCAGCCGGAACCCGTAGTCCACCAGGGTGGATTTACGGGAATGGTCGCCCCGGTACATGCCGATGAGCTGGGGAACGCCCACGTGCGACTCGTCGAGGAACACGGTGGTGTTCTTGGGCAGATAGTCCATGAGGGTGGGCGGCGGCTGTCCGGGCAGACGACCGGTGAGGTGGCGCGAATAGTTCTCGATGCCCCGGCACGCCCCGGTTTCCATGAGCATCTCCAGGTCGTAGTTGGTGCGCTCCTCGATCCGCTGCGCTTCGATGAGCCGGTTTTCCGCATGGTAGTAGGCTATGCGCTCCCTGAGTTCCTCACGGATGCCGTCCATGGCGTCGAGGAGCAGGGATCGCGGGGTCACGTAGTGCGAGGCGGGGTAGATGGGAAAGTGCGAGAGCCTGCGGAGCTTCTTGTTCCTCAGGGTGTCGATCTGCCAGATCGACTCGATGTCGTCCCCGAAGAGCTCCACCCGGATGGCCGTGTCCTCCTCGTGTACGGGAAAGATGTCGATCACGTCTCCCCGTACCCGGAACGTGCCGCGGGAGAAGTCATAGTCGTTGCGATCGTACTGGATCTCCACGAGTTTCTTCAGGATGTCGCTGCGGCTCAGGCCCCTGCCTTCCTCCAGGTAGAGGAGCATGCCCGAGTACGCCTCGGGAGAGCCCAGACCGTAGATGCACGACACGGACGCTACGATGATGCAGTCCTCCCGCTCGAACAGCGCACGGGTGGCCCGGTGCCTGAGCTTGTCGATGTCCTCGTTGATGGCCGAGTCCTTCTCGATATAGAGGTCGCGCGAGGGCACGTAGGCCTCGGGCTGGTAATAATCGTAGTAGCTCACGAAATATTCCACCGCGTTATCTGGAAAGAGCTCGCGGAACTCGCCGTAGAGCTGGGCCGCGAGGATCTTGTTCGGTGCGATGACCAGCGCGGGCCGGTTCAAGCGCTCGATCACGCACGCCATGGTGAAAGTCTTGCCGGAGCCGGTGACGCCCAGAAGCACCTGATCCCTTATGCCCTTGTCGATGCCCTCGGTCAGGGCATCGATGGCGGCGGGCTGGTCCCCCTGGGGCTGAAAGGGTGAAACGAGCTTGAATCTCATGATGTGTCTTGTATCCTGTTCCTTGCCGGTCACGACCTCAAGCGGGCGGGTTTTCGAGCAGCAGCGAAAAATCCGGCCGTTTCCCGCAGCACCCGAGGGTGACGCGCTGTTTTTTGTTCATATCCTGACTGATGACTCGATACCTGTCAATGCTGTATTTACGGGCCATACCACTGTTCTTCCCGGCAGGAGAAGGGGTGTCCGGATACGCGCAGTGCATTGATTTTTCCGGGGCATTTTCCTCCATCGGCCTGTGCCCGCACCGATGCGTTCTCCTCCGGCCGCGACAGCGCAGGGCGGTCGGGCTGAGCAGGCAGGGAGAGGGGCATCCGGGGTGAAAGCCCGGATCATCCCGCATTCTTGCGGGCTTCACTGTTCAGAAGAGCGCGGATGACAAGGGCGGGCCTGGATCCCTTGCTTGGGCCCGTTCCCTAACAGGAGATGCCCCCGTCCCGATTTAATGTGAACCCGTCCCCGAATTCTCCGTCCCCGAATTCTCCCGTCCCGATTTAATGTGAACCCGTCCCCGAATTCTTTCTTAGAGCTTTTCCCAGAGGGTTCCTTCCGGGGTGTCCTTGAGCTGGATGCCCTTTTCCTTGAGCGTGTCCCTGATCTCGTCGGCCCGGCGGAAGTCCTTTGCCTTTCTGGCAGCGTTGCGTTCTTCGATGAGGGCTTCGATCTCGGGCGCGGTGAGGCCGGTCTCGTCGATGCCGGAGCGTTTGACCCGGTCGAGGAACTTCCCTGGGGCTTCCTCCAGGATGCCCAGGACATCCGAGATCAGCGATACCACGGACTCGAGGGCGGCCTTGTCCTGCGGGGAGACGGCCGGGCTCTCGTCGAGGGCCTTGTTGATCTCGGTGGTGAGCTCGTGGATGCGGGCAACGGCAAGGGCTGTGTTGAAGTCGTCGCTCATGGCCTCGTCGAAGCTCTGCTCGAACGACTCAGCAAGGGGTTTGATGCGCGATTCCCCGGCCTTGGCGGCGGCGCTGTTCACCCGGTCGAGCATCTCGTAGAAGCGCACCAGGCCCTGGCTTGCGGTCTGGACCGCATCGGGCGAGAAGTCGATGGGGCTGCGGTAGTGGTGAGAGACCAGGAGCAGGCGCAGGGCCTCCGGGTGCACCTCCTTGACGAGCTCCCGGATGGTGAGGAAGTTGCCCAGTGATTTGCTCATCTTCTCGCCGCTCACGGTCACGAAGCCGTTGTGCACCCAGTACCTCACGAAGGGAACTCCATAGGTGCCCTCGGACTGGGCGGTCTCGTTCTCATGGTGCGGGAAGACCAGGTCCCTGCCGCCGCCGTGGATGTCGAGCGTGGGGCCCAGGAGATGGGTGCTCATGGCCGAGCACTCGATGTGCCAGCCGGGTCTGCCCTTGGACCACGGGCTCTCCCACCAGGGCTCGCCCTCCTTGCTCTTTTTCCACAGGGCAAAGTCGAGAGGGTTCTTCTTGTTCTCGTCGATCTCGACCCGGGCGCCCGCAATCATCTCGTCGGTGTCCCTGCCGCTGAGCTTGCCGTACTCGCGGAAGCCCGAGACATCGAAGTACACGCTGCCGTCGGCGGCCTTGTAGGCGAGACCCTTTGATTCGAGTTTCTCGATCATGGCGATGATCTGCTCGATATGCTCGGTCGCCCGGGGCTCGATGTCGGCCGGCTTCACCTTGAGAATCTCCATATCGGTGTTGAACTCGTCGATGTATTTCTGGGCGATCTCCTTGTAGCCGGCGCCCAGCTGATTGGCCCGGGCGATGATCTTGTCGTCCACGTCGGTGAAGTTGCGCACATAGGTGAGGTCATAGCCTTTTCTGCGCAGGAAGCGGGCGATCACGTCGAACACGACCAGGGACCGGGCATGTCCGATGTGGCACATATCGTAGACCGTGACGCCGCAGACATACATTCCCACCTTGTTCCCCGCAAGCGGGGTGAAGGGCTCTTTTTTCTTCGAGAGGGTGTTGTACAGAGATATACTCATATCGCGCTCCTTATAAGACGAGAGTTCTTTTTACCAGAACCACGGCCTGGGCCGCAATGGCCTCGCCCGCGCCGATTTCTCCCAGGCCCTCGCTGGTCCGGAACTTCACCGAGACATCCTTCGGATCGATCATGCATGCACCTGCTATGTTGGCGATCATCGAGTCCCGGTACTTTCCGAGTCTGGGCTGCTCGCAGATGCAGTTGACGTCGATGTTGACCACCGCGAAGTCCTGCCGGATCTTTTCCCGGATGATTCCGAGCATGTCCAGGGAATACATGTCCTTGGTCTCTGCCGCGGTGTCGGGGAACAGGACCCCGATGTCGGCGAGCGCGCACGCCCCGAGCAGGGCGTCGCACACGGCGTGGACCACCACGTCGCCGTCGGAGTGTCCGAGCAGCCCTTTGGAAAAGGAGATGGCGACCCCGCCCAGGACAAGGGCCCGCCCCTGGACCAGACGGTGGATGTCGTAGCCTATACCGACCCGGTACGGCATGTCAGCATGGCCTCCGCGATCTCAAGGTCTTTTCCGACCGTTATCTTGATATTGAAGGGATCACCCTCCACGACCCGGACCCTTCCTCCTGCCAGCTCCATGACGGCGCTGTCGTCCGTGGCATCCAGGACGCCTCTCTGCCGCGCCAGGGTGTGGGCCTCCAGGATTTTGAGGACAGGAAAGGACTGGGGGGTCTGCACCTCGTAGAGGTTCGATCTGGAGACCGTCCGGACGACCACCCCTTCCCGGACCTCCTTGAGGGTGCTGGAGACCGCCAGGGCGGGGATGCACGCATCACCCTCACCGAGTCCTTCGAGCACCCGGGAGATGAGCTTCCCGGTCACCAGGGGCCTCACCGCGTCGTGCACCAGCACCAGCCCGGCTCCTTCGATGTTGAGCAGGCCGTTGTACACCGATTCCTGCCTGGTCCGGCCGCCCTGCACGATGTGCACCGCGAGTGCGGCGCCTGCAAGCATCCGACTCGTCAGGTCCATGTCTTCACGCGGCACCGCCACGATGACGGCATCTACCGCGTCATGGGAGGCAAAGGCATCCACGGTCCTGCGGATGAGCGGAACTCCGCCCAGATCGAGAAACTGCTTTTTCCGGCCGAAGCGGGTCCCGCTCCCGCCGGCTACGATGACCGCGCTCGTTGCCATGGGTCAGCTGCCGTTCGTTTTGAGGGCTGCGAATATCATCCGGCCTGCCGGGGTCTGGAGGATGGACGTGACCGTCACCTCGACGCTCTTGTTGAGCAGGGGCTCTCCCTGCTCGACCACCACCATGGTTCCGTCCTCGAGATAGGCGACGCCCTGGCCTTTTTCCTTGCCCTGCTTGGCAATGGTGACCGACAGACTCTCGCCGGGCAGCACGATGGGCTTGACCGCATTGGCGAGCTGGTTGATGTTGAGCACGTTCACCCCCTGGATCTGCGCGACCTTGTTGAGGTTGAAGTCGTTGGTGAGCACATCGGCGTCGAGCTCCTTGGCAAGTGCGATGAGCTTGGAGTCCACCTCCTTGATCTTGGGGAAGTCCTTGTCCACGATCTCGAACTGGACCTGGGGGTTCTTCTGGAGCCGGTTGAGGATGTCCAGCCCCCTTCTGCCGCGGGTCCGCTTGAGAGGGTCCGAGGAGTCCGCTATGTGCTGGAGCTCGTTCAGGATGAACTGGGGTGCGACCAGGGTACCTTCGATGAAACCGGCATCGTAGACATCCGGGACCCTGCCGTCGATGATCACGCTGGTATCCAGGATCTTTCTCCGGGGGTGATCCCCGCGCGCCTTCTGATGGAAGAACGGAAGATCGCCCAACTCCTTGCCCCAGGCATGGCCGATGGTATAGCCCATGTAGGCGAAGAGCGAGTTGATGAGGATGAACAGGAAGAGGCCGCCTTCGAGCCTCAGGAGCACATATCCCAGCAGGCTGCCGATCACGAGCCCGAGGATGGCACCCAGGAACCCGCCCACGTAGGCCATGGGGTGGAACTTGAGCCCCCTGATCTCGCCGATGAAGACCAGGAGCAGACACGCCTCTGCAATGCCGGGCAGGAGGATGAGCCAGATGCCGCCTTCCATGTGCAGGGACGCGTACATGAACGCCCCGTAGAAGACCACGAGAGCCACTGCGATACGAAGAAACCATTTCATAATATGCCAATCCTATTCTAAGTGGTAGTTTGAGGCTCCAGCTTTCCCATTGCCTCCAGGAGCATCTTCTCAACATCGGCCTTGTCGAGGCTCTTCGATATAGCGATTTCGCTCACCAGGAGATTCCTGGCCGTATCGTACATCTTTCTCTCCCCGAAGGAGAGCTCCTTGCCTCGCTTCAGGATGTTCAGATCCCTGAGGACCTCGGCAATTTCAAATGCGGAACCGCTCTTTATTTTCTCCATATATTCCCGGTAACGTCGATTCCATGTCTGATTATCGACGGATACGGAACGTTCCTTGAGAATGTCGAGCACCTTCTCAATCCCTTTTTTATCGATGAGCTCACGTATACCCACATTTTCGACATTCGTCACCGGGACCATGACCGTCATCTGTGTATCCAGAACCTTCAGGATGAAAAAGGAAATCGAATTTCCGGATATCTCCCGGGTCTCGACGGCTTCCACTTCAGACACCCCGTGGGCCGGGTAAACAACAGTATCACCAACTTTAAACATGAATGTATCCCCTTTATTTAAAATAAGACAATAACAATTCGATGTAATTTAGTCAAGGCTGACCGGGAGTGTATTGTGAAAAAATGGTCTGTGATTATAGGCGAGAGGAAATGTCCAGGATGCCCAATCATGGCGTGACAACACCATGTGCCCTTTTTTGCGGTTTTTCTGGATTTTCGGAAAGACTGCAGGGATGCATGGCCGCCTCGCTGCTCGGGACCTTGACTTGAAAGCGACTTCTGTGAGAAGCACATTGCCATGAGGTATCCCCAGATCGATCCGGTTTTCTTCGAGATAGGGCCTTTGCAGCTCCGCTGGTACGGGCTGATGTACATCATCGGGTTCGTGTGCGCGTACTTTGTCCTGGTGCATCTTTCGCGGCGCGAAAATTACGACATGGACAAGAAGGAGATAGAAGACCTGCTCGCCTATGGAGTTGTGGGTCTCATCATCGGGGCCAGGCTCGGGTACTGCCTGTTCTACAACTTTGGATATTATCTTTCCCATCCCCTGAAGTGCCTGGCCATCTGGGAAGGGGGAATGTCGTTCCACGGCGGCCTCATCGGGCTGGTTCTCGGCGGCTGGCTGTTCAGCCGGCTCCGGAAAAAATCGCTCGTCATGCTTGCCGACATGGGTGCCCTGGCAGCGACCCCAGGGCTGTTCTTCGGGCGGATAGGGAACTTTATCAACGCCGAGCTCTACGGCAGGGTTACGGACGTGCCTTGGGGCATGGTCTTCCCCGGGGCGGGGGGGCTGCCACGGCATCCCTCGCAGCTCTACGAGGCGTTCTTCGAGGGCATCGTGCTGTTCGTGGTCCTCTTTTTCCTGAGCAGGAAGGTGCGCACTCGAGGCGTGCTCATTGCGGTGTTCCTTGCAGGCTACGGCCTCATACGCTTTGTCCTCGAGTTTTTTCGCGAGCCTGACCCCCAGCTTGGGTTCATCGTCGCGTCCATCACCATGGGCCAGATCCTTTCCCTCGCGATGGTGGCGGCAGGGGTGATTCTGCTGATCATGCGATTAAAGTCGGGTGGGTATTCACGCGATAACGCTCGTACATGATGGATTTCGAAGCCAAGGTCGCCGCCGGAGTCAGGGCGTTCACCCATTACAACCGCCGGAAAAAGCGGTTGATGGAGTTGAACGACCCTCTCGGGTCCAGGGTCATTCTGGATCTCTTCCCCTTGTGCATTCACATCAATCACCCCGCGCTGCCCGGCTACACCGGCGGAGACGACTGTCCCTGCGGCGTCAAGTGCATGGAATGGCCGGCGAACACCATCAATAGTCTGGGCACTTTCTCCCCCATCCGCCTGCGGCCCGGAGAGGTAAGGAACCTGGTGCCCCGGAACCGTGAAATCGAGGGCCTCTTCACGATCGGATCCGTGGGCAGCCTCGGGCAGACCAGAGAATCCGATTACGACATCTGGGTGGTCGTGGATTCCGACGCCATAGGCAAACCCCGGCTCAGGCTGCTGGAGAGAAAGCTCAAGGCCCTCAAGCGCTGGATATCGAGCCAGTATATCATTGATCTGCATTTCTTTCTGATGGATATCAACAACATCAGGCGAAACAATTTTGGGACCGTGTCGCAGGAAGGGGCGGGTTCGGCTCTGAAGAGCATACTCAAAGAGGAATTCTATCGCACCTTGACCCTGATCGAGGGCAGGGTTCCCGTATGGTGGGTTACGCCCGCCGATCACGGAGACGACGCCTACGAGCAGACCATCGCATATCTCGCACGGTCGCTCCAGTTCGAGTACATGGACTTCATCGACATGGGCAATCTCACCTCGGTCCCTGAGCAGGAGCTGCTCGGGGCGGCCCTGTGGCAGATGCACAAGGCCTTGGACGATCCGCTGAAATCCGTGCTGAAGATGGCGCTGGCCGCAACCTACCTGGACCGTTCCGGCGAGGATGTTCTTTTGTGCGAAGAGCTGAAGAAACACGTCATGCAGGACTCGCAGGACGAGATCATCGACCCCTACATGGAGATCTTCCAGCGCGTGGAGGACTACTATCGCAACCGGGGAGACGAAAGGACCATCGATCTGCTGAGAAAGTGTTTTTATCTGAAGGTGTCGCCCTCCATCACCACCAACGATCTCCTCCGGGTCAACCAGCAGGACAAGACCGTCATGATGGTGGAGGTCGTGAAGAAATGGAACTGGCCCATGGGCTTTATCCGAGATATGAATCGCTTCCATGAGTGGAGCGTCGAGAAATACCGGGCCTTTGGAGACGATCTCCACGACTATCTCAAGCGGACCACCGTGCTCCTGATCCGCAGGGCCAAGTCCTTTCTCCTGGATTCGCAGCTCGATCAGGACGTTGAGATGGAGGTGCTGCGAAGAAGGGTCGAGGCCTTCTATGTGGCCAAGGAGAACAAGATCGAGTCGGAAAAACGGGTCAAGAGAAGAGAACCTGCCTACGAGGAGATCTTTTTCGCCTACAAGAACCGGAGATGGCATATCTACGGCTCGTATCCCGACAGGAAGAAGGAAAATCCCATCATGAGCGCCGAAAGGGTGGTGAAGATACTCGCCTGGCTGGTCTACAACAAGAGGTTCGATACCTCGACCTCCTTCCACATGGTGCCCAACACCACCGGCGTGGCGCTCTCGGATATTCAGGCCCTCTTGAGGGAGCTGGACACCCAGATTCCGGACGCCAACTCCATGGGGCTCGACCGGGAGGCGCTCATGGACAAGAAATTTATCAAGAGGGTTGTGCTCGTGGGCAACATGGAAAGGCCGAGCGCCTTTGATGCCATCCACGAGGTCGATGTTCTGTATATCAATTCCTGGAACGAGTTTTTCTGTGTTCACATGGCGCCCGGATCGATCAGGGAGTGGATGAGGGAGATCCGGACCCCCTGGACCAAGGTCAGTGTCTGGCTTCCCAAGCACGGAAAGTCGAGACGCCTCGTCAATGCACTGAATTCGCTGTTTTCTTGATTCCATTCTCCTTGAGCGGCAGGCCGATCGTCCCTCGCAACTGTTCGTGCCCTGCGCCGGTTACGGGAAAATTATTGACGAAGTCCCGGGTTTGCCGATATCACAGGTGTTAGTACTACAGTGGTAATCAGTCATGGGATCAGGTCTCAACATATGACATTCCCGGTGTCACGGTGTCATATGTTGAGACCTGACCCCGATTCTGATCCCAATCTTGTACCGGACTCCGCCACTGTAGTATTAGATCGGGAAGCGCTCTTTTGAGCATCTCACGTATAAAAAGGAGTTCCGATGGATACGGTGGCAATAGGCATATGCCAGATCCGGCAGGGATATGATTTTGAAGACAACCTGAACCGGGCATATGCCATGATCGATCAGGCCGCGGACAGGGGCGCAGTGATCGCGGTCCTTCCGGAGATGTTCTTCACCCCCTATGAGCCTGTCTCCATCCGCAGTGCCGCTCCTCTCGCACACAGGGCGGTGGAGGGTCTCCGGCAGCGGGCGGCGCGGCACGGTATCCTGATCGTCGCGGGGTCCATGCCCTGGGAGGGGGACGGAAAGCGTTTTTTCAACAGGTCGTTTGTCTTTGACTGCAGCGGCGAGGAGATCTATCACCACGACAAGGTGCACCTCTTCGACTGCAGCCCCCCGGGCGGCCCCGCGGTAAGGGAATCTGACGTCATCAGGCCGGGCGATAGCCTGGGGGTGTTCGAAACCCCGTGGGGAGCAGCCTCGGTGGTCGTGTGCTATGATGTCCGCTTTGCGCCGGTGGCCCAGATCCTGGCGGACAGAAACGTCAGGATGCTCTTTGTTCCCGCCGCGTTCTCCCTCGCAACGGGCACCGCGCACTGGGAGATGCTGGTGCGGATCAGGGCCCTGGAGATACAGGGCTTTGTGGTGGGCGTGCAGCCGGCGTACAATCCCGGACTCGGGTATGTCCCCTATGGGCACTCCCTTGTCGCTTCGCCATGGGGCCAGGTTCTCCACGATGCAGGCGCAGCCGAGGTTCTGGACGTGGTGAACATCGACCTGGAAGAGATCAAGCTCATCCGCGAGAAGTTCCCGCTTCTGGCCCACCGGAGGCGAGACCTCTATCAGACCTCGTGGCTGGGGAAATCATGATCCGGATACAGTCTCTGTACAAGTCTTTCAAGGGCCAGACAGTTTTCTCCGGCTTGAACCTGGGCATCCCCGAAGGCGGGATCACGGTCATCATCGGCCCCAGCGGAACCGGCAAGAGCGTGCTCATGAAACACATTCTCGGTCTGATCAAACCCGATTCCGGCAGCATCCTCATCGACGGCAGAGATGTCACCGTCCTGAAAGAGATCGATCTTAAGGATGTCAGGAAGGAGTTCGGGGTCTGCTTTCAGGACGCTGCGCTCTTCGACTCCATGACCGTGGGTGAGAACGTGGCGTTTCCCTACACCATGCACACGAAGCTCTCAAAGGACGAGATCACGCGTGAGGTGGCCAGGCTGCTGAGAGACGTCGGCCTCTCGGGCATCGAGGAGAAGATGCCGTCGCAACTCTCCGGAGGGATGAAGAAACGGGTCGGTCTTGCCCGTGCACTGGCCATGAACCCCCGGTTCATCTTTTTCGACGAACCCACCAGCGGGCTCGATCCGGTGATCTCCCGGGCGATCAACATGCTCATCTGCGAGGTCCAGAAGAAGACGGGCGGCACCTTTCTCGTGATCAGCCACGATATCCAGGGCGCACTCGACATGGCCGATTACATGGCCATGCTCTACCGGGGCAGGATCGTCTTCGAAGGGGTTCCGGAAACGTTCAGGAGCACGTCCGATCCTCTGATCATACAGTACATCCACGGAGACGTGGAAGGCCCCATCAGCCCCATAGACTGACCGGAGCCAAGGTGCCTCTTCGGACCCGGGCCTGAGAGCGGCGTTCTCAAGGCATGGCGAAGACCGTGTCCGGGTGCCTGACCGAGAGCACCGGACAGGGTGACTTCTTCACCACCTTCTCGGCGGTATGGCCGAACAGGACGTGCTTGATCCCGGTTCTCCCGCGGGTGCCGATGATGATCAGATCGATCCGCTCTTGGTGGGCGAACCGGATGATCTCATGGAAGGGAACACCGTGGAGGATGTACGTGTCGCACCGCACATCCTGAGGAACTATAGTGCCCACCATTTCCTCGAGCCGTTTGGCGGCATTCTCCTCAAACTCGACATAGAGCTGGGGAAGGATCGTGGGGCTCAGGTCGTATTCCGAAAACTCGGTGAAGTCCTGGAGCACGTGCAAGAGATAGAGCCTTGTCGTGAGTCTGAGCAGCTTGTTCAGGTCGACGGCATATTTCAGCGCATGGCGGGACGATTCGCTGAAATCTGTGGGTATCAGTACCCGTTCGATCATAATACGTTATAAATTAATGATGATTTTCCCTGTGTCAATACCTGTTGTATTTGACCGGCGCTCTTCTATACAATGGACAAGATGCGTATGAGAAAATTCCCGGCCTTTCTCGCCCTGTGGTTCGCGGTCCTCGGCGGCTGCGCCTCGCTGGAGGTGCCGCCCGACAGCACCTACCCGTTCCGGGCCTCGTTCACCGGGTCGGCGACAGTCCAGGGGCGCGCCTTGAGTTTTGACGGGGCCCTGGCCGTCAACTCACCCGAGCAGGGTTTTGCCCAGGTCTACGGGCCGGGCGGTCTGGTTGCCTATTCGGTGGGCATCACCGAGGGTGAGGTGACGATTCATGACATGTGGGGGAGAGCGGTCAGGCAGTACGCGGTCCCCCTGGATCAGTTCCTGGGCCTCGTTGCCGGGGAACCGCCCGATATGCGGTACCTCTGGAGGCGCTCGCTCGACGGGCGTACCTCCGTGACCTACACATGGGGCACGCTTGTCGTGGACAGAAATCTCCTTCCGCACGAGCTCCATGTCAAGGGAGATCCTCCGCTGGACGTTCGTTTCGTCAAGGGAGACAACACAATAACATTGCTGATGAACCGCGGTTCTGATAGATTACGGCTTGTCCTGGATGTCATCCGGGGCGGCAGGTGGATGCAGGAGCCCCTGATGAAGACAGAGAGGACCGTGAAGCTTCCATGATTGTGATAAAATGTCGTTCATGCGGGAAAAAAGTGGTGTGGGATGATTTCCAACCCATGCACGTCAAGTGTCCCAACTGCCGGACAGACCTCAATGTCAAGGCCTCCCTGCAGCAGAACATCCGGGACCGCGAGATGCGGCAGGGTAGAAAGTTTTACTACTGTTCCCACTGCAAGGGTCTGGTACCCCGCAGGTGGTTTATCCGGTGCAGACACTGCCATTACTGGCTCTTCGGCCCGGCTTCGTTCAGCGGGAAGTGGCCGTTCATACTCGGCGCGGCCATCGTGTATCTGCTGTTCACCGCCTACTATGTGCTCTACATTTACTGAGATCTTCAGACCCGCAAACCGGCGGCCGTGTTCTCACGTGAGGGGAGGGCGGAAATTCCTGTGAGTGGTCAGTTCGTCAGTCCGGAGAAGGTCAGAGATCTGGAAGACCGGATGGCTTCTTTGGGTATTCGTGAAGTCGACATCCAGGAGCGATTCGTCCACGCCCGGGGGAGGGGAGGCCAGAAGGTCAACAAGACCGCTGCATGTGTCTATCTGAAGCACCTGCCCACCGGCATCGAGGTGAAGTGCCAGGAATCCCGGTCACGGGAGGCGAACCGCTTCTTTGCCCGCCGCCTCCTGGCCGACAAGATCGAGGATTCGATACTGGGGAGGGAGTCTCCCCGTGCGCGGAAAATCGAGAAGATACGCAGGCAGAAGATGAAGCGGAGCAGGAGGGCCAGGGAGAAAACAGGGGCCGGCAAAAAAAATCCGGAAGTATGATCTTGCCACCAGCGAGATTGAAAGTTATTATGTGAACAATTGTTCATGTGATCAGCAATGAAGACTATGAAAAGAGAGGGGCTGCATCATGAGCGATACTTATGAATATCTGATGGAAAATCACCAGGAGGCCTATCGCCTCGACATCAAGACCGATATCGAAGCGGTCAGGCGGCAGGCCCTTTTGTGCGGGATCAAACCCGGAGCCCGGGTGCTCGATGGCGGGTGCGGTTCCGGAAAGACCACAACCGTGCTCCATTCACTGGTGCAACCCGGAGGGCGGGCCGTGGGGGTCGATTTCGCCCCGGACAGGATCGAATTCGCCAAGAGCCATTACGAAAAAGAAGAAGGCATCGAGTTTCATCTGATGGATCTGCGGGGCGACCTCGGCAGTCTGGGCGCCTTTGACTTTATCTGGATACGGTTCGTGCTCGAGTATTACCTGCAAGGTGCAGTGGATATCATCGAAAACACGGCCCGCTCTCTGAAGCCCGGCGGAACCCTGTGCCTGCTGGATCTGGATCACAACTGTCTGGGCCATTATCCTCTGCCGGATCAGATGGAGCGCATACTCCACAAACTCGTGGAGCGTATGGCGGGAAAGTACAATTTCGATGCATTCGTGGGGAGAAAGCTCTATACCTGCCTGTACGATCTCGGGTTCAAAGACATCAATGTCCATATGATTCCGCATCACCTCATTTTCGGTGATCTTAAATCCAGTGACGATTTCAACTGGATCAAGAAAGTGGAGATGGCCTCACGCAAGGCAGGGGATCTCTTCGACAGCTATCCCGGCGGTTATCAGGGTTTTTTCAAGGATTTCAATGCGTTTTTCCATGATCCCAGGCGTTTCACCTATACCCCGCTGGTCATATGCACCGGAAAGAAACCATAAGATGAGCGGTGCATGGAGACAACCTGCGTACGCATTGGTTGTGCCGGCCCTCAGGGGTTTGATTTCTTCGATATCCCCGTTCTTTCCGGTTCATGTTCGCGACTGATGTTTGTAAAATATTTGTCAGAAGATCCAGGTTTATTGACTTCCTTCTGAGAGATGGGTTTATATGTTTCTGTAATACGACTGACAAAGGGATTATCGTTGTCTGTCTGGATGTCATGGTGGTGGGTTGATCGGTGGCAAAGAAAAGAATAACAAACGGATGAGCATAAGTAGGGGCAGTCATGGACAGAAAAATAGATTCCATGGAAGCTTTGGTAAGCAAAAATTCCAGTGCTGTGGACCATCAGTCACATTTCCCGGCAATACCCTTTAATCGCACAGACCTTTTGAAGCAGTCTAAAGGCAGTGTAAAACAGAAAAAGTTCATGAACGCAGTGAATTATACCCATTTCGTCGGGGGGAGCATTTTCGTCAACGGAGTCAACAGGAAGAGCGGCGAAAGCTATCTTCTCAAGGTATCACCAGAACCATGTCAGAGTGCTGAGGTGACTTGCAGGTTTCAGGAGGGATTTCCTTTTGACATGCAGAATCTGACCATTGAAAATCTGATCATAGATGACGGGAAGTCGATAATCTGCATGCCGCTGGAAATTCTCGAGATCACGAAGGAGCATTTTTCTGCACAAATCAGTGCGAAGGGATTTGTATTCAGCGAACGGCAATCCAGGAGATTCCGGTCGCTCATGGTGTATGTCAGGGTGCGGCAAGGCGTGCACACGGCAGGGGGAGCGCTGGAAGATTTCAGTTCGAATGGATTCCGCATCGTATTGGATGAGGGCGAGGCATATCGCTACGACCCCGCTCAGGACATCGAGGTCGAGCTGTATAAAGAAAACACGATCATTTATTCCGGCAGATGCAGGCTGGTGAGAACCGAGGATGATCCCCACTCGGTGGTGGTGACTCCTTACGAGGATCAGCGGATTGTCTATAAGAGGAGAAAACTGCGCAATCCCAGATTGAATCTGGTTCCGACACCCAAGATTGTATTCACGCATCCGTTCAGCAATCAGCAGGTCGCCTATGAGATATCCGACATAACGACATCCGGCTTCTCCGTATACGAGGATGCAGACCGCTCCCTTCTGATTCCCGGGCAGATAATTCACGATGTCGATATCCTTCTCGCTGGCAGCATGAGGATGAGCTGTGATGTACAGGTGATCTACAGCCAGAAATTCAAAAAAAACGTCTGTCGCTTCGGGATCGCCATCATCGACATGGACATGAGCACCTACAGTAAATTATTCGACATACTCAGCAACGCAGACGATGTTCACGCAAATTTCACCAGCAACATAAGCATGGATTCTCTCTGGGAGTTTTTCTTTGAGTCCGGATTCATCTATCCGAAGAAATATGTCTCTCTCTGTCAGAACAGAGAGAGATTCAAAGAAACATATGAAGTGTTATATCAGAAAGGACGTGAGATATTCGGGTACTTCACCTATCAGAGAAATGGTATAGTGTATGGTCATGCATCGATCATCAAGGCGTATCACCGGACATGGATGATACATCACCTCGCTGCCAGGCCTTTGGAAAAGAAGCGCACAGGGCTCTATGTGCTGAAACACATTCTGAATTACTTTGACGGTCTCTACCGGATGCCTGCTGTCGGCATGGATTATATGATTTTCTATTTCAGGCCGGAGAACAGGTTCCCGGATTATTTCTTCGGCGGTTTTTGCCGGGAGTTGAACAACCCGAAGGCTTGCTCGATGGATCAGTTTGCACATCTCATCTGTTCGAAGCAAGACGATAATGTTTTCCCGAATGGATGGAAAGTCCAGGGCACGTCCGCGCGTGATATCGAAGAGCTATCGGAGTGGTATGATGCGAGATTGGGCGGGCTGATGATCAAGGCGTTCTGTCCGGACCCGGGTGGTTCAAGAGAGGAGTCTGTTGAGGAGATGTATGCACGCGTGAGCCTCAAGCGCAAGTATTCGTTGGTGAAGATATCATACAGAGATCAGACCAAGGCATTTGTTCTCATTGATGAGTCAGACATCGGGGTCAATCTATCCGATCTGTTGAACAGCATTAAGGTCTTTGTTCCGGACAGCAGTGGGGTTCCATGGGACATCCTCAGAAAGATTATCTGTGAGATTGCCAGGGAAGTGTATGAGACAGAGAAATTCCCTGTGCTCATCTATCCGGCATCCTATGCTGATCAGGAGAGCGTCATCTATGATAAAAAGTATAATCTCTGGGTCCTCGATGCTCAATACGGAGATGACTATTCTGAGCACCTCAAAGCAAAAGCCAAATTCAGTGTGATCAAGTTTGGTATAAGCTACCTGAAAAAAAAGATCCTCGGGTCGTGAGAGGATGCACGCGACCTCCTCAAGAACAAATTAACGGTAATATTTTTCTCCGGGATGACCGATACTCCATAGGTGGTCTCTGGGTGAGACCAAGGGTTGATTCCGATGGTGGGCAAGAGAAGATGGCAACGAGAAGCGATTATATGAATAATCCATAAGATAAACCATTCGATGTCCAGTCACGCACTCCATGATAACTTCTATAATGTCAAGCTCCTGAGAACATACCTGGAATATGTGAGGGACAAGTACCCTGACCTGGATATTGATATGCTTCTTGAATATGCCGGCATATCGCGATCGCAGGTAGACGATGACGGGTTCTGGTACGGCCAGGAGACCTCGGACAGATTCCACGAGATTCTCGACAGGATGACCGGAAACGAAAATCTTGCACGAGAGGTCGGGCGGTATGGTGCCTCATCGGCCTCCATGGGTACCATAAAACAGTATATTGTATCGTTTCTGGATCCTCTCCTGGCCTATGAACTCCTCGGGAGAATCGGCTCCAAACTCACCAGGGGTACGGCAATTCAGATAAAAAAACTCTCGGCACATTCGGTGGAAGCTATCTACACCCTGAATCCGGGAGTCGAAGAAAAACCGTACCAGTGCCAGAACCGATATGGTCTCATGGAATCGGTTGCGACCTTTTTCACAGGCGTCTTTGCAAAGGTTGAACATAAAGAATGCATCCATGAAGGATACAATTACTGCAGATATATCATCTCATGGGAGAAATCGATTTTATACCGGCTCAAACAGATAAGGAACTTCCTCATTCTCTTTGGGCTGATTGCAAGCATCTTCACGGTGTTTTCATTCTCACTGGTGGTCAACGGTATCTGGCTCGTCTCGTTCCTGGCAGGCATCCTGGGACTCTCATGTTACATCTATAAGCTGGAAATCAATCTTCTGAGAAACCAGGTCCAGTATCAGGGACAGGCGGCTGAGAAGTTATTTGCAGAATCCGATAAGAGATACCGGGATGCGGAGCTCATTCAGGAGGTGGGAAAGGTCATATCCACAGAGCTCGATATCGGAGAACTGCTCAAGACATTGATGAATACTTTGGAAAAATACTTCGACTATGACCGTGGAATGGTGCTCCTTGCAAGCAGCGATAAAACAATCCTTACCTATCATGCAGGATACGGGTATACTCCGGATCAGGAGGCCTATTTCAGGGAGGCCGATCTCCATTTGGACAACCGCGAATCCAAGGGCCCCTTCGTGCTTGCTTTCAAGAATCAGAAGCCTTATCTGGTCAATGATGTGAAAGAAATTACCGGAGATTTATCCGAGAGGAGCAGGAGCCTGGTTGAGATGGCAGGGGCATGCTCGTTTCT
The DNA here is from genome assembly GCA_018436855.1 of Deltaproteobacteria bacterium. GTDB lineage: Bacteria > Desulfobacterota > Desulfomonilia > UBA1062 > UBA1062 > Phosphitivorax. The sequence goes on along the minus strand of JAHDKO010000026.1, from coordinate 29,310 downwards.
GTGTGTGCCCATTGTATACGAGAATGAGTCGATGGGGGTTCTTTCCCTCGACAACACCAGATTTTCAGGTCCGCCCAAGCAGAGCGATCTGAACCTGCTCATGGGCATCGCGCCGCAGATCGCCATCAGCATCATGAATGCGCGGTCGTTCGAACGTCTGCAGGCAAGCGAGGAGAAATACCGCGATCTCGTGGAGAGCGCCAACAGCATCATCATGCGGCTTGACACTCAAGGACGGATCAGCTTTGTCAATACCTATGCAAAAGAGTTCTATGGATACGAGGAGCATGAAATGATCGGGAGGGAGGTGCTCGGATTTCTCATGCCCCCCATCGACGCCGAGGGGAACGATTTTTCGCTGGTCTTCGCCGACTTTCTGAAGAACCCCGAGGACTACCGCCAGCTGATCAATGTGAACATCCTCAAAAACGGGGAAAATGCATGGATCTCGTGGAGCAACAAGGCCGTGTTCGACAAAGACGGCAATCTCTCCGAGATTCTCTGTGTGGGGAGCGACATCACCGAGCGCAAGATGGCCGAGGAGGAGAAGAGAAAGCTCGAGATGCAGCTGCAGAGGTCGCAGAAGATGGAGGCCATCGGCATGCTGGCAGGCGGCGTTGCCCACGATCTCAACAACATCCTCAGCGGGGTTGTGAGCTATCCGGAGATTCTCCTGATGGAGGTTCCGGAAGGCAGCTCCATGCGGAAGTCGCTCGAGGTGATCAAGCGGTCGGGTGAAAAGGCCGCGGCCATTGTGCAGGATCTGCTCACACTGGCTAGAAGGGGAGTGAACATATCCAATACAGTGAACCTGAATACCGTGATCCGCGAATTCATCAGGAGCCCCGAGTGCAACAGGATTCTGGAGTATCACGGGAATGTCCGCTGCGAACTTCAGCTCGACCCGGATCTCATGAACATTCTCGGATCCGAGGTCCATCTGTCGAAGACGCTTATGAACCTTATGTCGAACGCGGCAGAGGCCATGATCAAGGGAGGGGTGGTGATCGTAGCCACCGAAAACCGGTATGTCGACGCGCCTGTTCACGGCTATGATCTCATCGAAGAGGGCGAGTACGCGGTTATGACCGTGTCCGATACCGGCGTCGGGATATCCCCTGAAGATCTCAAGCGGATCTTCGAGCCGTTCTACTCCAAGAAGGTCATGGGCAGAAGCGGCACGGGCCTGGGCATGGCGGTAATCTGGTCCACGGTGAAGGATCATCAGGGATACATCGATGTCAGGAGTACGGTGGGAAAAGGCACCTGTTTCGAATTGTATTTCCCTATCACCCGCCGGGGGTTGGATGATACCGATGCCCGAGATTCACTCGATGCATTGAGAGGCAATGAGAAGATTCTGGTGATCGATGACGTGGACGATCAGCGGGAGATTGCGCGCAGGCTTCTCGAGAAGCTGGGGTATACGGTGGACGTGGCGGCCTGCGGAGAAGATGCGGTGAAATATCTCGGTGAGTCCGGCGCCGACTTGATTCTCCTGGACATGATCATGGACCCTGGAATCGACGGCCTGGAAACGTACCGGCGGATTCTCGAGATAAGACCCGGGCAGAAGGCGATCATTGTCAGCGGCTTTTCCGAGTCGGACCGTGTAAAGGAAACGCTCGAACTGGGCGCGGGTTCATATGTGAAGAAACCCTACCGTCTTCACGACATGGCACGGGCGATCCGGTCCGAGCTCGACAGAAAACCATAGATCTTTGCTCCCCTGTCCGGACCTCCCGGTCATGGGGCGGGCAGATGCCTCAGTCTTCCCTTGTCCGCCGATGCCCGACACCCTAAAAAAGCGGTTTTCCCCGGTTGACGCCGGGAGACGATTCGCGATATCATCCAGCCGGGATCACGCGGGAACAGGGTTGCTCGGTTAGGGAAATACAAGCGGCACATCGGTTGCCCGGTCTTCTTTCAAGGAGGTGCCTCCGTGAAAAAATGGATAGTGCTCATCGTTGTCGTTGTCGTGGCTGTCGGCGCATACATTGCGGCAGACACGTACCTCTTTCAGAAAAAGCATGAATCGCCCTCACCCGGGGAGAATGTTCACATCATACAACGAGAGGAGGCCGTACCGCAGGCGGATGCCGATGTGCAACAGGTCCCGGTGCAGCGGCCGGCAACCATAACCGAGATCCCCATTCCCCGTAAGGAAAGCGAAAAAAGCTTTGCCGAGCTGAAGGCCGAGCTGGACGCAGTGTGCACCGAGATCGAGAAAAAGGACTATATGAAGGCCTATGATCTCGAAGGCGGTCTCCTCGAGCACCTCGATGCCCTGATCGAGAAGCTCGCCTATCGTCCGCCCGTGGTCTCGGGAGAGACGCGGGACCTGTATTCCCTGCTCAGCAATGCCGCGCACTTCTACCGGGTACTGGGGAAGAACGATATCATGATGTTCAAAGACATCCTTTCCCATGAGCACAGCCGGATCGAGCCCCTGATGGCGCTTACGTTCCACTACCTCGTCAAGGGGAGCGCAGGGCACCAGCTGAACGTCAACAGCGGGCAGTTGTATGAATATGCGGGGTTCTTCCTGAACACCCTGGGGGGGCAGTCGTACCTCTACCGGCGGGACTCTGTCACGAGGACGCTGACGAAATACTATTCCGTGCTCATACTCGACATGGCCGACAGGGAAACCATGAACCCCTACGGCATCGATATCAGGCCGCACCTGACGCTGATCCAGGAAGACTTGCGGAATCTCGGGGTCCTCAAAAACAGAGACGAATATCTGGCCAGGCTCAAGGAGATCGAGTCGCTGGTCATGCGTTGATACAGCCTTTTTTCCTGCGTATCCATAAGATGATATGAGCCCTCACGCGCGGTTTCTCCTGTTCCAGCTCATGATCATCGTCCCCTTTCTGAGCGGGATGGCCTTCAAGCGGCGGATATTATCGGTCCGGGACCTTACCCGCACGCTCATCAGGCTCAACCTCGTCCTGATCGAGCCGCTCATCGTCCTCTGGAGCATCTGGGGACTGGACCTGGGCTGGAACATGGCGGTCCTCCCCTTCTCGGGCCTGCTTCTCGTGACGGCGGGAATGGCGGCCGGAAGGCTGATGCTGCCCGCCCTGCCGCTGAGAGAAAGATCCAGGGCCACCTTTCTCATCAGCTCGTCCATCGCCAATCACGGGTTCACTATGGGCGCGTTCCTCTGCTTTCTCTTTCTCGGCGAAAGGGGGCTGGGTCTGGCCTTTCTCTTTCTGTCGTATTTCATGATCTATGTGTTCACGATCATCTTTCCCTATGCAAGGTCCGTGTCCCGGCCGGATGGCTCGACGCCGGGGGTGGCGGCCTATTTTCTCGATATCCAGAACATGCCCCTGGTTGCGGTCGTCGCCGCCCTCGTCCTGCAGTTTTTCCAAGTCCGGAGGCCCGGGGTCGATTTTCCCGTGAACACGCTCATGATGATCTCTGTCGCCGTGTACTACTTCAGCCTGGGAATGAGCTTCGAGACCTCCCGGATCTTTTCGTTTCTGCGGGAAAACGTCGCGCTTTCCCTCATCAGATTCCTGATCCTGCCCGTGATCACGCTGGGCGCGCTGGCCATGGTGAATCTTGGAGAGCACGTGGAGGCGGTCATTGCGATCCAGTCGTTCATGCCGGTCGCCGTCTACTCGGTGGTGGCATCGGTGCTCTTTGATCTCGACAAGGAACTCGCCTCGAACCTCTTCGTGTTCAACACCCTTTTCTTCCTCCTGCTCGTTCTGCCTTTGCTTTTCGTGTTCAAGGGGCCTATTCTGGGAATATAGAAGCGCTTATCAGAGGTGTGAGATGGAAGACTGCGGGTTCAAGGCGGCGCTGTTCGACTTCGGCGGGGTGATCGCGGACGAGGGTTTCAGAAACGGGCTCTACGAGATCGCCCGTCTCAACGGCCTGGCCGAAGAGGATTTTGCGGCCGCGACCAGGAAGATCATCCACGACACCGGGTACATCACCGGAAGGGCGGGCGAGGCGTTCTTCTGGGAAACCCTGCGCAGGCAGACCGGAATCAGGGGCAGCGACAGCCATCTGAGGGATATCATCCTCAAGGGGTTCACTCTGCGGGAGTGGATGATCCGGGTGATCGAAGAGCTCGGGTCCCGGGGCATACGGCTCGCCATCCTGAGCGACCAGACCAACTGGCTCGACGAGCTCGAAGAAAAGCTCCGGTTCTTCCACCACTTCGAGCGGGTGTTCAACAGCTATCACGTGGGCAGGACCAAGCTCGAAAAGCAGATTTTTCTCGACGTCCTGGAGATCATGCGCCTTGAACCCGGCGACACGCTCTTCGTGGACGATACTCAGGGGCATGTCCGGCGCGCCCGCGAGACAGGAATCCAGGCCATTCACTACCGCGGAAAGGACGATTTCCTGGAAAGGCTCTCCGGGCTCTGCCCGGGGCTTGCCCTGGACCGCTGACAGAGCCCGTCACTGAACCCGGTATTTCTTGAGCTTCTTGTGCAGGGTGGCACGGGTGATCCCGAGCTTCCGGGCGGCCTCGCTCTTGTTGCCTCCCGAGAACTCCAGGGTCTTGAGAATCGTGGCCTTCTCAACCTCCTCCAGCGGCAGGTCTGCGGCAACCGGCGCGACAGTGCCTGCCGGCTGGACCTCCGCGTGCATCAGGCTCAGGTCGTCTTCCGAGAGATACTCGGAATCGGAGAGCACCACTGCGCTCTCCACGGTGTTCATGATCTCCCGGACATTGCCGGGCCAGGGATATCGGATGAGCCGGTCCATGGCCTGGGGGGTGAAGCCCTTGATGGGCTTGTCGTTCTTGGCGGCGAACATCCTGAGAAAGTGCTCGGCCATCAGGGGGATGTCGTCTTTGCGCTGCCTCAAGGGCGGAACCTTGAGGTTGATGACGTTCAGGCGGTAGTAGAGATCCTCGCGGAAATCGCCCTGCTGCACGCGAGCGAGCAGGTCCCGGTTGGTGGCCGTGATGATCCGGACATCCACGGTGAGCACCTCTTCGCCGCCCACCCGGGTGAACTCCTGCTCCTGGATCACCCGCAGGAGCTTGGCCTGCATGGCCATGGACATCTCACTGATCTCGTCCAGGAACAGGGTGCCCCTGTGGGCCTGGCTGAAGCGCCCATCCCTCCTCCTGATGGCCCCGGTGAAGGCGCCTTTCTCGTGGCCGAAGAGCTCCGACTCGAGCAGACCTTCGGAGATGGCTGCGCAGTTGAGCTTGATGAAAGGGTGGTCTTTTCTGGTACTGTTGAAGTGGATCGCGCCTGCGATCATCTCCTTGCCCGTGCCGCTCTCGCCGGTGATCAGGACCGTGGCGTCCGATGCGGCCGCCTTGGACGTGGTCTCCAGCAGATGGATCATGGCAGAGCTCTTGCCGATGATGTTTCGGGTGTCGAAGTGCTCGCCGATGATCTCCTTGAGGAGGCGGTTCTCCTCTTTGAGCCGGCTGTGCTCCATGGCCTGTTCCATCTTCATGCGCATCTCCTCGAAGTCGAGCGGCTTCATGAGGTACTCGTAGGCCCCTTTTTTCATGGCCTCGATGGCGGATTCCACAGAGGAATATGCGGTGATGATGATCACGGGTATTGCGGGGTTGATGCCCTTGATCGCGCTCAGGGCCTCCAGCCCGGATACCTTCACCATCCGGATGTCCATGAGGATGAGGTCGAAGGGCCTTGAGCGGACCCACTCGATGGCCTTTGACCCGTCGTCCGCCTCGAAGATCCGGTAGCCCCAGCCCGAGAGCAGGGTCTTGAGCATGGTGCGGTGCCCGTTGTCGTCATCGACTACCAGGATGTCTCGTGTGGTATTCATCTCACTGTTCCTTTTGTGGGTAAAATGAGGGAAACCGTGGTTCCCTTTTCTTCGGTGCTGGTGATGGTCACCTGGCCCGAGTGCGCCTCCATGATCTTGTGCACGATGGCAAGCCCCAGTCCGGTGCCCGACTGCTTGGTGGTGAAGTACGGGTCGAACACCCGGCCCACGTCCTGCCCCGGAATTCCATAGCCGGTGTCCGAGATGTTCACCGCGATGTTTTCGTTCACCTCGTCGTGCTCGATCCACACCTTCAAGACCCCGCCGTTCTCCATGGCCTCCACGGCGTTCAGGTAGATATTGAGCAGAACCTGGCCGACCCGGTCCTGATCGATATAGGCATATACGGGCCCGTCAGGGAGATCGCGCGCGTCGATGGATATTCCCTGGGAAACGGCCTGCTTCCGGATCACCTCGATGGAGTGGCGCAGCACCTCGACGATGTCGTTTGTCTTCTGCTGCACGTTCAGGGGGCGGGCGAATTCGAGGAGCTGCCCGATCACCCGGTTGAGACGCTCCACCTCCCTGATCATGATCTCGGCCGTGTCCTGGTCCTCGGGAACGTCCTTGTAGCGCTCCTTGAAATAGGTGGCAAACCCCTTGATGGAGCTCAAGGGGTTCCTGATCTCATGCGCCACACCTGCGGCGAGGCTTCCCAGCGATGCCAGGCGTTCTTTTCGCTGCATCTCCTTCTTGAGATGCCGGATCTCCGTTATGTCGCGCAGGAGCACGATGCATCCCAGGAACTGGTCGTGGTCATCCTTGAGGATGCTCGCGCTGGCCTCGAAAAGCATGTTCTTTCCCCTGACCGGCACGTCGATCTCCCGGATGAGGACGTCGGAGGAGCGAAGCGCCTCGTTGAGCAGACCGCTGATAGGGGAGGGGAGGACATCGTCCGCCTTCCGGTTCACGGATTCCTGGGGCGTGATCCTGAGCATCTTTTCGCATGCGTTGTTCACGGTGAGGATTCGGCCGTTTTCGCTGATGAACAGGAGTCCCACGGGGATGTTCTCCACGATGTTGTCGGAGAACGCCTTGATGCGGGAGAGGCTGGCCCGCGCGATGCGATAGTTGTAGGCGATGATGATGGACACGATGCCCGAGAACCCGATCAGGAGGAGGATCACGGCGTTCAGGATGCTCTGGTGCGCGCTCTCCCGCATGGTTTTTATGATCGGGTCCATGTCCAGGCCCACGAAGACCGTCAGGGCCGGCTGCTGATAATTTTCCGGAAACATGCGCGACATGAGCCAGTCCTCGGGCGACATGCGTCTTCCGTGCATGGTCGTCCTCCCCTGGGAGGGAATGAATTTCCGGTAGACCTCGAACACGGGCTTGCCGTCGGACCTGAGCATCCGGCGCGACTGGGCCTGCTCGTCGATGCCCGCATGGTCGAGGTCGGCCCCATGGATTCTCCCGATGAACATGGGCTGGTTGTGGGCGACGATCTTGCCGTCCTGGTCGGTGATGAGAATATAGAGGATATCAGGCTGCTCAGCTGTCTCCATGATGAGACGCTGGATCTGGATGCCGCTCCAGTTGAGCCCCATCATGCCGGTGCGCGCGCCGGCTTCGAAGGATCGGATGAGGGCGTCCCCCTTCTCCCTCATGAGCATGACCATATTGTCTTCTTGTGTCTTCACGTTCTTCATGGTCATGAAGGCAAAGATCGGCACCAGTACGATGAATGCTCCCACAATCACCCAGGGTGATACACGTATCCAACTCTGATCGGTATATCTGTCTCTCATGCAGTGAATGCTCGCTCGTGTTCTTTTCTCAAGGTGATCATTCTACAAATCCCATGCCAGAGCCCCGCGATCCGGCCTGGTCAATCCGGTTGAAAGGATATGGCCAGAGGGATGTAAATGTTTTATACAGATGTATCCGGCACATGTATACCTTCTATACACTTTTCTTGCAACCAGGGACAGACAAGCACGGGCAACACTGGTCGGCAGGCTTTGAAATGTAATCGAATCAGACCCTTGGATACAAAATCGGGAACCTGGCACGCTCATTGAAACAGTGTGGTACCACGGAGGTAAGAGACATGGAAAAGAAAGGCATTATTATCTGCGGAATCGTCGTGTTGGCGTTGTGTTCGTTACCGGTCTTTGCCTACGGGCCGTTTTCAGGCCGGGGAACAGGAGCGTGCCTCTCCGGCGGGCAGGGTCTGGAAGGCAGTCTGACCGCCGAGCAGCAGGCCGAGCTGCGGGATCTGAGACAGGAATTCGCGGATCAGACAAGGGAGCTGCGCGAGAGCCTTCAGGCCAGGAGGCTGGAAATGAGAACCCTCATGGGGAGCAGCAGCCCTGACGGAAAAGAGCTCAAGCGGGTGCAGAAGGAGATGAACACCCTGCGCACACAGCTGGATGATGCCCGGATCGATCACGTTCTCAAGGTAAAGGAGATCAATCCTCAGGCATTTTCCGGATACGGCAGGGGATACGGTTCCCACGCGTGGAAAGACGGCCGGAGATCCGGCTTCAGGGAAGGAAAAAACAGGAGGGCCTATTGCCCGAACACCCTGTAGACTTGTTGCAGGAAACCCATAAGAATACCTCCTCATAACATAAAACCTCCTCTTTGGGATGGCCGTTCTCATGCCCTGACGCCATCCCGATTTTTTTTGTCACCCTGGCCCGCCTCGTTGCTTTCCGCCGGGCATTCTGCTAATGGGCTAGCAAAAACCGCCCGGGAACGTGATTATTGTGGTTCCGCGACAGGAGAGCCCTGAAGCCGGGTTTCCAAGAGGTATTGACCCAAGTGGAAGAAGAGGCCGCCTTCTGATTATGCAGATTTCAGCCCTGTTCAAGCTCGTGATGGTGTTCGTGCTGATGCTCGTGGCCATCAGGAGGGACATCTCCCTGGGCAGCACCTTTGTCCTGAGCTCCCTGCTCCTGGGAGTTCTGTTCGGTCTCGATGCGGCATCCATGGCGGTCTCGGTGCTGTCTTCCGCGCTCTCTGTCCGCACGATCGCGCTGTGCGCCGTTGTCTCGCTCATCCTGATCCTCTCGACGAGCATGGAGGTGTCAGGGCACATGAAGCGCCTGCTGACAAAGTTCCGGGGAATGGTCCGCAGCTCGCGGGTCAATCTGGCGATCTTCCCCGCACTGATCGGCCTGCTGCCCATGCCGGGAGGCGCAGTCTTCTCGGCCCCCATGGTAAGAGAGATCGGGGCGTCCACCCCGCTGGGCCCACACGAACTGAGCTATGTGAACTACTGGTTCAGGCATGTCTGGGAATACTGGTGGCCTCTGTATCCCGGGATCATCCTCGTCGTCGCCCTGGCGGACTTGAGTCTGTGGGCCGTGGTCCTCTATCTCTTTCCGCTTACTCTCGTAGCCCTGGGAGCGGGATATTATCCTCTCGCGGGAAACCGCCTGTGCAGCGTGCAGGGCGGTGATACCGGGCGGCCGCCCGTAACCCCCTTTCTCCGGGAGCTCATGCCCATACTCCTGGTCATTGTCATGGGGCTCGGGCTCGGAGAGATCCTCACCCTTCTGCTCCCCGAACAATTTCCTTCCAAGGAGGCGGGCCTTGTCATGAGCCTGGCCGCGGCAATCGGATGGGTGTGGGTCCGCAACAGGGTGGATGCGGGCACTGTGCGGTCCATCATCCTGAGCCCCAGGCTGCTCGGCATGATCTATATGATCGTGTCCATCATGGTGTTCCAGGGCATCATGGAGGACAGCCGGGCGGTGGAGGCGGTCAGCGCCGAGCTCAAGATGCTCGAGGTCCCGCTCTTGGTGGTCGTGATGATGCTCCCGTTTGTGGTGGGCGCGATCGTAGGGATCACCGTGGCCTTCGTGGGGAGCACCTTTCCCATCCTGATCGCCCTCATTGTGTCGCTGGGCAGGGGTGATATCCTGCTGCCGTACCTCATGCTGGCCCTGGTGAGCGGGTTCGTAGGGGTGCTCCTTTCCCCGCTCCACCTGTGTCTTCAACTCTCGAACAAATATTTCGGGGCGTCCATGCGGGAGGTATACCGGCACCTGTGGCTGCCGAGCGCAGCGGTTCTGGCGAGCGCGGTCCTTTATTTCGTGCTCTCCCTTCTGGTCGTGGATTCGTTTATGAGATAAAGCACCATGGAGAGAGACAGGTGAAAAACCTTCACGATTTCACTGTGTGAAATACTGGTTCGCCGTAAAGCGCAATTGACTATTAGAGGATTCCTATAGTAGGAAAAGAGCCTTAAGGGGGATGCCCATGTCATTGACATACAAGGAAGCCGGCGTAGATATCGATAAACAGAACCTCTTGATCAAGGGAATACGGTCAATCGTGAAGTCCACCCACGGTCCCGAGGTCATCGGCGGTATAGGCGGGTTCGCAGGCCGCTTCAGGCTGGATCTGGCGAACTACAAGGATCCGGTTCTCGTGTCGTCCACCGACGGTGTGGGCACGAAGCTCAAGATCGCGCTGATGGCCGACAACCATGACAATATCGGCGTGGACCTGGTGGGCATGATCGTGAACGATATCATCGTCGACGGCGCCAATCCGCTGTTCTTCCTCGATTACATGGCCATGGGCAGGCTCAACGTGGAACGCGGCAAGGCACTCGTCTCCGGCATGGCCAGGGGATGCAAGGAGGCCGGCTGCGCACTCATCGGCGGAGAGACCGCCGAGATGCCGGGCGTATACAGCGACGACGAATACGATCTGGCAGGGTTCGGCGTCGGTGTGGTGGACAGCGACAAGATCATCGACGGCTCCCGGATATCCGCAAAAGACGTGCTCATCGGCCTGCATTCGTCCGGGGTGCACAGCAACGGCTATTCACTGGTGCGCAAGGTCCTCTTCGAGAGGGAGAAGCTGGACATCGATTCCTATATCGAAGACCTGGGCAAGACCCTGGCCGAGGAGCTCCTGACCCCGACGCGCATCTATGTCAAGAGCGTGATGAATATCCTGAGAAACTTCGAGATCAAGGGGATTGTGCACATCACCGGCGGGGGGTTCATCGACAATATTCCCCGGGTCCTTCCGGCGCGGTCCTGTGCGGTGATCCGCAGGGGCTCGTGGACGGTCCCGCCCATATTCCGGTTCATTCAGGATCTGGGCAGGATCGAGGATGCCGAGATGTATCGCACCTTCAACATGGGCATCGGCATGGTGCTGGTCGTACCGGAGAAGGACGCGGATGATATCATGCAGAGGCTCAGAGGGCTCAAGGAGCCTGCAACGGTGATCGGGGTGGTCAAGTCGCTGAAAAAGGGAGAGGACGCGGTTCTCTTTCAGGAGTAGGAGGGCGGAGAGTTGATACGGATCGGGGTGCTGGTATCCGGCAGCGGTTCCAACCTGCAGTCAATCATGGACGCCTGCGAGCGCGGCGGGATCGATGGACAGGTGGCGGTGGTCATCAGCAACGTACCCGATGCCTATGCCCTTGAGCGCGCCCGGGACAGATCGATTCCCACGGTGGTGCTGTCCCACAACGACTATCCCGACCGGAGCGTCTTCGACCGCGAGCTGGCCATCACGCTGAAGGAGTATCGGGTGGATCTGGTGGCGCTGGCCGGGTTCATGCGCGTGCTTTCCGACGAATTTCTCGGTGAGTTTCCGGGCAGGATCATGAACATCCATCCGGCGCTCCTTCCGTCGTTTCCCGGCCTTGGCGTCAGACGCAAGGCGATCGAGCACGGCGTGCGCTTTTCCGGGTGCACGGTTCATTTCGTGGATGCCGGGGTGGACACGGGCCCCATCATCATTCAGGCCGTTGTTCCCGTGTACCCCGACGACACCGAGGAAGAGCTCAGGGACAGGATACTGGCCCTGGAGCACAAGATATACCCCAAGGCCATACAGCTTTTTGCGCAGGGAAGGCTCATTGTCACCGGAAGAAAAGTCTACGTCCGGGGGTTCGATAAGGATGCGGCTCAATGCCTGGTAAACCCCCCTCTGGACATCTAGAAGGCCCTGTGCTGGTAAGCGCTTGCCTGCTGGGAGTATCCTGCAGGTACGACAAACGGGCGAAGACATCCGAGAGCATCGTGAACGACCGTGATATTCTCCCGGTTCCGGTCTGTCCGGAGCAGTTGGGGGGCATGTCGACCCCCCGGCCGCCGGCACAGTTCACCGGAGGAGACGGGCGCGATGTCTGGAAGGGGCGGGCCCGGGTGATCAATGCACAAGGACAGGACGTGACCGGGCTCTTCGTGGAAGGCGCCCGGCAGACGCTGAAGATTGCACGGATTGTAGGGGCCAGGCGGGCTTTCTTCAAAGACGGCAGCCCTTCCTGCGCCACACGGGTTGTCTGGAGGGACGGCGAGAAGGTGCCCGGGGTGGGAGTGACCACCGCCTTGCTGCTGGACAACGGAATCTCGGTCATGGATGAGGAAGGTCGGCTATGAAATCATACTTTGATGTCGTGGGCTCGGGCGAGGGCATTTCAGGGCTGGTAGCCTGTGTTCTCCTCGCGCACAAGGGCTTCTCCTGCCTGTGGGCGGATACGGGCAACGATGCGGGCCGGGACCCTGCCCGGAGCAGCATCCCGCTTCTCGTTTCCAAGGATCTCTGGGACCAGGGGATCAGACCCCTGCTCTCGTCCGTGGACACCACGCTCCCGGGTGCTCTCCAGCCTAAATCGATCGGGAAGATTCAGTCCATCGTTCCCGGCAGGAGGTTCGATGTCGGTCCCGCTCCGGCAAACGGGGAGCTCTCCTTTCAGCGAAAGAACACAGAGCGGTATCTGCGTCTTCTGGAGAAGTCCATGACGAATCCCGGCGTTCTGCTCCGTGCATCTTCACGAACGGCTCCTGAGGTGGAGCCGTGGCAGAAGGATCAGATAACGGCCCTGTGCAGGACCGGGAAACCGAACTATCTTTCATATCTCCGGTGGTCGGCCTTGCTCTCCGGACTGTATTCCCTGGATCTCACCGCGACGAAGCATGCTCTCGGGGCGTATCTCTCTCATAACCTGGGTCACTATCTCCGGACCGAAAAAGCGGACATCACGCTGGAGAACGGCAGCGCAGTCGGGCTTTCCCTGGGGAACGCCCGGGTGCGTTCACGGTACTGCATGTCGGATGAAGGCCCGGAGAAACAAAGCCGGGGAGGTGGTTTCATTTTTTATGGCACCTGTGTGGTCGATGAGCATGTGATACCCGTGGGCATGGGAGATATGGTCATAACCTCCCCTCCGGAAGACATGCGCTATCCCCTCATGCTTCTGCTGGAGCGGCGCGAAGGCCAGGGAATCGTGTCGGTGACGGCGAAGATCCCGGTGGGAGGCATGCTCACCTCGCACACCGAGCTGCTGTCGTGGGCATCAGGCATGATCTACAAGCGGCTCAAGCAGGTCATGCCTTTTCTTGAGCATCATCTGATCAGCTTCGACGTGGTCGATCCCTTTGTCGGGAACTCCACCCGGCCGTGGTTCAGATATGCGGACGAGGTGCAGGTTCCCTGGTATGTTTCGGGAAAGCGCTATATGAGAAATGGCGACAGGGCGTTTATCTGCAGTGGCATGAAGTACGGATGGCTTGATATGGAGGGGGAAATACTCTGGGGCATATGCATGGCGAATGCAATACTCAAGGACCTGAACAGGTCGGATCTGATCGTCGCAAGGATGATGGTCTAGGCATCGCGGGTGTAACGCTCCTCGAGCTTCTGGTGGTTCTCTTCATTGCGTCGATTCTGGCGGTCATGGCTTTGCCGGACCTGGGAAGCCTGTTGTCACGGAAATCTCTGTCCTCACAGGCCGACAAGCTTGCCCTCGCCCTGCACCGCGCGCGGGATCTGGCCATGGAGCAGGGGCATGACTGGAAAGTGGTTTTTCAGCCGGCTGCAGGCACCTGGATCTGCTTTGGCGATGCGGACGGGGATTCCGAGATGGACGGCACTGAGCAGCGGCTGGGTCCGGACAGGCTGGATGGGAGGGTCTCCTTCGGATGTACGACCGGCACGGGGCCCAACGGTACCACGGTTCCCGAAGATGGCATCAGTTTTGTCAACAATCGTATCAGCTTCTCGTCGCTGGGGTGCTGCAATGCCGGGAGCATCTATCTCCGGTCCGATGACCGGTCCATGGCGATCAGGGTGCTGCCCGCATCGGGGGTGGTCAGGATGTGGGAATACCGCGGCACCTGGGAGGCGCTGCCGTGAGCAGGGGTTTCAGTCTTCTGGAAGTGCTGGTCACTCTTCTGGTGATCATGCTCCTCTTCACGGCGGCGGCCAGAATATCGATTCTCGCCACCCGGTCCGGCAGCTATGCCCAGGCTCACACCTGTGCCGCTGTTTTGGGGCATACCGCCCTGGTAAGGCTCGCCGTGCTCGATTATGATTCTCCCGATCTCCGGGCGGGATGGCACCGGGACCCAGCCAATCCCATTGAATACGGCGGCCGGGGCGGATATTACCGTTTCTGGCAGATCGATGAATCCCCAAAGGGCAAGCAGGTGGTTCTCTCTGTCGCGTGGGATGAAGGTATGCGGAAAGCTGAAGATTTCGGCTCGCAGATTTCGCTCAAGGAAAGCGGGTGCCCGCAGGTATCGTTCAGCGAGATCATCCCCGCTCCTTAGAGAAGGCCCGTGGAATGCCGGGGCCGTGCACGGCTATGCCTTGTATGGCCCGGATGCTTCGGATGTTTCCGCCGGCTGAGGAAGAGGCTCTGCTTCGCGGAGCTTCCTGGGCTCCTCGCGCACCATCTGGCAATGGCCGTTGAAGATGACGCCGTTCTCGATGGTGAGGGATGATGTCTTGACGTTGCCGAAGAGCTTGCCCCCCGCCTTCAGCTCCAGCCTCTTGTGCGCATTGACCTCGCCGTGCATCTCGCCGTGGATGATGATGTTTTCTGCATGTATCTGGGCATTGACCAGGGCGGTGTTTCCGATGATGACCATTCCGCTGGTGTCGATCTCGCCGGTAAAGTTCCCGTCGATCCTGACCGTGCCTTTGAATTTCAGTATCCCTTCGAACGAGGTTCCGTTGCCCAGCAGACCGACGATATCGTCCTTTTGCTGCTTATCCTTTTTCGTAAGCATCATATGCCTCCACAAATGGTGCGAAATATGGGTATGCCGGACAGGAGAGCTTTACTGCGAGGACCGTTCGCTTCTCTTCCGGATTGAGAGTAGCATGTTCAACCAACCCCTTGACATTCAACCACATTCAAGCACGATGCAAGCACAGATAAGCGGAGATGACAAGAAAAAAAATGAATGCCAGGACATGGGGAACATTCGTTACTATGTAGTGTATCTCACGTATGATTTCCATGCGTGATGATAAGCAAGATGCAGGCCAGACAGTAACGTATTGATTCTGTACGGTACAGGCGCGGTAACTGTAATAAAGATGCATCACTGCATCTGGGGGACGTTTCTGTTTTGTAACCCCTGCACGCCGTGGAAAACCGTTTCGTTACCAGGTTCTTACGAGAGAGCACCTTTGCGCCGGTGGTGAGGCGGGCGCATCAAGAGGCCTTTATGCGTTTGGATTTCCAGATGTATTTGGGAGTGTGTCGTTGCGGTCACGGTTGTCGTCCGGGGGCGCACCTCAAGGAGGAGAACCATGCCCCGGACGCGATGCCTCAACGTCCGCCCCGGTAGACATCGATCCGGCGCAGGGCCTCATGAGCGCGCATGCTGGTCTCTGCAGAGGGGTTCAGCTCCAGGGCGGCAAGGAGATACTGGTAGGCGGCGGTAGGCTGTCCCTGCTTGAGCCGCATGAGGCCGAGCGACAGGTACGCATCGGCAAGCCGGTCCGAGTTCCGGTGGGTCGAGATGCACTGTTTCAGGATGCGCGAGGCAGCGGCGGAACGACCGGTGTCGTCGAGCCATTCCGAGAGGGTGACGCACTCATCCGGGCTCAACTCGGCCATCTCCCACCTGTTCATGCGGGAGAGGGCGTCGATGGCATCCGAGGGGTACTTCCTCGCCATGGCCGTTCTCACGGCTGAGAGATTGGATGCCCCCGAGTACCGGGGCTCCGGTTCCCCGGGAGCCTTCGGTCTGCCCGTTTTCTCCACCCGGTCTTTCCATGGCCAGCTCCAGGAAAGACGTTCTCCTGCCAGGGCGATGACGAGCCCTCCCAGAAAGCCTCCTATGTGGGCGCCATAGGCGACCGATGACTGAGGGCCGATGAGCAGGGGAAGCAGATTGTCCACGATCACGAAGAAGCCCAGGACGAGCCGGGCGGGCAGGAGGAACACATCGACGTAAAAGGGGATGAGGGCCACGAACACCTTGACCTTATTCCGGGGAAAGAGCAGGAAATACACGCCGAGCACGCCGGAGATGGCCCCTGACGCCCCCACCAGCGGTATCATGGAAGGCCCGGCGAAGAAGGCGAAGAACCAGGTGGCCACCGCGCCGGTACCCAGATAGGCTGCCAGGAAACCGAACCTGCCGAGCACATGCTCCACGTTGTCGCCGTATATCCACAGAAAGAGCATGTTCCCTGCCAGGTGCAGGAGCCCGCCGTGGAGAAACATGCTGAAGAAGAGATCGGTCAATTCCGGGGCGCCCGGCTTGTACCCGTTCGCAAAGGTGAACAGGTCGTAGGCGTTGACTTGGGCCAGCACCTGTCTGAGAGAAACCCCGGACGGAAGGTGGGGCGTGATGCTGCGGATATATTCCTCCAGGAGCGGGTTGCCGGGATCGACCCCCTGCATGCTCAGTGGAATGGTGATGAAGAAATAGATCAGGATGTTTGCGGCCATGAGGCCCCAGGTGGTCCATGGAGTGAAGTTCTTGGGATTCGGGGTGTCTCCTATGGGGAAGAACATGCGTTGTCAGGCTCCTGTCTGTCTTTCTTCTGCTGCCGGCTCTCATCATTGTCATGCAGCGTGATGCCGAGGATAACCATTGTTTGTATAATATATGTATAATAGATAAAGATGCAAACACCCGATTTCCGATTCGATCGCGTGTTTGCCCCCAGGCGCGTGCCTTCTGGTGTCCTCCCCTCGCGCTCTACCGTAAAAAGGTCTGTCTGTCTGCCCGGGACCTCTCAGAGATGATATCGAAGGAAAGGGCGGGGATGGAACGGGGAGCCCCGGAGAGCCCTCCCGCCGGGCTTTGCGGGTGCGCCTCGCAAGCGAGATACCGTCAGCGGAGATGTCCTCGCTGAAGGGGAAGGAGGCTGCCAGGGGTCAGGACAATTATCTCTTGAGAAAGCCGGTGATCAGGGAGTTGACCTCTGCAGGATATTCCTCGTGGGCGGAGTGGCCGCACCTGCGCAGGACACGAGACTCGGCGTTCTCCATCCGCTTCTCGAACTCCCCGAGCAGTCCGACGGGGAGATACCGGTCGTCTTCCCCCCAGATGACCAGCGAGGCATGCCGGATCTCCGGCAGGGCCCGCTCGGTGGCCGACCAGTCCTGGTGTCTGGCGATCTGGATCTGAAGTTTGAGGTTGTGCGCGAACCTCAGGGGCAGGTACACCTCGTGCACCATGTCTTCGGTAACCAACTCCTTGCGGTAAAAAGATCGCCCGAGACGTTTCCTCACCGCGCCGGGGGTCACGAGCCGCAGGAGCAGGGGCCCCAGGAGGGGGCACTTGAGCAGCTCCCACTCGATGACATCCCCGACATCGAGCCCGCTCGAGTCCACCAGGACCAGTTTCTCCACCCTTTCGGGATACCGGCGGGCAAAGTGGAGCACCCACCCGCCGCCCCACGAGTGCCCGAGAAAGGACGCGCGGTCGATACCGAGCCGGTTGATGAACTGGAGCAGGACCTCCGACGAGTCCTCGAGGCTGTAGCGCTGCCGGGCGGAGAGGGGCAGGGTGTAGCCGTACCCCGGCATGTCCAGTGCAAGGACGGAGAAATGCGCGGAGAGCGCGGGGATGTTGTGCCTGAACGAGTACAGCCACATGCCACCTCCATGGACGAGGATGAGCGGACTGCCCCCGGTACCTGCCCGGAGGTAGTGAACCATGAAGGAATCGAGCATGAGAAACCTGGAGTCGATTGTCTTCAGGTACCCGGAGAAACCTTTTCCTGCTCTCACTCACGATCTCCTAATGACCAGGGGTGCTCGGGGTGCATTCTCGATCTGAGAGGGTATCGTGCGGCACCGCCTTTCCCTGTACTTCATCAGGCCACGTGAGGAAAGGGAAAAACCGTTTCTCATTGACACGCCGGCTCAAAGCCGGTTACCTTCCCTTGTGGGAAAAGGCTGCGATTGGCAGTGAAAGGAGCGGTTTTATGTCGTGGGATCCACGTAATCAGGGAGATGAGAAAAATATCGAAGATGTCATCAGACAGGCGAAATCCCAGTTCGAATCCATAAAAAAACGGGGAAAAGGCCTGTGGACTCTTGTCATTATCGTTCTCATCATAGGGGTCGGGGCGCTGACTGCTGCCTATACCGTTCAGACAGGGCACCGGGGAGTGCTTTTGAGGTTCGGCAAATTTGCCGGAGTGGTCACCCCGGGGCTGCATTTCAAGATCCCCTTCGGCGTGGACCGGATCATCGACGTTCACACCGAAAAGGTGGAGACCGAGACATTCGGTTTCAGGAGCGAGGGTCCGAGCGCCAGAAGCAAATTCCGGAAAGACACGGAGGCGGCGAAGGAATCGACGATTCTCACCGGGGACCTGAATGTGATCGATATGGAGTGGATCGTCCAGTACCGGCGTCAGGATCCGAGGAAGTTTCTTTTCTCCATCCATGATCCGGTGCAGACCATCCGCGATATCAGCGAGACCGTTGCCCGGCAGATCGTCGGTGACCGAAGCTTCGACTATGTCCTGCAGAACCGGGAAGAAGTGAGCCGTATTTTTCAGGACGATCTCCAGAAGATCCTGGACGAGTACGACAGCGGGATAAAGATCGTGGGCGTGCGCCTGCAGAACGTGGTCCCGCCCGATGCGGTCAAGAACGCCTTCAACGAGGTGAACGAGGCCCAGCAGGAAAAGGAACGCCTCATCAACGAGGCGCAGGAAACGTACAACCGCCAGATACCCCAGGCGCGCGGAGAGGCCGAACGCCTTATCAATTCCACGCAGGGGTATGCTCTGGAGCGGGTGAACAAGGCAAAGGGCGAGACATCCCGGTTTAGCGACGTGCTCAAGGAGTATCGCAACGCCAAAGAGGTGACCAAGAAGCGGATGTACCTGGAAATGTACCGCGAGGTCATTCCCAAGGCAAAGAATGTCTATGTCATCGACAGCAAGCAGAAGACCATCCTTCCCATGCTCGATATCGACAAGCTGGGTTCCAGGAGCGGAGGTGAACAATGAAGGCGCTGCAGACCATTCTGATCGCCGTTGCCATCGTGGCGTTTCTCGGGATATCAGGGGTGTTCTATACCGTAGGCGAGTACGAGCAGGTGGTCATCACCCAGTTTGGCAAGCCCGTGGGGTCGGTGAGCGATGCGGGGCTGCATTTCAAGGTCCCGTTCATCCAGAAGGTCACCCGGTACGAGAAGCGGATCCTCAGGTGGGACGGCGATCCCCGGGAAGTCCCCACCCGCGACAAGCGCTTCATCTGGGTGGATGCCACGGCCCGCTGGAAGATCGTGGACCCGTTGAGGTTCCTCCAGTCCATCGGCACCTATGACCAGGCCTATACAAAGCTGGATGACATCCTGGATTCGGTGGTCAAGGACCACGTCTCCGCCAATCCGCTCGTGGAGCTGGTGAGATCGACGGATCTCATCGAGGCTCAAGACGAGGAAGAGCGTGATGCAAGCTCCGTCTTGGTCGACAAGGAGGTCAAGGGCAAGATCGTGCGCGGCCGGGAGACGATCACCCGGGCAATCCTCGAGGAGGCATCCAAGGCAATGCCGCAGTTCGGCATGGAGCTGGTGGATGTGAGACTGAAACGGCTGGACTATGTGGAAAAGGTGCGCGAGAAGGTCTATGAGCGGATGATCTCCGAGCGCAAGCGCAAGGCTGCCCAGTTCAGGTCCGAAGGCGAGGGAAAGAAGGCCGAGATCATCGGGCAGATGGAAAAAGAGCTCAAGTCGATCACCTCCGGGGCCTTCAAGACCGCCGAGGAGATCAAGGGTAAGGCGGATGCCGAGGCGGCAAAGATCTACGGCCTGGCGTACAACCAGGACCCTGAGTTCTATGCGTTCTACAAGACGCTGGAGACCTACAAGGAATCCGCGTTCGAGAACTCGACCATCATCATCGGAACCGATTCCGACTACTACAACGTCCTGAAAAACGTTCCCCGATAGAAATTATGCGGGTCCGGTCCTGCCATTGCCGGCAGGACCGGACCCGCCTGTTCGTTTTCTTCCGGAAACCGCGTGACCGAAGTCGCCTGGCGGTAACGGGCCGCGGGAACAGACCGGCCCGGATGACCCCGAAACACGTATAAAATCCCTTGACAACAGACCCGGCACGAGGATATCTCTCCAGGGTATTACCAAGTAATACTTATCCGATCCGGGAGATTCGCCTATGAAAAAGCAGGAGATCGTGACCTTCAAGGTGGACAGGAATCTGTACGAGGTCATCCAGGGCATGCCCAACCGCTCGGAGTTCATTCGCTCGGCCGTTCTTGCGGCTCTGGGGAGCGTCTGTCCCCTGTGCAGCGGCACCGGGATTCTCACCCCGAACCAGAAGCAGCACTGGGACGACTTTTCGGAGGCGCATTCTATGGAAACGTGCGAAGACTGCCGGGAGCGTCATCTGGTCTGCTTGTGCGCGGAGCACCATCACAAGTGACCGGCTCACGGATGCGGCGAGGATATTTTCCATGAAGAGGGGAGTGTCGAGTTCTGCCGTTGCAGTGATCGCGGCCGTGATCATCACCGCCGTTGCAGGTTTGCCCGCTTATGCATCATCGGATGAGGGGGGGCGGATACGGGCGTTCGTGAGCATCCTGCCCCAGGCATACCTGGTGGAGAGGATCGGCGGGGACCATGTGGAGGTCCGGATTCTGGTGGGCGAGGGGCAGGAACCCCACACCTTTGAGCCCACGCCGGCGCAGATGGCCGCCCTGGCCCAGTCCGACGTCTACTTCACGATCGGCGTGCCGTTCGAGTCCGCGCTGCTCTCCAGGGTCAGGAGCCTCTTCCCTCATCTGAGTATCACTGATACGGTCAGAGGCGTCAGGCTGCGGTATTTCGACGAAGAGAACGAGGCTGATGCCCACCAGCTCCCCGATGCTCACGCACACGGCAGCCGGATGCCCGATCCCCATACCTGGCTCGACCCAGGGCGGGTCAAGATCATGGCCGGGAATATCGCGCTCTCCCTGAAGGCCCTCGATCCAGAGCACGGCGACGTGTTCGAGCGCAATCTCGAGCGGCTCCTGCAGGACCTGGACCGGGCCGATGCACGGATCGCCCGTATCCTGGAGCCCCTGAAGGGGCGCAGGATCTACGTATTTCACCCGGCGTTCGGTTATTTCTGCGAGGCGTACGGCCTGGAACAGATGGCGCTCGAGGCGCAGGGCAAGGAGCCGGGGGCGAAGCAGCTGGCACGGATTATCGAAAAGGCACGTGATGAAGGGGTGAAGGTGATCTTTGTCCAGTCCCAGTTTTCGGGAAAGGCCGCCAGCGCGATCGCGGAATCGATCGGGGGCGTGGTGGTCCCCATCAATCCGCTGCCCACGGATTACCTGCCGGAGATCGTGTCTCTGGCAGAGAAAATACGGAGAGCTTTTTCCCGAGAGCCGTGATGACCCCGGAGGAACAGAAGGGGCGGAAGAGCGGCCGTGAACGATGCCCTGCCTTCCGGGCCGAAGGGAGAACATGAGGAAATGAGCGGCCATGAGTGAAACCAGGTTTTCCGGACCGGTGGTGGAGCTGAAGCACGTCAGCTTCGCCTATCACGGTATGCCGGTGCTCGAGGACGTGAACCTGACCGTGGACCACAGGGATTTCCTCTCCGTGGTCGGGCCCAACGGCGGCGGCAAGACCACGATCCTGAAGCTCATCATGGGGCTCATGAAACCAACAGGGGGAACGGTAAGACTGTTCGGCGCTCCCCCGGAAAAGGCACGGCACAGGATCGGATACATGCCCCAGTACGCATCCCTTGACCCGCTCTTTCCCGTGAGCGTGCTCGATGTCGTGCTCATGGGACGTCTGGGACGGGGGATGAGCTTCTGGAGATACAGCAGATCCGACAGGCGCCGCGCCGAGGAGGCCCTCGAAATAATGGAGCTGGCCCCGCTGCGCGACCGGCCGTTCTTCCAGCTCTCCGGAGGGCAGTTCCAGCGTGTGCTGCTCGCGCGCGCCCTTGTCTCCAACCCGGACCTTCTCCTGCTCGACGAGCCCACCTCAAACGTGGATGCAGCTATCGAGACCGGGCTCTACGAGCTCCTCCACCGGCTCAATGAAAAACTCACCGTCATCCTGGTCACCCACGATCTGGGTTTCGTCTCCCATTACGTTGACAAGGTCGCGTGCGTGAACCGCAGGCTCGTCACCCACCCGACATGCGAGATCACGGGGGAGATCATCAGCGCGGTATACGGGTCGCACGTCCAGATGATCAGGCATGATACTAAGGGGAGGGACGGGGGGTGTTCCCATGACTGAGTTCATCGGCGACCTGGCGAGGTTTTCCTTTCTCCGATACGCACTCCTGGCAGGGGTTCTCGTGAGCATCGCGTGCGGGATCATGGGCAGCTACGTGGTGGCCCGCAGGATCAGTTATATCGCGGGCGCCATTGCCCACAGCGTGCTGGGCGGCATGGGGGCGGCGCGGTACGGCGAAGTGGTGTTCGGGCTCTCGTGGCTCCATCCGCTCCTGGGGGCGATCGTGGCTGCACTGATTTCCGCTCTGGTCATCGGCCTGGTGAGTCTCCGCGCGCGGGAGCGTGAAGATACGGTCATCGGCGCGGTCTGGGCGATCGGGATGGCCGTGGGCATCCTGTTCATCTTCAAGACCCCGGGTTATAATGAGAATCTCATGAGCTACCTTTTCGGCAATATCCTCATGGTCTCCCGGGAAGACCTCTGGCTGATAGCCGGCCTCAACCTCCTGATACTCGTCACGGGTCTGGTCTTTTACCGCCAGTTTCTCGCCGTGTGCTTCGATGATGAGTTCGTGCTCCTGAGAGGCCTGAAGGTGCAGGCATACTATCTGTTGCTCCTGTGCCTGATTGCGCTTACGGTTGTGCTCCTGGTGAGCGTGGTGGGCATCATCATGGTCATCGCGCTCCTGACGCTTCCTGCCGCGACGGCGAGTTATTTCTCCCGGAGGCTCTGGCAGATGATGGGCCTGTCCGTGATCTTTTCCATCCTGTTCACCACGGGCGGTCTCGCCCTGAGCTATGCCCCGGGGCTGCCTGCCGGAGCGACCATCATAATCTTCGCCGGTGTGGTGTATCTCCTCGCGGCAGTGGTTTCTTCCGCTCTGGGGGGCAGGCGGTTCATTGCGTGAAGCGCGGTGCCGGCTCTGCGATACCCTGTGAAAAGGGTACAAGATGTGGTAGATTGAAAAAACCATGTTCTTACAGACCGGGGGAAGGGTGAAAAAAACTTTCAGACTGGCCGCGATCGCAATACTTTTTCTGCTTATCTGTGCAGACGGGTTTGCACGGGAGAGAAATAGGGTCCACATCGGAGACGATGTCCTCGTGGAGGCCGGAGAAGAGGTGGGCTCCGCCGTATCGATCGGCGGCGATGTCCGGGTTCACGGGTCGGTCAGGAACGGTGTCGTATCGGTCGGAGGCTCGGTGTTTCTCGGGCCCGGAGCCGTGGTGAACGGAGACGTCACCACCATCGGCGGCATGGTCGTGAAGCAGGATGGCGCGGTAGTGTCGGGTGACATCAATACCTACGACACCACCCGGATCACCTCCTTTTTCAGGCGCCCCCCGCCTTCCGGATGGAAAGAAGACAGGGGCATGCCCTTCATGCCGGGCATGTTTCCCTTTCTGGGATTCCTGGCGCTGGCCCTGATCGTGGTGGCGCTCCTGCCGGACAGGGTTGACCTCATATCTTCCACCATCAAATATCACACCGGCAAATCGCTCCTGTGGGGGATCATCGGCACCCTTCTGATCTTTCCCGTGGCACTGGTGCTCGTCATCTCTCTGGTGGGCATCATCCTTATCCCCCTCGAGATCCTGGTTGTGTCCATCGCGTTCTTTCTCGGGTCCGTGGCCGTGGTGCGGATCATCGGGGAAAAGATCATCGCCACGGTCAAGAAATCCGGATCGCCCATGGTGATCGAGACGCTGGTGGGCAGCGTCGTGCTCTGGGCCACCGGTCTCATCCCCGTGGTGGGATGGCTGGTGATATCCGCGGCGTCGGTGATCGGCTTCGGGGGATTCATCGCCAGCTTCATCCACCGGCGGAGACATCTCGTGGAAACGGGCCGGACATCGTGAGGTCCGTCCCGTCACAACAGCTCGCCCGCCGGGGCGATCCCCGCTCTCTTACGGGTAGGGTTCCGATATGCCAAGCTGCACCTTGATCTCGTAGAGCGTGACCGCAAGCTGGATCAGATTCTCATAGCCCCATTCTCCCTGGTCGGTGAGGTGCTCCGCCAGGTTCTGCGGGAGGTTTTCGATTCCGAGATACGCTCCGCTGATGGCCCCTGCCATGGCCGCGGTGGTGTCCACGTCGCCCCCGACCTCTATGGCAGTGGCCATGGTGTCGAGGAAGCTGTGAGGCGAGCGGAGAAAGGAGTAGAGACTCCAGAGCACGCTGCCGGTCACGAAGGGGCTCAGCCCCTGCCAGTTGTCGATCGACCCCATGGCGTATCCCGCCAGGACAATGGACTTGAGCGCCTCTCCCGGATCGAGATCCACCCAGTCGATGAGTGCGGTGAAAACGGTTTCCGCCGCCGGATCGATCACGCCCGAGAGCTTGGCGATCTCGGTGAGGAAGTTCACGCTGTCGATCTCCTTCTGCTCCAGGGCCAGCCCAACGGCACCGGCGATCGCGACCGCCCCGGCAGAGCACCGGATGTCCTTGTGGGTGATTATGCCCTGATCCTGGGCAGCGTTGACAAGAGATCTGAAGTCGTCGAAAAACATCAGGCCGATGGGGCCTGCGCGCATGGCGCTCCCGTTTCCCGCAGACGGGCTCGGCTCGCCTGCCTGGTCCCAGGGAGCCCCCCGGGCCAGGCGGATCGCGGCCTCCCGGGTCGACAGACCTCCCCCGATGACGCGGCCCCGGGAAAAGAGGTCGGCGATGCGGGCCGCATAGTCCACCGGGTCGAACCGCTTGCGGGCGACATAGCTCAGGATAAGCTCCCTGGCGAGCTGCGAGTCGTCGGAATACTGTCCGAGCACGAACCCCGGCCTCGCCTTGAGCCCCGGTCCCTCAACGATCAGCTCCCGGACATAGTCGCGGCAGACCTGATAGCTCTGCCCCTCCACCGGGAAGCCCATGGCATCGCCCAGGCACTGGCCGATGAGCGATCCGATAAACTGTCCGCTGTCAGGAGGTTTCACAGCGATTCCCCTTCTCCTCGATGGTTTTTTTCAGCACCATGCTGAGCGCCTGTATGTTGTACGGTTTTGCGATGAGCGCCGAAAAGCCGTACTTCATCGGGTCGGCCATGATCGGGTCGTTCGAGTAGCCGCTCGACACGATGGCCCGCACGTGAGGATCGATCTTTTTCAGCTCCCGGATGCATTCCTTGCCTCCCATGCCCTCCACCACGGTCAGATCGAGGATGACCGCGTCGAAGCCCGCGCCCTCCCGAAGGGCATTTCTATACGCTTCGATGGCCTCGTTTCCCTCACGCGCGAACGTGAGCTCATAGCCGAGGTGAGAGAGGATGCTCATGGCGAGGTCCCGGATAAAGGCCTCGTCGTCCATGAACAGGATGCGCCCTCTCCCGGTATAGGTCTCCTGTGTCTCGGTGGCGTCTGCTCGGCCCGTGTCGGCAGCCGCGGGCAGGAACAGGGTGACGGTGGTCCCCTGTCCCGGGGTGGAAGCAGCGGTGAGATGCCCCCCGTGTTTCCTCACGATGGAGTATGAGGTGGCAAGCCCGAGCCCGTTGCGTTTCTTTTTGGTGGTGAAGAAAGGATCGAAGATGCTGCCGAGGATGTTCTCCTCAATGCCGCAGCCGGTGTCGGAGATGGATATCCTCACATACCTTCCTCCGGAGAGCGGCAGGGTGCTTCCCTCTTCTGCGATCCAGTTCTCCGTGGTCACGTTTACGGTGCCTCCCTGGGGCATGGCTTCCTGTGCGTTCTGGACGATGTGCCCGATCACCTGCCCAAGCTGGGCTTCGTCCGCATTCACCCGCCAGAGGGTGCCGTCTGTGTGGAACCTGGCCGTGATATCCGAATCCTGGAGTGAGAAGTGAATCGTGTCACGCAAGAGCTGATCGGCTGCGACCGGTTTTTTCCGGGGACTTCCGCCCCGGGAAAAGGTCATGAGCTGTGAGGTGAGCTCGCGCGCCCGCATCGATGCCTTCTCGATATCGTCGAGCCTTCCCCACAGCCTGTCCTCGCTGCTGATCAGCATCTTGGCGAACGAGATATTCCCCATGATAACGGTCAGGATGTTGTTGAAATCGTGTGCGATACCACCTGCCAGCGTACCCAGTGAATCGAGCTTGTAGCGCTTCTGGTTCTCTTCTTCGATCATTTTTCTGTCCGTGATGTTCCGGACGATCCCGATGGACCCCCTGATCGATCCGCGCTTGTCTCTGACCGGATAGCCCGTGATCTCCCAGAGGGACCCGTCCGGGGTCTTCATGGTGCCTTCCCGGTGCCTGCCCGTCTTCATTGCCTGGGTCAGCGGGCATTTGTCGCAGGGGTCGGTTCTTTTCCACAGGGCCTCGTGACACTTTCTGCCCCGGATCTCTTCGGGGGGCAGTCCGGAGACCTCGGAGGAGGCCCTGTTGGCCCAGATGATGTTCCGGCCCCTGTCGTTGAGCATGATGATGTCGGTGATGCCGTTGAGCACCACATCGAGCTCTTCGCTGATCCTCCGGTGACGCTCCTCGCTCGTCTTCAGCTCGTTCTCGATCTTTCTGCGCTCCCGGATCTCGCAGGTCAGGGCCTCGTTGGCCTCCACGAGCTCTCTGGTGCGGGTTCTCACCTTTTCCTCCAGATCGTCGTGGGCCCTTCTCAATGCCTCTTCCGTGTCCTTCAGCTCGGATATGTCCCGGATGATCGCCGCGATGATCTTCCTGCTCCCCAGGGGAAAGGGGCTCAGAATGATGTCGGCCGGGAAAACCGACCCGTCGGCGCGCCTGAATCCCCACTGAAAACGCTCCATGCCCGCTTCGATCGCCCGGTTCAGGTGCCGGTCGATTTCCGCCTTCACCCGTGCGCCGCTCTGCGTGCCGGGGATCGACAGGTTTTCGAACCTGCTCTGGAGAAACCCTTCCTTGTCGCTGCTGCGGAATATCCTGAGCGCTGCGGTGTTGCAGTCGATGAACCGGGTGCGGTCGAGGAGGATGATGGCGTCGTTGGTGGACTCGAACAGGGTTGCATATTTTTCCAGGGCATCGATCAGGTCTTCCTCGATGCCTTTGAGCAGCGTGATGTCGCTCCCGGCGAGGATATAGTTTGCCGGCCTCCCGCTCTCGTCAAAGAGCGCTTTGAGTGTCCACTGATACCAGCGCGTCTCACCGTCCGCGGGACGGGTGCGGTACTCGAACTCTCTGACAGACCTCTTCGGTGTCAGGGTTTCCATGTACATTATGAAGCGCTTCCGGTCGCTGCGGGGCAGCAGGCCGAACAGGGATTTTCCCAGGATTTCGGGCTTGGTTTTTCCCATGCATGAGCAGAACGCGGTGTTGGCATAGGTGATGACGCCGTCGGTCTTAAGAAGGCACAGAAGATGAACGATCTCCTCGAGGATCAGATGCGGGGGCTCCGGGCTCCCGGCTGTGCTTGCCATTTTCTCTGCCTCTGCGAGCCTTCTGCGAAGCCTGTCGATTTCTCTGTGGAGGTCCCTCACTGAAGAGGGCGCAGGCGGGGAACACCTCATCTTAACGAAACACTCCTTATTCAGAATTCCTGACCTCAAGGTGTGCAAGCAATTGCAACTAGAACTATATTGTAAGCGGATAACTGGTGATTTCAATCAGAGGATTCCGATGCGGCCCAGGCCTTTATGGAAGACGTGCCGTGTCGGGCAGGGCGGCAGAGGCGTCCGGTCTGCAGATGAAAACGGATTCGGCGGTAGATGACCGAAAACGACGATCCCGGGAAAAAAAGGCAAAAAAATAGGATGGCGGTTAGGGCATAGGACGCGCCATCCATAAGAGGAGGTTAAATGTTTGCTTTTTCGTTACTTGGCTTTTCTAATTGTTTTGATGATCCTCAATGCAAAAGGATGCAGAATGATTTCTCAGAAGCAGATCCATGAACAAAACGCTTGGACTGCAGGAAATCCGGCCGTGCCGCCGCCTTCCGGGTTATGAGTGCGGGCGGCACCAGGGCGGTTTTCTGCGCCTTGGGGAGCCGCAGGCACCGGAATGGATGCAGGAGCCCGATGCACCGGCCCGGCCCTCTGGAATGCGCCGTGGTTTTAAGGTAATGGCGGGCAGGGCGGAACCGCGGCTAGGTTCCGGTATGGGTGCAAAGGAGATCGTGTGCGTTTTCCCTGAAAACGCGGCTGTAAAAGTCCTGGGAGAGCCCCATCCCCAGGAGGGCGTCGAGCTCTTCCCTGCGGTGGTGGAAGAGATTCGGAAAATCCGAGCCATAGAGGAGGCGGCCCTTCAACGACTCCAGAACGCTGTTCCCCAGCCGGAACATACGGAAGTTGTCCGGGAGAAAGCAGTAGGATGTGTCGAGATAGATTCCCGGGTACTGCTGAAGGAGATCGAAGAAATCCCGGAACTCGAAGGCACCCATGTGGGCGATGTTCAACTTGAGGCCGGGATAGCGGTCGAGAACCTTCTTCAGGTGGGCGATGCCCACATACTCGTTGCCGATGGGACCGGTGCCCACGTGGAGCAGAATCCTCTTGCCCTGCTCCAGCACCTCTTCGTAGAGCGGAAAGAGCCGTTCGTCGTGCGGGTAGAACCTCTGGACCAGGAAATGGAGCTTGCACCCGAGCACTCTGGGATGAGAGAACACCCGCCTGATCATCCGGACGGCGTCGTCATCCCCGGGATGAAACGCTGCAAAGCAGTAGATACCCCCGGTTTCGTCCAGCAGGCGCAGGTTCCAGTCGTTGAGCGTGCCGGCCACGCCTTCTCTATGGGCATAGTTCGAGTACACGATGGTCTCCACTCCCCGGGCTCTCAGATAGTCGATGCAGTCCCGCGCATAGAGCTGGTGAACCACGGGCAGCCCGTACTCTCTCTGGAAAAATCTCCAGATGGCCTCGAACAGCTCATCGGGAAACAGATGTGCATGAAAGTCGACGATCTTTTCCGGCAGTGAAGGCATGCGTTCTCCCATATCCTTTCAAGTTATTCCAAAGAGAGTATTAAATCAACAACTTGTTGGACGCGATCCGGAGGCATCGAGTCTGGGGGCGCAAAAAGCCGATCCGTGTATCATGACAATCTGGTAGCCTCCTGGTAGCCTCCGGTGACTGAGAGGAAATGAAGATCGCCAACCACGGCCGTAGCACTGTCCGGTTTTCCATACCGTTCGGGCATCCCCGGCATGCGAGATTGCACCGGTTGGTAAGCTTGAAGCTCGCCATCAGGTGAATGCGGCGGCGGCGAACCTTTGTA
>JAHDKO010000089.1 GCA_018436855.1 Deltaproteobacteria bacterium | reverse complement strand
CCGGCTCAAGGAAAAGCGGAAAGCAGGCATGTTCGGGCCTTCTCCAAAGGGGGACGAGGAACACCCCGAACCCGAGAACCTCTCAGAGTGAAACCGGCAATCAGGGGACATTTTATTCCGGCAAAAAGGGGACATTTTAAACCGGCATTGACAAAGGCTCGTCCCTCTCGGGAAGATACCGCCAGGGTGCCCCTGTCTTGAGCTTGTCAATGTCGACTTAAAATGTCCACAAGATACCATTGATGATACTCCGGTGATATTCCGAGGGACGCCCCGTTGCCCGCTTCACCGGCGGAAGAAAAGGCTCCAATTGCTTCCGCTGCTCGTCTATTAGTTCGTGTCTCCTGCCTTCATCTTTTGATGACCTATCCTTCAAAACGATTTGAGTACAGCGCCTGGTTTCTGGGAGTAAAGTCAATACTACCAAAGGAATAGCCATACTTCTCATTACATGATGGACAGCCTAACTAAAAACACCGGTAAGTGGTTTATATTTATTATGATATATCTTATCATTGATTACGTACGCATACAAGATGTAGTTCCTTTTTTAAGATATGTCAAACCTGGCATGCTCATAATTCTGGCACTCACACTCTTTTTCATTTTCCAAGGAAGTATTAAGTACATAAATGCAAGACAAACCCGGCTGATAGCCCTCTTCATTCTCCTCCTTACTGCTTATGTACCCTTTGCGAGAAACAACTTCCTTGCATGGACAGCAGTCAAGACAATGCTTCTTTATATACCATTTATCTTTTCTGTCATATGCTGTGCCAGTTCGATAGACAGACTCAAGATATTGATTTTTGAACTCATATGTATAATGATTTATATCTCATTGTACAGTCTAGGACATGCAGGCAGGGGTTCAGGCGGCTATTTTCTCGATGAGAATGATTTGTCGTTGTTCATCAATATGTGGCTTCCCTTTTGTTATT
Source organism: Deltaproteobacteria bacterium (assembly GCA_018436855.1). Lineage (GTDB taxonomy): Bacteria > Desulfobacterota > Desulfomonilia > UBA1062 > UBA1062 > Phosphitivorax. The sequence goes on along the minus strand of JAHDKO010000089.1, from coordinate 6,130 downwards.
TTCTCTTTCTTGTAGAAAAAAGACGGCTTATGAGGGCACTATATGTTTTTGGTTTTATCCTAGGCATTATGAGTGTGGTGGTATCGTTCTCCAGAGGAGGATTTATTGGTCTTATCGCCATGTTTACCGTGCTGTGGTATTTCAGCCCCAAGAAGATACTCACCTTAACGGTTGTAGCGATTTGCGCTCTAATAATATACATAGTTGGTGGGGAAAATTACTTGGAGGAAATGTCGACGGTAACGGATGTTCAAGAGAGTACAGCAGATGCAAGGATCAATTCTTGGAAGAGCGCTTGTCATATGTTTCTCGATAATCCTCTTGGGGTTGGCGGCAATAATTTTCAAGTAAGGTTCCCTGAATATCAAGATGACAGATTCCACAGAGGCATGTGGGGAAGAGTGGCTCACTCAATCTGGTTTACCCTTATCCCAGAGACCGGCATCTTGGGCACATTAATTTTTCTCCTGCTCTTGCGTTGTAATATTAAAGATATTCTTACTATCAAACGGTTAAGTTCATTGTACAATGACCCTGGTGCCAGATATCTATATCATGTGTCTCTAGCCATGATCGCATCACTGGCCGGTTTCTTTGCATCAGCGACATTCCTGTCTGTCCTATACTATCCTCACTACTGGTATATGACAGCAATTATTATTACAGTAGTGAGGCTCGCAAAAATGAAGGATAAAATTACCGTTTCAGAAGAATGTAAAACAGCAGCGCATATATAGCCTCTACATTATATTCTATCCGCAAGTGAGAAATTGACAGATTTCTATAGTATGGTTTCATTACATGGTGGCAGCTAGAAAAAACTAAAAAATCTGGGGGATGATAATGTTACGTAAAGTTCTTCACCTGAGAAGTTCTGGCGGATTACTTGGTGCTGAAAGTGTAATCATCGAATTAGCAAAACATTCATCACATTTTGGATATGAATCCATTATTGGTGCGGTAAAAAATATTGATGACCCTTTTCCGGAGTTTATCCATTACGCCCAGGAAGCAAAGATCCCGTGTGTTATATTTGATGGCAAGGGGAGGGTTGATCTCGTTCGCGCAAAGGAGATAAGAGACTATGTAAATAATAATGCAATTGATATTCTTCACTGTCACGGCTATAAGGAAGATTTTTATGGGATTGTATCTCGTGTGAAAATTCCCAAGGTTGCGACAAATCATCTATGGAAGAAAGGCAGGATTAAAGAGATCTTCTATGACACTATCGATGCTTTGTTCCTGCGATATTTCGACAGAGTCATCGGAGTGTCTGATGAGATTGTAAGTATAATGAAGGATAAAGGAATCAGGTCACCGCGTCTGATCCCTAATGGGATTGATATTAACAAATATTCTATTGAGCCTAAATCAAATGCACTTTTAAGGAAATATAATCTGAACGAGGGAGCAACAATTATCGGGATGGTATCTATCCTATCCCCAGTCAAAGGTCATAAATATTCTATACTGGCGATGGAAAAGATAGTGCGTTCTTTCCCCAATGCATATCTTCTTGTAATCGGAGACGGCCCTCTCAAGGGCGAATTGATGCAACTTGTTGAAAAACTTCGGCTTGGACCGAATGTCATTTTTGCCGGAAGGCAAAATAACATACCAGCGTTTTTGTCTATCATTGACATTTTTCTACTTTCTTCATTGGCTGAGGGGCTCCCTATGGCCTTGCTTGAAGCGATGGCATCAGGCAAAGCTGTAATCGCAACCGATGTCGGTGAAAATGGAAAGGTAATCTGTAACGGGATAAACGGTTACCTTATACCGCCTGCTGATGCTGAAGCGATTGAAAGAAAATTAACCCTACTCATACAGAATAAAGCTGAAATAAGTAAGCTCGGCAAGAACGCCAGAAACTGCGTAGTGGAGAATTATTCATCGAGCTTGATGTCGAAAAACTATTGTGAGTTGTATGATTCAGTAATTGCCGAAACCGGATCTGGCCATTTCTAGATGCCGTGCACGGTTCGTTGTATATCTGGACTTCAATAATTAGGCGATTCAAAGAAGGGTATGTGAAGATGACGAACAACGGTAATAATATCATTAGAACTGATGATTTTATTTGAAGATAGACGTTAATTCCCTTCATCTTCTTATTCATAGGGCAGGGGGAGGATTTAAGTGCAAGGTACAATAAACGGATAAGGTGAATAACCCCCAAGAAAGGAACTGTACGATGCGCAAAACCATATGGGTTACGTGGGAAAAACAAAGAAGGACAATGGAACTCAGCAGTGCGCTGGGCGTGAAATTATATATGATATTATCAGAGAGGATGGCCTTAGTCAGATATATTAGTGTATCTCTGAAAACTATATCCATTCTTTTAAAAGAGAGACCCGAGTGCCTGATAATACAGAATCCATCCATTGTGCTAGCCGTACTTGCGGGTTTTTTGAAGCTGATATTCAAATATCGTCTTGTAGTTGACAGGCATTCAAACTTTCTACTCGGCAAAACACAATATAATTTACTTGACAGGCTATTTTTTCTTATGAGTGACTTCAGTATAAAAATGGCTGATTTAACCATTGTAACCAATGAAAATCTCAAAAAATACGTTGAACTCAAAGGAGGAAAGGGGTTTGTTCTGCCTGACAAACTCCCAACCCCTCGGGTGGCTCTGACACACAGCCAGCAAAGGAACAATGTAGTTACTTTTATTTGTACCTATGCCTCTGATGAACCGTATATGGAGGTTATAAAAGCAGCGTCAGTAATGGATAAAAAGATAAAAGTGCATATCACCGGAAATGACAAAAAAATAAACCCGCAAGTATTCCAGAAACTGCCTGATAATGTTGTCATAACCGGTTTTATCCCAGACAAAGAATACGACGAGCTTCTTCAGAAGTCAGATATAATCATGGACTTCACCAAACTGGAAAATTGTATGGTCTGTGGGGCCTATGAGGCTGTTGCCATGGGGAAGCCACTTGTTACCTCGAGTACGGACGTATTAAAGGAGTATTTTACCCAGGGGACTTTACACATAGATCATTCCCCACAAGCAATTTGTGATGCAATTATGAAGGTGTATGATAATTATGATGAATTTTGTGAAGGGATAAAACAACTCAAAAATGATATTGATATCAATTGGTCTGTTAAGTTTAATGAATTAAAAATTTTCTTAAATGATGGTGAATAGGTTATTTACAATTCATAAATTGTTTTACTCTCCATTTAAGAAAAATCAGGTGGTATCAAGCTGGGTAAGAAATGTGTATAATTTCATTTAGGTAACCCCCGGCTATGCCGGGGTGACAAGCCGGAGTTTGACAAATCCGGGAGGATTGAAGAACCTCCGTCTGTGAACCGCCCAAAGTTTACAGAGGAGGTAATACATTGAAGATGGTGTAATTCTAAGTCATACGCGATGGGAATACAAGTATCATATTGTATGGATACTGAAGTATAGGAAGAAGACTATGTATGTTCAACTGAAGAAGCATTTTGGAGAAGTGATAAGGAAATTGGCAATGCAAAAGGGTTCTTTAAATTTTATGTCAAGCTTAAGAGGGTTAAGTATATGATAACTAAAATTAGTATGAAAATGAAAAAATTTAGAATAATGAGAATTGCCTTGGGATTTTTCACCGTCTTTTTCTTTTTAAGCATTTTCGTAATTGGAATGATGATTGGGTTTCATATGTCACTTACTCCAGCAAGTGATCTAAAATCTTATCAAAAGTATATCCTCAAGGGCACATATTTTTTTGACCGCTACGATAGCATAAGCAAACTTCCAGATGATTTCAAAAAAAAGTGGTTTCCCCTGATTGAAGAATTCAGCCGGCATTCGAGAATAGGTGTCTATGTGGGAAGCGGCATGAATGCCACACCGTTCCTGCCTCTACAACTTGAGAAGCTCGGCTTCGATGTTGTCCGGTTCAACAATAGAGAAACGGATAAGATACATGAATGCGATCTAATCATTTTCCCTGGTGGGCATTATAACCTGCATGATTTGACGGATGAGACTAAAAATGATTTTATTGAATACGTGCAGTCAGGGGGAGGATATATCGGCATATGTTTGGGGGTATTGGCTGCAAGAGAGATTGGTATAATCAAGAATGACCTGAACCCTTGGCCGGTCACTGGCTTTATCCCATGCAAAATAGTCGATCGATCAATTCTACATTATTCACCGGAAATATCATCAGCGATATTTCTGCACATGAATGGAAGATTGCTGACCAGTGAGACTTCATTGAAGCCATTGGTAACATTCGGAGAAGAGGTGTTGGCAGGATTCCGAGACCTAGGGAAAGGTAGAGTAGTTCTTTTCAGCAGCCATCCTGAAGGCGGGAAAATTGAATATGGAAATGATTATATCATCCTGGAAGGTTCATCGCTGAAGACCATGGATTTACTGTTGGATGCAATATTCTACGTATCCAGGAAATCAACTGACTAAGATCAAGCAAGGAAAGGAATATGAACAACCTCATTGCCAAACACCTGTTTTACTTTCCATCGCAATATTTTCGCGGTCAAAAAGTCTGGAAATTCATTCCTGAAGTGTGGGCTGATGAAAGAAGGCCTGAGGAGGAAATACAGAGGATCCGGGATGAGAAGATAAGGAAACTGGTCGGCTACGCATACGAGAACATCCCCTACTACAGAAAGATGATGCAGGAAAAAGGCATAAGGCCGGAAACCATCAGTGGGTATGATGAGTTGGCGATGCTGCCTGTTCTTACAAAGGAAGCTATTCTGGAAAATAGTCAAAGCCTGATAAAACCCAATTCTTCAAAGCGCATGTATGAGAGGAAAACCGGAGGCTCGACCGGTATGATCCTGCATTTCTTCAAAGAAGCAGATGCATTAGCCAAGAACGATGCCATTATGTACCGTTGCTATGCGTGGTATGGAATCGATATCGGCGACAGGCAGGCGAGATTCTGGGGGGTGCCGGTAAAATCCAAGACGAGGATCAAGGAATCTATTAAAGATGTTCTCTTGAACAGGATACGCATATCCGCCTTCGACATCTCTGAGACAACCTGCTTGCGTGAGTACGAGCGGATACGGCGATTCAGGCCCACGCATTTCTACGGCTACACAACCGCTATATACGGGTTCTGCCGGGTGGCAAAAGACCTGGGATTGAACTTGAAAGAGCTTCAGATGAAGGCAGTGATCTGCACGGCAGAAAAGATGTATCCCCACCATAGAGAGCTCCTGAGCGAGATGTTCGACTGTCCCATTGTCGATGAGTATGGCTCGAGCGAGAATGGCATCATCGCTTTCCAGTGCCGACAAGGCAATATGCACCTGATGAGCGATCATCTCGCCATAGAATTCGTGGATGAACAGGGCCAGAGGGTTAAGCCAGGGGAGCTGGGCAGAATCGTCATCACCGATCTTTCGTCTTTCGAAATGCCCCAGATTCGATATGACATTGGAGACATCGGGAGGCTGTCGGATATGAAGTGCTCTTGCGGTATTACGCTTCCTCTCATGGACATTGTAGAGGGGCGGAAGGAAGACTTTATCAGGACAAAAGAGGGCAAATTGGTTCATGCAGCATATCTCTGCTATACACTCAAAGAAGATACCATTCATGAATTTAAAATGATTCAAAAGGCTATAGATAGATTTCATGTCCAGCTCGTGAGATCGCCGCTCTTCAATAGTGAATCTGAAAAAAAGCTGGAGCGTAATCTGAGGTGTGCCCTAGGCAATGATGCTCAGATTTCTTTTGAATACCTGGATAGAATATCGCGAGAAAAGTCCGGTAAGCTGAGGTATTTCATCTCAGAACTTTCCGAGCCAACAGACATGACAAGTGAGGAAAAACTTGTTAGTGGGCGTAGATAATAATAATGTGATCATGGCCGTAAAAGGTAAAAGGCTGTGCGTTATACCCGTCTTTTATGTTGCTTGACTGTCGGGGATATTTGCACAACTCATACGCTGTAAGAGTATCTATTGATGAGCGACAATCAAACTTCCCGACCGCATTGACTCATAGAAAATGCTACCGAAGCCGAGCTGTTGCCTCATGGGGGATGTTACCAAGAAATGGAGGCAATAAATGGCAGACAAAGGCATCAGCAAAGGGACAAGGAGAGAGATAATCGAAGCAGTAAGGATTCGT
>JAHDKO010000015.1 GCA_018436855.1 Deltaproteobacteria bacterium | reverse complement strand
GGATATACCAGTGGGTGTGTAGTGCCTTTTTCATGATACCTCTCCTTTCTTTGGCGAGTTTAAGGAGAGGTATCGTGAGAAGGCTCAGGAATTGTTATTGAGTATTCAAGCCTTTCCGCCGCGATAGCGGCTTACTTGAACAAAGGCATGCAGGCCGACGCAGCTGCGCCGCGCGGCTGATGCCCGCCGTTAGGCCACGGAGTAGTGATGATTAGTATCCGAAATGAACTTCCCACGGACGCCGCCGCCATTGAGGCCGTAACCATTGCGGCGTTTGCCTCCGCGGAGCACTCGAGTGGCACTGAACAATTTATTGTGCGGGCGCTCCGCGACTCCGGCCAGCTTGCGGTGTCCCTTGTAGCAGAAGAGGACGGTCGAGTCGTAGGGCACGTCGCAGTGTCGCCTGTGACGATCACCTCCGGCTCGCCCGGCTGGTATGGCCTCGGTCCGGTTTCGGTTGTTCCAGAGCAGCAAGGAAAGAGCATCGGCACGATGCTGATCACCCGGGCCTTGGCAGAGCTCCGTACATCGGGAGCAGCCGGCTGCGTCGTACTCGGTGAGCCCGGCTACTACTCACGCTTTGGTTTCAAGTTAGATCCAAGGCTCGTGCTGCCGGGTGTGCCTGCCGAGTACTTCCAGGCCATCACATTCGACGGTGCATCCCCTGTTGGCCAGGTTGCATACCAGGCATCGTTCGAGGCCACGGAGTGAGTTCAGTTTTGAAGCACAACAAGACCAAGCAGCCTAACCACTGCGTGGAGGTTTATCTTTGCAGTATCAATCATTTTCCAGTCCATCATTTTTTTCCATAATCCAACTCAAGAGATGAGTGAGGTAATCTTATTGATTGTAATTTTGGCCCCAGCAATGCTCATGAACTTATGTGTAGCTGGGTTGTTCAACGGCCAAGCTGGGCTCGAAAAAGCTACCCAACAATAGGTTCCAGCAGACGGCCTACGGCCGCCGCTGACCCTTACGTTGGGCGTCCAATACCTGGATACGTCCAATACCTGGATAGACGCGAGCGGCAACTTCTGGCTTTTCGGCGGTTCAGCTTATCAACCCGGCGGCTACTATAATAGAGTCAACGACTTAAAAAGTCCGAAGCTGGTGGAAATATTTGTCGAGGCTCTGCCGAAGACGGACGTTCCCTCTGCCTACATTGTCTTTAAACCGCTTTCCGACGCCGTGCCGTTCGCTCTGTTTGAAGAAATGGAGCAAAATGTTCCCGGCTCGTTTTTTGGAGCGCCACACCTGGCAGAATCTGCTCAAGCAGGGGCGTTGAACCTAAAAAAGGCCCTGTTTCAGATTTTTTGTGCCTCCAGGGGCAGAATCTTTTTATACAGAAGGATCATTAAAAACCCGGTGATATACATCGTAATGCCGTAAATGGCCGTCGTGACAAACATAGAGCTGTAGAAGTCGCCCATGAGATCCTGAATTAACAGGGCAATTGTTATGGCCAGCGTGGAGTTGCGCAGGCCGACCTCTATCGAAATGGCTCTGGTCTGATAGTTCTCTATCCGGAAGAGCCTGGGAACAAAAGCGGCAAGCAGCATTCCCATGACCGACAGGGAAACGACCATGATGTAAAATACGACACTGTATCGATGGGTTTCGGCAAATTTTTCAATATTGGTATAAAGTCCCACGCCGATGACCAGAAGCAGGGCGATCACGCCGAGAGCCGAGAAAAACGGCGTGGTCTTTAAGGCGAAGTTGAGCCATTTGTTCCGGATGGACATGCCGAGGATCAGGGGCACAATCACCAGAACGATGATGGTCTGCACGATCAGGCCCGTGGGGATGTTGATGTCGGAAATGTTGGCGCTTAAGACCGTCATGATCAGGGGGGTGAAGAAAAGGGCCAGCAATGTGGAAATGGACGTCAATGAAATGGAAAGCGCCAAATCCCCTTTGGCATAGAAGGTCATGAGATTGGAAGTGACCCCGCCGGGACAGGCGCAGATCAACACGAGGCCGGCATAGATGAAGGGGAAGTTATGGTAAAAGCCCAGGGCATACGCCATCCCCAGGGCCAGAAGGGGCATGAGAAACCACTGCAGAATAATGCCGATGGCGATTCCTTTCGGTTTCTGAACGACCAGCTTGAAATCGTTGGCAGTCAGGTTGAGGCCCATTCCGAGCATGACGAAGAAAAACATCAAAACGATGGAAACTTTAAAAATCCGGTCCAGCATGAGCTGGGCCGGAGGTTCGAGAAAACGGATGTAGGTGTAGGGTTGCCCATTTACAACCCCTTCCGCCAGAAGAGCCTTGAAAACCAGTTTGTTGCCCAGCATCTCATTAAGATTGGCATAGTGTTGCGCGGTTCCGGTTTTTTCCATTTCCTCCGTCTTTGGGATGGACACGATAAAGAGCTGGCCGTCAAGACGCCGGACCATAAAGATGCCGGAGGGTTCACCGCCTGCTGGCGTGATGCCTTCCAAAAAGCGCAGGTTTCCTTCGAACGCCGTTTCTTGGGCTGCTGCCCAGTCGGCTGTCCGGCCGCTTGCGGCCAGTTCCATGAAAAGGGTTGAATCTTTATTTTTTGCCGCCGCTGAAAGATTTCGGTAAAGGGTTTCTCCCGCAAAAGCTGCGCCGGAATTCAACATCAGCAGAACCGGCAGGATCAAAAAAATCATTCGAAAGCTCAAGCGTGCGGGACATGGGGAGGATTTACCTTTCATGGTCATTCTCCTTCTCATTCAAAATTTCAGGACCGGCCTGGCAATGGAACTGTGCTTGTTTGATTCTCCAGGTCTATGATTCCTTCCTTTTCTTTAATCGCAGGGCTTCTCTCAGGCCTTTTTCACGGATGACTTTTATTTTAAGGCCGGTTTCCGTCATTTTAAAGAAGCGTTTGCCGTATTTTCCCAGGAGCTTTTTGTTGATTTCAAACCCGAGTCCGGGCGTTTTAAACGGCTGAAGCGTGGCGTTTTTATCCGGAATGATCGGGGATATGATTCCCTCCCGGAACTCCGGAATCCACGACGGATATTCGAGAGGATACTCCAGCGGGAGCTTGTTGTCCCGGTCCGCCAGAACCAGGTTCCAGTTCACATAAAAACCGATCCCGTTGGTCCAGGTGTGCGGCGTATAGAGCCTGTCGCGCTTTTTACATTCATCAATCACTTTTTTGACCTGGGCGATCCCGCCGGCAAAGGTGGCGTCGGGCTGGTAGATGTGGAAGCAGTCCTTTTCAAACATGATTTTTATTTCATCCCAGCCGTAGTTCAGCTCGGCGCCGGCTATTTTGACTTTGGAATATTTTTTCAGTTCGGCATTGCCGTCGTAGTCCCTCGAATCCAGAGGTTCTTCAAGCCATTCAATGCCGTTCGCGGCGCAGGCGTCGGCAAACGTCTTCGCCCTGGCAAGGTCCCACGCCGGAATCTTGTCCACGATGGTGACAAGCCAGCCCTGATTCGCATCCACCCCCAGCACAAAGTCATCGCCTACGCCTTTTCGGACGGCCTCGATCTGGCGGATGTCATCCTCCAGCTTGATGCTTTTTACACGAAGCTTGGCGCACTTGAATCCTTGTTTTTTCATTTCCTGCAGGCCTTCAATCCTTTGGGCCGGATCACGCATTTCCCCGGTTGAGCAATAGACCTCAATGGGGCGGGCATTGCCGCCCAGAAGCTCGTAAACGGGTTTTCCCGCCTTTTTCCCCATGATGTCCCAGCAGGCGGGTTCTATCCAGAAATTTCTCCAGCCGAGAAAACCGGCCTGTTTCAGCAATCCCTGAACCCGATCGATATCTGAGGGGTCGGCACCAAGGAGGTATCCGCCCAGAAGGTCTCCCAGTCCTTCACGTTCCACCCCCAGGGCGGTGCCGGCTGACCACCCCTCTATCCCTTCATCCGTTACAAGGCGTATCAGGGTAAATTTGTTGTGCGTCTGCGGGTATCCGGGAATCCAGGTCGGCCAGAAGGTTTCATTGAGAGGAACCGATACGTGGTAAAGTTCGATTTTTGATATTTTCATGGGCTTCCTCCTTTCTTTTTTTTCAACAGGGTGTATACATCTAATTTGGTATAGCCAATTTTGTCAAGACGTATTTTCAAGCATGTAGAGAGCAGGGCGCCGAAAAATTCAGTGGACATTTGATTTGAGAAAATGGGATTAGCCTTTTTTAAAGATAAAGTTTTAACAAAGCGGGAGCAGAACATGGCGCAGAAACTTTCGGAAAAAATATATGAGGACATTCGACGCGGCATTATTAACGGAACCTATAAAATTGACAGCAGACTTCCCACGGAGCGCGATCTGGCCGACATTTATGGCACAAACCGCCCCACCATCCGGGAGGCCATGACCCGGCTTGTCGGCTCTGGTTTTGCCGAAACCAGGCCGCAGAGCGGGACGTATGTCAAAGATTTTAAAGCCCACTGCACACTGGAAATGCTTGCCCAGATTATGCTGATCAACAGGAGCGTGGATCCGCAGACCATGCAGTCGATCCTGAAATTCCGCGAAGTCAATGAGACGCTCACCGCGGAGCTTGCCGCATCGCGCATCACGGAGGATGACCTGGATTTCCTAAAGAAAAATCTGATTGAAAAGGAGAAAAATCTGAAGTTTCCTCAAAAGCTGGCCGAGCTGGATTACAGTTTTCACTACCGCATCATTCTGGTTTCCAACGATATAATCATCCGCCTCATCTTTACCTCCATGAAACAGGTCTATATCGTATTTACAGGCTTCTTTTATTCCCTCAAGGGGGCTCCGGAAAAATCCCTGGCGCTGAACCGCCGTTTTCTGGAACATCTGAACAGGAGAGATCCGGTTCAATCGCGGGAGGCCATGAGAGACATTCTTGCCCATGGAGAGCAGCGTCTTCACGAGTTCATTAACCTGCCCCGTTCCGATTCTTTTTAGGTAACTCTTTTTTTGAAAATATCGTAAGTTGCGCCTCATAAGACAAGATTTTTTTACAAGATGAAAGAAGCCCGTATGAATTATCTTCTGCAGCCGAAAAAGTATCGGTCCCTGATGTCCGATGAAGGGTCAAGAGCCATCATGGACAAAACCATCGCCTTCTTTGAGCAGATGGGAAAACCCAAAATAAAGCCAAAACAATTCGCTAAAGCCGATCGCCGCTTCGTGGCTCCGGCTTAGCTTTTCGTTGGGTGACACACGATATGGAAATAAGAGATCTGGGCTTTGACCAATGGTTTGAGGATCATTCCGATGAGTTCCACCAGGAGGGTTGCAGCTTTGCCCGCATATCCGCAGTTGACCGCGGCTCGTATCTTATAAAGAACGAGTCTGGAGAAGTTCCGGCTGAGCTGACAGGGAAGCTTTCATATCAGATTGAGAGTTCCATGGAGCTGCCATGTGTTGGGGATTGGGTAACGGCGTACTATTACAATGATGACACAGCAGCCATTATCCACAGGGTATTCCCACGAAAGACGTTCCTCAGGCGTAAGTCCGCAGGTGAAAAAGTCGACTACCAGATGATTGCGGCCAACATAGATACCGCCTTTATTGTTCAGTCATGCCACTTCGACTTTAATCCACATCGCTTGGATCGGTACCTGGTAATGGCGGCAGACGGACATGTTGAACCGGTTGTCGTTCTCACGAAAACGGATCTGATCCCCCGGGACGAACTGGATGAGAAACTTTCAATCATGGGCGCTGTTTCCAAAGCGAGAGTTCTTGCGCTGAGCAACGTCTCCGGTATCGGGTTCGATGAGTTTCAGCAGATGTTTACCCCTGGCAGGACTTACTGCCTTCTTGGTTCATCCGGTGTCGGGAAGACGACGCTCGTCAACCGCCTTATTGGACGGGAAGCCTTTCACACAAAAGCTGTCAGCGGCACAGGAGAAGGCACCCATACGACTTCCCGCCGGCAGCTCATTGTTCTGAGCCAGGGTGCGATGCTGATCGATACGCCTGGTATGCGGGAGCTGGGCATTGTCGGTGCCGGAGATGGGGTCAACGTGGGGTTCGAAGAATTTGCCGCACTTTCCTCACATTGCCGCTATGCGAATTGCAGCCATGAACATGAATCCGGCTGTGCCGTCCGAGCCGCAGTCGAGCGTGGTGAATTGAGTGAAGATCGCTATTCCAGCTATCTCAAGCTTAAGAAGGAGTCCGAGTTCCATGAGATGTCATACCTGGACAAGCGGAAAAAGGACAGGGCTTTTGGGAAATTCCTCAAAACGGCAAAAAAACAGATGAAGGACTGAAACACGGCACCGAACCCGCGAATCCAGCGGGCGGCCTTCGGCCGGCGCTGATCCGCACGTTCGGCATATACATTGACATCATATGCATTAACTGTTATTTTTATGCATATGGAGGATGATTATGAGAACTACCCTTGATTTACCTAAAGACTTAATTGATGAAGCTATGAAAGCTACCCATATCAATACGAAAACCCAACTCATCATAACTGCCTTAGAGGATTTAATAAGAAAATCGAAAATATCAGGATTGAAGGAATTTAAAGGCAAAGTTGATTTGGACATTGACATGAATGCTCTTAGAGGGCGTCAATGTCGGTCTTAGTCGATACGTCCATTTGGATAGAATATTTCAGAAGCGGGGAAGTATCTTCAAAGCTTGATTTCTTGATAGATGAAAACCTCATTGTCATTAACGATCTTATTCTTGCAGAGCTTGTTCCATTTTTAAAGGTTCGCGATCAACAGAAGATTATTAATATTTTGTATAACATCAAGAATTTAGCTTTAGAAATCAATTGGAATGAAATTATCGAGTTCCAGTTCAAGTGTCTGAAAAAAGGTTTAAATGGAATCGGTATCCCTGATTTGATAATTGCCCAGAACGCAAAACAGCATCGGTGTGAAATTTACTCGCTGGATAACCATTTCAGTCTCATGAAAGAGATCCTTGAGCTCCAGTTAACGATCTAGCAAATAGCCTTGAAGCCGAGTACTTAAATACATGCTTGAAGACCGGCCAAAGCCGGGCCACCTAATCCAGCCGACGGCCTTCGGCCGCGGCTGATCCGCACGTTGGATGCTACTCAATGATGCCGATAAGCGTTGCTTGATAATGCGCATTAATTGATCTATTATATGCGCATAAGGAGGCAGGTATGCAAGTCGATATCTATGATCCCAAGGCACCAAAAAAATCTACGAATCTCAGTATCAACAGTGATCTTCTCATGCAAGCAAGGCAGAATAATATCAACTTATCAAAGGCATTAGAACAGCGCCTTGTCGAGATGCTGCTAGAGGAAAAACGCTGTATGTGGAGAAAAAATAATAAGGAAGCTATCGATGCATATAATCGTAGAGTGGAAGACTCAGGAGTTTTTAGTGATCATTTGAGGAGCTTCTAATGGCTCAATTTGATGTATACGAAAATCCGAATGAGCATACGAGGAAAAATGTTCCTTATCTTCTCGATCTTCAAGCTGATCTCCTCAATTCCCTTGCAACACGAGTAGTAGCGCCGCTCGTGAGCGCCACAGCAATGGGCAAGCCAATAGACCATCTTAATCCGCAGTTCCAGATAAAACGAAAGACTGTGTACATGTCCACAGCAGAATTGGCTGGTGTTCCAGTTCGCACTCTGGGTGAAAAGATCGGATCCCTAATAGATCAACGCCATGTTATTATTTCAGCTCTTGATTTTATATTTACAGGTTTCTAAAACATCCAACAAATCAATGCTTATCGCACAAGGGCTCAGATACAATTATATTTATTTGTCGAGCGACCTTTTTTATGGGAATATATTTTTCTTTTTTCGTTGGCCAGAGGTGATAGAATTTGACATGAGCAACTTCGGCAAGCCTATTATCGGATACATGGGATTTCCCTTTTCAGCAGGATCTCGTTGTGAAGTTGGTTTGTGGAGTACAACCCCAGCACCGAGACGATGACCTTAATATAACATTATCAATGACTTATTGCAATATATATGCACCCTTTATCATAAGTATTTTTAGAGGTACCCTATATGGTTGAGGAAAATACATAAACGTTCCAATTCTGCAGGAGAGGAAAGAATCGATACACAACCCCGCTCATTCAGCCGACGCAAAAAGCCGCGTGCCTGATTAGCCCGGCTGTATTGCAGAGCAGACAGGAGAAATTGATGTTTGAACAACTTGAGAAGATGAACACGCGCCCGGAACCTTTCGAGTTCTATACGGCTGCCGACCTGTGGACCGATGAGCATACGTCCGGGCAGATGCTCCGGTTGCATTTGAACCCTGAAATCGATGTATCCTCCCGCAACATAAATTTCATCGATCGATCAGTGGACTGGATAGCTTCCCGTTTCAATATCGGGGCAGGGAAAAAGATCGCCGACTTCGGCTGCGGCCCGGGATTGTATGCCACGAGGCTGGCGCGAAGGCATGCAGACGTAACCGGCATAGACTTCTCGAAGAGGTCGATCAGATATGCACAGGAAACTGCAGACAGAGAAAGGCTCCCCATCCATTATATCAACCGGAACTACCTGGATTTTGAAACAAACGACCGCTTTCATCTCATCCTGATGATCATGTGCGATTTCTGCGCGCTCAGCCCTGCCCAGAGGAGAAAGATCCTTTCCAGATTTCACCTGCTTCTCGAGCCCTCTGGTTTTGTTCTGCTCGACGTGTATTCTCTTACAGACTTCAGCGAACGAGAAGAGAAAGCGCAGTATGAAGCCGGTTTCCTCAATGGCTTCTGGTCTCCCAATAAGCATTATGTATTTCTGAATACGTTCAAGTATGAGAAGGAAAAAGTGGTTCTCGATAAGTACACGATCATCGAGGAGAAACGATCACGTACTATCTATAACTGGCTGCAGTATTTCAGCCCTGAAGGGTTGGAGAGGGAATTCAAAGAGAACGGCTTTGCCATCGAGGACTACTATCTGGATGTCGCAGGAGCGCCTTTCTCGTCACTTGGCAGAGAATTTGCGGTCGTCGCAAAGAAACTCTAGCAAATACGAGACAAGCCGATCCTGCTGATGGATTTTTCAACTGCACGTGACCCGCATGCAGGGCGCTCTGCTGATCGATACGTCCGGCACAGGGAAGCGGGCCGGGGACGGGGACGGCATGGCCGGTTCCGGAAGAATGCGATGCAGTGCGGCTGCTGCCCGGAGATATGGAGGGAAAGGATGCGAAAGAACGAGTGGCTCAGTTATGGCGACCTTGCATGGACAGAGCCCATCATCTCCTCCCCCGCCGACCAGGCGGAAGAGGCCGGGCTCTATGTCACCCTCATCAAAGAACACACCCGGACCGAAACGAAAAGCCTGCTCCATCTCGCCTGCGGAGCAGGAATTCATGACTACACCTTCAAAAAGCATTTCAGGGTGACAGGGGTGGATATCAGCGGGAGAATGCTCGAGATTGCCCGAAAAATCAACCCCGAGGTCACGTATGTGCACGGCGACATGCGAAGCGTCGACCTGCAGAAACGCTTCGATGCCGTGGCCATTCCCGACTCCATTGACTACATGGCGACCCTGCCGGACCTTCGGAAGGCGATCGATACGGCCTGCAGGCACCTGATGCCGGGCGGTGTGCTCCTGATCGTTGCAAAGACCCGTGAAGAGTTCCAGGAAAACAACTTTTGCTATACCGGCGCCAAGGACGACATAGAGATCACTGTCTTCGAAAACAACTACATCCCCAGACAGAATCCTTCCACCTATGAGGCCACCCTTGTCTACCTGATCAGGCGACAGGACGATCTGAGCATTTACACGGACATACACAGGTTGGGGCTCTTCTCGCGAGCGGAATGGATCACCCTGGTGGAGAACGCAGGGCTGACGGTAAAGCAGACAAGACTGGACGGCATCTACGATCCTTTTATCCTGGGGAGGGGCGAATATCCCATGAGGGTATTTATCGGCGTCAAGCCAATGGGACAAGAAGCGTGAGAATCACCCCAAACCGGTCTTTTCCGACCTGAAAGTATTTTTGGCATAAGAAGAGCCGAGGGAGAGAAAGACATCGAGCCCGGGTGGTTCATGAAGCACTCGCACATGAGCCCGTCAGAGGCTGTCAGGGCGTTCGTTCAGCTCAGGGCGGAGAGGTTCATGCCCGTGCATTGGGGGTCGTTCAGGCTCGGCGATGAACCGGTCCATTTCCCGATTATCGAGATCAGAAAAGAAACGGGGCTCCAGGGGCTCGAAGACAAGCTCGCGGATATCAGGCACGGGAAAGACCCTGTTCTATGACAAGGCCGGGCGGAGATGAGAACCCCTGCCGGGGAAAATGTGCCTCGGCCTGCGATCCTCATGTCATAAAAAGCTCGCGTTATTTTTTACGAATATGCATCACTCTTGATCCGTGATATGTACCACCCCACTACAAATCAACAGGAGAACCGGACAATGAAAAAGGAGATTACCGCACAGGAGCTCAACACCGAGGCCTTTATCCAGGAGAAGGTCAAAGACATCAGAGATGCGGTCGGAGAGGGGATGGCGATCAACGCACTCTCCGGCGGCGTGGACTCGTCCGTGGTCACCATGCTGGGGCATCGGGCACTGGGACCGCAACTGAGGACGATCTTTGTTGAAAACGGACTCATGCGCGAAGGCGAGGCCGATCAGGTCGTGACGTTCTTCCGGGAGCTCGGCGTCGAAGTCGAGGTGGTAGATGCGCGCAGCGAATTCTTTGCCGCGCTCAAGGGAGTCACCGACCCGGAGAAAAAGCGAGAGGCCATCACGCAGACCTTCTACCGCAATGTCTTCGGGCGCATCGTGAGAGAGAGCGAGGCCAGGTATCTTCTCCAGGGAACGATCCTGACTGACATCGACGAGACCGTGGCAGGCATCAAGCGCCAGCACAATGTGTTCGAGCAGCTCGGAATCGACCCCAAGGAGACCTTCGGCTACCATATTCTCGAACCGCTCATTCAGCTCCGCAAGGACGGCGTGAGGAAACTGGGCAGGGCACAGGGTCTGCAGGAGGAGCTTTTCGACCGCATCCCGTTTCCGGGTCCGGCACTCGCGGCGCGGATTATCGGCGAGGTGACCCCCGATCGGATCGAGACGGTCCGCAGGGCAACGGTGGTGATCGAGCGCCTGCTCAAGGGATCGGGCGCGTTCCAGTACCTGGGTGTCCTGCACGAAGACCGGGTGACCGGCATTCGCGACGGCAAGCGAGATTTCGGCCAGCAGATCGAGGTGCGCTGCTGGGACAGCGTGGACGCACGGACCGCATCGCCCACCCGGCTTTCGTTCGACCTTTTGGAGCAGATCGCCGGCGAGATCGTCCGCGACGTGCCCGGGGTGGTGAGCGTGACGTACAACATCGCGTCCAAACCTCCGTCAACGATCGAGGCGATCTAGCGGCAGGCCCGCTGGACAGGAAAATGGCGCATCCCTTGGGCGGGGTGTGCGGAGACCGGCCTTGCACCCCGTCTGAGCGTCATAAGGGGGAAAAGAGGCCGGGGCGGAAGAATGGAGAGGCACATGCACCCGCTCAGCGGCGGAAAGCTCGTGTTTCTGCCCGGACTGGACGGAACCGGCATCTCGTTCGAACCCTTGGGGGCTGTTCTGCCGGAGGATGTCCCGGTGTGCGTCGTGCGCTATCCAACAGACAGGCTCCTGAGCTTCGAAGAAACCGTCCGCTGTGCACGGGACCAGATTCCCTGGGACCGGGGCGCCATCGTTCTGGCCGAGTCTTTCTCGGGGCCGGTTGCCTTGGCGCTCGCCGGCTCCGGTCTGATCAGGCCCGGGTGCCTGGTCCTGTGCTCCACCTTCGCCCGCTCGCCCCGGCCCCGGGTGCTGAAGGCACTGGAGCTTCTTCCCATGAAAAGACTGCTCGGGCTTCCCGTTCCCCGGTCCCTCCTGAGGTTGGTGGTCGCGGGCGGGGCAGAGTACGCCGACCTGCTGCTCGGCATGTGGCATCGGGTCAGGACCATGGTCCCGCCCGAGGTGCTGGTGCACCGGCTCAAAATCATAAACCGGGTGGACGTGCGCGGATTCCTCCCCCGGCTGTGTGTTCCCTGCCTCTACCTGCAGGCCGCCTCCGACAGGACCGTTCCGGAGTCGGCCCTCTTCGACTTCATGGAGGCGGTACCTGATCTGCGGGTAAGGAGAATACCGGGACCGCACTTCATTCTTCAGGCACGGCCCCGCGAGTCTCTCGACGCGATTCAACACTTTGCCGGCCTCGTGGGCTGCTCATCCGGCAGGCGCCCCCGGGTGCCGGAGTCTGGATGAAGCCTGCCGGAAAGAAAAGGGGGAACCCATGAACATACGGATCAAGCGGGCCTATGAAGAGCCCGGCGATGCCGACGGCCTCCGGGTCCTCGTGGACCGGCTGTGGCCAAGGGGCATCGCGAAAGAAAAGGCAAGGATCGACCTCTGGCTCAAGGATCTCGCCCCGTCGAACGAGCTTCGATCCTGGTACGGCCACGACCCCGACAAGTGGTCCGAGTTCAGGTCGCGGTACTTTGCCGAACTGGACGGCAATCCCGAGCCGGTGCAAGAGCTGCTCGGACACGTCCGTGCGGGAACAGTGACCCTTGTCTACAGCTCCAGAGAGCAGCGGCTGAACAACGCCCGGGCACTGAAGGAATATCTCGAAAACCGGGCGTGATCCCCTTTCGCCCCGGTTGCGGAGAGATGCATTCCGGGATTCCCGCCGGGCACGCCGTCCGATCGTCAGGCCCTCCCCTCCCCCCGGCCTGAAGAAAAGGAGCTCCCTCATTCACCCGCCCGGAAAGCGGCTCGCCCCAGGGAGTGGCCAAGCTTGAGACATCAGGGGGATTACCCATTATACTCCTTGTGGGAACACGTATGTTCGCGTTCCCTCTAACCCTACTCTTCGACATATTCGCGGGGGAAGGAGGATACAGACGATGGAAGAAAGGTTGGACGTATTACCCTCAGCGGAATCCGTTGGCCATATCAAGTGGAGCGCAGTCTTTGCAGGCACGGTCATCACGCTGGTAGTCATGCTCACCCTCATCATGCTGGGTCTGGCGGTGGGATTCGCCACCATCAACCCGGCTACTGAAGAAAATCCCTTCGGCGGTCTCGGGATCGGCACCGCTATCTGGTGGGTCATCAGCAGTATAATCGCATACTTTGTCGGCGGCTGGGTGAGCAGCAGGGTCGCAGGCCTCCAGCGGGTATTCGACGGTGCGCTGCACGGACTCGTGACCTGGGGTCTGGTCACTCTGCTCACCATGTTCATGCTCACGAACACGGTTGGATTTGTGCTGGGCGGCGCATTCGGTCTGGTGAGAAACGTAGTCTCGGTCAGCGGCCAGGCGGCAGGCTCCTTGATACCGCAGATCGCAGGGGCGGTATCGGGCCCGGTGGAAGACATCGTGCAGGAGGCGGAGCAGGCGATGGATCAGAACCTGCGGGAGGGAGTGGACGCGCAGACCGTGGTCCGGGAGCTCGGCCCGTCTTTCTATCAGATGATGCAGGACGGTGTCACCGAGCAGGAGCGCCAGCAGATGGTAAGCCAGATCCAGCAGTATACCACGCTTTCCGAGCAGGAGATCCAGAACATCGTCCAGAGGATGGAAACCCGGTATCAGGAACTCGGTCCGCAGGTGCAGCAGCAGGTTCAGCAGGCGCAGCAGACCGCACAGAGGATTGCCGGACAGGTCGCCGATGCTCTGGCCAAGGCAGCCCTGGCCTCATTCATCATGCTCGTCCTGAGCGGTGTCGCCGCGGCCCTTGGAGGCTGGCTGGGACGGGTGAGCGGAGCCGTGCACATATAGCGGCGCTCCGCTGCCTTAATAAAAACGGCCCGCGCGGTCCGGACATCACCGGGGCTCCTCGCGGCAGGACCCGGCCGGCTCTCCAGCCTCGTCCGGGAGAAGGCCCGGTTAAGCGGCCTCCCCGGGTTTGCGCCCGGCAGAGGTCTCTTTGTCCGGATACGCAGTCGCTCCTTCCGCGAGCCGGGGCGGGAGCAGCATGATGCACGCGGGCAGGAAGGTGAGCGCGGACAGGGCGATGATGACCATGTCCACAGCCACGAGGATGCCCATCTGCGAGATGATGACAAACTGGGAGGGCGTGAGCACCAGGAACCCGGCAGCAACTGCCAGGGCGTTGTAGACAATCCCCCTTCCCGAGGTGTTCAGCGCCCTGTCCAGGGCCTGCGCCACCGGCAGGCCCATCCTGATCTCGTGCCGGTACCGGCTCAGAAAGTGGATCGAGTAGTCGATGCCCATGCCGATATCGATGCTCGCAACCGTGGCCGTAGCGGCGTTGAGCCTGATACCGCTCACCCCCATGATGGCGAAGTCCAGGGCTATGGGGATGAGGAGCGGCACCATACAGTAGAGTCCAAGCCTTAGAGACCGGAATACGGTCGTGGTGATCAGGAAGCACAGGAAGAAGGAGATGAGAAAGGTCTGCACCTGGCACCGGACCACGAGACGGTTGAACTCCCGCGCCATCACGGACAGGCCGGTGGTGATGATGCTCGCGTCTTTCATCCCTGCCAGCTCGTCTTCCTGGAAGCTCCGCGCGGTGTCGATGACTTCCTGTGCGAGATATCCGCTCAGCGACTTCATCTGCAGGATGATCTGGGCCTTGCGGAACTCGAAGTCCACGAAGCCGTCAAGCTCGCCGCCCCCGCCGGAAAACGAAAACAGCAGGAGGTACTGGGCTACCAGCTCTCTCGAATCCGGGATGGTGTAGAATGCCGGATCGCCGTCGTGCATGGCCTGGTTCATCCGCTTGATGAAATCCACGATGGAAACGGCCTTCCCCACGTCCTCGATCTCCATGAGCCGTCCCTGGAGCCTCTCGATCTTTCTCAGGACCTCGGGCTCTTTGATGTCGTCGGGGTTGGCGGTCTCGAACACCACCTGGAACACGGAGGTCCCGCCGAAGTTCCGGTTGAGGACCGTATCCGCGATGCGGATGGGGCTCCGTTCGCGGAAGTCCTCCACCAGATTGAGATCGCTCTTGACGTGCCTGCCCAGGAATATCGACACCACCAGCACCACAAAGCTGATGGCGATGACCCACCTGCCCCGGACGATGCCGAAATGGGAGAGTCGTCTCAGGACCGGCCCGACCACGTCTTTCCTGGAGTGATAGTGGTGCGTGATTTCCCGTGCATGGGCATCCATGAGGGTGAGGACCGCAGGGATGAAGGTGAGAGACAGCATCATGGCCGTTCCGAGACCGAACGCAGCGAACAGGCCCATGTGCATGAGCGGCACGATCGGAGAGGTGGTGAACGAGATGAACGCCGCCATGGTGGTCATGGCGGCCATGGTCACCGGCAACCTCACCCGGGTGAGAGCACCCATGATCCCGTCCCTGCCCTTTCTGCCCTCGGCGTTGTCCGCCAGCACGTTCTCCACCACGTGGATGCCGTAGGCGGAACCGCAGGCGATGAGGACCACGGGCAGTGCGGTGGTGACGAGCGTGAGCGGATGCCTGATCAGGGCCATGAGCCCCAGGGTCCACACCGCGGATATGGCCACCGAGACCAGGGGCAAAAGCGTGCCCCTGATATTGCGGAAAAAAACGAACAAAAAGGTCAGGAGCACCACACAGACCAGGGGCGGCAGCAGGATCAGGTCCTTGATCATGTAATGGCTCTGCAGGGCCTCCACCACCTTGGTGCCCGAGATATAGAACTTCTCGGGCCCTTCGTGGGCGTTCAGGATGTCCGTGATGGCATAGTAGACGGGCACGATCTGATCCGTCTGCACCTCGTCCTGCAGCACGACCAGTATCCCCGTCCCTTTTCCGTCCCGGCTGATATAGGTGTCCCGGTATGCCTCCCACGAGCCCACCTTGTCTTTCAGGAGTGCGATCTCCGCCGGACCGGCGGGAAATTCACCGTCCTTGACCATGGGGGCGACATCCAGTCCGGACTCGCTGCCCTGGATGTTCTTCACGTTCAGCAGGCAGGTTGCCTTTTCGATCTCTTCTATCTCCTCGAGCTCCTCGACGATTCTGTCGAGCTTTTCCAGGGAGGATGGGTTGAAGATATCGGCCGTGTGGATCATCCCGATGAGGATGTCGGCATAGGGCTCGAAGGCGTGCTTGTTTGCCACGAAGGTCTTGACCTCGGGATTGTCGTCTCTCAGGACGACCTCCACCCGCGGGTCCATCGTGATTTTCGGGATCTGAAATCCAAAGAATATGGTGACGGCGGCAACCGCCAGGATTACCCACCAGGCGCGGTGCAGGCAGAACCGGATGATGCTTTCCATAGAAGCGCTCCCCATCACCTCATGATGTTCAGCAGGTCTTTTCCACACTGCCGGGAATCAGGTGATTGAATGGCATGCCATTATTTATACCAATAATACTGAGTTTTCACAATGGTTTTCCTGCGTGAGACACCGTCTTGGAAGGCGATCGCATCCCCATATCGGTGCACGTGAATGCGAGCCGGTGCCGGTCTCCAGCGGAAAGTTGTGATAGGAGCCCGTGGTATCCCCACCTTGAGCAGATTTGCGGAATATTTCCGGAACGCCGCCCCCTTGGATCAGTGGGTGTCGCCTGATGAAGGCGGTGAGCAGACCGCTGGGACGGCCAGTCTCGCTGGAGGTGAGCAGTGCCGGCCGCACCATGTCCCTGCCCGGCGCTCCGGACAGGGAATACGTGGTAATCCGGTTCGGGACGTCTTTCGAGAACAAGGCGGCGGCAGTGAAAACCATAATCCCCGCGCTCGACAGGGACGGTATCTGGCGGGTCACAGGCTACTATATCAGATAAACTGCAGTACCGGGATTTCCGCCGGCCGGAAGCCGCTTCCCGGAGGCCCCCCGTGATGCCCCCGGCTGCGGGACCATCCTTTATCATGTCTTCAGAAAAAAACCAGTATCCGGGCAGGAGAACATCCCTGTCCCGGCCGGACAAGGCTCAGAACCGCATGGCAAATCCAAAGAGAAGCGTTATATCGGGCGCCTCGTCGGTACCGCCGATATAGGCCGCGGCGTTGAGCTGGACATCGGGCATCAGATAATACATGACACCCACATCCGCAGAGCCCTCCCAGTCAGACCATTCTTCGGTGTTTGCCCTGGCGTAGAACTCGGCGAAGCCGATCAGCTCCGGGCTGAGCGGGTAGAACAGGGCCAGGGCGTTGCTGACTCGAAGGTACTCATCGTCTTCATCCGCAAACACATCGCCTTCGGGGATATACGCGGCCCCTGGAGTCAAACCAAGGACGAACTCGCCTTCGAGATTGACGTATATGGGGAGGTCCACGCCGAAGGACATGCGATCCAGACCGAAGTCATCCGTTCCGGTCGGCAGCGTGAAGTAAGGCGATATGGCCATAGCGGCATCGCCTACGGAGAGCTTTCTCTGGGGATAGTTCGGACCCAGCACGTGGAACTTGGCGCGCACCTCGGTATCGCCCAGACCGAACTCGTCCTCCCTGATTCCGTTGTCCAGCCATTCCCAGTTGAGCGGCTCGATGGTGACACTCGCCTCAAGGTCCCTCATGATTCCGGCGCGAAAGAGGGTGTTCCCGATGCTGATCCGCTCCCGCTCGATGCTGTTGTCGTCCCACAGGTATGAGAAGACGATCGTCTCGACCTGGAAATGACCTGGCCCCACGGTGTATGGGCTGCTGGCCCTCATGGGCCTGTCCGAATACATCATGCCGAGCATGCTCTGAGGCATCGGGTTGGCGAATGTATATTCCTGCCCTCCTGGAGCAGGCCCCTGCACGGCGGGCTGCTGTGCCAGAGCCGGGCTGTGCAGAGCGATGATGAGTGCTGCGCAAAAGAGTATATTTCTGAGCATACCTCCCTCCTGATCAGTTTTTCCTTACAGGGATTAAGGATACTGGCGCGTGTCTTTTTCTCAATATTGGGGCGGCAACACGATGGTGATTTGATGGCAGCGCCCGGTCCGTCCGCTGAAAGAGAATGTCTCTGTCCTGCTTAGGCCGCGGGGGGGTCCTGAGTGCGTTCGCTCATAGGGACAACCAGCAGAGGGGAGATTGATTTGACAGCCCGAAGGCCTACCATTGATTAACATAAGGATAGTTCCCGATCACTGGTGCAAAGGAGGAATGCCTATGGGAATCTTATCATGGATCCTGCTCGGTCTGATAGTCGGCCTGCTGGCAAAGTGGATCATGCCCGGCAGAGACCCGGGAGGCATCATCGTCACCATGCTCCTGGGTATTGCGGGTGCCCTGGTCGGCGGAGCCATCGCCTCGTTCATCGGGCTGGGAACCGTCACCGGCATCAACATCGGAAGTATCATCATCGCGGTGCTGGGAGCGATTCTCCTCCTGGTCTTATATCGACGGTTTACCGCCAGCAGGGGATAGTACCCGGGTTGCGGAAGGCCGCGCGTTTTCCATGCCACGGCGCCCCAGGCCCACGCGTGAGGAAATCCGTGCCGCAAAGGGGCGGACCGTCACGGATCTCATCGCCCCGGATCTTCTCGTTCTGTTCTGCGGGATCAATCCCGGTCTGTACTCCGGCGCCGTAGGGCATCACTTTGCACGCCCGGGCAACCGGTTCTGGCCCGTGCTCCATGCTGCGGGCTTCACCGGCCGGCTCCTTTCACCGTTCGAAGAGCTCGAGCTCCTGAAAAGGGGCTACGGCATCACGAATCTGGTGGAGAGGGCCACGGCCGGGGTCGATGATCTGAGCCGCGCCGAGATCGTCGAGGGAAGCCGCAGGCTGGCAGCCAAGATTCTGCGCTACCGCCCCCGCTTCGCGGCCGTTCTGGGGATCGGGGCGTACCGCATTGCATTCGGCCGCCCGAAGGCAACCATCGGCAGACAGGATCTGTCCATCGGCCCGACCCGCCTCTGGGCGCTGCCGAGTCCGAGCGGGCTGAACGCGCATTACCGGTTCGCCGAGCTCGTCAGCCTCTACGATGAGCTGCGCCGCGCGGCGGTAGAAGGATGAGCAGGCCCCTGAAGGCCCGGGCCGGCAGCAGGCACGAAAAAAGGCCGGATGCTTTTTGAAGCATCCGGCCTTTTCGATTCATGCCGGGTGGGAACCCGGGCCGAAGGAGACCCGCATCAGGTGATCTTCGCGTAGTCGATCACGATGTCGTACCGCTTGCGGGCCTCGTCGAGGAACGACTTGATGGCCATTTCCTGTTTCCGGGACAGGAGCTCTTCGCCGATCGTTTTCAGCCGGTCTTCTCCCGCGGCATCGGCATCGGCCTCCTTCTTTTCCTTGAGCCAGATCACGTAGACGGTGCTCCGGTGAGTATAAACCTTGGGGCTCTCCAGGCTGTCCAGATCCTCCTGCAGACCCTGGATCATACCGATCTTGGGCACCAGATAGGCAGTCCTGCGGAACTCCCCGGTGCTTGAAGGGTTCATGGCGCTCAAGTCGGACGCGGCTTTCCCGGCCAGCTCTCCGGCGTGCTCTCTGGCCTTCTGGAGAGACTTCATGTCCTTCATGTCGTCCATGATCCTCCCCTTGACCTCTGAGAACTCGGGGATGCGGGCCGGGATCTTTTCCCTGACCATGGGGATCAGGTAACCGCTCTCGACGGCCGCCACGTCACCGATTTCTCCCTGCGGAAGCAGGAAGGCCTGTGTGACCATCTCCTCGCCGTCGGCAATGCCGATGTCCTCGTTCTGGGCAAAGGGGCCGATCTGTCTGACCTTCAGGCCTTTGACCTCGGCATAGCCCGCCAGATCGCTAACGCCCTGCTCGAAGAGCTCCATATGGGTATTCCCGGCATCGTCATGAGCAAGTATCCGTGCCCGCTGGAGCTTCATCTGATCGACGATGGAAGCGGAGACATCGTCAAACACCGCCAGCTTCTCCTCGGATTTGGCCTCGAGCCTGAGCACGTGGAAACCGAGGCTCGTCTGGACCGGTCCTCTCACCTCGCCTGGCTTCATGCTGTAGAGCGCCTCGCCCATAGGGCCGGGCAGGCTGTCCCGTGGCACGAGGCCGATGTCGCCGCCGAGGAAATTGGTGCCCGGGTCTTCCGAGTGCTTTTTCGCCAGCTCGGCGAAATCTTTGCCCGCCTTGATCTCGTCATGGATCTTCTGTGCCTGCTCCCGCTTGAGGTCGATGGCTGCCTGGCCGGCATCCTGGGGGACGCGTATGAAGATGTGCCTGCCGTGGACCTTCGCCTCCTCGGTGAACTCCTGCTTGTGGGAGTCGTAGTAGGCCCTTGCCTCGTCGAGGCTCACCTCCACCTCGTCGAGGTAGCTCTCCACCGGGAACTCCACCGCGTCCAGAACGATCTTCGGGGGAATCTTGTAGGTCTCTTTGTTTGTATCGTAATATGCAACCGCCTCTTCGTCGCTCACCTGGATCTCGCCGGCATATGACTTGGCTTCAAAGGTGAGATAGTGAAGGTCGAAGGTGTCGTTCCGATACTTGTACAGCGCCTCCACCTCCTGGGGAGAAACAATGACGTTCTCGGTGATGAGCGAGTAGACCCGCTGCTGGAAGAGCGCCTGGCGCTGCTGCTGTTCGAAATCCGCCGGAGTCATTCGCTGATACTGGAGCAGCCTCTTGTAACTGGCGATGTCGAACCGCCCGTCCTGCTGGAAGGCGGGATAGGCCCTGATGGCCTCCTGCAGCTCCTCATCCGGCACCTCCACCCCCAGCTTCTCGGCTTCCTGCTTCATGATATAGTCGTTGATCATCTGATCGAGCACGGTCTTTTTCAGATCGAGCTTCTGGAGAACCTCCGGGGTGAGGGCGTCGCCCAGCCGTGCCTGATACATCCTCAAGGCATCGCTGTATGCCCTGGCATACTGCTGCTGAGAGATGATGTAGCGGTCGACTTTAGCCACCTTGTTCGCCTCCTTCGACCAGTAAGCGCTCCCTCCCCAGAACACGAACACAATGATGATCGCGCCGAATATGAATTTCGTGATCCAGCTCTTGGACCGTTTCCTCATATACGTCAGCATGAACTACTCCTTCTCAGTCAATGTATGGATATTGAAGCGCAAGATAGATGAATATGGGAATTATTGCAAGGATTTCATTTTTATTCAGAAGCCGGTGCACCCTGGCGGGAAACCCTTCCATGGGCATATCGTCTGCTGCCTGAGACACTGAAATATCCGGATATTTCCCTCATCGTCGGGAGTGTGCTATGATCGGAACAGACAAGAATGAAGTTCCCGATCAGAGAGGGGGGAACACCTGTGGACAAGATTTTCCTTCTGGCCGGCATCGCGGGCACTGTCGGCGGGGTGGGCCTGCTGGTCTACCAGGGACTGATGTATCTCATGCATAACAACTGGATCCAGTATACCTTGTTTTCCGTGGTGGAGAGCGGTCCCGATCTTCTCTGGAGCGCCGCTACGATGAGCCCCGGCGTGGCGGATGCGTTGAAGGGATGCCCGCTCTTTGCGGCGCTCATCGCGCTGGGGCTGATCCTGCTCGTCGTTTCTTCACGGTTGCGCAACCGGTATGCCTGAGAGGCCGGGCACGGACTCATCTCCGACCGTACCGTACACGGCCTTCGGCCTTTTGAAGACCTTCCCGGCGGGCTTGAGAGCCCTCCCGGCAAAACGCCGGAAAGAGAAATGCCGCCAGCGGTCAGGGCGAGCGCTCCCACATGCCGATTCTCCGCGCCCGGGCCTCTTTCTCGTAGGCGATGAAAAGGTCCTTGTTCTTATAGCTGAACCGGACGTCCGCCTGGGCCCAGCCGTCCTGGATGATGCGCCCGTTGATGAGCACATCGCCGGCGTAGATATAC
Organism: Deltaproteobacteria bacterium; assembly: GCA_018436855.1. GTDB lineage: Bacteria > Desulfobacterota > Desulfomonilia > UBA1062 > UBA1062 > Phosphitivorax. The sequence continues at coordinate 192,375 of JAHDKO010000015.1, read as the reverse complement.
GCCAGGGTCCTCCCATAGCGGTCCACCGGGGCCGACCCAACCCTGATCTGGACCTTCCTGCCGGCCAGGAGCTTGCGGAGGTGGTCCCTGCTCTCTTCGCCGAACGGCTCTTCCCTGGTATACGGCGAGTCCACCTCGGGCGCGTCCACGCCTATGAGACGGATGTTCCGGCCGTCGTCGATCCGAATCGTGTCCCCGTCGTAGACCTCCGTCACCTCGTGGATATCGAGCTGTTTGGCCCAGCGCAGCAGGAACACGAGCAGGACGGCCATGAGAACCACCAGGGGCCAGCGCACATAATCTTTCACGATTTCCCCGCTCCTTTGCCCTTTTTCAAGGCCCGGACTTCTCCCCGAGATGCCAAAGCAGGGCGTCTGCATAGAGCCCGCAGTGGGTGACGGGGGCAAGGTGCGTGCCCGGGAGCACCTCCAAGCTTAATTCAGCCCCCGCGCGCAGGGCATCCGGATAATACCGCTCCCAGAACCGGGAGACCGCCTCGTACGGGAGATCCCGGGCAGGATCTTCAGCGAGGATCCTCTCCGGGCTCATGCAGGAGTCGTCGGCCCCGAAAATCACCGCCACCCGCCGCACATGCGCGATTCCAAAGCTATTGCTGTCGCAGTACAGGCTGCAGTCGCCGATGTCCCTGCCCGTCCGGCACATCTTGGCCGGATGAACGTGAACCGCGGCATCGAAAACAGACCTGGCGAAGTCGCCCACGAACCCCCGGGTGAATCCCCAGGCGGAGCGCAGCTTGTCGCGTGTATGGCCGGTCCCCCGGGTCGAGATGCGCAGCGATTCGAGCAGGAATCTGCCGGTCAGGGCGAGGGGGCCGCGCCGCTCGAAACCCGCGGGACACACCTGGCCGAGGGACACCACCGATCCGGGATAGGCATGGGCAAAACGCCGCGCCAGGATCCCGCCGTGGGACCATCCGACAGCGGCCAGGTCTGCCGGGATTGGATCTTCACTGCAGCCCGGAGATCGACCATCCTCGACCACGGGCGCCCCGATCTCCCCGGCGCCGATCGGGGAATACCCCGTCACGCCGATGCCGCGGACCTCGAGCGCGTGCCTGACGACCTCCATGAGAACCGCCTCCTTGCCGCAGTCGCCTCGCCAGCGCTCGTCTTCACCATAGGGGGTGTCGCAGACCGGCACGACCACGATGCCCGACCTGCATCCCAGAGCCAGCTTCGAGGTGAACGGATAGGCGTCAGAGGGCCTCTGGGCATGCCCCTGGAAAAAGACGATCGCCGGCCCCTTGAGCCGGCCCGCCTTTCGGTCGCCTTCACGCTCCGCGGGGCTCCTGGCATCCAGCAGGACATACCAGGCGCGGAGGACCTCGCCGTTGAAACCGAGTTTCAGGGCCTGCGTGTCCGGACGGTGCGCCAGGCTCCGTTCACCGGCCCAGGCGGGCATCGAAGCCATGAGTGCCAAGATGGCCAGAAAGGAGATCTTCATTGAGCACGATATACCACATCTGTGCCCTCTTCCTCATCATCATAATGGAAAAAGACCGGAACTATCGGTAACCTGCACGGAAGGAAGAGCCGCTACTCCCTGTCCGCCTGATGCGACGAGCCCTTCTCGATGTCGAGGATGGAATGCCCGCCCGGGAATGTCTTGATCACGTACTCGTTGAGGTTGTCCATCTTGCGGATGATGTCGCGGATCTTGCGCGCCTCCTGCAGGATGTGCTCCGCCATCTCCCTGATAAGTGGATCGTCGGCGGCCCGGGAGATTCCTTTTGCCTCGCCCAGAAGCACGGTGAGCGGCTGGAACACCTCATGAGCGGTGGTGCTCGCCAGCTGGGTGACGAGCTCGAAGAACTTCAGCCGGTCTTTCTCGTCCCTCAAGGAGATATAGTCGAAGGCCCGCTGCACGGTGAACCTCAGGAGATCCGCGCCGAAGGGCTTCAGGATGTAGTCGTACGCCCCCAGTCTCAGGGCCTCGATCACGCTGTCGACACTGGCGAACCCCGTGATGACCACGATCAGGGACTCCATCTGCCGCTTGCGGACGAAGTCGATAACGGCCATGCCGTCGATGTCGGGCATGCGCAGGTCCGTGATGATCACGGGAAATTCCTCTTCCGAGAGGATGTGGATGCCCATCTCGCCGCCGACAGCCTTGACGACCTGGAGCCCGTCTTCGTTCAGGATGTCTTCCACCAGACAGCAGTCCCCTTCATCGTCGTCGATGACAAGGACTCTTCGTTCCTCATCTTCCTTGAGAAGTGTCATATATCACTCTTTAATAGATGAAAGGATGCACATTGGCAAGACAAATGGGAGCCGTCACCCGGCGCTGCTCTGCGGTTATTTTGGTTTTTTCAGATATTTTAAGTATATTTTTTAAGAAGATAGACCGTTGATTGCATCGCGCATGTGGAGGTTCAGTTATCGTTCTGAGTCAGTGCGATGTTTCCCAGATAGGAATGGACCATGGCGACCACCGGGGCGGTAAGGGGATCAAAGCGGTCCTGGTATTCGATGACAAACCGCTCACCCGCGAAGTAGATCACCACCGGTCTCACGTCATCCCATTTCTCGGAACACTGTGCTCTGAACTCTTCCAGGGTCATCGTTCTTTCCCTTTCTCCATTTCTTTAATAGTTGTAAATACTTGTATCGGCAGCTTTTTTTGATACTTGAGGGACGCTTCACTGCATTCCGAAGATCATGGCGAACCGGCCCAGACCGGTCTTGATCTGCTGGCTGTAGTTCCTCAGCTCGGGGTGCTCCAGAAGATTTTTCCCGAGATATTCCAGACACTGGGCAGGGTTGGTCCTGGGGGAAACCACGGTAAGAGGCTTCCTCTCCATCTCGGCCTTCTTGAAGTTGTCCCGGTCGTAGAGGATGCCGCCCATATACTCGGGTTTTATGGAAAACATGGCCTCCATGTTGTTGATGCGTTCGTCCGCGGTCTGACAGATCCGATTGAACAGAAACAGTCCCTGCTTCAGGCTCGTGATCTGGTTCATGATCACCCAGGGTGTATAGACCTTTCTGGGCTGGTAGAACTCCACCTTTTTCAGCAGCGACTCCTCGATATGCTTGAACCGCTGGAAAGACGCCTTGATACAGGCATACCCCGCGATGATGTCCTGGGGGGTAGTGACGACGACGATCTCGTCGGAGGCGAGCGCGAAGTCCATGACCGTGGTGCCGATCCCGGCGCTCAGGTCAAAAATCGTAATGTCGTAGCCTTGACTGACCTTCCGGAACGACCGGATGAACTTGCTGCGCTGGACATAGTTGATGTTCGCGAGCTTGAACTCGCCCGAGCTTCCGCCCACGAGATCGAACCCGTACGCCGTCTTCTGGATCATGTCCTCCAAGGCCACATCGCCAAGGAGGAAATCGTACAGGGTGTATTCAGGAAACAGGGCCAGCTTGTTGGATATGTCGGCATTGCCCAGATCGGCGTCGATGAGGAGGACCTTTTTCCCCTCCCGCGCGGCAACGGTCGCCAGGTTGGTGGACACATGGGTCTTGCCCACGCCGCCCTTGTTGGAGAGGATGGATATGATGCGGTGCTCGCGCTCGACCTCTTCCTGCGCGCCGGCCTCGGGTGCCTGCTGTGCTACGGCCGCCTCGACCGCTTCGGGCTGGGGAGAGTAGTAGAGATCAATGGCCTTGCGGATGGCGAGCTTGTCGCCCAGGGCGGGGTAGATCTTTTTGCCCATGTGGAAGGTGAGCGATTCCACCACTTCCTTCTGCCCCGGATCCCCGATCGCCACCAGGACGCCGCCGTTGAGGAAACGCACCGGCAGGCTGGTGTAGTTCCTGGCAAAGACCTCTTTGAGCAGGCCCACGCACTTCCGGTCAGGGGTTTCTTTTTCGATATCGATATAGGGCATGCCGCATTTCCGAGCAAGGGCTCTGGTTTCTGTCCTGTCATTCATAAAAAACTCTCCTCGTATAAGTTATTCGGAAAAGAGAAAGGGAATCTTTAGCTGGGTTTGTGTATCTTTTCCTTTAAATCGTACAGGAGATTCAGGGCGTCGATGGGTGTGGTCCTGGACAGGTCCAGCTCGCCGATGCGCCGGACGATCTCGCGGTATTCACCCGCGTCGATGTCCTGACGATCGGAGATGAAAAGGCTCTCCTGAACCGGTGCATCCTGCCTCACGGCAGGGACGGCCCTGGCCTTGCGGCCGAGGGTGTTCAGGATGACGCGGGCGTTCTCCACCACCTCGTCGGGAACGCCGGCAAGACGGGCCACGTAGATGCCGTAGCTCCTGCCGATGGCGCCCCGCTTCACCTGCCGGAGAAACACCACCTCATGGCCGCTTTCCTCGACGGCCATGTGCAGGTTCTTGATGCCCTGGTGCCTCCTGGCCAGGTCGGCCAGCTCGTGGTAGTGGGTGGCAAAGAGGGTCCGGACGCGGCGCTTGTCGAGGTACTCGGCAACGGCCCAGGCCAGCGACATTCCATCGTAGGTCGACGTGCCCCTGCCGATCTCGTCGAGGATGACGAGGCTGTTCTCGGTGGCGTTGTGGAGGATCTCCGCGGTCTCGCTCATCTCCACCAGAAAGGTGCTCTGCCCGGCCGAGAGGTTGTCCAGGGCCCCCACCCGGGTGAAGATCCGGTCTACGATGCCCAGCTCGGATTTTGCAGCGGGCACGAAGGACCCCATCTGGGCCATGACGGCGATCAGGGCGACCTGGCGCATGTAGGTGGACTTGCCCGCCATGTTTGGCCCGGTGATCATGTGGATGGTATCCTTCTCGCCGTCGAACGCGCAGTCGTTGGGCACGAACTCGCCCGCCTTGAGGACCTGCTCCACCACGGGATGCCTTCCCGCATGGATCTGCACGGATCTGCCGGGAGACACCGCGGGCCTGTGGTATGCACGGTCCAGGGCCAGCCAGGCAAGGGAGCTTACCGTATCGGCGCAGGCAATCGCCGAAATGGTCGCCTTGAGGTCCGCGGCCCACCCGAGAAGAAAGTCCAGAAGCTCGGAGAAGATCCGCGCCTCGATCCGGGCGATGGCGTCCTGTGCGCCGAGCACCTTTGCCTCGTACTCTTTGAGCTCGGGCGTGATGAACCGCTCGGCGTTGACGAGAGTCTGCCTGCGCATATAGTGCTCGGGCGCCTTGAGGGCGTGCGCCTTGGAGATCTCGATGTAGTAGCCGAACACCTTGTTGTAGCCGATCTTCAGCGAGTTGATCCCGGACCGTTCGCGCTCCCGGGCCTCCAGGTTGGCTATCCACTGGCGGGAGTCGCGGCGGAGCTCCCTGAGCTCGTCCAGCTCGGCATCCACGCCCGGCGCGATCGCGCCGCCGTCCCCGAGCCTGCTCGGCGGGTCTTCCGCCAGGGTGGCGTCGACTCGCTTTGCCACGTCCTTCAGGGGGTTCATCTGATCCAGCACCGACCGGAGCAGTCCGGACTGGGCGCGTTCAAGGATATCCCTCATCGCAGGGACCCGTCCCAGCCCCGCCGACAGGGCCCGGACATCGCGCGGGGAGGCGCCGCCGGTGGAGATCCTGCCCACGATCCGCTCCATGTCCGGGATCTCCTCAAGGATATCCCGGATGTCCTGCACCGTGCCGGGTCTCTTCACGAGCTCTTCCACGGCGTCGAGCCTGCCTCCTATCTCCGCGGGGTCCATGAGCGGGAAGGACATCCAGTCGCCCAGCATCCTCGCGCCCATGGGCGTCATGGTCCGGTTCATGACGCCGAATAGGGTGTTGGACTTGTCCGCACCGAGGGAGTCGAACAGCTCCAGGTTGCGCCTGGTGTTCGCCCCGAGGATCATGTACCTGCCGGTGTTGTAGAACCTGAGCTGGGTGATGTGGGCGAGCACGCCCTTCTGGGTTTCCCTGACATAGTCGAGCACCATGGCGGACGCCCTGAGCGCAGCCTCGTGCCCTTTCAGGCCCAGGCCCTCGATCCCCAGCACCCGGAAATGGCCGCAGAGGAGCTCCCGCGCGCGCTCGGGCGCCACGGCCCCGTCCCTGTTCGTGAGGAAAAACCCGCCGGGCACGATGTCCGGCTCGGCGGTGACGACCTCGCTGGGCGATACCCGGTGGAGCTCGTGAAGGAAGTCCTGCTCCGAGCCCACCTCGGTCACCCGGAAGTCGCCCGTGGAGATATCGATGAAGGCGATACCCCACCGGCTCCCGGTCGCATCCGTGCACACGGCCATGAGGTAGTTCGGCTTCTCGCAGAGAAGGTGGTCGTCCTCCAGGATGAGCCCCGGGGTGATGACCTGCACCACCTCCCGGCGCACGAGGCCCTTTGCGGCGCCCGCCGGCTCGCTCTGCTCGCAGATCGCCACCTTCAGGCCCTGCCTGACGAGCCGGGATATGTAGGAGTTGGCGCTGTGGTGGGGGACCCCGCACATGGGAACCGGATTCTCCCTGCCCTTGTCCCTGGTGGTCAGGGCGATCCCCAGGATCCTGGACGCGGTGTGGGCGTCTTCGTAGAACATCTCGTAGAAATCGCCCATGCGATAGAACAGTATGGCGTCCTGGTGGAGCTTCTTGATATCCAGGTACTGCTGCATCATGGGGGTGAGATTACCCATGAGATCTTTTCTTCTTCTCCTCTTCTTCCAGAAAATCCTTCAGGAGCTTTGCCTTGAACCTCTGTGCGAAGTGCGGGCGCTCCATATACGGGAGATTGGTGGACAGGAAGGACTCCTTCATGGCGCCCCTCACCGCATCCAGATCGCGCTCGTGCACCGCGGGCCTCTTCAGCTCCCTGGTGAGCGCGGCCCTGCCCTCCCGGATGAACGACCTGAGCTCGACATCCGCGTCATCGAGGTCCACCATGGTGGTGAACTCCAGGTGGATCATGTACAGATCCGCCGTGAGCACGGCGGTCTTGTCTTTGACGATGACCCTCACCCCGTTGCTTAAGGTTATCTCTTCCATGATTTTTTAGACTTAATATGATGATGCAGGGAAAATCAAGCAGAGAAGAGCAGCGTATGTCAAAAAAGGCGGCAGGGCCGGGCTTTTCCCGGGAGGGGGTTTCTTAAGGGTTCTGTAGGGGTCTTTAAAGCGGGGCCTCAGCGATTTTGCTCCGAACCGTCTCCCGGAGCGGGCTCCAGAAGATCGCGCACCAGGGAGGATGCCGCTTCGCGGGCCGCGTCCCGGATGGCGGCATCGATACAGGGAAAGTCCCCGGACTCGTTGCACCTGCAGGATACCGGATTTCTCATCCGGATCTCCTCGCTCCGCCACAGGATCCTGTTGGTGCGCGAACCGATCATCTCTCCCTGCAGCGCGGCCGCCGCGTCGGTGAAATCCTGGTGGTAGTAGCCGGTGTAGTGGCAGTATACCCCGTATCTGCGGCAGTCGACCACCAGCAGCGCGTCAAGATTCTCCCCGCTGGCGAACCCGCGGTAGTCCTGTTCCGCATACCCCTCGCCCGGGGCCTCGAATGGGGGGAGACCCTCCCGGTCGATCCGTCTCTCGATGAGAACGGCGCTGAAGCCTCCGGATGACAGATCCTGAGCGATCTGGTTCTGAATCTCGCGGAAGATCTTGGTGTCGCCCCTCTGGAGATAGCCTTCCAGCTTTCTCCGGTCGGAAAGCACGATTGGGTGCCTGCTGCCCCAGTATCGCTCGTCGCGCCTTCCGAAGACATTCGGGTAGAGGCTGGGCGGCCCCGTGCCGCCGGCCGGAATGCCCTCGATGATCATCTCCGGCCGGCATACCCGTCCGAGCACCACCCCGATGGTAAGGCCCCTGGTCTCCCTGATTTCCGGGGGAAGGTCCACAGACCTCCGGGAGGCGCAGGAGCTTAAGCACAGGGCCGCACAGAAAAGAGCCGCCGGCAATAAAAGACAGCTTTTGATGCGCATAGGATTCCCAATAGCCTGTTGCAGGGTTTTCTCAAGCGTATCGACCCTTCCGCCCCGGGTATCGACTGTCCGGTTTTTTTAGAATAGCGGCATAGCCGACTTCACGAAGGTGAAGGCCTCCCCGATGGCGCGGTTCATGAAGGGCGGCATCATCCTGATGATCACAATCATGAAGAACAGGCCGATGGCAATGGTCAGCGGGAAGGACATGAGAAACACGTTCATCTGCGGAATCGCCCGGGCCGTCAGGGCAAAGGAGATGTTGAGCAGCAGGAGCACGCCGATGGCCGGGGCCGCCATCTTGACCCCGATCAGGAACATCCGGGTACCATAGGACAGAACCGCCAGGAGATACTTCTGATCGGGAAAGCCGGCCTCCACCGGGATGATGTAGTAGCTGTCCACCAGTGCCTTGATGAGCATGTGATGCCCGCCGAATGAAAGGAAGAGCAGAAAGGCCACGATGTAGAGCAGATTCGAGGTGACCGGGGCATCCACGCCAGTCATGGGGTCGACGATGTTCACGATGGCGAAGCCCATCTGGAATCCGGCGAGCTCGCCCGCGATCTGAACGCCGGCGAAGATCACGTTGACGGCCAGCCCAAGCCCCAGCCCGATGAGCAGCTCATGGAGCAGGAGAACGGTCAGGGTGATGACATTCAGGCTCTCCATGGCGATCTCCACGGCAGGAACCACCGGCACGAGCACCAGGCTCAGGAAAAAGGCGATGATCGCGGTTATGCGCCGGGCGATGACCTCGGCGCTGAAGAAGGGAATCAGTGCGAAGATGATCCCTACGCGCACAAAGACAAAGAGAAAAGAGAGAATATCCTGCCATGCAAGGTTCAGCAGCTCATTCATCGGACCAACAGGGGAATACTGCTGAAGAGATTGATGGTGAAGGTGGTGAGCTTCTCGATGATCCACGGCAGGGAGAAGAGCAGCGCGAGAAACACCACCACGATCTTGGGCACGAAGGTGAGCGTCATCTCCTGTATCTGGGTGACTGCAGAGAACACGCTGATGGCAAGGCCCACGAACAGCCCGACCAGCAGCATGGGCGCGCCCACGAGCAGGGTGACCTTGATGGCTTCCGACATGATGGTGGTTATGGTTTCCGGCGTCATATCAGAGGAACCCTCTCACGATAGACCCGATCAGCAGGCTCCATCCGTCCACCAGCACGAAGAGCATGATCTTGAACGGCAGCGAGATCATGATGGGGGGCAGCATCATCATGCCCATGGACAAGAGGATGGACGCCACGACCATGTCGATGATGAGAAAGGGGATGAACAGGATGAACCCGATCTGGAAGGCGGTCTTGAGCTCGGAGATCATGAACGCGGGAATCAGTGCCCGGGTGGGCACCTCGTCCTTGTTGGCGGGCTTTTCCTGCGCGGCGATGCTCATGAACAGGGAGAGGTCGTTCTCCCTGGTCTGCTTGAACATGAAGTCCCGTAAAGGGGCCTCCGCATTATCCAGGGCCTGGGTAAAGGACAGGTATCCCTTCTGATAGGGCTGCAAGGCCTGTTCGTTGATCTTCTGCAGCGTTGGTGCCATGATGAAGAACGTCAAAAAAATGGCAAGGGCCGTAAGAACCTGCATGGGCGGCATCTGCTGCGTGCCCAGTGCCTGGCGGAGAAACCCCAGCACCACGATGATCCGGGTGAAGGCGGTCACCATGATCATGATGGAGGGCGCCAAGGCAAGAATGGTCAGGATGAAGAGCACCTGGAGGACGCCGACCACGTCGTCGGGGCTGCCTGCCTCCTGGACGCCGAGGCTGATGCTGGGAATGGTCACCCCCTGGGCATGGAGCAGACCGGTTGCGATCATGATCAGCAGGACAGCCGTCGCGGCGATCCGCGCGATTTTCTTCATGACAGGCCTCTTTTCTTCACGCGTCCACTTCGCTGATGACCTTCTCGAAATCCCCCTGCTCCAGGTCCTTGATCAGGGAGACGGTGTTCTGGGTGACCCCGAGCAGGAGTATGGACTTGCCCACCCGGACCATGGTGAGGTGGGCTCTGGGCCCCACCGGCACCTGCCCGAGGATGTCCAGGCCGATAGTCTTCCTCACCCGTGCATAGGGTCCGTACTTCTTTGCGGCCCAGGCCAGGGCGAACAGGCCCACGATGACGCCCACGAGCACGGCGAGGGTCCTGAAACCCATGCCGTCCGGGGAGCCGTCCGCAGCCAGGGACGGCCCTGCGGCCGCGAGCAGGACCATAAGCAGAGTGAGCAGGACTCCGAGTCTCTTCATCGCAGTCTCTTCACCCGCTCCATGGGGCTGACGATATCGGTGAGCCGGATCCCGAACTTCTCGCCCACCACCACGACCTCGCCCCGGGCCACGAGCTTGTTGTTCACGAGGATGTCGAGCGGTTCTCCCGCCAGCCGGTTCAGCTCGATGACCGAGCCCTGACCCAGCTGCAGGAGATCGTTGATCAGCATCCTCGTCCTGCCCATTTCCACCGTGACCTCCAGCGGAATATCCAGGATGAAGTCCAGCTCGGCAGGATGCCCCGAGGGCCTGCTCTCCTGAAGCTCCTCGAACTGCGCCTTGGCGGCGGAGCGACCAAGCGGCTTGCCTTCCTCGATATCTTCGCCCGCCTCCAGTGCCCGCTCCCAGTCTTCAGCGAGCTCATCCTGACCGGAATCCTTATTCTCCTTGTCGTCCGGTGCATCTGCGCCGCCTGACATGAGCTTGTCGATGTCTTCCTGGGAGAGCTCGCCTCCCCCCTTGGTCTCATTTTCCTTCATGGATTCCTTTTCCTCATCAGCCATGGATTCCTCCTTCAGTAGAGCTGCTTGTCCACGAGGCTCGCGATGTCCACCGCCATATTATCCTTGATCTTTCCCGGCCGTGCATAATATTTGGGCAGGTTCTGCACCATGACGACCATCTCGTCGGCAACATCCTTTTCGAGCACCAGGATATCGCCTTTTTTGAGCGACACGAGCTCGCGCGAGGTGATGCTGGTCTTTCCCAGCTCCACCGACAGGTCCACATAGACGCCCATGAGCTCGTGCTTGAAGCGGCTGACCCACGCGGAGTCGATATTCGTCTTCTCTTCGGTGTGGAAGCTGGCATAGAGCCTGTCGCGAATGGGTTCGATGAGCATGTAGGGAATACAGATCATGATGTTTCCGCTCATCTCCTCCATCTCGATATCAAACTGCACCACGATGAGCACGTCGTCATTGGGAATGATCCCGGCGAACTGGGGGTTCATCTCGCCCCTCACATATTCGAACGTGAGCTCGTATACAGGCTGCCAGGACAGTTCCAGTTCCTTGATGGCCGCGGAGACGACCTTGTAGAGCATGTGCTGCTCGATCGGGGTGAACTCCCTGCCCTCCACCTTCATGGCTCCCGCCCCCCTGCCGCCGAAGAAGCTGTCGACGAGGGCGAACACGAGCTTGGTCTCCAGCACCACCATGGCGTTGCCCCGAAGCGGGTCTACGTGGATGATATGAATGCTGGAAGGCACCGGCAGCGACCGCATGAAATTCCCGAACTTGAGCGTGTCGATCGACACCGGCGTCACGTCGATCATTCTGCGGAGCAGACCCGAGAGGGTGTTCCGGAAAAACCGCGCAAACCGGTCGTTGATGGCGTCCAGGGTGGGCATCCTGCCACGGATGACCTTGTCCTGGGCTGCAAAATCATATTTCTGGAAGTCGCCTGCATCCCCGGATGCACGCATGTCGGACTCGGTCTCGATATCCCCGCCGACAACGCCCTTCAACAGGGCATCGACCTCTTCCTGGCTCAGTATCTGGCCCATACCTTCTCCTTACTGCACGACGAACTCGGAAAAGTACACGTTGAGCACCTTGCCGGTGGTCAGGTATTTGTTCATGCTGTTCAAAATACCCCGCTTGAGGGCCCGTTTGCCCGCTATGGTGGAGACATCGTCGAACGACTTGCTGGAGAGCAGGGTAATGACCTCGTCTCTGATCTGCGGCAGCCTCTGGTCGATCTCTGCAGCGAGCATCTCGTGGCTCATCTCCAGCTGCATGGTCACCTTGAGATAGCGCGTGCCCTGGGCATCGGTGAGGTTCACGATGAAGGAATCCATGGGCCTCATGGGACCGGACAGACCGCCCGCGGCATATCCCTGGGCCTGGGTCTGCGGGGCAGTTGCCTGAGGAGCTGCTCCCTGCCGGGCATCTTCCGTTTTCGCCGCCAGAAGGAAATAACCGGCGGCACCGCCTGCGACGATCACCAGGAGAACGAGAACGATCGCTATCATGAGCATCGGGGACTTCTTCTTTCTCTCCCCTGCCGCAGATTCTCTTACCTCACTCTTTTCTTCCGCCATATGATCCTCCTATAACTGATCTTTTAAAAGAACGATCTCCACCCGCCGGTTTTTTTTGCGGCCCTGCTCGGTGTCGTTCGATTCAACCGGCCGGGAGGAGCCGTATCCTGCAAGAGCGAACCTGGTCGGGCTCATGCCCGCCGTGTAGACGAAGTAGTCGAGCACGCTGCCGGCCCTCCGCATGGAAAGCCGGTACTGCTGGGCCGCCGTGCCGCCCCGGTCGTCGGTGTGGCCCTCGACCGAGATGGTCGAATCGGCGTTGTGCACGCTCTGTGCAATGCTCTGGAGAATGGGCAGGGCCTCCTCCTTCAGCTCGTGGGAGCCCTCGTTGAAGAGTACATCTCCATTGATCATGACGGCAAGTCCGCGGCTGTTCTGCCTCACCTCGAACATATCCTCGCCCATACCCCTGAGCCCTCCGACACCCTTGCTCTCCAGGTTGTTCAGGATGCTGCGGCTCAGGTTGGTAGTGTCGTAGAACACCCGGGGGGGAACGGTCTCGAGGAGTGTGGGCATGCCCTTCACTTCCTGCTCCTGGGCAAACTCGAGCGGCCCCATGGCCTGGTTGAAAAAGCCGAAGAGATCCTTCATGCTTCTCGAGTCCATGGAAGACATGGATATGAGCAGGACGAAAAAGGTGATGAGCAGGGTGATCATGTCGGAGAACGTGACCATCCACTGGGTCCTGCTCGGGAGCAGGATGTATTCGATATTTTTATCTTTCTTCGCCATCACCATTCATCCAGCTTAAAGTCGTACCCTTTGTACCGGAGGGTACCGGTGGGTTCTTCTGCGGGTGCGTCCAGGCCTTTGAGGCTCACCGAGCTCCGGATATCTCCCAGAATCGTGATCTCCACTCTTCGGTTCAGGGCCCTGCCATACGCATCGCTGTTGGAGGTCATCGGCCTCTGGGCGGCCAACCCGTAGGCGGCGAGCCGCTCATGGTCTATGCCTCTGCCGGCGAGATAATTCACCACGGCGATTGCCCGCGCGGCGGAGAGTGCCCAGTTGGAGTAAAAGGGAGGGCCTTCATAGGGGATGGAATCGGTATGGCCGGTAATAATTACGGGATTGTCCATGCTCGAGAGCACCCCGGCCAGGGTGTCGAGGGTTGGCGCACTCTCGGGGGCAAACTCATCGGTTCCCGGCTTGAACAGGAGATTGGACTTCAGGGTAATGGTGACGCCCAGAACTCCTTCCGACACTGCTGCTCCGCTTATGATGCCGTTTTCCGAGAGAGTTGAGCGGATCTTCCTGATCTGCATGATCTGTTCTCTCAAGGGCGCCGCCTGGGGGAGAAGATCGGCGCCTCCCGGATTCTGATAGGAGCTCCTTCCGCTGGGGAGGATGCCGAAGCTCCCCATGAGGGAGTTCATGGCCAGCCGCTGCTTGCGCTCGTCCTGCACGCCCATGGAGCAGAGCACGATAAAGAAGGTCAGAAGGATGAGCATGAGCGAGGTATACAGGAATATCCCGGTATCCTGCTTCGGCTCCACATATATTCGTTTCTTCCGGGCCATGCTATTCTCCGCGACGTCCGCCCGAGGCCTCCCGCAGGCTCGGAGAGAGGTAGGAATGAAGTTTTCTCTCCACGATCCTCGGGTTGTCCCCTGCCGAGATGGACATGATCCCCTCGATGATCATCCCCTTTTCCAGCGATTCCTCTTTCGAGCGCATGGCGAGCTTCCCGGCCATGGGCAGTGCGATCATGTTCGCCATGATGGAGCCGTAGAAGGTGGTGATCAGAGCCACCGCCATGGCGGGTCCGATGGACGAGGGGTCGGACATGGACTGGAGCATCTGGACGAGCCCGATCAGGGTGCCGACCATTCCCATGGCAGGTGCAAAGGTTCCCAGGCCGTTGAGGATATCCGCGCCCTTGGTGTGCCGCCGTTCCAGGTGCTCGATCTCGGTCTCCAGGATCTCCCGGATGGACTGCGGCTCCAGGCCGTCGATAACCAGCTCGAGCCCCTGCTTGAAGAACGGGTCTTCCAGCTCGTTCGCCGCGCTCTCCAGTGCCAGGATACCTTCCCTCCTCGCCCGGGTGGCATAGTCCACAAAGGTGGGAATGAGACCCTTTGCGTCCCGCGGCTGGGTGAAGAACACGTTCTTTACCACACCGGCAAGGCCGAGCACCTCACGCAGGGGATAATTGATGAAGATGATGCCGAAGGTACCCCCGATAACGATGAGCAGACTCGGTACGTTCACGAACAGGGTCAGCGGGCCTCCGGACATGATCCCCATGAGGACCATTCCAAAGGCAAAGACGACACCGATGACGGTTGCAATATCCATATATGCCCCTTCAGCGAAATTGATCTCGCTTCAGGAATGAGCAAGGGATATGCCATTGTGGGGATTTTGGTAAATATTGTTTTATTTCATAATGTTGCAGGATTGATGAACCGGGATGTCCCTGGCAGGATAAGTCATTAATTTGACGCTTTCGATGCACCTGGATGCCAAGAGACACCCAGGTGCATCTGAAAGAATATTTTTTTTAGGCTTAGCGCTTCAGGTTGATGAGCTCCTGGAGCATGTCGTCGGTGGTGGTGATGATCCTGGAGTTTGCCTGGAATCCCCGCTGGGTGGTGATCATCTTGACGAACTCGGAGGCGATGTCCACGTTGGACTGCTCAAGGGAGTTGGGCGCGATCCTGCCCAGGCCGTTTTCGCCGGGGTGGCCCGTAATTGCGTCACCCGAGGCCCGGGTTGCGGCCCAGAGATTGCCGCCCACCTTGTTCAGGGCCTGGTCGTTATTGAACTTGGCAAGGCCCACGCGGTAGAGGTAGAGGATCTGGCCGTTGCTGTAGTGACCCACCATGACTCCGTCCGTGTCCACGGAGATGTTCTCCAGGAAGCCGGTGCCGTATCCGTCCTGGGTCTGGTAGACCGTGGTGGAGGCGGACGCATACTGGGTGGAGGTCAGGGCCTGGGGTTCCCACGAAGAGGTGGGAAGCGTGGCCCCTCCGGCGATGTCGCCCACGTCATCGGCGATTCCCGCGCCGGTGGTCCAGGCGGCATTGGTGCTCCGGGTGCCGAACTGCAGGGATATCTCCTGATCGACGCCGGTCACGAAGTTCGCCGTGCATATCGGGTATCCTTCGGGCGACCAGGCGGCCGTGGTCCAGTTGGCCGCCACGGAGGGATCGGCGGCGGGGTCGCAGACAAAGGAGGTTAACGTATCCAGTGCACCGCTGGAGGAATCGTATGTCATGGTGCCCCGCATGAGAATCCCCTGCTCGGCCTCTCCGGCAAACCCGGGCCGCTCATCTGCCGCAGGATTGCATGCAATGATATATTCCCAGGTATTGTCGAGATCCACGGTCCCGTCATTGTACTCGCTGGCGGCGTTGATCTTGTCGTAGTAGATGGTCACGTCATGGGAGTTGCCCAGGGCGTCGTAGACCCGGATGGCGGTCTGATATCCATAGGCGGTATCACCGATGGGCTCGGTGGCTGTGGCGTCCCATGCTCCAAACAGGCTGTCGGAGTTCGACGTGTCGGTGGAATCCAGATTCGTGATGGCGGTGATGTCCTCCGTGGCCTCGGGCGGGGAGGTGAATGCGCTGAGCTGGATATCCGTCAGCGTGCCCTGGTCGGTCCCGTTGTCGTCCAGTGCCCATCCCCGCGCCACGTATCCTGCCGGGTTCACGAAATACCCGTCGGAATTGAAGCGGAACTGGCCGGCCCGGGTGTAGTACTCGGTCTGGCTTCCCTGGGGGGATATGATGAAGAAGCCGTTGCCGCCGATAGCCAGGTCGGTCGGGTTCGAGGTCGACTCGAAGGAGCCCTGCTGGAACAGGGTGTCGACATCGCTCAGGGCCGTGCCCCGGCCGATCTGGGATGAACCCGACGCCGTTGACACCGACTGGGAAAGCACGTCCTCGAAGGTGGTCCTGCTGGACTTGAACCCGATCGTGTTGACGTTCGCTATGTTGTCGCCGATCACGCTCATGGCGTTGCCATGGGTGGAAAGACCGCTGATTCCGGAAAACAGTGAACTGGAAATACCCATTGCTCCCTCCTTTATCCCTGTATCTTATCGATATCTGCTATATTGACTTCTTTATTACCGATGATGAGATAGGTGACGCCCTTGTCGTACCTGACTCCCGTGACCATTCCGGCCGCGTAGGAGGTTGTTCCCACGGCGTTCCCCTCGTAGTCGGCCGCCTCGATATAGAACCGGTACCGGCCTTCACTCACCTGCTCGCCGTCATGATCCGTGCCGTCCCAAACACACTGAATGTTCCCCTCCTGAACGTTTGCCCTCTCTATGGTTCGTACGAGCGTTCCATCCTCTGCATAAATATTCACCCTTACGGCTGCCGCCAGGGCATCCAGGCTGAAGTCGATGTTCAGGTCGCTGCCCGTGTAGTTGAGGATATTGCCCTTTGCATTCACCTGCTTGCCAATGAAGGACACGGCGTTCATGTTGTTGATGGAGTTCTGGAGAATGCCGAGCTGAGAGATGTTATCGTCGATGTTGCTCAGGGTCTCCAGCGAGGTGAACTGGGCGAGCTGCGCGGTGAAGTCCGTGTTTTCCACCGGGTTCAGGGGGTCCTGGTACTGCAGCTGTTTGACGAGCAGCTTCAGGAATTCGTCTTTTCCCAGGGACTTCGCGGCCTCTGACGTGCTGCCGGTATTGGTCGATCCCTGGTTCGCCAGTATGGCATCCATTCCGACTGTGGACATTGTCGATTCCTCCTCTTATCAGGCAAAGAGATCGAGCCCGCCGCCTTCAGACACATACGGCCGGGTATGCAGGTATATCTCGTCATCCCGGTAGGCGGCGCCATGGTAATCGGCCCCCTGCCCGCCGTGGAAAGACCCACTTCCGTGTCCGTCCTGATGTGCAAAGGCGGACCCTCCCTCATGGAACGACCGGTTGTCCAGGGTGGTGCTGACCGAGAACTGAGTGGCCCGGATACCCTGTTCGGTGAGCGCCTCCTTGAGCACATGCATGTTCTGTACGAGGATGTCGCGGGTGACGAGCTGATCGGTCTTGAAGATCGCCTGGAGCTGGCCATCCTGCATGGTCATGCTCACGTCCACCCGCCCGAGCATGGGGGGGTAGAGCCGGAGCGTCACGCTGCCCTCGCTGTTTTTCATCTGGGAAGACAGGGTCTGCCGGAGCTGGTCCATGACGCTCTTCATATGCTGCTCATAGAAGGACTCCGGGGTCCGATTGCCCAGTCTGCCGGCCAGGGCCTCATAGGTCTCCCTGTTCAGCACGATCCTGGTATCGGGCAGTGTCTGCCCCGTCTGCCAGAGCTTGAGTGAGTTCTCGATTCCCGCAAACTCCTGCTCGCTCATGGCCGATTTCAGAAAGGCAAGGGCCTCGGCCGATTCTGCGCTCAGTTTCTGACCCGCATTGGATTTCAGGTATGCATTCACCTGGGCAGTAACCTGCTCTACGGCCTGCTTTCGAGCGGCCTCGTCAGCAGCGAAGAAGAGATCGCTCATGATCTCGCTGCTCACTCCGAAGGTGTCGCCCGCCGTCCGGAGCATCTTCTCGACATGCATGGCGCTGCCAATCGAAGAGCTGCTCTGGCCCTGGAAGGAGGCCTTTTTCAGCGCCTCGGCAACCATAGTCCTGATCTCGGCAGCTATATGGGAGGCATTCTTCTGGATCAGGCCGATCTGCACGTCTGTCTGCCCTGTCAGCCTGCCTGCGGAATCGTCCTGCCCTGATGCCGAGCCCTGTCCTTTGACGAGATGCTTGCCGCACATGATCCGTTCGATGATGGATTCCACAGCATCCGCATCCGAGGCGGTGAGCGCCCGCAGGGCATCCAGATCGATCCCGCCGGTGTCTGCCCGGTTTTGAAGGGCCTCGGTGAAGGATGCCGCAATCTGGCTCTTGATATCGGCCTTCATTGCCGGATCGGCCATCAGTGCCGCGATGTCCTTGCTTCCCATTCCCTGCCGGGCAAGGATCGCCTGGAGTGCCTCGTCCGATATCTGAGAGCCGCCTCCGTTCACGAGCATCTGGATGTCGGAGGGCTGTAACCCCATTTCCCGCAATGCCGTCATAAACTGGAACAGGAGCATCCCGGCGGGCGTGGCAATGATTTCCTGGAAGGCCTCTTCATCGAGGGAGCCCTTTTCCGAAAGAATCCGTGAAAGCGGTGTCTTGCCCGCATCGTTCGTGCCGGACATTGCAGAGGCGAGCTCGGCATCGAAGTCGGCGGTACCCGACCCCTGATGCGAAAACACCTTCTGGACAAAGCCCATGGCACCTGATGCAAGGCCCAGCAATCCTGCAAAAGGCAACTGCATATTCACCTCCATTGCTGTAGTGCCCTCGTAGAGAGCAACGCCGGTGCCAGAACGGCCTTTTCCTGGAACGGCCTCATCAGGTCATTGCCCGCTTCCTGGTCCCCTGGTAAAAATTACACGGTGCAGGAGAAAAACTTGCCGATGGGGCAGTGCCGGAACAGGACTTTCCTGATGCCGCGATGCATAAGCTTCGGTGTGTGTTGGAGAGGATTCCCGTTCGAAGAGAAATCAGCTTTGTCATGCCGGCAGGCCCGAGAAAGAACAGAATCGCACCCCTTTTCGCCTCCCGTCTCCCTCGGCGCTTTTAACGGATCCCGGCTGCTCGCCCTTGATATAAGGAAGGAAATGTGAACCCGTCCCCGATAGTTAATCTATTCCGTGCCTGTCCAGAAAGGACGCGACGTGATCCATCACCTCTTGCGGTCTTTCCCTGTGGGGAACGTGCCCGCAGTTTTCCAGGATGATCATCTCGGACTCCCCTCCTGCTTTTTTGCTGATGAATGCAGGAAAGGCCAGAGAACCGAACTCGTCCTTGTCCCCATGGATGGCAAGAAGCGGACACCTCACCTTGCCGATGCGCTGCTCCAGGCTCCATGAAGCGAACTCCGGCGAGAGCCAGACATCCATCCATGCCCGGAGCACCCACTGGGCCTTGGTCCCATGCCATTTCTCTATCCGCTTGATCTGTTCCGGATCCTTAAACGCCTTTTTGGCCTTTTGAATACCTGAAACCGTCACATCTTCGACAAAGGCCTGGGCCGCTTCCGTAATAACGGCACTGCAATCGGTGCGGTTTGCTGCAATCGCAATGGACATGGCGCCGCCTACGCTGTGACCGAAAAGGACATACCGGTCAAGCGACAGAGCTTCCCTGATATAGGGGAAATAGAGATCCGCCTCCTCCCAGACAAACGCCTCGCCTGGCAGGGCATCGCGTGCGCTCGATTTCCCGAAGCCGAGCCTGTCATATGCGAACACGGTCCGGCACAGGCGGCCGGCCAGTTTCCCGGGAAAATCCCGCCAGAGATCGACGCTTCCGAGAGAATCGTGAAGGAGTACCACAGGCACGTTGTATCGAAGGTCTTCCGGACTCCACTGTTTCGCATGGATCGTCCCGCCGGGAATGGCGAAGAACAGTTCCTTGGATCGAGTGCTGCTCATTTATTCTCCTGCTGTCTTAATTATACGACAAGGGCCGCCCGCGGATGAAAGCCGGCCGTTTCATCCCTGCTCACGCCTTTTGCCACCGGATCGGGATTATAACTACCATAAATTCATATTCATTGATATCTGCTTTCCGGCGGGAGCCAGGCAGGGCCTTCTCCCGAACCGGCTGCCCCTGTTCCCGAACCGGCAGCCATGCTTCTGTTGTGTACGGGCCTGTTTGGCCTCGCAGGGCTCAGAAATAAAATCAGAAACTGACGTATTGGACTGCTGCGGGGGTATCAAGGCAATCACACTGGCAAAAGACCGTTCACGGCAAGCGAAAAGGGCATCGAATCCAAGAGGGAATGAGGCCCGTCATGGACTCATCTGATTCCGGCGCTCAGTATAGCCGGCCTGAACGCTGCTAGGACATATAACGGGTCTTTGTCAAACAGGGATCTCTGTTCCCACACCAAAAAGGAACAAGGTCTGCCCCCGGCAGGGACTGCGCACTAACGGTCCCGCAGCCGCAAGGTCAGGGCCAGCATGCTCAGGCCCAGGATGCCGGAGACGAGAAAGGCGGTCTCGTAGCCCAATGCCGCGGAAACGGCGCCGAATCCCAGGGAAGAGACCAGCATGCCCAGGTTGAACGACCAGACGAACAGGGAGTTGGCAAGAGACCGCGCACCGGGATAGATGTCAAGGAGATAGGCATTCAGCGTGGGGTAGAGATATCCGTACCCGATCCCGAAAACCAGGGCGAGCGCCATGAGGGAGACTCTGCCCTCGAAAAAGGGAACAGCGAGGGGGAAGACCAGCATAAAAACCAGGGATATGATCCATGCCCGCACATCGCCCGCGCCTCTGAGCAGCTTGTGCAGGAAGGACCATACCATGAGGCTTCCCGTCACAAAGGAGACGAAGAACAGGCTGGAGTCGTCTATCCCCCTGGTGAGGAGAAAGGGAGGCACGAACACCACCTGTGAGCCGAAGACCGTTCCCAGCACGAGTGCGGCCGCCATGTGGGGAAGCCCCCGCGTGAGAGAGAACGACGGGATCCTTTCGGTCCTCGCGGCGCCCGGGAGGAAGAAGCCTGCGATCACACCGACGAAACCGAGGCCTGCTGCGGTATAAAAGAACAGGGGGTACCCCCGGGCATGAATGATATACTCGCCCAGGGCAGGACCGATGGCGTGGGTGGAGATGTTGATTGCGGTGAGTATCCCCAGGAGGTATCTCCGGGAACCCGGGGCCGCGATATCGAACACAAAGGCGCCCAGGATGCCGAACGCGCTGGCAAACCCTATCCCCTGGATGACCCTCAGGGCGAAGACGAGCGGGCCCATCCCCTGAACCAGCGCGTAGAACGGTGTAGCAAGGCAGAGCAGGGCCGCCCCTGCAATGAACACATACTTCCGGGAAAGCCTCTCCGAAAAGATGCCCACCAGGGGCAGGGTTATGAGCACCGTAATGCTGAAGGCCCCCATGACAAGGCCGATGTCCGCGGGGGAAAGCCCCAGGTGCACGATGTATTTCGGCAGGAGTATGAGTTCCGAGAAGTTCAGGAAAAAGAAGAAGCTGGCAACGACGATAATGAGGAAGCTGCGCCTTTGTTCACTCACCTTTGACCCTGGCGGCAAATTCCCGGAGGTCGTTCAGGGAGCCCTCGACCCCCGGGCCTCTGTCCCGGAGGATGTGGTATGCCTGGAGGCCCACACTCCTGGGGACCAGGTAATCGAATTCCAGATGGTCGCCGATGTGCACGACGTCACCGCCTGCAAGATGCTTCAGCCGCAGGAAGGCGCGCGCCTCGGCCTTGGTCATGCCCCAGTCGTCACTCACCGAGATCATCTGATCGAAAAAGGGCGCAAGACCGCCCCGGGACACCTCCACATCGAGGAAATGCCGTGCCGCATTCGAGAACAGGACGAGGGGAAAGCCCTGTGACTGCAGTTCTCCGAGCACGGGCAGCACATCGTCGTAGAGCTCGACCCTGGGCGCGTACCGGCTGACGAGCCCGGCAGGCTCCATATCATTCAGTCCGAAATGATCGAGCCAGTAGGAAAGCTGATACCACCGGATTGATGAGGGGCCTTCCTGTTCGTATGCCCCGAGGCACATGCGCCGGGCCTCGGAGAGGTCCATGCCCTGCCTGCGGGAGACGAGCTCGGGCAGCCCTTCCATCCAGACGCTGTCAACGAAATGATTGCTCGTGAGGGTGCCGTCGAGGTCAAAGGATAGGGTCAGTCTTCTTCCCACACCTCCACCCTGTCCTTCCATTTGGCCTTTGCGGCGTAGAGGGCGTTGTCGGCCTTTCTGATGAGCTCGGACTTCTCTCCCTGGCCGCGGGTGAGGCTCCCCACCCCGATGCTGACCGTGACCTTCACGGACGTGCCTTCGCCAAAGGAGAACGGGGTCGAACGCACAGCCTCGCAGATCCTCTCCGCAACGTTCGCCGCCTCTTCCGTGCCGGCGTTGGGCAGGATCACGGCAAATTCTTCCCCCCCGTAGCGGGCAAGGACGTCGATCGAGCGAACACTGTTCCTCAGGATGCCTGCGAGCTGCTTGAGCACCATGTCTCCACACTGGTGCCCGTAGGTGTCGTTGAAGTGCTTGAAGTCGTCGATATCCAGGATGAGCAGGGACACCACGCTGTCCTTGCTCCGCTGTGCACGCTCCACTTCTTCGCTCAGACGGTCCTGAAAATGCCGGTGATTGTAGATCTCGGTGAGGCCGTCGGTGATGGAGAGCTGGTTGAGCCGCTCATTGAGAACCTTGAGCTCCTCGGTGGCCCGGTTGAGCTCCCCTGCCCTGGCCTCCAGCGCGTCCTTGACCTCGGCCATCTCCCACAGGGTCTTCTCCATCTCCGCGTTCTTTTCCAGGAGCTCCATCTCGAGCGCCTTTTTGCCGGTTATGTCGGAGAACACCATCAGTGCCTGGATATTGCGTTTTTTCCGGGAAATGACCTGCACATCGTATTCGATCGTGAGATCGTCTCCCTCCCTGGTCCTCAGCACGCACTCCCGGCGGTGGATCTCGCTGCCTTCCACAAAGAGCTTCTGGAACTCTTCGCGCAGGCGCTGTTCCTCGTGGGGCGCCACGAATTTGGTAAAGACCGATCCCTGAATCTCTTCCCTGGCATAGCCCATGAGGTTGCTCACAAAGGCGTTGCAGCTGGTGATCACCCCCCGCGGGTTCACGTAGAGAAGGCCGATGGGCGAGACGTCGAACAGGTCCGAAAACTGCTCGTCCTGCTCCCTGATCTTTCTCATGAGCATGACCTGCTCGGTCACGTCGTGCAGGACCATCCAGAGGAGATTCCCCTTGTCCCGTTTCAGCCACCCGCCCTTCATGTTCACGAAGACCCGTCTTCCCCCTGCCGGGGTGAGCATCAGATCGCCTGGGGGGATGATGCCCTCGGGATCCTGGAGACCCTTGTCACATGCCCTGATGAACGCCTCCCTGCTCTGCCGGGATATGATCCTGATGAGCTGGTTGCCCATCAGATCCGAGGGTTCATGCATGATCAGTTTGTGGAATGCATCGTTGGCATAGACGATGATCCCGTTCTCTACAATGAGATAGGCGCTGGGAGAATACCGTGCCATGGTGACCAGCGTCTCCGGGATACAGGCGGCATCGTCGTCGTACACGGGCTGCCCGGTCTCGGAAAAGGCGATGATCTGGGTATCGTTGATAATGGTGGTGGTAAAGGTGCAATCCAAGCCCTGCCTGCCCTTCGACGGCAGGGAGACGGTATGATTCCGGCTGTTCAGGGAGTCGAAGACCGTGCGGTTCGCGTCCAGGAAACCGCGGATGTCCTTTTTCCCCATGCCTGTTCTCGCGGCAAGGGCATGGCTCACAGAAACGGCATCTGCTGTTTTTCTCAGGACGATATAGGGTGTGAGAATACTTGCGAGCCTTTCTATATCAACGTCCATACCCTGTCTTCGCCTTCGGTTACCTCACCTGCCTGCTGCATGTCGAACAGGACCTTCTCGATCTCCCGGGAGACGATTTCCACGGACATGGACTCCTCGAGGATTCGGATGATCTCCTCGATGGTGGCTCCCCCGGTGATCTGAAGGACCTTCTCAGTGAAGGCAAGGAGGTCTTCGTGCTTGGACCACGGAAACAGCACCCATCTCCACTTCGTCATGATCTTGGGGCAGTAGTCGGCCTGGAAACGGGAATCGGCCTTGCTCACCAGGACCGCGGTGCGGATCTCCCCCACCTTGGGTGAGAGGTAGCGGACCACCTCTTCCATGGTCCCGCCTTCATCGCTCACATCATCCACCACGAGAACCTTTTTCCGGGAAAGGTCCACCTCGGGCAGGGGAAACACGATGGCCGGCCGCTCGCGCAGGCTCGTATCCTCTCCCCAGTGACCCATCTGAAAGGTGCATATATACTTGCTCTGCAGATAATCCGTAAGGATACGCGCCGGGGCGAGCCCGCCGCGGGATACGCCTATCACGACGTCCGGATGGTAGCCGGAAGACCGAAGTTCGATGAAGACCTCCCAGAGGAGCTCTTCCACGTCTTCCCAGGAAAACCGTACCGACTCGGGAAATGTCTTTTTCAAACCATTGATATCTGCCATAGAATCACCTTGTCAACTCTCGTTCTTTCGGAATATGCCTTTCATCTCTTTAACGTTTTACCGTCTCTCCCCTCACCGGTTCAGCAGGCGGAACCTCGGCCTGTCCAGGGTGCCCCTGAGGCTGAAGCGCATCCCATCGGTGGGCGAGCCTGCCTGCGGGCCCAGAAGCAGGGCCAGATCCGGCGGCAGACCGACCTCTCCCGTCAGGTTCAACCGGGACCGGGAGAGAGGCTCCATGATCCGGATCGACCCCTTGACGGTCCCCGAGATATCACCGGCCAGCTCAAGGCTCTCCAGGGTGACCAGTCCCTTTTCCACGACAGACTCCACCTTCAATGTCGTGAACTGAATGCCGTCCAGGGGCAGCGGCAGGTTCAGCTGCGAATGCGGAATGGGGAGGTACCCGTCTTTCCATACGATGTCCGCCCTGCCTTCCATCTCGCGGAGCGAGGCGTTCGGCCTCGATATATCGATGGTGCCGGTGATGATCCCCCTGGGGCATACGCCCGAGGGAAACAGGGACTGGAAGGCCTGTGAATCGAGGCTTTCCATCCGGGCCGACACGCTCAGCGAATCGCCCGCGGCATCAAGGGGCGTGCGGACCCTGCCGGAGAGGCTGCCCGAGGGGAAAAACGCCTCCACGCCCAGGTCGAGACTGCCCGAGAGCAGGGAAATGAGCCCGGGCCTGATCTTCAGCTCTCCGGCAAAGGGATTCTCGTCGATGCTCACCCCCTCCACCTTGAGCCCGAAGGGCAGGCTGGAGCTGATGTGCCCCAGGGTTATGGCCCGGCCGGCCAAAGAGCTCATCGTTTCCTCCAGGCGGCCCCGGAAGGTGTCATAGGGGAACCGCACCAGAACGAACAGCACCAGGCAGAAAAGCAGATACAGCGCAATGCCTGCCTTTGCCAGCCTCGGGGACCCCCTCTTTTCATCAGCCATAGTGGACCACCTGGAAGGTCACATCGAGACAGCTGTCCCTCTCCACGCGCCGGATGTTCAGGCGCTTGATCTTCAGGGAATGGGGGCTGTGCTCGATGTCGTACAGGAGGCTGATGAGATCGTCCTGGAACACGGAGCGGATCTTCACCTCCACGGCTTCCCGGACGGAACCGCCCGACTCGCTGATGGGCTTCATGTACTCGATGCGGTCGTTCACCTTGACCCTGGCCGCCAGTTCCTCCAGGAACCCGAAAAGCGTGAAGTCCTCAGTCTGTGCGGCTCCGGCGGTCCTGGGCACGCTGCCTGCGGCCCTGATCCGGGACGAGAGATCGTATACCCTCTTGAGCTCGCTTTCATGGGCCTTCACCGAGGAGGTCAGCCGGGCTTTGTACTCCATGACCGGAGAGACCACCCCCGCCAGGAGGATGAACACCCCCAGCACGACCCCTGCGACAAGAAGTACCAGCCTTTCGCGTTTTGAGAGACTCTTCAGGTAGCGCTCGATTTTCTGGTACATACCAGTTTCAACCTCACCCGCTGATCAAGTTTGTCCACGTTGGCCGATACGATCTTCACCTCGGCCACGTAGGGAAGAGACGACAGACTCGCCTTTATCCGTTCCACATTCTCGTATGACTTGGCCGTGCCCGATATCATGATGGAGTTCTCGTCGATGAGGATGTTGTCGACGAGCACGTCGATGCTCCTGGGGATGCCCGCGCTGACGTCCCGGATGATCTCCAGGGGGGTGTCCTTGCCGCCCGGGCCACCGTTCTTGGACGTGATCCTGGACAGGTGCTGCTCCAGCTGCCTCACCGGATCCACCATAGGGGTGCCGGCGGGCATGACCGATCCGAACTCGGCCTGTATCCGCCGGGTGAGTTCGCCGTTGATCCGGGCGTTGGTGAAAAGGTCGATCCCGAGCCCGAGGACGCACAGGACGACGAACGCCGCCGCAATCTTGCCCCATGCCCCGGCATGGCCCTTGAGCCACTCGATCTTCCGGGTGTAGGCGAGATCTCCTTTACGGAAATTGACCCCGTCGACGCTGTCGATTCCCCGCAGGGCGAGGGAGACGGGCATGAAATGGTCCAGCACCTCGTCCATGGAAACTCCGCCCTTGTCCTCGTCCCTGTCGGGAACCCCGGGGAGGATGTCCGCCGAGGCCTTGAACCTCTGAGCAAGATCGGTGATGGAGCGGGCGTACCCGGTGGGAACCAGGGCAAAGCTCTGACCGGGAGAATCGATCCGGGACAGGGCGATGAGCACCTCCCGGACGCAGGTATCCAGCTGCTCGCCCGCCTCGATTCCCTGCTCAAGCTTTTCCTTCAGCTCACGGGCCGGGATGGCCGGACTTCCGAATAGGCGTGCCACGATCTTTCCAAACCCGTGCGGAAAGGCCCCCACATGCTTGACCGCCGTGCCCTGCAGCACGGCAAGCGAGGTGTCGTCCCACCCCATGTGCAGAAAGAGGTAGGTGGTGTCATCGGCGAGGCTGAAGATGTTCCTGGCCCCTGCCAGAAGAGCGGCGGAGGGGGAATCGACGATCGCCGGGTCGATGCCCGCCTTTTCATTGAGCCCGGAAATCAGGGCCTGCACCGACGCGTGCCGCGCCGAGAGCGTCTCGATGTAATGGAGTCCGGCCTCGTCCCGGCCCAGGAGCACGTAGTCCACGATGATCTTCCCGTCCAGGACGGGAAGGAGCGTCTCAACCTCGGGCGTTATGGTCTGGGCGATCTTCTTCCGGTCGCCGAAAGGCCTTATGAGGGAGCGATGCATGATCTCCCGCTCGGGCATGCCCACGGCCACCGATCCGAGGACGTCGGGGGGCAGCTCCTTGAGCAGCGCGGCGATGTCCTCTTCTGCGGAGTGCAGGGGCTCGTAGTGCTCGCCGTACTCCCGGGGCATGCCGAGGATCTTCTCCATGGAGAACTCCGCGATGCCCGTCCTGATCAGACAGGCGTGCATCGAGACATTATCCCAATAAATTCCTAAGCTATATCGAGCCATGTTCCATCCTGTTTCTTCAATGAAGCTTCAATATATTTTATAATACACTATCCGCACGTCGTTTTGAAAGCGTTGAAGAACTGTTTTGATGTTGATCCTGGCGCCCGAGGGCATACTGCCGCTGATATCGGCGCTGAACAGATTGCTTTTGACGTCCAGGGTCTTTTTGATCCACGTCATCTCGTCGGCGGGGTCGTTCAGATCCAGCCCCTGGATGCGGCTGCGGTCCTGCTCGTTCAGAAACGGCCTGCCGTCTTCGATGACGTCCACCACGTCCTCGGTGAGATACGTCCGGGACATGCTCAGAAGCACGGTCCGGGAGGCCGTGTTGATGTTGATCGTCCCGCCGGTGCCCACGGTCACGTAGTCTTTGATCCCGTGAAAGTTTTCCGTGCCATAATAGTATTCCGGCTTCATCCCTTTCACCAGAAGGATCTCCTCCGGGGTGTCGAGGGGGCCGTTCTTGCAGATATAGGGGGGATCCAGCGACAGGTAGTACTCGTCCTCCGCGCCGCCGAACTCGGGTTCGTCGTTCGGGTCCAGCCAGTCCCTGAGAGACTTCATGAGCTCGTCGAGCTCGTCGTCCGTGATGTCGATCTCCAGGAGCTCGAAGAGCTCCTGGAGCTGGGCCTCCCGGTAGATCTGCTCGCCCTCGGTCACGAGACTGTTCAGATCGATCTTGCCGCACTCGTCCGCCAGGGTGCCGCTGAAGGAAGGCCCGTCGAGGTACGCGGAGGCGCCCATGGCATACTCGCTGAAGCTCCCCCACTCCTCGTCGTCGGAGTCGTAGGCGGGGTCGTCCTCCTTGAGAATCACCCGGGCGGCCTCGATCCCTGCACGGGCGATATGCTGGGCCTGGACCGAATCGCGGAAGTTGTACGCGAGCTCCATGTCGAGGCCCTGGTCCGCGCTGAAGCTGACCACCAGGACGGTGAAAAAGACGATGGTGGCGAGCACCATCAGGAGCACGACGCCCCGGTTGTCCCTCACGATCTTTCTCACTCCGGTGCCCCCTCGCTCACGGTGAGCTTCAACTCGGACAGGGGCAGATAGGCCGTCCCCGTGAAGCTCAGCGGCTCGTCCCCGCAGGCAAAGGCGATGGTCACCTTCACCTGCCGGGGCAGGACCAGCTTCTGCTCGAGGTCCCAGTCGTCCTTCTCGTCGTCGTTGTGGTCCAGATACACGATGTTCAACGAGGTGATGTCCTCGGCCACATCCATCTCACGCGCCGACTCGCTCACCCCGTAGTGCGGCAGGGGATCCTCCGAGCGTATCAGGATGTAGCGGCCCGGGAGATCCTCCATCTCTTTCAGGAAATAGCCCACCTCGGTCAGGCCGCCCATGCTCCCGGGCAGGCCCAGCTCCGCCGCAGTGGTGAAGTGAATGCTGTCGAGGTCGGTATCCCCATCGGAATCGTCTTCTCCCACGAATCGGTACAGGGAGACGTCCTCCTCGCCCAGCGTGCGGCCGGTCCCCTCGGCGGCCGGGACATAGGCGCAGCTCAAGTCTTTCATCATGCGGTCCATCACGACCCTCACCATCTGGTAGGTCTGTCTCTGAGAGCCTACCGACTCGATTGACCGGTGGGCCTGGAAAAAAGACAGGTTCACCACGGTCATGACAATGGCCGCGATGGCGATGGCCATGAGCAGCTCGATGAGGGTGAACCCGCTATCTCGATGAGAGGAACGCAACGAAATCCGTCTCAAGGTTTCCTTTCTCTCCCCACCTGATGGTGAGGGTGTACTTGTAGTACCCGTCCAGGGGGGTGGGCTCGATCTCCTCGGTGTACCGGTACCCGGGAAAATCTTCGCCGAAATCGCCCTCGTCGTTTCCGGAATGCACGGTTCTCTCCCCCGCCGCCTCGGCGATCCTCTGCTGGGCGAGCAGGGTGGAGGTGGTCACGAATTTCGCCCGGGAGGCCATGTCGATGGACTGGTTTGTCGATTTGAGAAGCCACACGAAGGTGATGCTCAGGAGCGTCACGGCGATGAGCACCTCCAGGAGGGTGAAGCCCTTCCTACCCATAGCCGATCTCCACATAGTGATCATGTATCGTGAGCATGCCGGAGAAGGGCTTGACGACCAGGGTATAGATCTTCCCGAATTCCCCCTCCAGATAGATCACCCCCTGCTCGATCACCCCTTCGGGGGTCACCAGGATATCCAGGTGCCCCTGGAGCTTTTCACTCTGGTAGGGGCTCTTGACGCTCTTGAGCTTCACGCCTTTGGGGAGATCCTTTTGCTTAAGCATGTCGGGGGTCTCACCGGAGCTCTCGGGCTTGGGGAACACGCCGATCCTGGCATTGTCGATATCGAACCGGACGTAATAGGGCTTGTGCCGGGTGACGGCCGTGGACCTGGCGTACTGGAGAATCGTGAGAACCTCCCGCGTTGCCTTGTCCATGCTCGAAGACGAGATGCCGGTGTAGAGCCTGGGGCCGATGTAGCCCACCACGATCCCCAGAAGGGCGATGACGATGATCAGCTCCAGGAGGGTGAATGCCCTAGTACCGGCTGTCCGTCTCGGCTTCCCAGTTTCCGATGTCCGCATCCTTGCCCTCTCCTCCGGGCTGGCCGTCCGCTCCATACGAGAACAGATCGAAGCCGTTCGGATTCCTCACCCCGGGATAGAGGTATGCATAATCATAGCTCCAGGGGTCTTTGGGTACCCTCGACTTGTCCAGATATCCGCCTTCCCTCCAGCTCCTGGGCACGTTCCCGGAGACGGGCTTTTCCACCAGCGCCTTCAGGCCCTGCTCCGTGGACGGATAGTCGCCGCTGTCCAGCCGGTACATGTTGAGCGCGTTTTCCAGCGCCTGGATCTGTATCCGCGCCTGGGTCTGCCTGGCCTCGTCGGGTTTGCCCATGATCTTGGTACCCACATATGTCGCCAGAATACCGAGTATGACGATAACCACCAGCAGCTCCAGCAGGGTAAAACCCCTATTCTTCATGATATGTTCCTCCATTCTATCGGACTATGGTGCTCATCTCGAGCATGGGCAAGAGGATGGCCAGCACGATGGAGCCCACGATCAGCCCCATCACCACGATCATGACCGGTTCGAGTATCGATGTCAACCCCGCCACCGATGTCTCGACATCCTCTTCGTACGCGTCCGCCGCCTTGACGAGCATCTCTTCCAGGGTCCCGCTCTTTTCCCCGGTGCTGATCATGTGGACGATGATGGGGGGAAACACGCCTGACTTCTTCAGCGGCGCCGCTATGCTGGAGCCTTCCATGACCTCGCCGATGGAATCCTCGATGCAGGACTCCATGACCTTGTTCTGCACCACGGTCTTGACGATCTTCATGGATTCGATGATGGGCACTCCCGACGAGAGCAGGGTGCCCAGTGTCCGCGCGAACCTGGCCACCGAGATCTTCCGGTAAATGGCGCCGTAGACCGGCATGTTCATCCTGAACCGGTCGAACTTCGCCGCCCCCTGCACGGTCTGTCTCCACTTGACGAAGAAGATGGCCGCGATCACGGCCGCCGCAGCAAAGGCCCACCAGGTCATGCCAAGAAAATCGCTCACCCCGATGAGGATGCGGGTGGGCAGGGGCAGAACCTGCTCCATGCTCTCGAACATGCCCACCATCTTGGGCACCACCGAGGTCAGGAGATAGAAGAGCACGACCACCGACACCGCGAACAGCACCATGGGGTAGATGAGGGCCGCTCCCACCTTGGACCTGAGCCGGTGCTGGCCTTCGAGAAACTCGGCCAGCCTCAGCAGCACCACGTCCAAGGCCCCGCTGGCCTCTCCGGAGCGGACCATGTTCACGTAGAGGTCGGAGAAGACCCGCCTGTGCTGGGAGAGGGCGTCGGCAAAGGACAGACCCTCGTTCACCGCATCCCTGACCTGGGCTATCGTCTTCTTCATGGCGGGCGAGTCGGTCTGCTCGTACAGCGCGCTCAAAGACTCCACCAGGGGGATCGACGCCCCCACCAGGGTCGAGAGCTGCCTGGTCATGACCGTGACATCCTCGAGCTTGACCCTGCCGAGAAAACGCTTGAGCGAGATATCTTTCACGCTGGGTGCGGGCGTGGAGGCCTCTTCGGCAATGGAACTCACGAACACGCCCTGGGAGCGGAGCTTGAGCTTGGCCTCCCGGGTGGACGTGGCATCGATCATGCCCTGGGTGACCTTGCCCTTTTCTGTAAAACCGCTCCAGGTATATAACGCCACTATCCGCCTCCTATTCCTCTTCCGGCTCCGCGGGCTCCCGGACTTTTTCCACCCCGGGCCTGCCCTGCGCCGGGAACTTGCTGAAATATCCGTCGTTCACGGTCACGCCCGCCTTTTTCCTGATGTCGTCCTTGAGCTCGGCCATCCTCACCTCCGCCTGCTTTTTCTGGAGGGTCCGCTCGATGGACTTCCTCACCTGATCCAGGGTTTTGGTTTTGGACTCCCTTTTATCTTCCAGCCGGATGACATGATACCCGAAGGACGATTTCACCACACCGCTGAGCTCGCCCTTGTTCAAGGCGAACGCCGCCTTCTCGAACTCCGGCGCCATCTTGCCCCTGCCGAACCAGCCGAGATCACCGCCCTTGTCCGCGGACGGGCAGGTGGAGTGTTTCCTGGCCAGCTCCTGAAAGTCGGCCCCTTTCCTGAGCCTGCCCAGAAGATCGTCGGCCAGGCCCTGCTTTTCCACCAGGATGTGCCTGGCCTTCACACGCTCCGGGGTGACATACTTGTCGAGATGCTCGCGGTAGTAGCTTTCGATGTCCGCCTCGCTCACCTTGACGGACTCTCTCATGTCTTTCTCCAGCTCCTTTGCCAGGGTCTGGTCGATGATGTAACCGATCTTCATCTTCACGGATTCCTGTTTGTCGATGCCCTTCCTGCGCGCCTCCCAGGCGAGCATCTTCATCTCGACGAGCCCGTCGACGATCTCTTTTCGGCCCTGCGGAGAAGAGTACTTCACACGATACTGGGCAGGGACGTGGGATATGATTTCCTCGATGTCTCCCTCCGTGATGCTCTCGCCTGCGATCTGAGCGACGACATCCCCATCCGACCGGGCGTCCCTTCCGGATTCTCCCGTATCCTGCGCGCATCCTGCGAGAGTGAAACAGGCCAGAACAACAAGTATCAGATATCGTTTCAATTCATCCCTCCCTTTGGTCTGTGTATGTATTGAAAAAGCCCACTCCATTGTCATGAAAAACAATCCGGCTCCACGAGTCCTAGCATTCCGGGACAGGCCATTTCCCGCCCGTGGCCTCCGGGAAAAAGAGCACGGCGACGAGCACCCCTTCACGCACGTGTATCCGGGCCTGCTCCGAGACGATCCTGTTGCTGATCCCATAGGGGTTCCCCACCTCCATGACGGCGTCCTTTAGCGGCCACTGAAACCCCGAAAGGCTCACCCCCCTCGCCTCCAGGGAAAGCGGGAGCAGGGACAGGAGCGCGCCCTTCATCCCGTCAATCCCGGCCTCGGAATCCACCAGGAAAATCCGGTGGGAAGGGTCGAGGATCGCGGCATCGACGCCGGCCTTCAGAGCTGCGTAGAGCAGGTGAACATTCGCGAGGCTGTGATCGAATCTGTCCCCGGTGCAGGCGACCATCTCAATGAAGCCGGCGCCTCGGTCCAGGGCGATATCCAGTGCAAGCTGGGTGTCGGTCTGGTCCTTCTCGGTGCTGTGCTGTATGAAAGGAATCCCGGACCTCTCCACTTCGCGGCGGGCGGACGGAGAAATGGAGTCCATATCCCCCACCACGACATCGGGCCTGACTCCGGCACGAAGGCAATACCCGGCGCCTCTGTCGGCGGCTATGATCATCCTGGCCTTTTCCGCCCTTGCCTGAAGAAAGACAGGATCGGGCGCATCTCCCCCGGATACGATCAAAAACATAAGGCGAATTAACAACGAATGACAGGCGAAGTCAAGCGAGAGCTTTCTCCCTCCGATTTACACCCTTTTTTCGTACAATCCTCTCTTGCCGGGGTAATTCTGAAGGAAACGGCGCGGTCGGAAAAACCGCCTTGGGGAAAACCAGGTGTCAGCTGCCCGGCCCGAGAAGCAGGATGAACGACTTGAACATCTCGGCATCGAACTCCGCGGCCATTTCCTGCTGCATGATCTTAAGCGCGTGGAAGGGTTTTACGCTTTTCCGGTAAGGCCTCGACGCGGTGAGCGACTCGAAGGTGTCGGCAATGGCGCAGATCTTTGCGTATGCAGGGATCCCATCGCCCTCCCGGGCAAAGGGGTAGCCGCTGCCGTCGTGCCGCTCGTGATGGGACAGGACAATGGCTGCAGCCTCGGGGGTAAGGTGTCCGGTCTCCAAGAGACGGTCATATCCCCACATGGGGTGCATCCTGATGAGTCCCCACTCGCTCGGAGTCAGTGGATGGCTTTTTTCCAAAACCCTCATGGGAACCTGGGCCATACCGATATCATGGAGAAAATAGCCCGCGCTCAAGGCCGCCATCTCCTGCTTGGTCAGTTTGTCGTTGAAGAGCTTGATGGTCAGTGCCGTAGCGTATATGCCGACCCTGACGGAGTGCTGATAGGTAAAGTGATCGTGACTCTCGATCCAGACGAGGTTCTCCATTACCTCTTCTTCCGACAGGATGAGCTGAACCATTTCCTCGGCGTTTTTCTCCACGTCTCGTATCGTTCTCGACTCGACCGAGTGGAAGATTTCCCGGATCGATTTCATGGAGGCGGTAAAGGCCACACTGGCCTTGTCGTGGGAGTTCACGGACGGGTCCGCGAGAATGCGGCTCAGATAGTTGATCTGGTACTCCTCGACCTTGTCCCATTCCTCGTTCTTGACATAGAGCCTGATGCTTCCGTCCGCCAGGAGCTTGGTGTGCTGATCGGTGAATAGCGCACCCTTTGCGGCAAAGAGCCGGTAGTGTCCCCTGATCTGCAGGTAGATATCGAAATCGTACCGCTGGTTGATCCTCATGATGGACAGGGGAAGATCCCTGAAGACGATTCCCTTCTCCTCCCCGGTTTCCTTGACACGAGGCGACACGATCAGACCCCTCCCCCTTTTCTCCCAGCCGGATTCCAAAGCCCTGTATTCATGGAAATACCATATTCTCCCTTGGGTATATGCTCATCTTTCGTCCCTGTTATGAGAAAGGGGACGCAAGACATCTGCTCTCTGTACTTCCCCCTATCGACAGGAGCGTTTGAAATGATTACACACATGCGCCCATTCGGCCGCGGCCGCCTCGATGTACGGACTAAGAGGCCGGCTGCCAGGGGATCTGTTTCAGACAGGGAAGCTTCCCGTCCTTGGCCGAGAGGATCGGGCGGGTGACCGGCCAGGTGACGCCCAGATCGGGATCGTCCCACCTGATGCCGCCATCGGCCTCTGGAGCATAGACGTTGTCCACCTTGTAGAGTACCCGGGTATCATCGGTGAGGGTGCAGAATCCGTGGGCGAACCCCCTGGGGACATAGAGCATCCTCATAGGCGAACTGCTCAGCTCGACGGATATCCACCTGCCGCGCGTTTCAGAGTTCTCGCGGAGGTCCACGATGACGTCGAACACGGCCCCGGTCACCGCCCAGACGAGCTTTGCCTGCGAATGAGGCGGGTACTGGAAATGCAACCCTCTGAGCACCCCTCTCTTCCGGGAAAAGGAATAGTTGTCCTGAACGAAACGGGCCGTGATGCCGAGCCCGTCGAAGGACTCGAGGTTGTACGACTCCAGAAAAAATCCCCTCTCGTCCGTGTAGACGTCGGGCTCGAGCAGGAACGCCCCGGAAAGCTCTGTCTCTGTTATCTTCATATAGTCCCCACAGCAAATGCATGCATGTTGTCTGATTCATTACCGCATTGTCGTTCTCATGGCAAGGCAGGATGATCTCCGTACGGACCGTAAAACAAATGCCACGCCCGTGCTCCGCTTTCAATCCCCCTTGCTGAAGCTCACTTCTTCAGGGTGAACAAAAGGTGGGGGCCTGACTCCCCTTCAAGCCTGCTGCTTAGAAAGGGTCGAAGGGCTTGAGGGTTCATCCCATTGATCCGCCGGGTTCTGAAGCCTTACGCCATGCTGCATCGACCTCAGCGCGGATCTCGTCGACCCGGTCGTGGTACCGCGGAGAAATGTGCATAGGAACGACCTGCCCGGCATCCAGCATTCCGGCGATCATGCCCGCCTGGCGTGCGGTGAGGTGTCCCCGTGCGGATGCGTGGTCTTTCAGCTCGTGGAGATAGTATGCCTCGATGAAAAGCATGTCCGCCCCGTGAGCCAGCCCCTGCAGCGCCGCGATGTTTTCCCGCGAACAGGCGATATCCGTGACAAAGGCCAGGGACTGTCCGGGTGTTGTGGTCACGAGCTCTTCCCTGAGCTGCAAGACCTGCACCTCCTTTATGCCGGTATGGGTGTCCACCGGGATGAGCTCATCCATCCGGCCGGCAAAGATGTGCTCTTTGAGCGTGCCCACCCAGGCACCCGGAAGATAGCCCCTGCCCGCAAACGCATTTTTCAGGATATTGAGGTGAAAGGGCTCCTTGAGCACATATGCCAGGCAGGGAACGGTATGCTCAAGGATCACCGCGTCCATGGTGTAGCGTGAGCCCGCGGATACTCTCGTGCCCTCGCGGGGCATCGTGCTCCGGTGGGTTTCGGCGAATCCGGCATCTGCCCTGGTCCTGGTGATGTGCATGCAATCATGCAGGATTTCGCAGATGGCAATCTCCAAACCGTATCCGGAAGCCAGATTCCAGGTGTAGGACTGGAGCTTTGAGAGGGCTTTCCCGGTAATTCCTTCGGGCCCGTAGACGGTCAGGGGCTTGTCCCGGTGAAGGATTGCGCGCAGGACCCTGTCCAGCCCCATGAAATGATCCATGTGGGTATGGCTGATGCAGACAGCCTCCAGGGAGAGAAGCTCCCGGGGAGCTAGGCCCTCGAAATGACCGCAGTCGAAGAGCAGGGCCTTGCGTTCATTGAGTATCCGGACATAGACCACCGGATCGAACAGGGGCCCGTTCACCAGACGGGGCAGAAACGAAGGTCTCATAGAAATTTATATGCAGCAAAACCCTAGAGATTGAAAGACTTCAGGAGATCGTCCACCTCGTCCTGGGACGACGCGACACCTTTCCGTTCTCCGGGAATGGCGGGGCCGCGGAGCCTGAGCCTGTCTTTTACGGCGGTTCCGGGCACGGCTGGGTGATGGTGCCCGTATCGCCTGATGAGCTCGACCAGACGCTGCTCCATGTTGTCGACCACCCTGCTCACCTTTTTTATGATCTGATCCACCAGGTCGGCGTGGATCTGCAGCTCGCTGATGCGCATGAGCTCGTTGACGAGCTCGGAGTTGTGGGTTTTGAGCTCCTTGAGCTTTATGAGCGCCCCCTTCTTGTCATCGGAGACGATGAGCCGTGCAACGGCGTCAAAGGCCAGGTTGTCTCCCAGGGCCACCTCCTGCCGGGAAAAGAGCAGATCAAGGGTCCTCTCGGAGGTGTCTTTCACGAGGTTGGAGACATGGGTGAGCTTGGTCGAGAGGCCCTGGACATCGGCTTCGGTGATGTTGGTGAGGATGGGCTCCAGAAAGCCCTGGATGTCCTGGATGGAATCATGGAGGTCCCGCGTGATCTCGCCGATTCCCAGAAAGAGATCCGTGGTCGCGATCACGCTCAGGCGCTTCATGCATTCGGCCGCCTTTTCCAGATCCCCCTGAGTAAGCGAGATGATGGCGTCTTTGAGGGTGTCCATAAATACGATGAGCTGCTTGACGGAATCCGCACCCCCCTTTTCCAGATACATCTTCAGGGCATCCGCCTGATCAAGGATATTCTCTACCTCGGTGCTTCTCTTCTTCGCAGTTTCGGTCCTGCCGTCCTTTTTCTTCCCGGTCCTGGCCTTTGCCATCACACACGCTCCCTTGATTCATGCTCCTGCCCTATCGTGTTCGGCCGTCAAGGCGGGAATCTTTAAGAGGGCTGCATGCCCGGAGACAAAGTCTCACTCCCCGGGCACGGTATCCAAGTCGGCCATCCAGGGGGCGTCCTCGCTGTCGCTGGGCGCGCGGTAGTCGCCGCGCGGGGAGAGCGAGCCTCCGGAGCCCACCTTGGGGCCGTTCGGGACGCACGACCTCTTGTACTGGCTGAGCTTGAAGAAGCGCCTGATGAAAATCCTGAGCCAGCCCTTGATCTCGGCAAGGGAATACTCGTTCCGGGCATCCTCGGGCACATCGGGCCATGACCCTGCTTCCCGGTCGTGCCAGGCGGACCAGGAAAGGAAGGCCACCTTTGAGGGCAGATAACCGTAACGGGTGATGTAGAAGGTATTGAAGTCCTGGAGCTCGTAGGGGCCGATGGTCTTTTCCGTGCTCTGGGCGGGCTGGTCCTTGTTCGTGCCCGGCACGAGCTCGGGGCTGATCTCGGTAGAGAGGATATCCTTGAGCGACCGTGACGCCTCCGGGCCGAAGAGGTCGCGATCGGCCACCCACCGGATCACATACTGGATCAGGGTCTTGGGCACGCTGGCATTGACGTTGTAGTGGGACATGTGATCCCCCACCCCGTAGGTGCTCCATCCCAGCGCGAGCTCGCTCAGGTCCCCGGTGCCCACCACCAGTGCGTTCAGGTGATTCGCCAGCCTGAAGAGCACCGATGTCCGCTGCCCTGCCTGGACGTTCTCGAAGGTCACGTCATAGACCTCCTCGCCTTCGGCATAGGGGTGACCGATGTCCTCCATCATCCGCATGGAGCCCGGTTTGATGTCGATCTCGCCCGCCTCGACCTGCAGTGCCGCCATGAGGTCGCAGGCGTTGGTGTAGGTCTTGTGCGAGGTGGCGAAGCCGGGCATGGTATAGGCCTTGATGTTTGTCCGGGGCAGGCCGAGCTCGTCCATGGCGCGGGCGCACACGATGAGCGCATGGGTGGAGTCGAGCCCACCCGACACGCCGATGACGAGGTTCTGGATGCCGGTTGCCTTTATTCGCTTGGCCAGCCCCTGCACCTGGATGTTATAGACCTCGAAGCAGCGTTTGTCTCTTAAGTCCGGCCGGAGCGGGACATAGGGGAAGCGGGATATCCCCCGCTCCAGGAGAATCCGCCCCTCCGGGGGCTCGAGGTCCAGGGGGATATCCCTGAAGGCAGTGAATCCTGTGCAGGCTCTCGCATCATGGAAGGTGTTCATCCTGACGCGGTCACAGATCAGCCTGTCCAGATCGATATCCGCGAATGCAACCTGGGGCTCCCACGAAAACCGCTTCGACTCGGACACCAGGTTGCCGTTTTCATACACGAGGGCATGGCCGTCCCATGCCAGGTCTGTGGTCGACTCCCCGAATCCGGCCGCGGTGTAGATGTATGCGGACATGCACCGTGCAGACTGGCTTGACGCCAGTCCATGGCGATACTCATCCTTGCCCGCGGTGATGTTGGACGCCGAGAGGTTCACCATGACGGTGGCCCCTGCCAGCGCGGCATAGCTCGACGGCGGCACCGGGGACCAGAGGTCCTCGCAAATCTCCACGAAAAACCGGAAACCGGGAACGGCAGGCACCCGGAACAGAAGGTCGGCGCCGATGGGAATCCCACTTTGGAAACACAGGTCGATGGTATCAACGGGAAGCTCCCGGGCGGGCCGGAACTGGCGTGCCTCGTAAAACTCCCGGTAGTTGGGCAGGTAGCTCTTGACCGCGATGCCCATGATCCTGCCCCGGTGCATGACCACGCCGCAGTTGTACAGACCGTCCTCGATCCTGCACGGGGCGCCCGCCACGATGACCATGTCGAGCCCGGTTGTCTGGCGCAGGATGAGAAGAAGCGCATCCTGAACCGAACGCAGGAGCGCCTCCTGGAAAAACAGGTCTTCGTTGGAGTATGCCGAAAGACAGAGCTCCGGGAACACGGCGAGAACGGCCTTGCCCGCGTGCGCGCTCCGGACGAGGTCGAGGACCTTGCCGGCATTGAACGCCGGATCGCTCACGCGCACCTCCGGTATGCAGGCAGCGACCCGGACAAACCCGTGACGGTAAATATTGAAGAATTCCTGTTTTCCCTTCACCTGGCATTCCTCCCGTTTCTTGTTTCCGTGAGCCGCACACGGCCGGCACCGCTCACCATACCGCCTTTCCCCGCGGGCGGAAAGGCATGAGTCCTTAGGAATCCATCCTTACCTTTCATGCATCATAAGAGGTACCATCATACCAGGATTTTAAGAGTTTTCCCATTTCATACTTGAATTCGACATCTTCATCTTGTAAGGATTGTGAAAGGTTGAAGCAGGACAGGTGATCGCTGGTGTCCGGTCGAACCACCGGGCGCGAGAGGAAAGTCCGGGCTCCGCAGGGCAAGGATGGTCGTTAACGGCGACCGGGGGTGACCCTAGGGAAAGTGCCACAGAAAACAGACCGCTTCCCTTACAGTGGGAGCAAGGGTGAAACGGTGAGGTAAGAGCTCACCAGTTCCCCGGGTGACCGGGGAAGCTCGGTAAACCCCATCCGGAGCAAGACCAAAAGAGGGGCCGAAAGCACAAGGGATTGCCCGTCCCGCCCCTGGGTAGGTCGCTCGAGGCGGCAGGCAACTGTCGCCCTAGATGAATGATCACCGCCTGTTCCGGGGCAACCCGGCTCAGGACACAGAACCCGGCTTACGGACTGCTTCATGCCTTGTTTTTTTAATAATGATTGCTGAGAAATAACGGAGCGTATCGGTTTTTTTCATGGAAAAGAATTCGCGATTCGAACTGGGACACACCGAGAAGATACGGCGTTCGATCTATGTGTTCCTGCGGGACGAGCTTGAGCGGAAGCTCAAGACCATCGCCCTTGAAGAGCCCTACCAGCGGTGCCAGGCAAAGAAGATTCCCTATCCCTATGTCGATTCCAGCGAGCTCAGG
Organism: Deltaproteobacteria bacterium; assembly: GCA_018436855.1. GTDB lineage: Bacteria > Desulfobacterota > Desulfomonilia > UBA1062 > UBA1062 > Phosphitivorax. The sequence continues at coordinate 152,405 of JAHDKO010000015.1, read as the reverse complement.
CCAAAAAAAAAGGAGTTCTCCAAAGAGTCGTCCGAGACGCGGCCCTTCTTCCTCATGTTCTGCGAAGACACCCTGGATGAGGTCCACCAGAAGTATATCCGGTTCTCCGACACCAACCGGGTGCGCAAGGACACGATTTCCCTGGTGCCCGACATCAAGTTCCACCGCCCCTTCTATTCCACGATCCGGTTCTTCGAGCGCGACTCCTTCTTCGAGCTCCTGGAAAAGCTCATCGACGTGGACTACTGCCTGCTCATCCAGCGGGACAACCGCTACAAGAAGCGCAACCGCTATTCCCTGACGCACTTCCACGTCAAGATGGACTGGCCCATCGCGGAGGCTGCCGAGAGCCTGGCAAAGGAGCTGCGCTACGTGTCCAAGAGCCTCTACGAAAAAGGAGAGCGCTATGCGGAGATCCTCCAGCAGAAGCTCTTCGAGTATTACGGCTGCCACCACCAGGCCACGGGGGGCCGCAGGACCGGGGCGCTGAGCGCGGCCCAGTACCTCAAGTCCGTGCCCGGGCTCGCCACCGTATACGTGTCCAGCTCCGAGACCAAGACGCTCACCCGCTACTCCGAAAAGGGCGTTGGCCGTTACGCGGTCATCCAGTTCGACAAGTCGCTGGTCAAACAGCTCATCGAAACCTACAACATCACCGAGGAGAGCTTCCGGCAGGGATATGCCCTGGGAGAATCCGAGCAGTTCTTCGACGTGATCCTCTTCGTGACCTACAAACACACCGAATGGGGGACCCCGCCGCCGGACGGCAAGCTGAGGATCTTGAGGCCCGACTACAGCTGGCTTGCCGTGGACATGGAAATGATCCTGCCCATGCCCCACGCGGTGAGCTTCCGCCCGCTTCCGGTCAAGTGGGTCTACAAGACCTAGATAATAATAAGGAGAACACGGTGGGAAACATCATCGACGGAAAAGAACTTTCCCGCAGAAAACGCGAGGAAATAACACAGCAGGCGGAAGATTTCTCCCGCAGATACGGCAGGCCTCCGGGGCTGGCCGTGGTGCTCGTGGGACAGGATCCCGCCTCTGCCATCTATGTGAGGAATAAAAAGGCCGGCTGCGAGCAGTGCGGCATCAGATCATTCGAATACCTGCTGAACGAGAACGCGTCCCAGGAGGAGCTCCTTGCCCTGATCGACCGCCTCAATGCCGACGACGGGGTGGATGGCATCCTGGTCCAGCTCCCCCTGCCCGCGCACCTTCGGGAACGGGATGTGCTCCTGAGGATCGACCCTTCCAAGGACGTGGACGGGTTCCATCCCTACAGCATGGGCAGGCTCCTCATGGGAGAGCCTACCCTGGTCCCGTGCACGCCCCGGGGCATCATCTACATGCTCGACGAGCACGGGGTGGACCTGAAAGGGAAGGACGCGGTGATCATCGGCAGGAGCAACATCGTGGGCAAGCCTGCTGCGCTCCTGCTCATGATGCGGCACGCCACCATCACCATCTGTCACTCGCGCACCCAGGACCTCGCCGGCAAGGTGGCCGCGGCCGACGTCGTGGTGGCGGCCATCGGCAGGGCCGAGTTCGTCAGAGGCGAATGGATCAAGGACGGGGCGGTCGTGATCGATGTGGGCATGAACCGCACCGAGACCGGGCTCAAAGGTGACGTTCAGTTCGACGAGGCAAAGAAACGCGCGTCGCTCATCACCCCGGTTCCCGGCGGCGTCGGCCCCATGACGATCACCATGCTGCTGGACAACACCCTGGTTGCGGCAAAGGCCCGCGTGTCCTGACTCGTTCCCCCGGCGCTGCGGCATGTGATCGGCGGGTGCATAAAGGGCGCCCGTCTCTTCAAAAAACGAGGCGCATTCCCTGTGTGCATACATGCACGCGCAGACTGAAGAGGGGTGCGCTCGAATGAACTACCCCTTAGGCAAGCGTAAAGGGTATCAATACCCGTAAGTTGAATAAGCGTTTCGCAGCAAGCTTAAGGGGTATTGGACCATGAGAGAGAATAAAATACCGGCATGGAGAAAGGATGGAGATCAATGAGAACTCCACTGTATCACGAACATGAAAAACTCGGGGCCAGGATCGTTGATTTTCACGGGTGGGAGATGCCCGTGTGGTACACCGGGATCCGAGAAGAGCACCTGGCCGTCCGGAACTCGGCAGGGCTCTTCGATGCGAGCCACATGGGAGAGATCCGGGTCAGCGGCAACGAGAGCGTTCCCTTCCTCAACCGGATCCTCACCAGGGATATCCCGGCCATGCCGAAGAACCGGGTGCTCTACAGCTTTTTCCTCAACGAGCAGGGCGGCATCATCGACGACCTCACCGTGTACTGCGTAGTGCCCGGAGAGAGCTACATGCTCTGCGTCAATGCATCCAACACCGAAAACGACCTTCGCTGGGTCGTCGAGCAGAACCGTGAGGGCGCCCTCATCGAAGACCGGAGCGCACAGACGGCCCTGATCGCCCTCCAGGGGCCGGATGCGGCCCGCATCTTCAAGGATTATCTGGATTTCGACCCGGGCACCCTGAAGAATTACACCTTCACCATGCTTGCCACCGTGCAGTACGGTGATATCATGATATCAAAGACCGGCTATACCGGTGCGGGCGGGGTGGAGATCTTCCTCCCCTCGGAGAAGGCGCCGGATATGTGGTCGAGCCTGGTGGAGCGGGGGGCACGGCCGTGCGGGCTGGGCGCGCGCGACACCCTGAGGCTCGAGATGGGATACCCCCTGCACGGCAATGACATCGACGAGACCACCACGCCGCTCGAGGCCGGCCTGAGCTTTGCCGTTGACCTGGACAAGCCCGGCTTCATAGGCAGCGAAACCCTGCGGCTGCAGTCCGAGCAGGGCGTTTCACGGCGGCTGCGCGGGCTGGTTCTCAAGGAGCGGGGCGTTCCCCGGCAGGGGTTCGCATGTATGAAGAACGGGCAAAAGGTAGGCACAGTCACATCGGGAAGCGTCTCTCCGGTCCTGGGCACCGGGATCGCGCTGGCCTACCTCGACAAGTCCGTTGAGGAAAAGGACGAGGTCGAGATCGTCGTGAGGGACAGGCACCTGAAATCAACCGTAGTGCGGCCGCCGTTTGTGAAAGGGGCCGGAAAATGAACGATGCAGAGGAGGAACTTCCATGGAAATACCGGAGCAGCTTTATTATACGGAAGATCATGAGTGGGGCGAACTGGAAGACGGCATGATGAAGGTCGGCATCACGGACTATGCCCAGCACGAGCTGGGAGACATCGTGTTCGTCGAGCTTGTGGAAGTCGGCACCGTCGTTGCCAAGGGAGACCCGATCGGAACCGTGGAGTCGGTCAAGGCGGTGTCCGAGATCTATGCGCCGGTGGACGGCGAGGTCTTCGAGGTGAACGGGGCGCTCACGGACACGCCCGAGCTCGTGAACCAGGACTGCTATGGAGAGGCCTGGATGGTGGTTCTGAAGGTCAACGACCCAGCACAGACCGAGACCCTCATGGATGCACGGGCCTACCAGACGTATGTCGAGGCAGAGGCAAAATAGATGTCATATATCTCCCACAATGGTGAGGATCTCGGGAGAATTCTTGCTGCCATCGGGATCGAGCGCCCCGACGAGGTCTTCTCCTCCATCCCCCCTGCCCTGCGCTGCAGAGCCGGCCTTGCCGTGGAAGGCCCGAAGGACGAAGAATCGCTCCGCAGGGAGCTGGATTTCCGTCCTTCCCGGGTGGTCTTTGCCGGGGCCGGGATCTACCGCCACCACATCCCTGCAATCGTTGACGCACTGGCCTCGCGCCAGGAGTTCGTCACGGCCTACACCCCGTACCAGCCCGAGATCAGCCAGGGGACCCTTCAGGCGATCTTCGAGTACCAGAGCATGATGGCCGGCCTCACCGGCATGGAGGTATCCAACGCTTCCATGTACGACGGGGCCACGGCCCTGGCCGAGGCCGGGCTCATGGCCCTGAGGATCAAGGGCATCCGGCGGGTGGCGGTCACGCGGGCCATGCAGCCCTCGTTCCGGAGCGTGCTCAGAACCTATCTCGCTCATGCGGAAATTGACGGGGTCGTGGAGATTCCCTTTGATCCGGCAACGGGACAGACCGATCTGGAGGCCCTGGAAAAGTCTGTGGGCCCGGATACGGCCTTTTTCATCCAGAGCCCGAACTATTTCGGCGTGATCGAACCCATGGAGCAGGTGGCCCGGATCGTTTCGGGCACGGCGGGGTTCTGGGGAATCGCGGTCACCGAGGCGCTCTCCCTGGGCGCCCTGAAGGCACCCGGAGAGTACGGTCCCGACGTGGTGCTGGGCGAGGCCCAGTCCTTCGGCAATCCGGCCGGCGCCGGAGGCCCCCTGCTGGGCTTTTTCTGCACCCGGAAAGAGCATGTCCGCCGCATGCCCGGCAGGGTGGCGGGTCTCACGAAAGACCGTGAAGGCTCCCAGGCCTTCTGCCTCACCCTCTCCACCCGCGAACAGCACATCCGCAGGGAAAAGGCCACCTCCAACATCTGCACGAACCAGGGCCTCTGCGCCCTGAGAGCCGCGATCTACCTGAGTGCCATGGGGCCGGAGGGACTTAAAAGAACCGCGCTTCAGTGCGCGGCCGGGGCACGCTTCCTCATGGACCTGCTCAAAGAAAAGGGCATCGCGCCGGTATTCTCCGCCCCGGTATTCCACGAGTTCGTGATACCCATGGACGAGGACAAGCTGAAAGAACTCAAGAGCACCGGGATCGTCCCGGGCGTCCCGGTTGCACGGCAGTATCCGGAGATCCCCGGGTCCCTGCTCGTCACCGTAACCGAGATGAACACCCAGGAGGAATGCAGATGTCTGGCAGCGAATATGTAACGCGTTTCCCGGAGGTGAGGGAACCCCTGCTCAACGTGAAAGGCGCGCCCGGAAAGAACAAGCGCGTGCTCCCCGCTCCCTTTGACACGGCCGGGACGGCCGATCTGCCCGGCACCAGGGGCCTGCCGGATCTTCCCGATGTCTCGGAGGTGGAGACGGTCAGGCACTTCACCCGGCTCTCGCGCCTGAACTACGGCATCGATCACGGCATGTACCCGCTGGGGTCGTGCACCATGAAATACAACCCCAAGATTACCGAGGAGATTGCCGCCAGGCTCGCACCGGTCCATCCCGCCGACACTGCGGCCATGGAGCCCGTGCTGGAGCGGCTCGCCCAGCTTCAGGACCACCTCGTGGAAATATGCGGCATGGACGCATGCTCGCTCTGGCCCGCGGCAGGCGCTCACGGCGAGCTCACCGGCATGATGGTCATCAGCAGGGCCCTGAAGAGCAGGGGCGATAAGCGGCGCACGGTGCTCATCCCGGACACGGCCCATGGAACCAACCCGGCATCCTGCACCATCGCCGGTTTCGCCACCAAGGCCATTCCCTCGGGAGAGAAGGGATATCTGGAGGCGTCCACCCTGAGGCAGCATCTCGACCAGGACACGGCCGCTCTCATGATCACCAACCCCAACACCTTAGGGATCTTCGAGCAGGAGATCCACGCCATCGCAGAACTCCTGCACGAGAACGGGTCGTACCTCTACATGGACGGGGCCAATCTCAACGCGATCATGGGCGTCGCACGGCCCGGAGACATGGGGGTCGACTGCATGCACGTCAACCTGCACAAGACCTTCGGCACCCCCCACGGAGGCGGCGGCCCGGGCAGCGGGCCCGTGCTGGTCGGGAAGGAGCTCGAACCCTTTCTTCCCTCCCCCAGAATCTTCCGTGACGATTCAGGGGCGTATGCCCTTGAAGAAGAACCATATCCGGAGAGCATCGGCAAGGTGCACTCCTGCCTGGGAAACGTGAGCGTGTGCATCAGGGCGCTGGCGTATATCCTGAGCCTGGGGCCTCAGGGCCTGCGGGAGGCGGCGACCACTGCGAGCCTCAATGCGCTCTATCTCAAGAACAGGCTGAAAAAATTCTTCGACCTCGCGTACGAGACCCCCACTCTTCATGAGTTCGTCTTAAGCGACGCGCTGCAGAAGGAGGGCGGAGTGACAACCTTGGATATGGCGAAGACCCTCATGGACTTCGGATTCCACCCGCCCACCGTCTACTTCCCCCTGGTGGTGGCCGGTGCGCTCATGATCGAACCCACGGAAACGGAGCCTCTGGAAGAGCTGGACCGGTTCGTCCGGGCCATGGAAAACATCGCGGCCATGAGCCGCGAGGAGCCGGAAAAAACCCACGAATCGCCTCTGGCCGCCCCTGTCTCTCGGGTGGATGAGGTGTGGGCGGCGAGGAATCTCATACTTACCTGGCCTGACGGGCGAATCCAACCCGGAGAAGAAGGTATCTAAATGGGTAAGAAAAAGGATAAACAGACCGACGCGGATCTGGTGCGCGAAGTCAAGCAGGGCGATCCCTCGGCCATGGAGGAAATCGTGAAGCGTTACTCGAATAAGGTATACAACCTCGCATACCACCTTACTCGAGACGCCCACGCCGCCGAAGAGATCATGCAGGACGTGTTCCTGACCGTCATCGCCAAGATCGGCACCCTGACCACCGAGGCGTATTTCTCCACCTGGCTCTACCGGGTGACTACCAACGCCGCGTACGGCTATTTGAGGAAAGAGAAGAAGTTCTCCGAACAGACTCCTGTAGAAGATATTGATCAGGAACAGTACTTGGAGTATGATTGGACCAACCTTCCGGATGACGTGCTGCTCTCCGAGGAGAGCAAGGAGGTCTTGAGAAAGTCCATCGACTCGCTTCCGGAGGCCATGAGGACCGTGGTAGTCCTCAAGGACGTGGAAGGACTCAAGAATGAGGAGATCGCCGAGACGCTCGGTATCAGCGTCCCGGCAGTCAAATCCAGGTTGCACAGAGGCAGGCTCATTCTGAGACAGCTCCTTTCAGAGTACTTCAGCAAGTACACCGAGCCTTCAAGGGAGGAAGAATGAACTGCAAGCTCTGTTCGGCCCTGTTTCAGGAGTATCTGGAGAACTCGTTGTCCGAGGAACTCATTGTCGAGGTTCAGAACCACATCCGGACCTGCAGCAGGTGCAGGGTGTCGCTGCGCACCTATACCGTAACCGTCACCCTCTCCCGGAAGGTCGATCCGCCCTGCTGCGTGAGCCGAGAGACGCTCGACCGGCTCAGGAAGATCATCCGGGAGAACTTCTCCAAATCGCGCGGAGCCGTGGTTTAGCGGAGCCGTGGTTTAAATGATCGCGGATCCGCTCCCGGGACGAGGAGAGCCGGGAGCCGTACAGACCTTCTCGTCCGGCGAAAAGGCGCCTGCAGTTATCTTTCTTCCCTTGTGAAACCACATACCCCTCCCGTCATCGCCATCTCATGAACACCCTGCCTTATTCTGGTGATTTTCATTGATTTTTCCATCTGCGGCTGGTAGTGTGAAATGCTGCTGTCTGTGGCACACGGCTGCAGTAATTCATTGAAAAGGAAGTCAATTCCATGGCAGGGAGTACTCAGGGCAGAAAGCATGCCATCGCACCAGGCGCGTCCACCGGTTCCGAATCTCCTTTGAGGATCTGTCTCTTCACCTACCGCGGGAACCCCACCTGCGGCGGCCAGGGGGTATACACAAAAAGACTCAGCAGGGCCCTGGCGGATCTGGGGCACAAGGTCGACGTGGTTTCCGGGCCGCCCTACCCCGTTCTCGACAACGACATCACCCTTCACAGGCTGACAAGCCTCGACCTCTACAACCCGGACGACCTCTTCCGGGTACCGAGCCTCAAGGAGCTGACCTCTCCGGTCAACCTCATCGAATGGCTCGGCGTATCCAGCGGCGGGTTTCCCGAGCCCTTCACGTCGGGAATCCGCGTGTGGAACTTCATGAGAAAGAACGCCCGGAACTACGATATCTTTCACGACAACCAATGCCTCGCCTACGGCCTGCTGGGCATTCAGGCCATCGGCGTCCCCACCGTGGCCACCATCCACCATCCCATGACCGTGGACCGGGACGTGGAGGTGCGCTCGGAAAAAGTCTGGTGGAAAAAGCTGAAGGTGAGGCGATGGTACTCCTTCATCAACATGCAGAAGCGCGTGTCGCGGCGACTCTCCCACATCATCACGGTGTCCGAGGCATCCAGAGACGACATCAGCAGGCAGTTCGCGATCCCGCCATACCGGTTCCGCGTGGTGGCCAACGGCATCAACACCGACATCTTCCACCCTGCCGAGGGCATCGAGCGCGAGGAGAACCAGATCATGGTGACCAACAGTGCGGACACTCCCTTGAAGGGGCTGCGCTATCTCATCGAGGCGGTCGCCTCCATCCGGCGGTATCGCGACGTCACACTGACGGTCATCGGCAAGCCGAAGAAGGACGGGGTCATAGACCGGCTCGTGAACGGCCTGGGCGCTCGGGACTTCATCACCTTCACCGGGCGCATCCCGGACGAGGACTTTGCCCGCTACTATGCCAGGACCACCATGGCGGTCGTTCCCTCCCTGTACGAGGGGTTCGGCCTGCCCGCGGGAGAGGCCATGGCGTGCCGGGTGCCGGTGATCAGCACCACGGGAGGCGCCCTGCCCGAGGTAGTGGGGGACGCGGGGGTCCTGGTCGAGCCGGGCGATGCCCGCGCACTGGAAAAGGCCATCGTCGACCTGCTGGAGAATCCCGGGAAGCGCGATTCCCTGGCCAAGGCGGGGTATGAACGGGTGAAGCGGCATTTCACGTGGTCGAACACGGCACAGAGCGTCGTGGATGTCTACCGGGAGGCCATCGGTGCTCACGGTTGATTTCTCACGCCTGCCCCTGCCGAAGGGGGCTTGGGTGCTCGACGCCGGGTGCGGCTCGGGCCGCCACCTGAGCGAGGCCTTCCGCCGACGCGACGTTCACGTGGTGGGCATCGACATGAGCAGGAAGGACGCGGACACCGCGAACCGCACGCTCAACACCATGATCGGAGCGGCACAGGACGGCGGCGGGATCAAGCTGGTGAGCGTGAGCGACATCACCAGGCTGCCCTTTCAGGACGCGTCCTTTGACGTGGTCATCTGCTCGGAGGTGCTCGAGCACATCCCGGACCACGTGCAGGCGGTCCGGGAGATCGTCCGGGTGCTCAAACCCGGGAAGTCGCTGGTGGTGAGCGTGCCCCGGTATATGCCCGAGCGGATCTGCTGGGCACTGTCGTACGATTATCACCATGAGGAGGGCGGCCACATCCGCATCTTCCGCAAGAAAGAGCTCCGAGAGCTGCTGGAGAATGCCGGGACCCGGTGCATAGGCACCGCGTGGGCGCATTCGCTGCACAGTCCCTACTGGTGGCTGAAGTGCCTGGTGGGGCACAAGAACGACGAATCCCCCCTGGTCAGGCTCTATCACCGGTTTCTCGTATGGGACATCATGAAGAAACCCCTTTTGACCCGGTTTCTTGACCGGGTGTTGAATCCTGTTATTTCGAAGAGCATCGTACTCTACTTGAGGAAAGGTGATCCTTATGGAGCGTGAATTTCAGTATCACAGGTTGTCCCACCCGGTGGAGATCGACCTCCTGGCGGCATCCATAGCCGATGTGCAGCTCAAGACCGGCGAAATACCCTGGCATGACGGGGGAAAGACCGACCCCTGGGACCATGTGGAGGCGGCCATCGGGCTGTCCATCGGCGGGTATCTGGAGCAGGCGAGGCACGCCTTCGAGTGGCTCGCTTCCACGCAGCTCCCGGACGGGAGCTGGTATTCCGCCTACCGTCAGGGCAAGGCCGAGGATACGACCCGGGAATCGAACCACTCGTCCTACATCGCGGTAGGCGTTTTCCACTACTACCTCATCACCCAGGACCGGGCGTTCCTGGAATACATCTGGCCCACGGTGTCCGCGGGCATCGACTACGCCGTGGCGCTGCAGGGACAGGGCGGGGAGATCTACTGGGCCAGGAACCCCGAGGGCAGCATCGACCCCATGAGCCTGCTCACAGGCTCGTGCTCGGTGTACATGAGCCTCAAGTGCGCCCTGGTTCTGGCCCTGCTCCTGGGCGAAAGCAGGCCCCGTTGGCAGATGGCCTTGAGGAGGCTGGAGGATGCCATCCGCTACCGCAGGTACCTCTTCAACAAGACCAAGTCGCGCTACTCCATGGACTGGTTCTACCCCGTGCTCTCGGGCGCGCTCACGGACGGCGAGGCGAAAAAGAGAATTGACAAATACTGGAACAAGTTTGTAGTGGAGGGCCTGGGCGTCAGGTGTGTATGCGACAGCCCGTGGGTCACCATGGCCGAGTCGTCCGAGCTCATTATCGCGCTGGCCGCCATGGGACAGGCCGAGCTGGCGGAGACACTCCTCATGTGGATACTGAACAAAAGGCACGACGATGGAAGCTACTACTGCGGGATCACCTTCCCCGACATGGTGATCTGGCCGGAAGAGAAGCTCACCTGGACCAATGCAGCGGTCATGATGGCGGCCGACGCCCTGTATCACATCACCCCTGCATCCCAGCTCTTCAACCATTCCTTCTGGCAGGAGGGGCAGAAGTCCCACATGTATCGCTTCCTCAAGAAAAGGCATCCGGTGTTCAGCATCAAGGACGCCTTCTGCTCGCACATGCAGGATATGAGGGCTTAAGCTCATTGATCAGGGATTACAGGCCGTACTACATCAAAAAGCTCGATCTCCTTTTCAGAGACTGGTATGCCGGGCATTTCCTGAGGCCGCAGTTCAGGCGCCTCGGAAAGAACTGCACCTTCATGAAGCCGTGGCACGTCCATGTCTTCGGCTCGCCCATCGACCTGGGTGACTATGCGAACGTCATCACGACCCCGGAGCACAAGGTGAGGCTCACGGTCTGGTCCGCTGAAAAGGGCAAGGGGTTCATCGCGATCGGCAACTACTGCCTTATCTGCCCCGGGGTGCGCATCAGCTCGGCCACCGGCATCACGATCGGCGACAGCACCATGATGGCAAGCGGGGTGTACATCACCGACGCGGACTGGCACGGGATCTACGACAGGACCGATTACATCGGGGGAACCGCGCCCGTGGTCATCGGCAGCAATGTCTGGCTCGGCGACGGCAGCATCGTGTGCAAGGGCGTCACCATCGGAGACAACAGCATCATCGGCGCGGGATCCGTGGTCACCCGGGACATCCCGCCCAACGTGATCGCCGCCGGGAGCCCGGCGGTTCCCCTGCGCGATCTCGACGCAGACCGCCCCATGAAGACGCGGGAGCACTGGTTTGCCGGCGCGGCCAAGCTCGAGCGGGACATCGACGCGATCGACCGGGACATGCTGAAAGGAAACACGCTTCTGGGATGGCTCAAGTCCATTGCCTTCCCCAGAAACGAGACGGAGGAAACCCCATGAGAATCGCACTCATCGCCTCGCCCTATCCCCTGGAAGAGGCCCCCTCTCCCCCGCTCGGCCTGTCGTATGTGGCCGCAGCGTGCGAGGCGGCGGGCGCCACGGTGAGGATCTTCGACTACATCGTGAGCCGGTATACCCCGGAAAAGCTCGCCCAGGCGCTGGATGCCTTCAGGCCCGACGCGGTGGGGGTGAACTCGGTCACCATGAACTTTCTCCAGGCCGCGTCCATTGTCCGGGACGTCAAGCAATACGACCCGGACATCGTCACCCTGATGGGCGGCCCCCACGTCTCGTTCGACATCGAGAACACCCTGCGCACGTATCCGGAGCTCGACCTCATCGTGGCGGGCGAGGGGGAACAGACCCTGTCCGAGCTCGTGCCCGTTCTCACCTCGCCTGAAGAATGGGAACATATCGCCGGGATCGCCTTCCGCAAAGACGGCGAACCCTTCGTCACCCCTGCCCGTGCCCTTATCGAAGACCTGGATGCGCTCCCGCTTCCCGCCCGCCACCTGCTGCCCGTGTCCCGCTACCTTGCCCTGGGCTATCCGGTGAGCATCATCACGAGCAGGGGGTGCCCGAACAAGTGCATCTTCTGCCTGGGCCGGCGCATGGTGGGGCACAAGGGAAGGTTCAGGGACCCGAGGCTGGTGGTGGACGAGATCGAGCAGATCCTCGCCCTGGGTTTCACCCGGATCAACATCGCCGACGACCTGTTCACGGCCAGCAATCAGCGGGTCAACGCCCTGTGCGATGAGATTCTCAGGCGGGATGTGAGGTTCACCTGGAGCGCGTTCGCCCGGGTCAACACCGTTGACCCGGAGATCCTGGCCGTCATGAGGAAGGCGGGCTGCGACGCCATCAGCTTCGGCATCGAGTCTGGCAATCCGGAGATGCTCAAACGCGTCCGGAAAGGGATCACCGTCGAGCAGGCCAGGGAGGCGACCCGGATCTGCAAGGAGGCGGGCATCACCACCCATGCGTCCTTCATGGTGGGGCTGCCGGGCGAGTCCCCCGAGACGCTCCGCGACACGGCCCGGCTTGCGGAAGAGCTGGGCATCTACTTCGGGTATCACATGCTCGCGCCCTTCCCGGGCACCACGGTGCGGGAGGAGATCGAGCAGTACGATCTGGAGATTCTCACCGACGACTGGTCGCTCTACGACGCCAATCATCCCGTGGTGCGCACCTCAAAGGTGAGCCCGGCGGATATGGAGGCGTTCGTGCGGACCTGCGACGAGATCCTCGACTGCCAGTGGCAGGAGGTCCTCAATCGGTACGAAAGCAGGCAATGCACCCCCCACGAGGAGCTCCTGGTGGTAGGCAAGAAGAGGATGCATCTCATCTTCAGGCTGCTCAGCGAAGACATCATCGAGCAGCTCGTCGCACCGGGCGCACCGGGCGCGGATCCCGCGACCCTCTTCACGCCCGCCGTCCTGGAAAAGGTCGGGGGAGATGGCTCCTTCGTGTCCTGGACCTTAAAAACGCTGATCGACGCGGGATATATCAGGTACGAGTCGGCAAACGGGAGTTCCCGCCTCCACTGGACCCACAACCGGGAAGTGGACCGGCTACCAGTCGCGTAGGTGCCTGACGGCCTCCGGCACTTCGCCTGTCGACAGCCTCCTGAGGATGCCCAGGGTCTTGAACAGAGGCGTCTCTTCGAAGAGTCCGGATTTAACGGCGAGCCGGTAGACATAATACGGGGCCTGGCCGCCGTCCTTGGGGTCGGGGAAGACATCGTGGATCAGGAGGCAGCCGCCCGGCATGATATGGGACATCCATGATGTGTAGTCGGTGAACACCGTGGGGTAGCTGTGGCCGCCGTCGATGAAAACCAGGCTCAAAGGCGTGGCCCACATGCGCGCAACCACCTCCGATGGGGCGACCATGGGCACCACCGTGTCCTCGAGGGATGCCCGCTCCATGGTCCTGCGGAAATGCCTGAAGGTGTCCACCCTCCCCGAGGCCTCGTCGTAGAGCTCCGGGTCGAAATATTCCTGCCCTTTCTGCTGTTCCTCGGACCCCCGGTGATGATCGATGGAGAAGAGAACACCCCCGCCCTCCTTGCAGCCGAGCCCCAGGTAGACGGTGGATTTCCCGCAGTATCCCCCGATCTCCAGGCAGGGGCCTTTTGCGCTTGCGGCTCTTGCCATGTCGTAGAGCTTCAGGCCTTCTTCGTGATCGAGAAAGCCCTTGATATCGAGAGCGGCAACATCACTGATCTTCATGATTCCTTCCTGCACACCCATTTTCTTCAGATGGGGGAACGGTAAAGAATACGCGCCCGAGAGTCAAGAAGATTTTCCCTGTGAAACCCGCCCCTTGGCTTTTTTGATCCATGTTTTTCGAAAGAATACGGTCTTGGTAAAGTTTTTTATCTCAAGAACCGAACCCTCTATTTGTGGAGAAAGAGTACAAGGTAGAAGTGAGCATAACCCAAGGAGGGCTCGTCGCCAGCATCAAGGTCACTCCATTGACCGAAGAGGTGTCCTCCATCAACATGTCCGATCTTCACGAGGCCCTGCAGGAAGCAGGGGTGTCATTCGGCATATGGAGCGATGTCCTTTATCAGATCGCCGAAGACAAAACCCTCAACAAGTGGATCACGGTCGCCAAGGGCGAGCAGGCCGGCGAGGGGAAAGACGGGTATGTCCTCTGCCATTTCAACAAGGACAGTACCAAGGCAACGCTCAAGGAAGACCTGCGCGGCAGGGTCAATATCAAGGACATGAACCTCATCCAGAACGTCACCGCGGGTGATGTTCTGTGCGAGCTCGTTCCGCCGCAAACCGGGAAGAGCGGTACCACGGTCAAGGGAGAAGAAATCATCGGCAAGGTAGGCGTCCCGGGAAAGCTCCCCACCGGCAAGGGCATCGAGACATCGCCCGACGGCAGCAAGATACTGGCCGCCAACGACGGTATGGTGGTCTGGTCTGACTCTGAAGTAAACGTCGAGCCGGTCTACGTGGTCGACAAGGTGGATTCGTCCACGGGAAATGTCCGCTTCAACGGCTCGGTGGTGGTGAACGGGGAGGTGGGTGACGGCTATGAGGTTCATGCCCAGGAGGACGTGACCGTTGCCATGAGCGTGGGTCGTGTCGTCATCACTGCGGGCGGAAACATCAGGATCGCCGGCGGAATCCTCGGGCAGGAGAAGGCCCAAGTGACCGCCCAGGGCTCCCTGCACGTGAAGTTTATCCAGGACGCCCAGGTCCGGGCCAGAAAAGAGATCGTGGTGGAGGATTATATCCGCAACAGCGAAGTCACCTCCGGAGGACCCATCGTTGTCAAGAGTCCCCAGGGATGGATCTCGGGAAGCTCGGTCTCGTCAGAAGCCTGGATCTACTGCCACACCATCGGGCATGAGGCGAACCCGGTGAGCACCCGGCTCATCATCGGCCACAACCCTGCCCTTCTCCACGAGCGTGAGCTGTCCAAGAAGGATCTGACCGAGAGAATCGGGGATTTCCTCAAGCTGCAGGCCTCTCTGGGAAAGCTCAGAATCCTCAAGACCAAGGGCGCGCTCACGAAGCAGCAGGAGGTCCTCTATACGAAAATCCTCGATGCCATCGAGACCGTCAAGCACAACCTCTATTCCATCGATTCCAGGATCCACGACCTCACGGAACAAATCAATGCGGTGTTTTCCGGCAACATCTATATCGATGGTGTCGCGAACGAGGGCACGATCATCATGATCGGCAAGGCCGTACGAGAAGTGGAAGAGTCACGGGTAAAAACCCAGTTTTCGCTGCGCAACAATGAGATCGTGGAAACCGAGTTCGTGATGCTTCCGGAAATCAAGGAATTCCTGGAGGCTGAATAATGCCTGGATATGACAAGCAGCAGATCGCAGAGGCCATTGCATCGGGCCGGCCCATTGAAGGGGAGGACTTGAGGGGCCTCGACTTGAGCAAGCTCGATCTCGGAGGTGCGAACCTGCGCGGGTCGGATCTGAGAAACGTCAACCTGTCGGACACGAATCTTGAAGAGGCACACCTTGAGCGCGTGAATCTCGAAGGCGCGATCCTGTATAAAACGAACTTCACCGGCGCCCATCTCTCGGAGATCACCCTGAAGGACACGGACCTGAGCTCATGCATTCTCACGCGGATAACCGCCCTGGACACTCACTTACTCAGGGTGACATTCAGCGGCCAGGACATGTCGAAAGCCAGACTGTCGGGCTCGACGATCATCTGCTCACATCTGAAAGACATCGACCTGACGGAGTCGGATCTCCAGAAGATGAAGGTCCTGTTCTGCATCATGGAATCGTGCACCCTGGACAAGTGCACCTTGAACGAATCCAATTTCGCGCTGACCAGATTCACCAAGATAACCATGAACGAATCAGGGCTCACCCAGACCTCCTTCATGTCCGCATCCATGGAAGACGTCCAGCTGAAAAATTCGATTCTTGACCGGGTCGATCTCACCCTCGTCAACGCAGAAGGCCTCGACATCACCGGGGCCATGCAGCGCGGGATCATCATGGAGCGCGCCAAGGTCAAGAACCTTACCCGGTAAGCAGGCTTCTTCTCCAGACCACGCCCTCACCTCCCTCGTATTCATGCCGGCTGTCAGGAAGCGAGTGATAGATGGAACCCCTCCCGGGAGCAGCTCAGCCTCATGTGCGCACTTACGACAAGATGTACTGAGAGGATATTTGACCGGCTTGCAGGAACAGGGAAAGCCGGCCGGTTTCTCGCCGGGGGATTCCTTACGATGATAGAGAGGTTATCCCGGATAGAGAAAAAGGGCATGTGCTCAAAAAGAGCATATGCCCTTCAATAGGGTGTTGATACTATTCTTTTCTTATTCCTTGTTTCTCTTGCCTTCACATCTTTTCCGCGCCAGCCTAGTGGCTCGCGCCAAAGGATTTTGTCACATCAATCGGTGAATTGAAGTGGCTTTCCGAGAGGCTGTTGATCATGTCGATCACCTCCTGGGGAGCGCCGTTTGACCGGGCCTTGCTTATGAGATCATCCTTGCTTGCCGGATAATCCACACCTTTGAGATATTTTTCCAATTCGGCAGCACTTCTTGGATTAGCCATCTTTTCTTCCTCCTTGCTTGGTTTCGAGTCAAGAGTCGACTCCTTAAGTACTCCAATGATTCGATATCCCTCTTCCGCACATACACCTGAGACCTGATCAGGGTCAGTACGCTTCCTGTCGCTCAACAGGCTGGAAGGGGCATTGTTGACACCATTACATTATATTTCGTTGCCCTCCTTTCTCAATCAGCCTCGAAAAAGGAAGGATGGGACTTATTTCTGACCCCATTGACCGGGAAACGTAAAAGCCAGGAGTGGGAGGGACAAGCCCGATCCCGGCGTATCGTTTCCGTGCTATTTCTTCCAGAACACCGGGCTCAAAACGACCAGCACGGTGTAGACCTCCAGCCTGCCCACGAGCATGCAGAAGGTGAGAAGGGCCTTGCCCAGGTAAGGGATGTCCGCGTAGCTCCCGGCGGGCCCGACCGATGCGAGGCCCGGGCCGATGTTGCCGACACAGGCGATCGCTGCCGAGACAGCGGTGATGAAATCCACGCCCAGGAGCGCCAGCACGAGTGCGGAGATGATGAAGATGAGGATATAGTAGATGGAGAAGCCCACCACCGAGCTCAGGACTTCTGCAGACACCGGGGTCCTGTCCCACTTGATGGCCACCACCGCATGGGGGTGAACGAGCTTGAGGATCTCCCGGTGGGCATACTTGACGAGAATACCCAGCCGCATGACCTTCATCCCGCCGGCCGTCGAACCTGCGGAGCCGCCGATGAACATGAGCAGCAGCAGCACCATCTGGGCCGCAACGGGCCAGACTGTGTAGTCGTAGGTTGCGTACCCGGTCGTGGTCATGATGGAGGCCGCCTGGAATGACACGAACCTGAAAGCCTCACCGAGCGAGCCGTACATGCCGCGGGTGGACCACAGGATGAAGAGCACGCTGGCTGCGAACAGGGTGATGTACCACCTGAACTCCTGGCTCCTCACATACCGGGTGAAATTCCCTGCCAGGGCGAAATAGTGCAGGGCGAAGCTAGTGCCTCCCAGGAGCATGAAGATGGTGATGACGGCATCGATGTAAGCGCTGTTGTAGGCGGCGATGCCCGCGGTCTTTACCGAGAATCCGCCCGTGGCCATGGTGGTGAACCCGTGGCAGACGGCATCGAACCAGCTCATGCCACCTCCCATGAGCAGGAGAATCTCCAGAAAGGTCAACCCCACGTAGATGCCCCAGAGGAGCTTGGCGGTCTCGGTGATCCTCGGTTTGAGCTTGTCGATAGTGGGCCCGGGTGACTCGGCCTTGAAGATCTGCATGCCGCCCACGCGCAGGTAGGGCAGGATCGCGATGGTGAGCACGATGATCCCCATGCCGCCGAGCCACTGAATGAGTGACCTCCACAGGAGAAGGCCCTGAGGAAGGGCCTCGACATTCACCAGGATCGTGGCGCCCGTGGTGGTGAAGCCGGAGACCGTCTCGAACAGTGCATCGAGATAATGGGGGATGTACCCGCTCAGCCAGAAGGGGAGCGCCCCCAGAACCCCTGCCAGGCTCCATGCGAGCGTGACGAACAGAAAACCCTCGCGGTGTCTGAGCTCGCCCGAGGGTCTGAAGGAAAAGCCGAGCATGACCAGGGCCGTGGCAATGCTGACGGAAAAACCCGCAACGAGACCGGGCAGATCGTCTCCGCGGGTCTGGTAGGAGAGAAAAATGCACGGCAGAAGGCCCAGGGACAAAAACAGGAGACCCCGCCCGAGCAGGTTGATCAGCATGCGAACGTTCATGCCCGCCGCCCGCGCCTCTCACGCGTATATGCCGGCATTCCCCCCATGCTCACACTCATGGAGGCATGCCCCGGCCGAATGATTGTCCGTGCCCCTCGTTTCACAGTTCATTCCATCCTACGCTCCCCAAAGGGAGGTGTCAGAAATAGTTGAGCTTCACGCTCAGGACCTTCTCCACCTTGGGCATGGTTCCTCTCTTGGCAAAAATGATGACGCGGTCCCCGGGGTCGATGACGGTATCTCCCTTGGGCGCGATCACCCTGCCCTCTCCTCCCCGGATGACGCCTGCGATGATGGCGTCCTTGGGCCACTTGATGTCCTTGATGGGCCGCTCCACCAGGTCGGAGGTCTCCATGGCCTCTACCTCCAGCACCTCTGCCTCGATATCGGAGAGGCTGGTCATGGAGAAGATCTTGCCCTTGCGGATGAACTGGAGGATCTTGGCCACCGCCGCCATCCGGGGATTGACGACCACATCCACACCGATATCGCTTACCAGGGACACATAGTCGGTGTTGTTCACCTGGGAGATCACGTGGGGGCAGCCGATCCGCTTGGCGAGCAGAGACGAGAGGATGTTGGCCTCCTCGTCGTTCGACACGGCGATGAAGACGTCCTGGTTGGACACCCGCTCGGCTTCCAGCAGGTCCCGGTTCATGGCGGGGATGTTCAGCACCGTGGTCCGGGAAAGCCGCTCGCTCAGCTCGATGCACCGCTTTTCGTCGTGCTCGATGAGCTTAACGCTCACGTTCTTGCTCTCGAGCGTCGAGGCGAGCATCTCTCCGGTGATGCTCCCGCCGTAGATCATGATATTCTGCATGGGCTTGCGGTATGCGCCCATGAAGGTGAGGATCTCCCGGTTGTCACCCTGGTCGAGCACGACATACACCCGGTCCCCCGGAAGGATCTTGTCGCCCCCTTTCGGGATAAGGAGGTTCATCTGCCTGAGGATGGCGGCGATGAGGAAGTTCATGCCGTTGGTGTTGGATGAGGTGGATATCTCCTGGAGGGTCTTGTACACCAGGGGGGAGTTGGGGCCGATCCTGAACCCGCCCAGACGGATTCTGCCCTCGGCGACCCGTACGGCATCCTGGCAGCCCGGGATGTCGATGATGTTCATGATGGTGTTGGCCGCTTCCTGCTCAGGGTTGATGATGAGGTCGATGTCGAGGTATTCCTCTTCAAAGATCTTGCGGGACGACTCGTACTCCTTGTTGCGGATGCGTACGATCTTGGCGGGAATGTCCGCGAACGACCCGGCGATAAAGGCAGCCACGAGGTTGACCTCGTCGGAGTCGGTCACCGCTATGAGCATCTCGGCGTGCTCGACATTGGCTTTTTTGAGCGTCTTGATGCTCGAACCGCTCCCCCATACCACCTGGACGTCGATCATCTGGGAGAGCTTGTTGACCTTGGCCTCGTCCTTCTCCACGATGTAGACATCGATGTTCTCTTCCGTGAGGCGCTTGGCGATCATGAAGCCCACCTCACCGGCACCGATGATGAGCACGCTCATGATTTCACCTGGATGATGTCGGCGGGCAGGTGCGCCTTGAGCGACACCTTGGTCTTCTGGAAACCGAGCAGGGCCTCGTCCACGTCGTTCATGCCGCAGAGAAAGGTGGGGGTGAACTCGGTGTCATGCGCCTCCAGGATCAGGCCGTGCAGAAAATGCTCGGCCACCGCGCTCGTGTCGAACCCCGGAATACCGTTTCCCGGCAGGGCCATGCACACGGCCTGCTTCTTCAGGTTCACCACTGCCCGGGCCATGAGCCGGCCTGCCTCGCGCATCTTTGTCTCATCGAACTCGCCCATGGGACCTAAGCCCATGAGCAGAAAGCCCTCGGGCAGGGCCGCATCGAATCCGCAGATGAGCACCTTCTCTCCCCAGACACCGGTGACCGTGCCGGCCATGAGCAGCCTGGAGATGGCGGTGTCGAGCCTCCAGTCGAGCAGCCCGGTCAGGCCCTTGAGCGGCCGCTCGTCGCTGAAGCACCACAGGACCGGGAACTCGCGGGGAACAGAACCCGGATCACGGGTATCAACCAGAATATTCATCAGACGACACCTCTGTCCGCACCCTGTCGAGAACTCCGTTGGCAAAGGCGGGAAAACGGGGAGACCCGAACTTCTTGGCCAACTCGATCCCCTCGTTGATGGCGACCTTGTAGGGGATGTCCGGTTTGAACACCAGCTCGTAGGTGGCGATGCGCAGGATGTTGCGGTCGGTGGTGGACATCCGGCTCACCGACCAGTTTTTCGACGCTGTCTCGATGAGCTCGTCGATCCGGTTCAGGTGGGTATACACCCCGTTGATGAGGTCGTGGGCATAGGGCACCACGTCCCTGTCCTCGACGAAATGGCCGATAAAGTCCCGGAGCGTTTCCTCGGTGTGGTTCTTGGTGATATCGACCTGGTACAGGTACTGCAGCGCAATCTCTCGTGCCTTGGTCCGGATTCTCATGCCCGTCGTCAGATCTGCGCGTAGAGATCCATCATCTCCAGCAGCGCCATGGCGGCATCGAAGCCCTTGTTCCCGGACTTGGTGCCCGCCCGCTCGACAGCCTGCTCGATGGAGTCGGTGGTGAGCACCCCGAAGATCACCGGGCAGAGCGCCTCCAGCGAGACCAGGGCCACGCCCTTGCTGACCTCGGAGGCCACATAGTCGAAATGCGGGGTAGAGCCCCTGATCACCGCGCCCAAACAGATGACGCCGTCGGCCTTCTTCGCCTGGACAAGCCTCTTGGCGACCGGCGGGATCTCGAAGGCCCCGGGAACCCGGTAGACCGTGACGTCCTTTTCCTCCACCCCGTGCCTCTTCAAGGCGTCCATGGCGCCTTCGATGAGCCGCGCGGTGATGAAGTCGTTGAACCTGCTGGCAACGACCGCGACCTTCTTCCCCTTGCCGATTAACTTCCCCTCAATCACGCCTGCCATCTATACGACCTCCAGTATGTGTCCCATCTTCTCTTTCTTGGTCTTCAGATACTTCTTGTTCTCCTCGGTGGGAGGAATCTCTATGGGCACCCGATCGACTACCTCGAGGCCGTATCCCTCCAGGCCGATGATCTTCTTGGGGTTGTTGGTCATCATGCGCATTTTCCTCACGCCCAGGGCCACGAGAATCTGGGCGCCCAGGCCGTAGTCCCGCAGATCGGGGGCGAACCCCAGCTCCACGTTTGCCTCCACGGTGTCCCTGCCGTTCTCCTGGAGATGGTAGGCCTTGATCTTGTTGATCAGCCCGATGCCCCTGCCCTCCTGGCGCATGTACACGATCACGCCCTTGCCATCCTCCTCGATCATCTCCATGGCGCGGTGGAGCTGGTCGCCACAGTCGCAGCGCGCCGAGTGGAACACGTCTCCGGTGAGGCATTCGGAATGGACCCTCACCAGGACCGGTTCGTCGGGGTTGATGTCTCCCTTCACCAGCGCCACGTGCTCCTTCCTGTCGACATCGTTTTCAAATCCGATGAGCTCGAAATCCCCGTACGGGGTGGGCATCTGTGCCCTCACGGCCTCTCTCACCAGGATCTCGGTCCTCATCCGGTAGGCGATGAGGTCCGCGATCGTGCATATCCTGATGCCGTGCTCCCTGGCAAAGGCCTCGAGCTGGGGCCGCCGGGACATGGTGCCGTCGTCGTTCATGACCTCGCAGATCACGCCACCGGGCCTCAGGCCCGCCATCCGGCACAGATCCACCGAACCTTCTGTCTGGCCGGTGCGCACCAGCACCCCGCCTTCGCGGGCCCTCAAGGGAAACACATGGCCCGGGCGGGCAAGGTCGCCGGGTTTCGTGTCTTCGGCAATGGCGGTGCGGATGGTGACGGCACGGTCCGCTGCGGAAATACCGGTGGTCACCCCCCGCTTCGCCTCGATAGAGACGGTGAAGCCGGTGCCGAACTGGCTGGTGTTGTCACGGACCATCAGGGGAAGATCGAGACGGTCCGCGATCCCGGAATCCAGCGAGAGGCAGATCAGGCCCCGCCCGTACTTGGCCATGAAGTTGATGGCCTCCGGGGTGACGAACTCCGCGGCCATGGTGAGGTCGCCTTCGTTCTCCCGGCCCTCGTCGTCCACGAGGATGATCATCCTGCCTTGCCTGAGTTCCTGAATCGCTTCTTCAACGGTGCACGTGGGCATGGTACTGCTCCTTATAGATATCCCTGTTTCTTCAAGAGCTCCTCCAGGGACGTGCCGCCTTCCCTGTCCAGAAGCCTCTCGACATACTTGCCGATCACGTCAAATTCGAGGTTTACCCTATCACCGGGTCTTTTCAGTGTCAAGGAAACCGCGCGCGCGGTGAAGGGAATGATATTCACCGTGAAAACATCCCCCTGGACCCCGTTTACGGTGAGCGAAATGCCGTCCACGGCGATGGAACCCTTTTCGATGAGGTAGCGGGCGAACCCTTTGTCGAACCGGATGCCGATCCGGATGGACTCACCGACCCTGTCCGCGTTCCTGATGGTCCCCACGGCGTCCACGTGGCCGAGCACCAGGTGCCCGCCGAGCCGCGTGGCGAGCGTCACGGCCCGCTCGATGTTCACCTTTGACCCCGGTTTGAGCGAGCCCAGGGTGGAGCGGGACAGGGTCTCCGCCGAGGCGGTGGCAATGAAGCGCCCTTTTTCGATGGCGGTGGCGGTGAGGCAGATGCCGTCCACGGCAAAGCTGTCGCCCTCGCGGTCCTGCGAGAGATCCATCCCCGTGTCCACGCAGAGCTCGAACCCCTGCTGATGGGGCTTGATGCTCACGATTGTTCCCATGGTTTCGATAATGCCTGTGAACATGTCAATCCTCCAGACGGGCCGAGACGAGCACGTCGCCTCCGATGATCCTGGCACCTGTTACCACAAGGGGCACAGCCCCTGCAACCGTGTCCGGAGGGTCCCAGGCCACCAGGGGAACCCCGCCGCCAAGCAGCTTGGGCGCGATAAAGACGAGCAGCTCGTCGACCATGCGGGAACGGATCAGGCTCGACAGGATCGAACTGCCCCCTTCCGCGACCACGGCGTGCAGCCCCATGGAGCCGAGCTCATGCAGCACGTCCTGCCAGGAGAAACGGCCCGATTTATCGGCGGGAAGCCGGACGACGCGGCTTCCGGTCTCGATGACCTCGGGCCGGCTCTGAGGATCCCCGGCGGTGAAGAGCACTGCCCGCTCGCCCAGGCACCGGGCGGCCGGCGGGATCACATACCCGGGGTCGATGACGATCCGGTAAGGGTCTCTGCCCCCCGGCCGCCGGCAGGTGAGCAGGGGATCGTCCTTCTCCACCGTGCCGATGCCCACCAGCACCCCGTCGGCCCGGTCCCTGAGCTCGTGCACATAGGCCCGGGACTCTTCCGAGCTGATCCACTTCGAGTCGCCTGACGGGGCGGCTATCCTGCCGTCCAGGGTCATGGCCGCCTTGACGATCAGATACGGGCGCTTCTTTCCCATCCAGAAGGCGTACCAGGCGATGAGCTCGGCGGTCTGTTTCCGTGCCGCGCCCACCTCCACCTTGACCCCCTGCTCGCGCAGGGTCCGGATGCCGCGGCCCGCCACCACCGGATTGGGGTCCACGCTGCCCACCACGACACGGGCGATGCCAGCCTCCAGGATCGCATTGACGCAGGGGGGGGTCCGCCCGAAGTGGGAGCAGGGCTCCAAGGTCACATAGAGCGTGGCGCCCCGGGCCGCCGCGCCCGCCTGCCTCAGCGCGAACACCTCGGCATGGGGCTCGCCCGCCCTGGGATGAAAGCCTTCTCCAATAATGTGGGAGTCTCTGACCACGACCGCGCCCACCGGAGGGTTGGGCGCGGTTCTGCCGAGGCCCTTGCGGGCGAGCGCGACGGCCCGCGCCATGTACCGGGTATCGCCCTTCATGACCCGCCCTTGTCGAACCCCTTTATTTCCTCCATGAATTCCTTCACATCCTTGAACTCACGGTACACCGAGGCGAACCGGACATAGGCCACCGGGTCGAGCCGGTGCAGGGCCTCCATGACCTTCTCTCCGATATAGGTGGAGGGAACCTCACGGTCCCATTTGGACTGAATGTCGTGGAGGATCGAGTCCTTGACGGCGTCGATGTCTTCGACGCTCACGGGCCTCTTCTCGCAGGCGGTGATAATTCCGGCGGTCACCTTGTTAGGGTCGAAGGCCTCCCGCCGGCCGTCCTTTTTCACCACCATGGGCATGGACTCCTCCACCTTCTCGTAGGTGGTGAACCGGTACGAACAGCGGATGCATTCCCTCCTGCGCCGGATGGAGCTCCCGTCCCGGCTTATCCTCGACTGGATGACCCTGTCTTCAAGCCCGGAGCACCTGGGGCAGCGCATGGATTATCCCAGTCCCCCGTAGATGGGGAACCGGCCCGAGAGGGCCTCCACGTCTGTGCGCACCCGCTCGATCTCTGCAGGGTCGCCCTTGGAGTCGATAACTCGGGCGATGAGGGACGCAACCTGCTCCATCTCTCCTTCCTTCATGCCCCGGGTGGTGAGCGCCGGGGTTCCCAGCCTCACGCCCGATGTGACGAAGGGGCTCCTGGTCTCGAAGGGGATGGTGTTTTTGTTGACCGTGATCCATGCCAGATCGAGGAAGGCCTCCGCGTCTTTGCCGGTGATGTCCTTGTTCGTGAGGTCCACGAGCATGAGGTGGTTGTCGGTGCCGCCCGAGACGAGGGAGAAGCCCTTCGAGATCAGCCCCTGCGCCAGGGCCTGAGCGTTCTTGACGATCTGCTGCTGATACGTCTTGAACTCCGGGGTCATTGCCTCCTTGAGGGCCACGGCCTTGGCCGCTATCACGTGCATGAGCGGTCCGCCCTGCATGCCCGGGAACACCCGGGAGTTGAGCGTCTTCGCATGTGCCTCCCTGCAGAGGACCATGCCGCCGCGGGGCCCGCGCAGGGTCTTGTGGGTGGTGGTGGTGACGAAGTCGGCATAGGGCACGGGGCTCGGGTGGAGGCCCGCGGCGACGAGACCCGCGATGTGGGCCATGTCGACCATGAAGTAGGCGCCCACCTCGTCGGCGATCTCGCGGAATATCTGATATTCGATGATCCGGGGGTAGGCGCTTGCGCCCGCGATGATCAGCTTCGGCCTGTGCTGCCTGGCCAGCGAGCGCACCTGGTCGTAGTCGATGCGGTGGGTGTCTTCCCTCACGCCGTAGGGGACCACGTTGTAGAACTTGCCCGAGAAGTTCACTGGGGAACCCATGGAAAGGTGCCCGCCGTGCGGCAGGCTCATGCCGAGGTAGGTGTCTCCGGGCTCCAGGATGGAAAAGTAGACCGCCATGTTCGCCTGGGAGCCCGAGTGGGGCTGGACATTGGCGTGCTCTGCGCCGAAGAGCTTCTTCGCGCGCTCGATGGCGAGGTCCTCGGCCACGTCCACATGCTCGCAGCCGCCGTAGTAGCGTTTTCCCGGATATCCTTCCGCATACTTGTTGGTCAGCACGCTGCCCTGGGCCTCGAGCACGGCCTCGGACACGATGTTTTCCGATGCGATGAGCTCGAGCTTGTTCCGCTGGCGCCTGAGCTCGTCCATGATTGACTGGTACAGTTCGGGGTCTGTCTTTTTCACGTGTTCATAACTCATGTACAACTCCTGTCTCGTATGATATTCCCGGCAAGTTTCTCGATCTTGTCCAGCCTGGACTGGTGCCTCCCTCCCTCAAAGGGGGTGGTGAACCACACACGCACGATGTCCTGCGCCACGGCGGGCCCGAGCACCCTCCCGCCCAGGATGAGGCAGTTCGAATCGTTATGCAGGCGGGACATGCGGGCGGTATAGGCATCGTGGCACAGCGTGCCCCTCACCCCGGGGACCCGGTTGGCGCAGATGGACATTCCGATCCCGGTCCCGCAGACGAGGACGATGCGGTCGCAATTTCCACAGGCAAGAGCGGAGAGCGCTTTTTGCGCATAATCGGGATAATCGACGGACGCCGGGGTATCGGTCCCCAGGTCCAGAACCTCGCAGTCGTACCCGGCAAGAGTCTCTTTCACGAGATCTTTCAGATCCAGGCCGCCGTGG
Organism: Deltaproteobacteria bacterium; assembly: GCA_018436855.1. Lineage (GTDB taxonomy): Bacteria > Desulfobacterota > Desulfomonilia > UBA1062 > UBA1062 > Phosphitivorax. The sequence goes on along the minus strand of JAHDKO010000015.1, from coordinate 126,340 downwards.
TCGCTTGCGATTCCGATCTTCATCCCCTGTCCTTCCCCAGGATCAAGGCAACGTTCTGCCCGCCGAAGCCGAACGAATTGTTCAGGCAGTAAGAAACCTCCGAGTGGAGAGCCTTATTCGGAACATAGTGTAGATCGCACTCGGGGTCCGGGTTGTCAAGATTTATCGTGGGCGGGATCACGCCGTTTTTCAAGACCATGATGCAGATGATTGTCTCCAGCCCCGCAGCGCCCCCGATGAGATGCCCGGTCATGGACTTGGTGGAGCTGACCGGCACCCTTAAGGCGTGCTCGCCCAGCGCCTTCTTGATCGCCCGCGTCTCGATGGAATCGTTGAGCGGGGTCGATGTGCCGTGGGCGTTGATATAGCCGATATCGGCCTTGTCGATGCCGGCGTTCTTCACGGCCTGTTCGATGGCATACACCACAGCGCAGCCTTCCGGGTCCGGGGCCACCACGTGATAGGCGTCCTGGCTCATTGCCGAGCCTTCGAGCACGGCCAGGACCTCGGCCCCGCGTCTCTTTGCATGCCCGTATTCCTCCAGAACGAGCACCCCGCCTCCCTCGGCCATCACGAACCCGTCCCGGTCGATGCTGAAGGGGCGCGACGCCTTTTCGGGCGCGTCATTCCTGGTGGAAAGCGCCCTCATGGCAGCGAACGCTGACACGGAGAAGGGGGTCAGGCACGCCTCGACGCCCCCTGCCAGCATGCAGTCGGCCTCGCCGTACATGATCAGGCGGGAGGCAAGGGCCAGTGCGTGGCCGCCGGTGGCGCAGGCAGAGGTGATCCCCATGCCCGGCCCCTTGGCCTGAATGCGTATGGAGCATTCGGCCGAGCCCATGTTGGTGATGAACATGGGCACCGTGACCGGGGACACCCTCCGGGCACCGCGGGTATGGAATGTCTGGATCTGGCTTTCGATGGTGGACATGCCGCCCGAGCCCGATCCGATCATCACGCCGATCCGCTCCGGGGAGTAGGAGCTCTGATCGAGTCGTGCGTGGTGATATGCATCGAGGCCGGCGGTCAACGCCATTTGAGAATACCGGTCCATGTGGCGCAACTCTTTGGGCCCCAGGTACCGGCTCGGGTCGAAGCCCCGGGCGCGGCCGCCGAACGTGACCGGCAGGCCGGAGAATTCTTCGATATGCTCTATGCCTGATGTTCCTTCGATAAGGTTGTCCCAGAGTCCGGCGACATCGCTCCCCAAAGGCGAAACGACTCCGAGACCCGTAACAGCGACCTTCCTCAAGGGAGGATCATAGCCTTGCATTGACGTAACTGATGGCATCCTTCACGTACTTGATCTTTTCCGCCTCGTCATCGGGAATCTCGATATTGAATTCCTCTTCCACGGTCATGATCAGCTCTACCAGATCAAGGGAATCCGCGCCCAGATCGTCGGCAAAGGACATCTCGGGGTCTATCTCAGAGACATCCTTATCGAGCTGCTCAGCGATGAGTTGAATGATACGCTGTGCTACATCCACCATAAGATAAGCTCCTCCTTTATCTTTCTATACAATCCTGATCGAAATCAAGTATAGAGCCCGCCGTCGATAACAAAGACCTGACCCGTGACATATGAGCTGAGATCAGAGGAGAGAAAGGCAACGAGCCCGGCCACGTCTTCCGGACCCCCAATCCTCCGCAGCGGTACCTGCTCCAGGAGCGCGTCGATATCCAAGTCTCTGGTCATATCCGTCTTCACCAGACCCGGCGCCACGGCGTTCACGAGTATACCCTTGGAACCCAGCTCCTTTGCAAGGCTCTTGGTGAAAGCGATGAGCCCTGCCTTCGTTGCTGCGTATACGCTCTGCCCCGGGTTACCGCCCATACCCACGACTGAAGAAACGTTGATGATTCTTCCCTTTTTCTGCTTTAGCATAGTTCGTGCAGCGTGAAAAGAACAGAAAATCGACCCTTTAAGATTCGTGTCCATCATGGTATCGACATCTTCGGCCTTTATCCTGAGCAGCAATGAATCCTTTGACACGGCCGCGTTGTTCACCAGGATGTCGATGCGCCCGTGGTGCTTGACGATATCCTGAAAGGCCTGCTTCACCTGCCCTTGGTCAGACACATCGAAGGCGTACGCCTCTGCGCTGCCCCCGGCGGCCCGAATCGCTTCGACCACATCACGGGCCGCGGCGGCATTCTTGAGGTAGTTGACCACCACGTGCGCCCCGCAGGATGCAAGGGTCCGGGCGATGGACGCGCCGATTCCCCGCGACGCGCCGGTGACGACGGCAACCTGTGAGCTCAAATCGATCTTCATTGGGGGGTAATCACCTCCACCTTGGCCTGGGGAACGATCCTCTTCACCAGCGGGGCCAGCACCGACCTGGGACCGATCTCGACGAAGCGGTCGATCCCCTGATCCGCGGCATATCTGACCGACTCTTCCCACCGCACGGGTGAAACGAGCTGCAGCGCGAGGTTTTCCCTGATCTTTTCCGGATCGGACTCTTCCTGCGCCGTGGCGTTGAAAACGACCCGGGAACAGGGCCTCTCGAACCGGACACCCTTGAGGTACTCCCTCAGGACCTTGCCGGCAGGTTTCATGAGCGGGCAGTGGGACGCCACTGCCACCTCCAGGGGCGCCACCCTCCTGGCCCCGTTTTCCTTGAGCACGAGCGCCGCGTCCTTCACCGATGACGCTTCGCCGGAGATCACCACCTGACCGGGAGAGTTGAGGTTTGCCACCCACACGTTCTGAACCGGCTCGATCAGCCGGGCCACATCGTCTGCGGAAAGGCCCAGCACCGCGGCCATGGCACCCGATTCCCCGGGCATGGCGTCCTGCATGGCACGGGCCCGCCTTTCCACCAGGGTGTAGCACTCGCGCACGGGTATGGCCCGGGAGGCGACCAGGGCCATGTATTCGCCCAGGCTGTGGCCCATGGTCACGGCGGGGCCATCGAGACCCGACCTCTCCCACAAGGCAGCGGTCACGGCAAAAACGGCTTTCTGCGCGTTCGTGGTCTGCCTGAGCGTATCCTCAGGTCCGTTTTCCATGAGGCCGATCAGCTCATCGTCTCCGGTCCACCGGAGATCGAGACCCGCCGACATGCCGGGAAACTGGCTGCCCTGGCCGGGGAATATCAGGCAATACGGCATCGAAGGGCCTATTCGGCTTCGGCTACCTTGATGACCTCTTTGCCCTTGTAGTACCCGCAGTTCTTGCAGATTCGGTGGGGCAACTTGGGCTCCTGGCAGTTCGGGCAGTATGAAGACGCCGGCTCGCTGATGGCGTCATTGGCCCTGCGCTTGTCTCTTCTGGCGCTTGAATGTCTCCTCTTTGGAACTGGCATTGCTTTACTCCTTCCTGATCTTTTCTTTGAGCTCGGATAATTTCTGCAGCCTGGGATCCACCGGTTTTTCCCCGCAACGACACTCTTCTCGATTGAGATTCGCCCCGCATTCCGGACAAAGGCCTTTGCACTGCTCGTCGCAGATGAACCTTAAGGGCAACGCCAGGACCAGCTCGGAGGCAATGTAATCGCCGAGACGGATCGTTTTCCGATAATACCCTGTCGCGCTGCTCGTCCTCTCTTCTTCGAGGTTCTTCGACATCTCCGGTGACGCGGGCATATAGCTAGTTTCCAGGTGGAGATCCACCGGGTAGGTCATGGTCTCCAGGCATCTGGCGCAAAACGTCTCGATCTCGCCTTGCACATCGACGCCCACATGGATGTCTTCCGAGTCCTTCTCCCGCTCCACCACGTAGTGGATGGTGAACGGTTCCTTCACGACGAGATCCTTGTTGCGGAATATCTCGTCCACGGCCTCGGGCACGACCATGACCTCGTTTTCCACCCCTGCCTCACCGACGATCTCAGGGGATATATGGATGTCTTCCATCCTCTTTATCTTTTCCACAATAGCACTTGCTACTATTTCATACTCATGCTTTTGTCAAGCAAACATGCCCTGCACAGCCGCGTGTAAGCAAAAAAGAACAGAAGATATTTTCCCTTTGTGAAGGCTCGTGATTCATTTCCCGCTCTGGCGGAGGGTATCTCTGCGTAAGCCAGAGTGTTGCGGCACGCCCTGGGATATTGACATCTCGGTGGCGCCCGTATAGGGATAGTGCACATGGTGAGTGGAATAACGACATGGATTGACGGTAGATTCGTCGATTGCACCGAGGCTACGGTCCCCCTTCTCTCTCACAGCTTCAGCCGGGGTTCCGCCGTGTTCGAGGTGATGGCGGTCACCTCCACCCCGAGGGGCCCGGCCTTCTTCTGCCTGGAAGAGCACTTGGACCGGTTCCTGTTCAGCGCCGGCCAGACCTATATGGAGCTCCCCTTTTCCCGCGAGACCATCAGGGAGGCGCTCATGGAGCTGGCACGGATCAATTCCGTCACCACTGGCCTCGCCAAGTTTTTTGCCTACTATCCGGGCATCGAATTCGGCACCACCCCCTCGGGCAGGGTCTCGGTCGCCGTCTTCTGCCTGAACTATGCGAGCTGCGGTATTGCAGCGCTCTCGGCCGGCGCCTGTGTGTCCGCGGGGATTTCGTCCTACCGGAAGCTCCACCCCATGACCACAGACGTCCATGCAAAGGTGGTGGGGAACTACGTAAACGGATATCTGGCCCGTATGGAAAGCCGGAGCAGGGGTTTCGACGAGGCCCTCATGCTGGATGCGGGCGGCCTGGTGGCGGAGGGCCCCACGTCCAATGTCTTCTTCGTCAGGGGAAACGATGTGGAGACCCCCACGGAGGAGAACGTTCTGCCCGGCATCACCCGCAGGGTGATCATGGAGGTCCTGGATGATATGGGCCTGCCGGAGAAGCAGGTCCATATCCGGCCCGGAGATATCCAGCAATACGACGAGGCGTTTTTTTCCGGCACCACAACCCCGGTTCTGCCCATCCGTTCGATCGAGCAGAAAAGCTTCTCCTGCCCCGGGCCCGTAACGCTCGTGGTCAGGCAGAAGATGGAAGAGGTGCTTCGGGGGGGATCGCCCCGGCACGAAAAGTTCCTCACCCTCATTCCCAAAGGCTGAGCGCCGCCCCGGCTATCGTCTCTCCGGGCGAGATCACCCCTCCCGCTTCCCATCTCCCCAAACAGCGTCCCTTGGGGGCCGGCCCCGCTATCTCCCGTATGTTCCCGGCTATTCGCTCTTGACAACACTCCTGAATCATCATAGATACTGTGATCGTTCCTCGGTAGCTCAATCGGCAGAGCGGGTGGCTGTTAACCACTAGGTTGGGGGTTCAAGTCCCTCCCGAGGAGCCAAACTTTCAAGCCGTTATACTCAACCTTCCCACTTCTCTCCATTCCGCTTCCTCTAGACCGGAATCTCCCGTATATTTCCCTTCGTCGGCATCCAGCAAGCAGCCCCTTACACCCGGCTGAAAGAGGATTCCTCCCCGATGGGGTAGCGCCCTGGTACGGCCTGTTGTACACTTCGGGCACCATGACCATAACTATGGCGGCAGGACCCTTCCGGGCAGGAATCGTATCCCCGTGTCCGAAACCCTTCCCTTCCCGCACGTTTCTTCATAACTGCTTTTTTTACAGCATATTATGATAAATCACTCCATCCCGTACTTCATGGCATGGAAATAGCTATTCCCGTAACAACACGACAAATCGAGGAGAAAAGGCTATGGAGGCTGCAAAAAAAATCGTCTTCGCCTGTGCTTGCGGAGCCGTTACGGAGCTGTCGTGTGATGGGTGCGGGAAGCCCGTGTGCAGCGTGTGCTCCGCCAGGCAGATCGTTTCCTTCGATCCTCAGGTTATCGAGGTCAGGCACTACTGCGCCGACTGCAGCGAGAATGAAAAAAGGAATGCCTGGGGGAACCTCTACTGGGAGACCCTCATGACCCGGTATTCGTGATCCGGCGCCCTAGGGGTTATCGACAAAGGACAATTTCGCGCAGGACAGCTGTGGCCCGGAAGGAAGCCCGTCACTCGTCACGTACGGCACCACGAGGGCTTCCTTCTATTTTACCGGCACGTGGCGCGAATAGATCTGATCATTTCCTCTCAGAAATATGAACGTCCTCGATTCTGCACCGGCACATGACGCAAACGATCGTGTGCATCACCTCCCGGAAATCTGAACCCGTCCCCGATTTCGCGTCCCCGATTTCGATGAATTTATTTATGCATGCCCTGGCAGGTTGCCGATAGTAAGGACAAATGGATACCGTATTCAAGTTAGAAGACATTACGTTCCCTCTCCTGGTCAAAGACACCATCGACTCCCTCTTCACCGGGATCATCTTCGTGTCTGCCGACAACTGGAAAAAGGGCCTTATTTTCCGTGACGGAATACTCTGCGCCATTCAGTCGAACAAAACCGAAGAGCTTCTCGGCAACGTCCTGGTCGCCCTGGGATATATCACGGAAGAGGAAAGTGAAGAATCCCTGGCCCAGTCCCGGATCGAACGCAGGAAACAGGGGGTCATCCTGCTGGAGATGGGAAAGGTCGAGCCCAAGGCCATTACCGAGGCGCTGAAGATACAGTTCGAGAAACGCTTTATCGACATCTTTTCCTGGGAGACGGGTACCATCCAGAAGGTCGTGAAAAACACCATCGACAAATCGCCCGAGATGACCAGGCCGGAATTCCTGCGCATGGTGAGACGGGGCATCATGGATCAGACCCCCTTCTCGGTCGTTATCTCGGCGCTGAGCCCCCATGCGGATGCTGTTCCCAAAAGACGATCCGACGATATCCCCCCCGACCTGGGCGTCACCATGGATAATTTCGACCAGTTCAAGGTTTCCGAATTGCTCCTGCTGGGGCAGGACCCGGCCCGCGCGCTCCTGGCCCTCTACTGCACCGGCCTGGCTTCCTTCGAGGAGAGCAAGCACAAGGCGATCATCGAGCACCTGAGAAAGATGCTGCGAAAGATCAAGGACCAGGGCCCCTTCCAGACGCTGGGCGTGGACAAGGCTATCTCCGATGGCGGGCTCAAGCGGGCGTATATCAGACTGGTGAAACAGAACCACCCCGACATCTACTCATATGCGGATGATCCCGAGGTGAAAAGGCTGGCCACCGAGGTGTTCATGGAGATCCAGAAGGCCTATACCATTGTGAACCGGGTCAGGGAGGGTAAGCCTCCTGAAGAAAAGAAGTGGATCGATCAGGAGCTTCAGGCCGAAATATTCTATGGTCAGGGCATGGAGGCCATGAAGGAGAAAGACTACAGCAAGGCCCTGGACAGCTTCAGGCTCTGCGTAAAGATGAAGCCAGAGGAGCGGGTCTTTACCGAGGCATATGTCAGGGCGCTCTTCTTGAGGTGGCAGAACACGGGCAGGGGCAACAGCATCGAGATCAAATCGGCCATACGCGAAGGGGTGCAGAACTTCCCCTCCTCGGATGCCCTCTATGTGGTGCTCGGATGGGTGCTGAAGAAAGAGGGGTCCAACAAGGCGCCCGACGCATTCCGGAAGGCCCTGCAGATCAACCCGAAAAACACCGATGCCCAGAGCGAGATGCGGCTCTATACCATGCGCTCCAGTAAATAATCTTCCCTAACCGGCCGGGGAATCAGGTAGTGCCTCGCCCTCATCCAGGAGCATTCTGACCCGGGGCGGGAGATAGAGATAGTCCCGGTTCACCTGTGAGATGGCGTCCAGGATCAGGCGGTTGCGCTCATGAAACGGGGCCTGGGAATCGTAGACCACCATGAGCTTCTCCTGCAGCCTGCACACCCCGCCCTTGCGGTTTATCCGGTCTTCGATAATCTCTATCCCGGCATTGACGGCTGTTTCATAGAGGAGCCCGAAGAGCTCTTTCTGACCTCTGATACCCTTGTTGACAGCGCTCATATCCTTCCGAAATCGTCCTCTATCCTGACGATGTCGTCCTCGCCGAAGTAGTCGCCCTGCTGCACCTCGATGAATATGAGGTCCTGCGACCCGGCATTCTCGATCCGGTGCTTTGCACCGCAGGGTATGTCGATGGCTTCCGAGGGGCCCAGCTCGACCATCCGTTCTCCCACGGTCGCCGTGGCGCGGCCGGAGACGATGACCCAGTGCTCCCTTCTCTTCCCGTGATACTGGAGGCTCAGGCGTTTGCCGGGCAGGACCGTGATGCGTTTGACCTTGTGGTCGTCCCGGTCTTCGGAGAGGATCTCGTAGTTCCCCCAGGGCCGGTGCTCGGTCTGTTTGCCCAGCGCGAGAACGCGGGAGTACACGTCCAGATAGAACCTGACCCGGTCTCCGTGGAAACGGCCGATACCCGGGACCGTCTTGAGCCCGGCGAGCTCCCGTGCCCCTTCGGTCACGAAAAAGCATGGTCCGGAAACGGCCCTGCATATGAGGGCCTCGGTATCGGTGATCTCACCGGTGATGGACGACACGGAGGGAATGCGCGACAGACTCGCGAAGAGAAGGCCGCGGCAGCCCGAGAGGTTGTGGATCAGGTCGCAGCAGGCCGCGCTTTCCAGGAAAGAGCGGCCCAGCGCCAGGGACTGCTCTTCCGACAGATCATGCGGCATCACGAGGATGTCTACCCCGATCCCCGCAGACTTCAACCCCTCTACGAGATCGTTATGGCTCCCGGTCTCCCCAAGAAGAATGCCGACTTGTATGCCCATGCCCTCTGAAATATCCTCTACTTAAGAATACCTTCGAACAGCCGGTACTGGCAAGAAAAAAGAGGAGACATCGCTGCCTCCTCTTTTTTCTTTCTTTACTTGAAGGGGTTGCTTTACCAGCCTTTTAAGAAGGCTTTTCAGATCAGTTTGCCGCCTCCTGCTCGTCCTCGTTTCCGGCCTTGTTCGTATTCTGATCGAGGCCGGCGGCCTTGGCGACGAGTTGTGCGATGTCAAAGGCCTGGAGCTTCTCGGATAGCTCGAGCTCCTTGATGCCGTCGGAGAGCATGGTGTAGCAGAATGGGCAGGCCGTGCATATGGTCTTGGCACCCGAGGCCTCGGCCTCCTGCGTGCGCTTCTGGTTGATCCTCGTGCCCAGATCCTCCTCCATCCACATCCTGCCGCCGCCTGCGCCGCAGCAGAAGCTCTTTGCATGATTGCTCTTCATCTCCACCAGTCTCCCGGACTTCAGGGCCTTCAGAATGTCCCTCGGCTGGTCATAGATCTTGTTGTACCTGCCCAGGTAGCAGGAGTCGTGGTAGGTGATGGTGCCCAGATTCTCGATGGGCTGCTTCAAGGTGATCTTGCCCTGCTTGATGAGCTTGTCCAGGATCTCGGTGTAGTGAAACACCTGGAAGTTGCCGCCGAGATCCTTGTAGTCGTGCTTCAGGACCGTGTACCCGTGGGGGCACATGGTGATGATCTTGTTCACGTTGTATGCCTTGAAGGTCTCGATGTTGGCCATGGCAAGGGCCTGGTAGACGTATTCGTTCCCGATCTTCTTGGCCGAGTCGCCGCAGCAGCCTTCCTCGGTGCCGAGAATGGCGAAATCGAGCCCGGCCGCCTTGAAGATCTTGGCCAGGGAGACGGCCACCTTCTTGTTCAGGTCGTCGAACGCACCCGCGCAGCCCACGTAGAAGAGGTATTCGGCCTCGCCCTTTTCCGAAAGCAGGGGCACGTCGAGTCCCTTGGCCCAGTCGGCCCTGGTATGGGCGCCGATGCTCCACGGGTTGGAGTTGTTCTCCATGCCCTTGAAGACATCCATGACCTCGGCCGGGAAGTCGGACTCCATCATGACCAGGTAGCGCCTGAGGTCGATGAGTTTCGGGAACTGGAGAATATAGGCGGGACATGCCTCCACGCAGGCCATACAGGTGGTGCAGGCCCAGATGGTGTCCTTTTCGATGCCGTCGCCGATCAATGCCGGGCCGGTATATTCCTCATCGGGAATGATGCGGTAGTTCCCGTCGGCATCCAGGGCGAACTTGGCCTTGTTTTCCATATAGGTCCGGATGTTCTGGATCACGTCCCTGGGCATGAGCGGCTTGTCGGTATTGAACGCCGGGCAGACCTCGACGCACCGGCCGCAGCGCATGCAGGCCTCGGTGTCGAACAGGTCTTTCCAGGAATACTCTTCCAGGTTGTGGATGCCGAAGGTCTCGGCATTCTCGAACATCTCGGGCGGCATCACCTTGATGGGCGGCTGCGGCGTATCGGGGCGCAGGAAAATGTTCACCGGCGTCATGACGATGTGGAGCAGCTTGGAGTAGGCGATGAAGACGATGAAGCCCAGGGCCCCGAGCACGTGGGTCCACCAGAGCACCACATGGGTGTCTCTCAGTGCATCCATGCTCATGCCGGAGAACAGGAACGCAACGGTCCTTCCCACCGGTGAGAACCAGATGTACGGGTTCATGGGGCTGGCCGGGTCGGTCTCGGTGGCCTGGATCCTCAATGCCTCGACCACGAATCCGGTCACCAGGATGGCGAGGATGAACCAGAGAATGACCTTGTCCTCGCCCTTTTCGTCAAGCCACGTGGGCTTCATGAAATACCGCCGCGCCATGGCCATGAGTATGCCAACGATGGCCACGAGCCCGAAGACGTCCGCGAACAGCGAAAGGCCGAGGTAGAAGTTGCCCTCCATGAACCAAACGTGCCAGATGGGCCAGATGACGTCGGCCTGAAGGAACACGATCGCCGTGGTGATGGCCAGCGCGATGAACCCCCAGAAGATGAACAGGTGGAACACGCCCTGATAGGGCTCGCGCAAGATCTTCCGGTGGCCGAACACATCCACCACCATATACCAGAAGCGGTCCCAGGCATTGTTGACCCTCTCGACATCAGGACCCTGTGCGCTGGTGACCGCCTTCATGCGGGTGAAGAACCCGCTCTTTGCAAGCCCGTGGAAAAACAGCAAGAATGCTATGACAACAAGCACATAGAGGAGAACCTGTTCCGTAGGAAACCCAGGTCCCAAGATATTCCAAAATACCTCTCTTGAAATTTCCGCTCCTGATCCGTGCATTGCAACCCCCCTGAATCTTGTTTTCTGCGGGGTGAAAAAAATCCACCCCGCAGTATTTACTTCTTATCCCTTCACATTCTGGATCTCGGATATCAAGGCCGGGACCACATTGAAGAGGTCATCGACGACGCCGTAGTCGGCCTTCTGGAAGATCGGGGCCTCGGCATCCTTGTTGATGGCCACGATGACCTTGGAGGTGCCCATACCTGCCAGATGCTGGATGGCGCCGGAGATTCCGCAGGCGATGTAGAGGTTGGGGCTCACGGTCTTACCGGTCTGGCCCACCTGGTAGGAATGCTCTCTCCAGCCTGCGTCAACCGCAGCCCTGGATGCGCCGGTGGTCGCGGTGGGGCCGAACAGCTTGGCCAGGTCTTCGAGCATCTTGAAGTTCTCGGGGCCCTTCATTCCGCGGCCGCCGGATACGATGATCTCGGCCTCGGTCTGGTCGGGCTCGTCAGTCTGTGCGACCTCGATACTCTTGACGACCGCCTTGATCTTTGAGGCGTCGAGGCTGACCGCCGCTTTTTCGACTGCGCCGGCGCCGGCGACTTCCTTGACGGCAAACGAGTTGGGTCTCACCGCGATAACCTGCGGGTCTGCCACGGCCTCGATCATGGCATATGCCTTGCCGGCATATACGGGCCTTTTGGCAACGACCTTGTCGCCTTCTTTCTTGAGATCCACGCAGTCGGAGATCGCACCTACGCCGAGTCTCGCCGCGACGGCGGGAACGAAATCCTTACCCTGTGCGGTCGCACTTGCAAGAATGACTGTCGGGCTCACCGTGTCCGCCACCTGTTTGAACGCCTGGACGTATGCCTCGGTCACGTAATTCTCGTACTCGGGTCCGTCCACTACGTATACCTTATCCGCGCCGTACTTTGCAAGCTGAGAGGCGAGCCCTTCCACGCCGCTGCCGATCAGACACACGGCAACATCGCCGCCCAGTTCCTTGGCCTTGCTCGTTACCTCAAAAGAGCCTTTCTTGATCTCGCCCTTCTGGACTTCCGCATAAATAAGTGTACCTGCCATGTTCGTATCCCCCTTTATTAGACAATCTTCACTTCTTCATGAAGGATTCTGGCGAGCTCTTTCGCCTTCGCAGCCGCATCGTCACCCGCAATGACCTTTCCTGCCTGGCGCGCAGGCGGCAGGGTCATCTCTTTGACAACGGTCTTGGGACCTTCGCTCACGCCGAGGTCTGCAGCCGTTTTCACGTCGACGGGCTTCTTCTTCGCCTTCATGATGCCGGGAAGAGAGGCATACCGGGGTTCATTGAGACCCTTCTGGGCCGAGAACACGGCCGGAAGCGGAACCTCGACAACGGCCTGGCCGCCCTCGATCTCCCTGGTCACGGTCGCCGTGCTCTTGTCTGCCGCCACCTCGAACTTGACCACCATGGTGACCGCGGGAATGCCGAGCATCTCGGCCAGTATCGCGGGAACCTGCGCGGCGTCGTCGTCGATGGCCTGCTTGCCCAGGAAGATAGCGTCATACTGCAATCCTTTGACTGCAGCCGCGAGCGCCGCCGCCGTGGCGTACGGGTCAGCCTTGTCGTAGTAGGCTGCGTCGTTGATGTGCACTGCCGTGTCTGCGCCCATGGCAAGGCCCGTGCGGATCGCCTCGATAGCCCTGTCCGGTCCGAGGGAAACGATGGTCACTGCGCCCGCCTTCATCTTCTCTTTCTGCTGCAGAGCTTCTTCAACGGCGAACTCATCGTACGGATTCATGACCCACTTGATCCCTTCCGTCACAATACCTGCACCCTGAACTTTGATCAGAGTCTCTGTATCAGGTACCTGCTTAATACAAACAACTGTATTCACATTATCCTCCTTCCTACATATTTATTAGCCTTGAGGCTTGTTGCCATATCAGTACGCCGCCGCGACAAAACGCCGCGACCCGGCCCGGACAGGGGAAAGGGGTCACCTGTCCTTGAATTCGGGACTGCGTTTCGTCAGGAAGGCATCGATCCCTTCCTTGGCATCCTGGGAGACGGCGATCCGTCCAAAATTCTCCGCCTCGATGAGCAGCCCTTCCTCGAAGGACACCTCCAGACCGCCCATGACCGCGTCCATGGCGGCGCCCACAGCCACCCTGCTCCTGGATGCGATGGTCCGTGCAAGGGCCCGTGCCTCGTCCATCAGTCTGTCGTGCGGCACCACCCGGTTGACCAGGCCCATCTCCAAGGCATCACGCGCGCTGTAGTGCGAGCCGCTCAGAATCATCTCCAGGCCCTTGGCCTTGCCCACGATCCGCGGAAGCCGCTGGGTGCCGGCAAACCCCGGGATGATCCCCAGGGTGATCTCGGGAAGACCGAGCCTGGCCTTGTCGGACGCGATCCTCATATGGCACGACATGGCAAGCTCCAGACCTCCTCCGAGGCAGAACCCGTTGATCACCGCGATGATGGGCTTGTCCGCTTCCTCGATGGTGTCCATCATGCGGTAGCCCCGGTTGGAGAGTGCTATCCCTTCGTCTACGGCCTTGAAGCCCTTCAGCTCTTCGATGTCCGCACCCGCGACAAACGCCCTGCCCCTGCCGGTGAGCAGGATGACACGGACTGCGGGGTCTGCAACCGCATGGAGGACGGCCCGGGTGATATCTTCCTTGGTCTTGCGGCCCAGGGTGTTCATGGGCGGGTTGTCGATGGTCATCACGGCAACACCGTCTGCGTCCACCTCGTAGGTACAGTTTTCGAAGACACTGCCGCCCTTGAGGAGGTCCCCCAGCAATGCAGGGGCCGTGAACCGCTCGGGACCGTACTCGCACGAGAGGGAGCACAGGAGATCGTTCACCGCGTCCCAGCCCACGTCCTCGGCGTAGTGCAGAGGCCCCCAGGCGGCCTTGGTGGGGAAGTTGGTGCCGTAGACCATCCCGGTGTCGATGTCGTGGGCCGTGGCCAGGCCGTCGGAGAGGATCCACAGGGCCTCCCTGATCTGCACGGCCAGGAGCCTGTCGGGCGAAAAGGCGAGGTCGCTCTGAGGGTTGTTTTTCTTCCACTTGTTGAGAAATGTCTCCACGTCCTTGGAGGGGACCTTCTCTGCCGATGAATAGTCATAGAAACCCTTGCCGGCCTTCTGCCCGATCATCTTTTTGTCCACGAGATATTTGAGCAGCTCCGGAATGGGGGTCCGGGACGGATACGCCTCCTCGAGCGTTTTGGACGCGTGCAGGCCCACATCGAGCCCGACCAGATCCCACAGGGCAAAGGGGCCCATGGGCATGCCGAAATCGGCCATGGCCTCGTCGATCTCATCCATGGTGCCCTCACCCTCCATGAGGGCCAGCACCGCCTCGTTCATGTACGGGATGAGTATCCGGTTCACGGCGAATCCGGGGCCGTTCTTCACCTTGATGGGCACCTTGCCGATGATCTGGGAAAACTCCATCATGGTGCCCACGGTCTCACGTGAGGTGTTCTCGTCGTGGATGACCTCCACGAGCTTCATCACGTGGGCGGGGTTGAAGAAGTGCAACCCTACGAACCGCGATTTGTCCTTGAGCTTTGCCGAGATCTCGGTGAGCGAGAGCGTTGAGGTGTTCGAGGCGAGGATGGTGCGCCCGGGGCAGATTTTCTCCAGCTCGGCGAACACGCCCTGCTTGATCTTCATGATCTCCGGGACCGCCTCGATGACGAGGTCAACATCCCCCATGAATTTCTTGTCATAGTCGACCGCTCCGGAGAGAAGGCCTTGCATCTCATCGGCCTTCTTCGGATCGAGCTTTCCCTTCTTCACCTGCTTGTCGTAGATCTTCCGGGACTGCTCCACGGCCTTGTCGATAAACTTCTGCTCGATATCTTTGATGAAACATTCGATACCGGCGCTCGAGAGGAGATGCGCAATGCTCCCCCCCATGGCTCCGCCGCCGATAACGGCGGCCTTTTTAATCTGCATCATGATCAACCTCCTTGGTTTCAGGCTTTCGTCCGTTACAGTTTCACCAGCCCATTCAGAAAAGAGTTGCCGACCATGATGGCAACCTCATGCACATCAAACCGCTTTCTTCTGGCGGTAACAAGGTATGTTGAGAGTTCGTCGAGGGATCCGAAGATCATTCTCGCACAGATGTCCGGCTTTATATCGGTCCTGAAGATCCCCTGCTCCTGACCCTGGGCTACGATATCCGCGATGATGTTCAGATAGGCGAGAAAATGCTTGTTCTTGTATTCCCTCATAAACTTGTTCGACTGCCTCAGCTCCACCTGAATGACCTCGGCAAGGGCCCTGTCGGACTCCACCATGTTCAGGTGATTGTCGCAGAACACGATGATCTTTTCCCGGGGATCTTCGATATGTTCGATCTTTGATTTTACGGTTATGATAATCCTGTTGAGCTCTTCCTCAAACAGGGAAATAAGTATGTCGTCCTTGTTCTTGAAATATAAGTAAATCGTGCCGTCAGCGACATGAGCCTCGCGTGCGATCTCTGATACCTTGGAGTTGTAGAATCCCTCCATGGCAAAGACATGCTTTGCAGCATTCAGTATCATCCGATATTTCTCTTCGCCTCTCATCTGTTCCCTTCCTTACTAAATCAATGGTATGAACCCCAGGGCAAGCCCTGGACCCTCTTCCGCCGCAAGCGGCGGGGAATGTGACCCCACATTCAAAGTCCTTAAGAAACGGACTAAGAAGAAGGATTCAATGATAATCTTTCATCCGCTACCCATTTACCCATTTTCAATTTCACATCACAAGGGAGGCCCGGGCCCGCCCGGAGCCTCCCTTTTTTTGCAAATGCTTACCTAGCCTATTTTCTTTCTGTTCGTTACGAGCTCATCCACCACCGACGGGTCGGCCAGAGTCGAGGTGTCGCCGAAATCGGAGAAGTCGCTGGCAGCGACCTTCTTCAGGACGCGGCGCATGATCTTGCCGGAACGGGTCTTGGGAAGGGCGTCGGCCCACTGGATGATATCGGGAGACGCGATGGGGCCGATCTCCTTTCTCACGTGAGCGATAAGCGCCTTGCGAAGCTCCTCGGTCTTCTCCACCCCGGTGTTCAGGGTGACGTATGCGAAGATGCCCTGGCCCTTGATATCGTGCGGGAAGCCCACGACCGCTGCCTCGGCCACGTTGGGGTGGGAAACGAGCGCGCTCTCCACCTCTGCGGTGCCCATGCGATGGCCGGATACGTTGATGACGTCGTCGACCCTGCCGGTGATCTTGTAATAACCGAGATCGTCGCGCTCGGCGCCGTCACCGGTGAAATAGTTGCCCGGGAACTGTACGAAGTAGGTCTCTTTGAACCTGGCCGGATCGCCCCAAACGCCCCTCATGATTCCGGGCCACGGCCTCTTTATGCAGAGGTTGCCCCTTCCGACGCCCTGAATCTCTTTGCCGTCATCATCAACCAGACAGGGCTCGACGCCGAAGAACGGCACCGTGGCCTTTGCCGGTTTGATGTCGATCGCGCCGGGAAGCGGGGTGATGAGGATGCCGCCCGTCTCGGTCTGCCACCAGGTGTCGACGATGGTGCACTCGCCGCGGCCGATGAGGTCATAGTACCATCTCCATGCCTCGGGGTTCAGCGGTTCGCCCACGGAGCCCAGCACTCTGATGGAGGAGATGTCGTGCTGCTTGACCCAGGAATCGCCCTCTTTCGCAATGGCGCGGATGGCGGTGGGTGCGGTGTAGAAGATGTCGACGTTGTACTTCTCGACAACGGCCCAGAAACGGCCATAATCCGGATAGCTCGGTACGCCCTCGAACATGATGCTGGTGTTGCCGTTGGCAAGCGGCCCGTAGACAATGTAGCTGTGGCCGGTGACCCAGCCGATGTCTGCGGTGCACCAAAACATGTCCTCAGGGCGGCAGTCGAACACGAGCTGCTGGGTCATGGCTGCATAGAGCAGGTATCCGCCGGTGGTGTGCATGACGCCCTTGGGCTTTCCGGTGGAGCCGGAGGTGTAGAGGATGAACAGCGGATCTTCCGCGTCCATCTGCTCGGGCTCGCAGTACACCGGGGCCTTGGCCATGAGCTCTTCGTACCAGAGATCCCTGCCTTCTTTCCAGTTCACCTTGGTGCCGGTTCTCTTGACCACGATCTGCTTTTCGATGCTGGGCGTCTCCTCGAGGGCCTTGTCCGCATTGTCCTTCTGGGGAACCGCCTTGGCGCCGCGGTAGGTGCCGTCGCAGGTGATGATAACCTTTGCGCCGCAGTCGTTCACCCTGTCTCTGAGCGCCTCGGCCGAGAAGCCGCCGAACACGATCGAGTGGATCGCGCCGATCCTGGTGCAGGCCAGCATGGTGATGGCCAGCTCGGGGATCATGGGCAGAAAGATGGAAACCCGGTCGCCCTTTTTCACGCCGAGGCTCTTGAGCACGTTGGCGGCTTTGTTGACTTCACGATAGAGGTCCTGATAGCTGAACGTCTTGTTCTCGGACGGATCGTTGCCCTCCCAGATGATGGCAGCCTTGGTTTTCTTGCCGCTCTTGACGTGGCGGTCGAGACAGTTGTAGCTCACATTGAGCTTGCCGCCTTCGAAGAACTTGACATGGATGTCGTCCTTGAAGGAGTAGTCCATCACCTTGTCCCACTTCTTGAACCAGTCGAGCCTCTCGGCCTGCTTGGCCCAGAAAGCCTCGGGATTCTCGATGGACTCCTGATACATCTTTTCGTATTCGGCCTTGCTCTTGATAAAAGATTTCTCCCTTACCTTTGGAGGAACAGGAAACAACTGTTCTCCAAAATCCTTGGTATCCTCAGCCATGTAACGCCTCCTTAAGAGATAATTTGCTTTGCATCTGCACTATATAACCAAAGAGCCTGGCGAGGTCAAGGAAAAATGAATGATCATTCAGAAACGCCCGGCCGTGTCTCGTACGTTTCGCTTGTTCCCGGGTAAAACTGTGATATAATCTACTTTGTCTGAAATTATCAGTCGGGGAGTCAGCATGAAGAGATCATTTATATGCCTGTTTTTCCTTTATTTTTTTATCGCTTCCAGCCCGTCTCATGCCATCGAGGTGGTGGTCGAAATGACAGGTGCCGAGGATTTCGCGCAGCTCAAAGACGGCATCCAGAAGACCATCACGGCCCGGTGCCTTGCCGCGGATACGCTCCCCGGAGACGGGGCCACCCTCTCGGTTTCCCTCATGCAGTTGGGGGAGACCATATCCTTTGACGCAGTGCTCGATTCGCAGCCGCCCAAGGCCTTTCACCGCGACGTCGGCTCAAGGGGCGAGCTGTCCGGGGTGATCGACCTGATGATCGAGGAAATCGTCATCGGCAAGGCACGGCCGGCCGCTGTCCCCTCCCCGGCACCGGGGGAGAAGCCTCTGGTTGAGGTCGCGGCCCCGCCGCCGATCGAATCCGGAATAGAGCTCCCCTTCATCGCCACCTCCCTGGCCGTGCTCGACGGCGCCATCTTTGTCAGTGACGGCAAAACCCTCTACCGCATGGAGGGGGACCGCGCCGTACCCTTCTGGAGCACGCCCGGCAGTGCAAAAATATACCGGATCTACCCCTACCGGGACTCCCTGCTCGCGGTTACCAACCGCCGGGAATCGTTCCACACCTATCAGATCAGGGGTTCCGGGACCGTGCAGAGCTGGGAGCGCTGTGTGATCCCTCTGGGCGACACTCTTGTCATGTCGCGCCTCATGACGGATCTCATGTTTTCGGACGGGGTCAATTACTGGGAAAACCCTGTGACCGGCACGGGCGAGGCCTATGAGTTCCCCCGGGGGTTCGACTTCGTCTCCGCGCGGGCCGCAGACGTGCTCCCCTCGCAGAACGGGCTCGAGACGGTCGCCTTCGACAAGCTCGGCCGCATCACCCTGCTCAACGGGAAGAATCCATTATGGAGCTCCGAGACCAAGCTGGCGACACTGCCGCTGTACTTCGAAAACAAAGTGGACGAACCCGATGCCCGGTACTATCTGATGCCGAGAATACTCCCCTATAAAAACGGCGTCATCACCATCGCCAACGAGCAGGGACCGTGGAAATTCCTGAGGAACGTCAAATACTACGACTCCTCGCGGATTCTGATGCTCAACCCCGGAAGATCAGGAGACGGCGAGAGGGACCTGGTGACCATCAGGAACCACTACTGCGCGGACATCGCCCTGGACGAGGGCGACCTCATCGTGCTGGTCGTGAAGAAATCCACAAGCCTGTTGCAGCGTATCGACCTGTAAACACTACAGGGGGAAGAGGCCCTTTTTCTTTTTTTCGGGTTTGGATTCTTTGTCGAGCTCTTCCTCGAGATCCTTGTTCTTTACGTTCAGGTCTCTGCTGAAGTCGGGGCAGTGAACACCTGCACCCTTCTTGAACTTCTTCTTGCAGTCTTCTCTCCAGGCACATATCGAGCATAAGCTTCTGTCCATAGTCATAAACTTTTAATAAATTGCCCCCTTGGCTAAGTCAAGGAGAAACGCAGAAAATGCCGGGAATCTTCATGAATTACCCATGAAGTCGCATTCTCCGCATCCCGTATAAGGCGCTGCGGCCGGCACCCTCACCAGGGGCGTTGTCCTCCCGTCTTTACCGCACCATTCCCCGGGGGCGTCAGCCATGTCCGATCAGAGGCTCCGGCGGGTCTCTTTTCAGGGGAGATATTCCGACAGAACCGTGAGGCACCGTTCGGTCACGCCTTTGTGCTTCTCCAGCAGGCGACGGGCCTCCTGCGCCATGTCACGATACCGCCGGGGCTGTGTGAGTGTCTCGATAACTGCATCGGCGAGCTCCTCTGCGCTGCCGACCGGCACCGTGCATCCCGCAACCACATCGAGCGCCCAGGCGAAGTTGTCCATGTGGGGGCCGTGTATCGTTGGAACTCCCCAGGCAAGCGGCTCCAGGATGTTCTGCCCCCCCAGATCCACCAGGGATCCTCCCACGAACGCCGTGTCCGAGGCCCCGTAGAGGTCGAAAAGCTCTCCCATGGTATTGACGATCACCAGGTCCGCATCGCTTTTCATCTCGCTCTTCAGGCACCACCGGTGGGCTCCCCGGTCGGCGAGGTCCTTCAGGAGGGGGATCTGCTCGGGATGTCTCGGAGCGAGGATGGAGAAGAGACCGGGAACACTCGACGCAACCCTTGCGAGAGCGGAGAAGACCATGCCTTCCTCGCCTTCCCTGATGCTCCCAGCAATGAAAACCGGCCGCTGCCCGGCCCCGAGGCCGGCCCTCACCTCCTGCCGCCTGGCCGGATCGACGTCCTGGATGCTGTCGAGCTTCAGATTGCCCACTGCGTGGACGTCCCCGGCTCCCAGGCGTGTGAACCTGCTCCCGTCATTCTCGGATATGGCCAGGATATGAACGTCATGGAGGATCTCCTCGGCAAACGGCGAGAACATGGCATAGCGCCGGAACGAACGCTCTGTCATGCGCGCGTTGACGATGACCGCGGGAATTCCCCTGTCCCTCGACTCGAGGAGCATGTTGGGCCAGATCTCGGTCTCCACAACGATGAGCAACCTGGGCGAGAGTGCCGAGAGGTAGCGCCTCATGATCCACGGGGCATCGAAGGGAAAGGGAAATACCAGGTCGAGCTCGGGAATGGACGATGCAACCTGTCTGCCGGTTGCGGTCATGGCGCTCAGGCAGATGATCACGTGCGGCTTTTCCCTTCGGAGGGCCTTCACCAGCCCGGTCACCGCCCTGACCTCCCCAACGGATGATGCATGAATCCAGATAAGCGGCAGATGAGCGGGGATATCCGGGAGCACGAGGCCGAGCCGGTTGAGGATCGTGCCCCTGAAATTCGGATAGCGTGAGAGAACCGCTCCGGCCGGCCACACGAGCAGGGCCGTGAGCACACGATAAACCGCTGTCAGAACGAGTCCCACGTTCGCAAAATCCTTTCTTTGTCCTGGGGGGTGTTGATCTCCAGAAATTCACCTGAAGCGAAGATCACCTTGATGGGTATGCCGTTCTCCATCGCCCTGAGCTGTTCGAGCGACTCCGCGAGCTCCAGCGGCGTGGGAGCGAGCGAGGTAAAGCGCTGAAGCGTTTCCCTGCCGAACCCGTATATGCCGATGTGCTTCCAGGGCTCGAAGCCGGCACCCGGTCTCTCAAAGGGTATGGGCGCCCGGGAGAAATAGAGGGCGTAGCCCTTCAGATCGCAGACGACCTTGACGCAGTTGGGATCGCGGTACTCTTCGGGTTGCGCCCTTGCGGCCACCGTTACCATGGGGAGCCCCTGCCTGAGCTCCCGGGAAACCTCCGAGAGCGCGACCGTATCGAGCACCACCTGATCTCCCTGCACATTGATCACGGCATCTGCGGACAGGCCCCTTACGGCCTGGGCCACCCGGTCGGTGCCGGACCTGCAATCGGGGCTCGTCATGACAACCTCAGCGGCGAAAGACCGCGCCTCCTCGAAGATGCGCACGTCGTCGGTGGCCACGAGCACTTCGTCGATATCCGGGCACGCGCTCACCTGCTCGAAAATCCGCCGGATCATGGTCTTGCCCTTGACGTCGGTCAGGGGCTTGCCCGGAAAACGGGATGACTCATACCGGGCTGGGATAACGGCGACAACCCTCATCTCAAGCCAGCTTCCCTTCGCGCTCGAGTGTTTCCAGGACCTCCACATGGGAATCGTATGATTTCTGATCATAGAGTACCATGCGAACGAGCTCGATGCCCGTATCACCCGAGAGGTAGTCGCTCAGCGCCAGAATGGCTACCCGTGCCGCATCGCGGACAGGGTAGCCGAATATGCCGGTGCTCAGGGCGGGAAAGGCGATCGACTTCACGCCGTGGTCGTCGGCGACCTTGAGCGAGCTGAGGTAGCACGACCGCAAGAGCTTCGGGTCGTCCGGCGACCCGCTGTATACCGGGCCCACGGTATGGATGACATACCGGTTCGGAAGACGGTGAGCTCCGGTGATCTTTGCCTCGCCCGTCCTGCACCCGCCGAGCGTGGAGCATTCCTCCCACAGGCCTTCTCCGGCAGCCCGGTGAATGGCGCCTGCAACGCCGCCGCCGGGCGCAAGCCTGCTGTTGGCGGCATTGACCACGGCATCGGTATCCTGTGCCGTAATATCCCCCACCGCGAACTGCAGTCTGGCTTTTTTTATCCGTAGCTCTTTCACGCCGGCCACCTCCTCTTCAGGGCGTCCACGAACAGACCCGAGGTCCGTCAAACGAACCATTTATTCTTACTATACCCGAACCCTTATCATTTCAAGCCTCCAGTACCGGCCTCTCCGCCTTGGGGCTCAAAGGAGAGAGCCACCGCTGCTTGACACGTGCCACGGAAAGATCATATCCAGATAGGAAAACAATCCGTAAGGAGTGAGTCATGGACCTGAACGCTCTGATCGACAGGATCAAGCAGCGAGAAGACTATCACAGGGTGGGGATGATCCTGTGCCACAACGGTGTGGTGAGGGGGACCTCCAGAGACGGCACGCCGGTGAGCGCGGTCGATGTCGCCGCGGACCGCGAGACCATCCAGGGAATCGTTGACGAACAGAAGAAGCGTCCCGGCATCGTCGATATCCTCGTGGAGGTGAACGAGGGCAGGCTCGAGGTCGGCGATGATCTTCTAACCATCGTGGTTGCAGGCGACATCCGCGAGCACGTGATACCGGTGCTCTCCGACACCCTCAACAGCATCAAGGCCCAGGGAACGCGCAAGCGCGAGCATCCGTAAAGGCACCTCACCAGGGCGGGCCATGTCCCGGCACCGTTCACGGAAACGGCCTTTTCTGCGAACGATGTCCACCTGGCGCCCGGATCTTTCGGTCGTTCGGCATACCGGGGATCCTGTGGTCGGCATCATCGGGCATGTATGCGATCATGCAGCGGCATCGGTGCGATGATCATCCTCATGTTGCGGTTGTGTCCGGCCGGCCTCTTCGTCCTCATCGGTTCAGGAATCATTGCCCTGTTCGAGCATTACAGCAGCCCCAAAAGGGAACCGAACGGGTGAGAGAAAGGAAGGGGAACACGCAGGCAGCAAACCCGAGACCCCCCGCACTGCCCCGGCAGGCATGGTTTCCGGCTCGCCGGCATCCGGCTACATTCTCTTCTGGGCCTTGGCCTTGAGCTTTCTCAGCTCGACAATGAGATTATCCTGATCATACTTGCGGATGAGATCGACCATCGCCTCTTCGAAAAAATCGTTGAGATTGCGATCCAGGAGGACCGACAGGGCCCTGAATTCATTGAGAATCGGTTCACTCACCCGGGTATTGAACGCGACCTTTTTTGCCATAACATGATCTCTATCATGCTTGCATATTTTATGTCAATACCGCAAGTAATGTTGCATATATTTTGTATTGCTTTATTGCCAGCCATATTGCATATGATTTTCTTGCAGGGAGAGATGACATTGTCCACCTGTTCGCAGGCACACGTGCAAACCGGGGCGAGGATATCCCTGTCTGTTTTCCCTTACGATCCTCTGCCGATACTATCATGATCCGTCTCTCTGTGATATCATAAAAATATAACTCATATTCGCACCTTATTCCCGGCAACATGAATCTTCCCGATGATCGTTCTCAGGAGAAGAAACCCATTACTTCCCTCCTTCCCAAGGGAAGGAGGGAAGGAGCGAGGATGAAAAAGGCAGAGGAACAATATCGATCCTGCGGGAATCCTTGCGCTTTCATCTGAGGATGCTTCATTGACCTTGACTCCACCCGAGAGGTTATGATAGCTGATCAACGTTGCATGGGGCCGTAGCTCAGTTGGGAGAGCGCATGAATGGCATTCATGAGGTCGAGGGTTCGATTCCCTTCGGCTCCACCAATTATGTAATCATGCATGAGAAAGATTGTGCCCTCTTCACTGACGGGCACTTTTTTTTCTTTTCACCGTTCACACCGCTGTTTCTTGTCGGAGCAAGCGGGATCCTGTTTCACATCACCCCTTAAAACAATCACGCAGCCGTGTGGTGCCGACGCATGATGCACTTGGACTGCACCACCTGAATCCCGGACAGTCTCGCCTTGCCGGCCGCTCTGATGAAACGGGGATCAACGGGAACGAACGCATCGGGCAAGGCCGAGCCGCTATCTTTCCAGGTGCACCGATACGGGCGACGACCGGGAGATGGTGTTAAAGACCGGCGAGTGTTGCTGAGCGAGCTGAACCAGCTCCTGCTTCTGTTCGTCCGATATGTCCGCATCTATCTTGAAACCTACGCGTATCTGCTGATACCCTGCCCTTACCTCGTCCGATATCCCGAGAAAACCCCTGAGATCGATATCTCCCTCGTACCAGGACTGAACGCCCTTGAGATTCAGCCCTTTCGCAGAGGCATAGGCCACCAGGGTGGTGGTGAGACACCCGGAGAGGGCGACGAGAAGAAACTCGACCGGGTTTCGCCCGTTGTTGTGCCCCATGAGCACCGGGGGTTCATCCATGTCATAGGTCTGGGGAGGGCGCTGGGTGTCTTCCTCGAGCGCGCCGTAGAAATGCTGGACAGTCCCCTGGCAGTGGGTGCCGTCCACCCACTGGTTGGTCGCCCGGAACCTGAACTTGGCGATCTCGGGATTTTCGCGAATCTGATCGATGGTGTCGAGCAATTGGGTTACGCTCATACCGTTGACACTATGTTCTTCAGTCATTTTTTCTCTCCTTTCGTCCCGGGGCCTTCAAGAGTGCCACCGCTCCATGTGCTCTGCATGGGTCTTCAGGTATGATCCGGGCTTGTGGAATCTGTCGTAGAACTCTGCGTCCAGATGCTGTGCCTGCAGGCATGTAACGACAAAATCGAGGGTGCGGTTGCCGGAAATCTGCCGAAGGCTGCCCTCAGCGGATCCTGTGTAATTCGAGAGATGCCGGGCATACCGGGCGGCACGACAGATGAGGTGATTCCAACCTGAGCGCGCGCCGCAGGCCGCCGCAACGAGCCGCTTTTCCAGCTCGGACAAAGGGGTGATCCGTTGACTCGACCGGTAGGAGAACACGCAGTCCGGTATCTCGGCCCCCATAAAGAACCGCCTCGAACAGCGGCCCAGCAGGGCATCGACGAGACGGAAATCCATCATCGACTTGAGCCCGGGTTTCATAGCCTTTTCTTCCATCCGCCACCTGGCTCCATTACGGCCGATATAAGTCAGCCATCCCGATGCACGGCGCGCGGCAGACGAGGGAAAGGCCGGTGTTCTCAAGCCGTCCGATTGCGCCGCTTCTGCTTTTAAGGATAAGAATACCTCTGCCCTTGCCCTCATCAAGGGGAAGTCTGCCTGGAATAATTGATTGATTCCGGCACTCTTCCGGCACTTACCGGCCCCTTAGCCCCGGTTAACGGCGGGGCATTCCACCCGGATTTCGACAGGAAGGGTTCAGGAGGCGCTCTCCCAGGAGAATTGCCTTGACAATCATCTATTTATCCTTACAGAAAGGGGAAAAGGAGAGAGAAGATGAACAACCCCGACCTTGCCAAGATGAGCGACCTCAAGGTGGATCAGAAAAACCTCTACCGCGAAGAGGTATTCACCGATATGAAGTTCGCCACCATTCGCCAGCTCACCCCGGTGCTTCCCGATGGTCAGCGGGACGGCAGGCGCAATATTCTCTACTTCGGCCACACGCAGATGATGACCCCGGGAGGGGCGCTCCCCCTCCAGTTCGAGATCGAGGCCAAATCTCTCAAGCAGGCGATGGACCTCTTCCCCGAGGCGGTGAAGAAGGCGTTCGAAGAACTCGTGGAGGAGATGAAAGAGGCACAGCGCCAGTCGGAATCCCGTATCGTGGTTCCCGGCACTCCGCCGGGCAGCAAGATCATGATGCCATAGTACTCCAGTGGAAAACAAAGGTGCGCATCAGGCAGTCTTCGGACACTCCCCTAGTTTGAGGACCGGCTCATCCGCTTGCCTTATGGAAGTCCATCGAGGCCGTATCAGACGCTTCCCCGATACCGTGACTGCTCCTGTTTACGATACCCTGATGGCTGATGCAAAAAATCATGGTTTCTTGGGATGGTGATATGCCTTTCTGTAACAGGAAAAGGCGCATAATGCCTTGTTGCCATATTGCAGTGTTGCCGGCTATATAGCATTTGCCTGAGGATTATAGCTTCTTTTATGAGATGGTCGTCCTTTGTCCGAGACGAGTTTTACAGAGAAAGACACGGAATAACTCCTGAATGAAGCCGGCGTGTTTCACCTCAGGCCGGTGTCTCGGCCGTGATATGGAATGAAGTGTTTCCGGAATGAGCTGCCCTAGCGGTCGGTTTTCAGAGCTACCTCTCTCGATGAATACCTTGTCTGCTCGAGTTCGATGGTGTCTGCCAGAATCACGGTTGCAGGCGGGTTGCCGAACGGCGTTGGGACGCCCCGGTAGGTGGCCTGGCCGATTCGGATATCCCGGCCCCCCACCCGGAACACGGGATTGTCCAGGCCGGCGCAGGTATCCCGCATCTTCTTGAGGGCCTTTCTGCAGGATGCGTCGGTTGTGATCAGCCGGATATCTATGGCGTTTTTCAGGGCCTCGCGCATACCGGGGTTCTTGCTTTGCGTGAAATCACCGTATTGCCTCCCAAGGGCATCGGCCTGATCGAGCGGGATGCACAGTACTGCTGCGTCGGCGAAACCGTCGCTCTCCGAACTGTCCCATGCCACGAGCATATACGACTGGTCAACCTTGTCGACTGCCTGGGCTGTCAGCACATAGCCGCCGTTGGCGATGGTGATGCAGTTCCCGTCTTCCGAGATCTGTGTCGCCGATGACATGCACGCCAGGTTGCATATCAATGCGAGAAACAGGTAAGAATAATTGTTCATTCCGCTTCCCTCACAACCAGAAGTCCTTTTCAGTCATAAGAGAAATGACTATGGTTTCTTATCGATAGTTCTGAGGAAAAAGTTTAAGAATATGCAAAAGAAGGCGATGATGCGTTCTCTCACCATGCCCCTGCACGTGAGCACGTCTGTGGATTTTCATGGCTTGAGGGGCTTTTTATGGAACCGCTTGATTTCAGAGCGACTCCATCTCGTCGTGTTCCATGAAGCTGTAGTATCCTTTTTTGTTGAATATGATATGGTCCAGCAGCCAGATGCCCAGGGTTTTCCCCGCCGCTCTGATGGTTCTGGTGATTTCCCTGTCTTCGTCGCTGGGTTCGAGCGGCCCGATGGGGTGGTTGTGCGCGATGATGACGGCCGAGGCCCTGTCGATAATCGGGTCTGCGAAGACCTCGCGCGGGTGCACCTGGGTCCTGTCCACCAGCCCGATGGTGACCACCCGGCAGGCAATGACCTCGCCCGCCCCGCTGAGCGAGACGCAGAGAAGATGCTCCTGCTTCCGGTCCGCGAAATGCTGGATGATGGGGAGCACGTGGGTGGGCACGACGACTTTCATCCCCTCGGGCCTGATGCGCCGCCTGCCGAATTCGAGCGCAGCCGTGATAATGGCGGCCTTGGCCGGTCCGATTCCCTCCAGGCCGAGCAGTTTGTCGAGCTCCAGCCTCCCCCTGCTTTCATCGATCATGCGGAGGACCCTTCCCGACAACTCCAGAACGCCGTGTCTTGCCGAGCCGCTCCCCAGGAGAACCGCCATGAGCTCCGAGTCGGACAGTGTCCGGGGGCCGAACATCTGCAATTTTTCGCGGGGGCGCTCATACTTGGGGATCTGAGATATTTTTTTCACACCGGTATACCTCCTCCACACAGTCAATCTGTACGAGATTTCATGATATATCTTTAAAAATACCCCTGAATGGCTGCGGAAACAAGTTTTTTCATCGTCAAGTCCGGCTGCTGAGCACCTGCAGAGAGTGCATGCATGGCAGGGGGAGAACGGTCGAACACGTTCCCTGCCCTGCAGTTGGGCTTGCTTTTTCCCGGAACGGGATTATTTAAGAATTCAAAAGTATTCCATCACTTGCCACACATCCCGCAGCATGTGCAAACCAATGGTATGGACCTTTAACGGCAAGGCTTGGGCCCTTTCTAGGCAGCAAGCTTGAACGGGAATCAGACGCGCCCTGTAAAAGTACTTCAACTAATGGACTTTAGAAGGAAGATTCACTGCCTGATGACAAGGAGGAAGTCCATGCAGGCTATCTTTTCTTATCACCGGCGCCGTGGGCCCGGTATCATGGCGGCGTGTCTAATCTGGCTGGTCTTCACACTCCCGGCCTGCACCCATCTGGAACGTCCCCGCGAGGTGATGGGCCGCTCGGAACACCCCATCGACTGGGGAAAGAAACCCCCGGAGGCGTGCGATCGCGCCCGGCACCTGATTCAGGGAAAGCAACCCTTCGAGTGGTGGTATTTCGACGGGCACCTGGATGACGGCCGGACCTTCGTGGGTGTATTTCTTGACCCGAGCTTCACCACAGGCAAGCCAGGTGTCGCCTTTTCACTCTATGGGAAGGACTGGTCCAAGGAAACAAGACTCATGACGCTCGATCAGGATGACATGCGCACATCCACAGAGGATGTGCGCGTGGAATGTCCGGCAGGGTTCGTAAAAAGGCTGGACAGCGGCACCTACCATGTCCTGTGGGACATGGAGGATATCCGTGCCGAGCTCACCCTCACCACGGTCGCACCGGGGTGGAGGCCCAGCGGAGGTGACGGCGTGAACGAGGCTCACCTGGACTTCTTCTGGGTCGTGCACCAGGCCAGGAACCGAATAGAGGGCACCATCACCGCCAACGGCATCACCGGGAACGTGACCGGAGTGGGATACGCCGACCACAACTGGGGCAGGAAACCGCTCAACGAGATCACCAGGAACTGGATCTGGGGGCGCATCCTGGCCGGTGAATACACGATCATCTATGCAGACGTGGATTACTATGACCCTTCCATCAACTCCCGCCCGCTATACATCGCGCGGGGATCGGAGGTGATCGTGGGGTCGGGGAGCCCCACGGTGCGTCAGTGGGACTTCGCGACTCACCCGGAGCTCCGGCGGCATTATCCCAGGCAGGTTCGAATCGAATTCAGCGACGGGGACGTGAGGGCGGATATCCGGATACACTCCAAGGCCCTGGTGGAAGATGTGGACCTGCTCACGGTATCAGATCTGAACCCCGTTGTTCAGTGGATTGCCCGCACATTCGTGACCCGGCCCACCTACTTCCGCATCATGGCGGACTATGAAGGGACCATCACCCGGGGCGGGATGCAGGATATGATATCCGGCGAATGCATGTACGAGATCATGGGATTCCAGTGATTGCCCGATCACGGAAATGCTCCACCGGCGCGCTCTCGCAAGGGAACCTCGCGCCCCCCGGGAATCTTCGTCCAGGAGCATATTCATCTTAAGATACATCGGCATCAGGCCCTCGCCGGGTGGAATACGACCATACGGGAGAAAAAGATGTATCGGGTCGGAAGTATCCTCACATCCAGGATAACCATTGCTGTCCTGGTGATCATCGCGGCACTCGTTGCCTTTCGCATAGCGCTGCCTCACCTCGTTCTGGATTACGTGAACCGTTCATTGGACTCCATGGAAGGCTATCAGGGGCATGTTCAGGATATCGATCTCCACCTCTGGCGCGGCGCGTTCGACGTACATGGGCTGGCCGTTGAGAAAACCGGCGGCACAATTCCTGTGCCCTTTCTGGATGTGGCCCGCATCGAATCGTCCATCCAGTGGTCCGAGATTCTCAACGGGGCTTACGTCGGAGAGATTGTCCTTCACCAGCCCGAGCTGAATTTCGTCGCCGGCCCCACGGACGACACCTCGCAGACCGAGGTTCCCGCCACCTGGATAGAGGTCACGGGCGACCTGCTCCCTTTCAGCATCAACCAGCTTGAGATGAGAGACGGGATCGTGCATTACCGCGACTTTCACAGCGACCCTGAGATCGATGTCTCTATGGAAAAACTCTACCTGGTCGCGTCCAACCTCCGGAACAGCCGCTCAGTGGGACAGAGCAAGTTCGCCACCGCCACCCTGTACAACCTGCCGGATGAAGGCGACCCCAAGCTCGAAGTCTCCCTCAATCTCGACACCTTTGCGCAAGATCCGACATTCGATATGAACTTTGCCCTGAACGATCTCGCGCTCACCCGTCTGAACGATTTCTTGCGGGCCTATGGCAACTTCGACGTGGAGTCCGGTACCTTCACCATCTACTCGGAGATCGTGGCACAGCAGGGTTCGTATGAGGGATATGTCAAACCCCTGTTCGAAGATCTGAAGGTGGTGGACTGGAAAGAAGACCAGGACCCGCTCGAGCTGGCCTGGGAAACCATTGTGGGCGGAGCGGCGAGCATCCTGGAAAACAAGCCCACCGGCAGGGTCGCCACCCGCATACCGATAGAAGGAGACTTCGAGGAGCAGGAGGTTGACTACTGGGCCGCTGTGATCAACCTGCTCAGAAACGCCTTTATCCAGGCCATCAGACCCGCGTTCGAGGACATCACGCCCGGCCGCTCCGTAGGGGAGTGATACACGGCCTCCTTTGCCGTTGCCCGCCGGCATGCCTGATTGATTCTTAAAGGGGAGATCCTGCCTTTTTCCGGGCGCACCTTTCTCTTTCCATGCACGGCTTCGGACTGAGGCAACATGGTCCTCCCGTGAGATAACCCATGTTATTTCTCTGTTTCACGGCACAGGAAATGGTGATAATATGAAGTTCTCCTGTAATTTCTTCTTATTTGAAAGTGACGGGATCTCGTGGACGGATGCAGAGGTACACCCCACACGCATGGGCACACCCTGCATCGTGAAAATTTTTATAGCGAGGAGGTGTTCTATGACATTCGATAATGACACGCTGTGCGGGTTCTTCCATACCCGGGCGCGGGAGATGGGGGCGGCGCAGCCCTTCCTCATGGGACGGTTCGATGCGAAAGGCGATCCCACCGACGATTTCCGCACCCTCACCTGGGAAGAGACGCGCCGTCAGGTCCTCGACCTCGCCTCCGGCCTCATGGCGCTGGGCATTGGACGGGGAGACAAAATCGCCATATTTTCCGAGAGCAGGCCGCGGTGGGTGATCGCCGACCAGGCCATCCAGGCCGTAGGCGGCGTTGAGGTTCCTCTCTACCCCACCCTTTCTTTAGACGAGCTCTCCTACATGGTCGGCGACAGCGAGTCCCGGGCCGTGTTCTGCTCCACCCGCGACAAGGCCGCCATGGCCCGGGCGGTACAGCCCGGGACCGGGCTGGAATTCATCATCACCATGGAATCCGGAGAAAGCGGCCATGAGCAGGGCAGCTACCATTTCAACGAGGTCATGGAGATGGGCCGGGAAAACCTCGACCTGACCGCTCTGGAAAAGAGCATCGCACAGGCGAGGCCCGAGGACGTGGTGAGCATCATCTACACCTCGGGCACGACCGGCAGGCCCAAGGGCGCCATGCTCACGCATGCGAACTTCATGGCGGCCATGGAGCAGTTCTCCGACCCCACCCTTATCCGCCGCCAGGCCCAGGACAGGGACCTTCATCTGCTCTTCCTGGTGCACCTGCCTGTCTGCCACGTGTACGGCCGCAGCTGCGACTACCACGTAGGCGGCCTCAAACAGGGCGGCATCCTCGCCTTCGAGCCCGACTTCAGCCGGATTCCCAAGACCCTGCTGGAGCTCAGGCCCAACGTGATCATCAGCATTCCCCGGTTTTTCGAAAAGGTCTACGACCAGGTCACCTCGATCGTATCGCGGCAACCCGGGTATGTGAGAAAGCTGTTTGCATGGGCCATGCGCCAGGGAGAGAAGTTCACCGACGCCATGGCAAAGGGAGAGCGGCTGGGCATGCTCGACCTGTTCCTGTTTTCCCAGGCCAATGTGCTGGTCTTCAACCGGCTGCGTAAGGAGGCGGGGATGGAACGTCTCGTCATGGCCGGCTCGGGCGGCGGCAAGCTCGGCAAGGAAGTATGCACCTTTATCCGCTCCCTGGGAATCCAGCTCACCGAGGGCTATGGTCTCACCGAAACCGCGGCCATTCTCAACTTCAACGCCCCGGAGTTCACAGGCATCGACCGGGACAGCCTCTCATGGTTCCAGAAGAAGATGATCGACTGGACCCACGACTGCATGGTCCGCAAGCAGGCTCAAGGCAAATCCCCACACACGAACCCGCTGCGCTCGCTGAAGCTTTCCGTGGCCTACAACACCCTGGCATACCGTCTCCAGATCAAGCCGGGCACCGTGGGCAAGGCCGTGCTGGGCACGCAGGAGAAGATCGCGGACGACGGCGAGATCCTGGCCAAAGGCCCCCAGATCTTTACAGGATACTGGAAGATGCCCCAGGAGACCAGGGACAGCTTTACCGAAGACGGCTGGTTCATGACGGGTGATATCGGCCGGTTCGACGCGGAAGGGTTCCTGGAGATCACGGACCGCAAGAAAGAGCTCTTCGTCACCTCCGGGGGCAAAAACGTGGCCCCGCATCCCATCGAGCTCAAGGTCACCGGCCGGCCCTACATCGATCAGGCATGCCTGACAGGCGACGGAGAGAAGTACCTCACCTGTCTCATCGTGCCTGATTTCCCCGAGCTGAAGCGCTTTGCAAAAAAATCGGGCATCGCCTTCAGCGACCCTGCCGAGCTGGTGCATCGCGACGAGATCAGAGAGCTCATCCAGGACCAGGTGAACGAGGTGAACAAACAGCTTGCCCGCTACGAGCAGATCAAGTACTTCACGCTCCTGCCCAGGCCTTTCAGCGTGGAAGGGGGCGAGCTGACGCCCACGCTCAAGCTCAAGCGCCGCGTCATCAAGGAACGCTTCCGGAAAGAGATCCGGGGCATGTATGGCGCGACCTCTCCGCGGACAGAGGCGGGATAGGCCGGCCGGTCACTGTCCGGCTTCATCGTTCCCTGCTTTTCTTCAGGGAGGCAATGACCTCTTCATCGCTGGTCTGGCCGAAATACTCATAGAACTGGCCCACGGCATAGAAGATGGGAGGCGCCTTGAGCACGATAGTCTCATCGGCGTCGGTGGCGATCTTTTCCAGGGCCTCCATGCTCCCTACGGGAACCGCGGCAATGAGCTTTTCCGGATTCTCCTTCCGGACGGTCTTCAGAGATGCCTGCATAGTGGCGCCTGTGGCCAGCCCGTCGTCGGTCACGATGACCGTGCGCCCCTGAACCGGGATCTTGGGCCTCACGCGACGGAAGCGCTCGATGCTCTCGGCGATCCTGGTGTACTGCTTCTCTCGTTCGTCTTCCACATAGCCGGTGAATTCATTGGAGGAACCCAGCCTCTGGTGGAGATCTTCATCCAGAAACAGCGTGCCGTCCTCACTGATGGCCCCGATGGCCAGTTCGGGATTCCCGGGTGCGCCCAGCTTGCGGGACAGGACCACGTCTAGATCGGCGCGGAGTATCCGGGCTATCTCCTGTGCAACCGCCACACCGCCCCGGGGAATACCCAGCACCGCGGTGTCTTTGTCTTCATACTCCCTGAGCTCTCCCGCAAGGAGGCGGCCTGCTTCCTCCCGGTTCATGAAGGGCTCTTCACTGTGTGAGACGATTTTCAGATTTCCCATGGAAAACCCCTGGTGCATCCTGTCCGGGCCGCCCACAGCAGCAGGCAGGGACACGGATGCGGAGATCGTATTCGCTCACCATAAGATAGAATACGGCAGGCGGATACCCTCTCAAGAGCGCTGAGGCGGGGGGTTCCAACGATCATCCGGGGATCACGTCTTCGGCGCCTTGCCATGGGAAGGCATCCCGGGGTCGGCTCCTCACGAGCATTGTCCGGGGAACCCGCCCGGCGAGGGGGATGTCCCGGGACGAAACGCCGCACAGACACCGCGTCCCGGGCGGATACCGCCTCCAGGGAGAAGGATGTTCTTTCTTCTTTTTCCTGACGCATCCGATTTTTACGGGCACGGGCTTCGCAAGGCACTGTCCGCCTGCCGGCATTGCCGTCCCGTCAGATCACGTTCCCGATGAGATGCCGGGACGCCACCCTGCGGACCGCGACCGGGAGATGCGTGACATATTCGCTGCAATGCGGGCACATCCAGATCAGCCCCTCTTTCCTGACCTGCCGGTAGCTGACCTGCTCACCGCAGATATCGCAGAAATACTGGGCTTCGGGCAGTCCCTGGAAGGATATCTTCATGCCCGGTGAAGAGATCCTGATACCGGCCCGGTAGACATGGCGCCTGCCGCTGGTCACGGGCAGGGACCAGCGAATGATGCCCGACTGATCGTCAAGGGCGAGATGAGTGAACCCTTCGGGCATATCCTGCCGGATGGAAATCCTGACGTCCTGGCCCGGCCTGAGCTCGCGGTCGGTTTCCACATACAGGCCTTCATCGCTGATGTTGTAGACCGTTGCCTGGTAAGACTTGTGAGATCTCCTGAAGGTATACTCCATAGGAATCCTGCAACTCATCCGTTGGTGTGTTCTGTGTTCCCGATCTAATGCCATCTTCTGCTCCTTTACACAGATTTTATCGTGCCCAAGCTTTTAAGAAAGGCCTGCTGCCCAAGGTTCCATTGGATGATAAAGACAGATAATAGAGATCGTCATTTTCAAATCAATAGGCCCCTTGGAAAAACCTCATCCCCCTGTTTCATTTTCCCTGATCGTCCGGTGATGGCGGCATGGATTCTGAATCCCTGCTCATCCGAGGCATCCTCCGAAGAGACGGCTTCTCCGGGGTGCTGGAGCGGGCATTCTCCTGGAGCAGGCGAAAAAGTCCTGCACAGCGGATTCCCGAGAAAGTTCCGTTTCTCCCGACAGTAATTTTCTCATTACTGCAGTGATTTTTTATCGCCCTTTCCATTGACAAACAAATCCGTTTGACGTTTAACTGTGCTCCATGGACGGCAAGGCCCTTTCAAGACTCTGGTGGCGGTTCCCCCATGGATGATGTGGTCCGTCTCCAGTGCAGCATCCCGGAAGGCGGCCCTTTAGCCGCCTTTTTTATTACCCGGACAGGATACCGGGTCCTGCCCCATCAGCCTCCCGTTGACGGGAAGACAATCCGCCGGACACGTGCATGGCGCACGCGCACCGGCCATGAGGAGCGGGCGAGAACATCGTAGATAAGGGGGCCGTTGATCTTTTCATGAGCACGCAAACACGAGCACCGGCAGCAACAGGAAAACAAGGCGACAAGGCACACGAGATCCTGCTCGGCAACGAGGCGATCGCGCACGGCATCCTTGCGAGCGGCGCAAACGTGGTGACCTCCTATCCCGGCACCCCGGCCTCCGAGGTGTGCACAGCGGCCATGAGACTGGCGTCGCAGAGAGACCTGCCCGTGCACGTTGAATGGTCGATCAACGAGAAGACCGCCGTGGAGGTGGCGTTCACCAACTCCATCACCGGCAGGCGCTCGGCCGCGATCATGAAGCAGGTGGGGCTCAACGTGGCCTCGGACCCGGTGATCAGCGCCGCCTACATGGGCGTGACCGGGGGGCTGCTCCTGGTGGTCGCCGACGATCCCGGTCCTCACTCGTCTCAGACCGAGCAAGACACCCGTCTCTTTGCCGTGCACGCCAAGGTGCCGGTGCTCGACCCCATGAGCCCCCGGGAGGCCCTGGAGATGACCATGCAGGCCTTCGAGTTCTCGGAGCGCTACAAAACCCCGGTAATCCTGAGGCCCACCACCCGGGTGTGCCATGCGCGCCAGCTCGTTGAGCCGCCCGACATCGAACCCTTGAACCGCAGGCCCGACTTCCGGAAAAACCCTTCCCGCTGGGCGGCCACCCCGGGCCCCAGGCTCGTGCTGCACCGGGAGCTCAACGCCAAGCTCCGGGAGATCGAACAGCATCCCTGGGCCAGTCCGAGACTGGTGCACGGGTCCGGCGACACCGGCCTGGCCGTGGTCTCTTCCGGGGTCGCATGCGCCTACCTCCTGGATGTTCTCGCCGAGCTCGGCAGCCGGCAGGATTTCAGCATCTACAAGATCGACATGCCCTTCCCCCTGGACAGGCGCGCCCTCTCATCACTGATGGAAAGGCACTCACGGGTCCTGGTGGTGGAAGAGACCGAGCCGGTGATCGAGATGCAGTTCATCAACCGTGAGCGGGTATCGGGGAAGATGGACGGCATGGTCCCCGATGCAGGCGAGCTCACTCCGGAGGTCGTGGCCCGGGTGCTCGAGGAGTTCACCGGGACCCGGGCGCCCGAGCGCACTACGGTTTCCGCAAAGCAGCGAAGGCCCTCCCTGTGTGCGGGATGCTCCCACCGGGCCGCCTTCTATGCCGTCAAACGCGCCCTGCCCGGCGGCATCTATGCCTCGGACATCGGCTGCTACACCCTGGGGCTCAACCTGGGGGGCGTGGACACCTGCCTGTGCATGGGGGCTGCGGTGAGCCAGGCAGCCGGGTTCTTCCACGCGTTCAAGGACACTTCCGCTCCGCCCCCTGTCGCGGCGATCATCGGCGACTCCACCTTCTTCCATGCGGGCATCCCGCCCACGATCAACGCCTTGGTCACCGGGGCCAGGTTTGTGCTCGTGGTGCTGGACAACGCCACCACGGCCATGACCGGTCACCAGCCCACGCCTGCCACCGGGGGAATGACCAACGACTTCAGCGGCCGCACGCTCTCGCTGGAAGAGGCGATCGCCGGATGCGGGGTCAAAACAGTCCGGATCCACGACCCCTATGACATGGACGGTTTCACGGAGGTGGTACAGGAAGCGTACGCCCGGACAGAGGCCGAGGGCGTGACAGCCGTCATCGCGCGGCACCCCTGCATCAGGGATCGCCGGGTCCTGCAGGCACAGACGCATTATGCGATGCGCATCACCGAAGAGTGCACCGGCTGCGGACTCTGTGTCCGGGAGTTCGAGTGCCCGGCCATATCCGTCATGGACAGGCGCGCCCGGATCGACGCATCCCTGTGCATCGGTTGCGGGGTGTGCGTGCCGGTATGCCCGGTAGAGGCCATTGTCGCGGAGGAAGAGTCATGAGCCCGGGCGCATGCTCCGACCGGCAGATCTTCATGGTGGGTCTGGGCGGCCAGGGGATTCTGCTCCTGGCGCGCGCCCTTGCGGTGTGGGCCGCCACAACGGGCCGCGAGGTCATCACCTCGGAGACCCACGGGATGGCGATGCGCGGGGGCACGGTCACGGCAAGCCTCAAGGTCGGCCGATATGCAG
Organism: Deltaproteobacteria bacterium; assembly: GCA_018436855.1. GTDB lineage: Bacteria > Desulfobacterota > Desulfomonilia > UBA1062 > UBA1062 > Phosphitivorax. Next base: position 89,514 of record JAHDKO010000015.1, on the reverse strand, counting down.
GCCCGCTGATCCCGCCCGGGGCCGCGGATGTTCTCATCGGGCTCGACGAGCAGGAGGCGCTGTCTCACCTGCCCATGCTCAGGCAGGGCGGCATCTCCGTCGTCAACGCGGCAGCGGACACCGGGACCTTCAGCCATGTCGTTGATGCGGCCGGAGTCGCACGATCCCTGGGCGCCCCGGGCGCAGTCAACATGATCGTGCTCGGACGCACGGCGCAGGTCCTGGGGATCGACCGGGCCGATATCGGAGAGATCGTGGAAAGGATCTCTCCGGCCAAGGTCGTGGAGACGAACAGAAAAGCGCTTCAAGCCGGTTTTGAGGGCGGAGCGCGATAAATTTTGTCAGAGAGGATGCAAGGCGATGGAGAAGAGATTCATGCCCGGGTTCCGAACGAGAGAAGAACTCCTCGATCTGCAGCTTCGCGGCCTGAAGTGGACCGTGAACCACGCCTACAGCGGTTCGGCGTTCTACCGTGAGCGCCTGGGCAATGCAGGGGTGAAGCCGGAGGACATCCGCACTCTCGACGACCTGAGACGCCTGCCCTTCATCACGGCGGACGACCTGAGAGGCGAGTATCCCTGGCCTCTGCGTTCGGTTCCTTTTCAGGATATCGTGCGGATCCATGCATCGTCCGGCACCACGGGCAAGCGCAAGGTCATGGTGTATACGGCCAAGGACATCGACGACTGGGCAGACATGTTCGCCCGGTGCTACGAAACCGCGGGCCTCACCCGGGAAGACCGGGTGCAGATCTGCGTGGGCTACGGGGTATGGACCGCAGGCGCCGGGTTCCAGAACGGCTGCGAGCGTTTCGGCGCCATTGCGCTGCCCGTGGGGCCCGGCAACATCGAGATCCACCTGCAGTTTCTGGTGGACTTTCAGCCCACGGTGCTCTGCGCCACCGCGTCCATGGCTCTCCTTCTCGCGGAAGAGGCCGAGAAGCACGGCATTCTGGACAAACTCAAGGTCAGGAAGATCATTATGGGGGCCGAGCGTTCGAGCGACATCATGCGCGCCAAGATCCGGGAGCTCTTCCGTGCGGATCACCTCTTCGACATCCCCGGGCTGACCGAGGTCTACGGACCTGGCACCGGGCTCGACTGCGAACACCACACCGGCATACACTACTGGGCGGATTACTACATCCTGGAGATCCTCGACCCCGAGACCCTGGAACCGGTGAACGAGGGAGAGGTGGGCGAGATGGTCTACACCACGCTCCGAAAAGAGGGCTCGCCTCTCATCCGCTACCGCTCGCGCGACCTCACCCGTCTCATCCCCGGGCAGTGCCCCTGCGGCTCTGTCCTGCCCCGCCACGACAGGCTCACGGGCAGGTCCGACGACATGTTCATCATCCGGGGCGTAAACATCTATCCGAGCCACATCGACGAAATCCTTTCCCAGCACCGGGGTATCGGCAGCGAGCACCAGATCCTCCTCGACCGCGGCCCCGACGGCAAGGACTACATGACCATCAAGGTCGAACGGGCCTGGGGAGCCGGCCCTGAAGGAGACACGGAGCTCGGGCGGCAGATCGGCGTGGACATCCGCAAGGCGCTGCTGGTGCGGGGGATCGTGGAGATCGTCGACTATGGAAGCCTCCCCCGGACCGGCAGAAAGGCTCAGCGGCTGTTCGACAACCGGGACTAGCCCCCGGCACAAGCGATCACGCGGCCAGGATCTGCTGCAGCTCTTCCTGGATATACCTGAGGCGGTCGATATCCTCCTCGGTGATCCTGATGCGGCCGTCGGCCCGTTTGATGCGCCACCTGAGCTGGTCGAGCTCGCTCGACACCGCCTGGTAGACCTGGAGAATGTCGTCGCCGAGGTTGACCACCTCTTCCGGTGCCGGCGGTGCGACCTCGATGGGAAACTCCCGGGGCTTGAGGAACAGGGTCTCGCGCCAGCCCGGTACATAGGACTTGAACCCGAGCTCCTGGTGGACGAGCTGCGCGAAATCCAGGCTTGCCGAGTTCTCGCCGTGCACCACGAACACCTGTGGATTCGACTCGGCGAAGTTGCCCACCCATTTCAGCAGGTTCTTCCGGTCGGCATGGGCCGAGAACCCGCCGATCGTGAACACCTTGGCCCTGACCGCCACGTCTTCGCCGAAGAGCCTCACCGTGGTCTTGCCGTCCACGATCTGCCTGCCCGTGCTGCCCTGTGCCTGGAAGCCCACGATCACCATGCTCGCGCCCTGCCGCCAGAGGTTGTGCTTGAGATGGTGCCTGATCCTGCCCGCGGTGCACATGCCGCTGCCCGCAATGATGATGGCCGAGCCCTGTTTTTCGTTGATGGCCATGGACTCTTCGGTGGTGGGGGTGTAGATGAGGTTGGGCATCTCGAAGGGGTCGATGCCCTTGTTCACCATGGCCATGGTCTCCTCGTCGTAGTATTTCCTGTTCTGCCGGAATATCTCGGTGGCCTTGATGGCCAGGGGGCTGTCGAGGTAGATGGGAATGTCGGGGAGCCGGCCCGCGCGGTGGAACTCGTTGAGGATATAGATGATCTCCTGGGTGCGTTCCACGGCAAAGGCGGGGATGAGAACCTTCTCGTTCTTGGACACCGCGTAGTTGATGGCTTCCAGGAGCTCCTCCTTGCTGGTTGCGAAATCCTTGTGCTCCCGGTTGCCGTAGGTGGATTCCACGAAGAGGTAGTCGGCGTTGAAGATCTCCTGCGGGCTCTTGACGATGAGCTGGTTTTCCATGCCGAGGTCGCCGGAGAACACGAGCTTGATGTCCTGCTCGCCGTCTCTGATCCACAGCTCCAGGATCGACGACCCCAGGATGTGCCCGGCGTTTCTGATCCTGGCTCTGATTCCCTCCTCTACCACGACCATCTCGTCTTCTTCCACCGGGTGGAGATACTGCAGGCTGGCCTGCGCATCCTCGGCGGTGTAGAGGGGCTTGATGTCCCTGCCCGCTCTGCGCCGGTTCTTCCTGGTCTGCCACCGGGCGTCCATCTCCTGCACATGCGCCGAGTCCAGGAGCATGATCTCGCAGAGCTGGGCCGTGGCAGCCGAGGTGATGATCCTGCCCTTGAACCCGTCTCTGACCAGCTTGGGAATCCTCCCGCTGTGGTCGATATGGGCGTGGGTGAGAAAGAGCGTGCTTAACTGCGAGGGGTTGAAGTCCCAGTCTCTCCAGTTGCGCAGCTCCATCTGCTTGCCTCCCTGGAAGAGGCCGCAGTCCACCATGACCTTTTTCCCGTGAACATTCTCTATCAGAAAACACGACCCGGTTACGCTACCCGACGCCCCGAGACACGTCACTTTGATCATAAACGCTCCTCTCTGCTGAACATTTCCTGCACCGCCTGCTGCGGAGAAGGCTATTTCTATTTATATTGTATTATCGAAATGATATCAGCAATCCTTGAATATGGCAATATCCCTTGCATGCCGCCGTATGCCTTGATCACGGCGGCAGCGGGACACCTCATCCCAGGCAAAGGGCCCCTTGATATGCTTGACAGATCCCCCCGCAGATATTACATCCCTTGCATCGTGCCCGAGTGGCGGAATTGGTAGACGCAAGGGACTTAAAATCCCTCGGGGGCAACTCCGTACCGGTTCGAGTCCGGTCTCGGGCATGTGCTTTTGATGAGGTTTTACAGACAAACCGTCGTATAGGAATATTCTTCCACATCACCATGAAATCCGATTTGTCCCCACCCTGTCCCCACTTCGCAAAGAAGGCCGGGGTAAATCCCCGGCCTTTTCAACTCGGCAAAAGTTTCAACTTCTCTCAACAACCATGATACCATCATAAACACTGGCGGACCTGCCGAGAGTGAGAGTGTGATTTCCATCGATTGTATCATATCCTGCAAGGAAAGGGCTTCGGATGATATCGTCAAAGCAAGGCAATTATACATATCCTCACGATAGCAAAATTCTGGGCAGGTCTTTGAAATGAACGATACCGTGCCAGTATAGAAAGTTTGAGCTTTCTTCTCAAAAAGTATAACTCTTATTCGGATATCATAGGTTTAAGCTACTAAATATATTACAGCTATCTCAACATGTCAGTGTTCTAAAGCCAGTTGGACAACCTTTTTTAATTCAACGGTTCCGATAGGTTTCAGCAGTAGCTCCTTTATTCCAAAAGACTTCGCTTCCTGCTGGCTTATGACATCATTGTAACCGGTGCAGAGTACTATGGGGAGGTCAGGGCGTTTTTCTTGGAGCTTTCGGGAGAGCTCTAAACCCGTCATGCCGGGCATGGTCAGATCGGTGATGACGAGATCGAATTCACCGGGATTCTCACTGAACTCTTTGAGAGCTTCCTGTCCATCCTTGAGCGCTGTCACCCGATAGCCGGATAACCTCAGTGTTCTTTGCAGGCTGGAAAGGATTAATTCTTCGTCATCGACAAGGAGGATGCTCTCCTTGCCCTGCACTGATGGCGTGCTTTCTACATCAGAAGCTTGAGCAGGATACGCTGTATGACTGATGGGGAGATAGACCGTAAAGAGAGAGCCCTTTCCCTCTTCGCTCTCGACGGTAACGGCCCCGCCGTGGCTCTTTACTATACCATGAACAACAGGAAGCCCCATGCCGGTGCCTTTCCCGATACCCTTTCTCGTGAAGAACGGCTCAAAAACACGATCCACCACTTGAGGACTCATACCTATGCCGGTATCTTTGACCGTGAGCTTCAGATAGTCTCCCGCTTTCATGTCGCGAAGGTAATACAAGGACTCCATACGGACATTCGCAAGCTCTATCTCTATGACGCCTCTCTCCGACTCCAGCGCATCGGCTGCGTTCTGACAAAGGTTCATGATGACCTGCTGGATCTGTATCGGATCGCCCATAACGACATCGGTCTGCACATGGATATTCTCCTGTATGCTGATCGTGCTCGGGAGAGAGGACCGCAGGAATGAAAGCGTTTCCTCCAGCAGCGGTCTGACCCTGATCGGCTGGTTGGCCCGATCTCTCCGCCTGCTGAATGAGAGGATCTTCTTGATGAGGTCTCTCTGGCGGTACGCCGCCTTCAGGGTCTGGGTCAGTATTTCATGGTGGGCAGATCCCTCCCGTTCTTCATCGAAGAGTTCCTCTATGTTGATGATGATGGGGTAGAGGATGTTATTCAGGTCGTGGGCAATGCCGCCCGCAAACCTGTCAAGGGCCTCGATCCTCTGAGCCTGGGCTAGCTGGGCTTCAACCTTGCGCTTCTCTGCTTCAGCCTTTTCACGCTCGGCAATCTCTTCCTGGAGGAGGATATTCCTCGTTTCCAACTCATTGAGGGATTCCAGGAGGGCCTGTTGTGCCTGTCGTAATTCGCTGATGTCCCGGGCTGCTGCAAAAACACCCTGTATTTGACCGTTCTCGTTACGGTAAGTAGTTGCGTTGTATAGAACTTGGGTTACCTTTCCCGAAGTGTGCTGTATGGCAAGGGGGTAGTCCTTGACCAACCCTTCCCGAAAAACTTTCTCATAACCGGCCTGGGCCTTGGTGGGCTCGGTGAAGTAGTCCGAGAAGTCCGTCCCGATGAGATCTTTCCTATGCATGCCAGTGATATTTTCAGTGGCTTTGTTTACGTCCGTCACCTTACCTTCGGCGCTGATCGTGATCAGTGGGTCCGGGCTTGCTTCGATGAGCCTGCGTGCGTACATCGATGCGGAGCGCAGCTCGTGCTCGGCCCTTTTGCGCTCAGAGATATCGCGAGTTATGCCCAGGATGCCTTTAAGATTATTCGTGTCATCACGCAAAAAGGAAAACGCGGTTTCTGTCCAAATCGTTGAGCCATCCTTACATGTTTCCTCAAGTTCAACAGTACGAACTATCGATGTATCCTTCGAGCCCTTGAGCACGGAATCCAAGTCTTCGGTGAAGACACTCATGGCAACTTCCTGCGATGCGGGGGTTAGGGCTTCAGAAATTGTCTGTGACATGGCCTCTTCGATTGTGAAACCTCTGATTCTCGATACGGATGGGCTGATGAAAGTGAAGCGAAGATCGAGATCCATGGTAAAGATGATGTCGTTAGCATTGGTTGTCAGGAGTCGGTAAAGGGCTTCGCTCTCCCTGAGGGAACTTTCCACTTTCTTCCGTTCAGCGATCTCCTTTTTAAGTTGGCAATTTCTTTCGGCCAGTTCAAGGGTGCGCGCTTTTACCATCTCTTCTAGTTTATCATGATGATTGCGTCGCTCTTCTTCAGCTCTCCGGCGCTCAGTGATATCCCGGATCAAGGTAATGCGTGCTCTATGGCCATGTATATTCAATGGCTTGCCATGGGATTCCACAAAGATGATGGAGCCGTCTTTCCTGATCATTCGATGTTCAGTTATCTGCTCCTTGCTTGCCAGAATACCGGGGAGCACCTTGGACAAGTCATCAGGATGTATAAAGGGTAGAATATCCGCTCCTATTGCCTCGTTTCTTGAGTAGCCCATCAGTTGAAGCAACTGGTCATTAATATCGGTTATGGTCCGATCTTCAACGAGAACTACCCCCTCAAACGTTGATTCAGAGGGTATCTGGAACCTTCTCAGGCTGATTTCCAATGCATCTTCTGTCAACTTGCACTCGGCCGCATACTCTTCCAACTCGGCTATGCGCTTGCGTGCATCTGCCAGCTCTTGGACAAGCTGCTTCTTCGATTTGCCTACATCCCCATGCCTAAGATCTCCAATCAGCAACTTATAATTCTACTTAAGTATTTCAATAATATAATAATACAGATTGAATCACAACTATAGAAGTGCCTCCGCAAATTCGGACAGGTCTATAAGTGGGTCTTGCTCAAAAATGGCCGATGAAATAGGGCCTAAGAAATGAGCCAGAACATGAGAAGAAAGAGTTGGGATCACTTCTCTATATGCCAGATTATTAGGTGCTGTATGCAAACTGCCTTCCATGCGAAGGCAGGGGACCTGTATCTCCACCTATTTCATGGATTGTCACTTCAGCGGGAACAACTGTTCACTTGGTCTGATCACGTTTGCGTACAGCACCTAGTTTTTTGCATGATGCAACTAGCATGTTCACTGTATGAACATGCTAGTTGCAGTTGATTTGCACGTTGCGGAAAAACCATGTGGCTCAAACTGACCCACTACCGAAAAGAGCCCTTTCCCCTGGTATTGAATCGCCGGGTCCTCTTCCCATCATGTATTGTATGACCTAATCATTTTGGAGGGGGTATGAAAAGGATTCTCTGTCCACTGGTCGCCCTGGGTTTTGTCATGTGCCTGCCTGCCGGCCTGCATGCGACGTTCATAACGTACACGGTCTCTCAGTTGAGTTGCGGTATTCCCGATGCATGGCAATACCGCTACGACATTCTCAACGACACGCCCGATACCATCTGTTCCCTGGCGCTGTATGTCCCCGGTGAATCTCCCGGAGGGTATATCCGGCAGGGGGAGATTCTCTCCATCGACAGCCTGCCGGACGGGTGGGTGCATGAATCCATCGACAACATGTGGCGCTTCGAGTCTTATGACGACTACATGGGGTTCCACGACACGGCAGATGATATCCAGCCAGGCGGCAGGTTCAGCTTCTCCGTAAGCTTTGTCTCCTTCCTTTCCGGCATGCCCGGCAGCCAGCACTTCGACGTGGTGCGCCACTGCCTGTCCGTGCCGGACCTCTTCGTGGCAGAGCACGGGGTGACCGTGCCGAGGTCGGCTCCGGTGCCCGAGCCCGCATCACTGCTCATTTTCATCTCGGGCTTTCTCGGTGTTGCAGGGTACCGGCTCGGAAAAAGATGAGCAAGGCAACTATCATGACCGGGCAAGGGGTAAAAGAAGAGCTTCTGGCAAAGGTGCACGCCATCAAAGATCTTGCTTCTTACCAGGATCATTCCGTGGTGAGCAGGGAGATCGTCACAAAACCCACGGGCACGGTGAGTGTTTTTGCCTTTGATGCGGGAGAGGGCTTAAGCGAGCACACCGCTCCATTCGACGCCTTGGTGTATATCCTGGAGGGCCGGGCAGAGGTGTACATCGAGGGATCGCCTCATTCGCTCAAACAAGGCGAGATGATCATCATGCCCGCCCACAGGCCGCATGCAGTGAAGGCGGCTTCCCGCTTCAAGATGCTGCTCGTGCTGGTCAAATAGCAGGCCCGCTGCCGGCCTGCCGGCTCATTGATCCTCGGTCTCCTGTTTTTTTCGGCAAAGGGTGAAAGGGAAAGATCGATGTTCTTCAAAACAGAGGAATTTCTGGCCCTGCATGCGTCACTGCTGTAGAATCATGCCATGAAGCACGTACTCATCCTCCTGGCAAACGGATTCGAGGTGTATGAGGCGGCCGCGTTCACCGATGTGCTCGGCTGGGCCGACACCTTCGGGGCCGAGCACATACGGGTGATCACCGCGGGTCTCCACCCGGAGCTCACCTGCACCTTCGGTCACCAGACAGTCCCCGCCGCGCTGGTCCACGAGCTGGACCTCGACGGGATGGATGCCCTGGCGATTCCCGGCGGGTTCGGTACGGCGGGTTTTTATGAGGATTCCTTTTCTGAAGAGTTCCTGGAGGTGATCCGGGACTTCGCCGGACGGGGAAAACCCGTTGCAGCGGTGTGCGTCGCCTCGCTGTGCCTGGGGATGAGCGGGGTCCTCAAGGGGAGGTCCGCCACGACCTATCATCTCGAAGAGCAGAAAAGGAAGCAGCTCGCGGCCACAGGTGCCCTGGTGCAGGACAGGCGGATCGTCAGGGACGGGAACCTCATCACTTCCACCTCGCCGGGCACGGCAATCGACGTGGCCTTTCTGCTGCTCGAGATCCTCACCTCGCGGGAAAACGCAGACCACATCAGGGAGCTGATGGGGTTTGCATGAACAGCGAGACAGGGCGCGGGCAGGACCTTGCACCCTTCCCGTGCCCTGTTCAGGACAATTACGCGGACTCTCGTACAGACGAGGCTTTTGCGCCCAGACGCTCCCTGAGCTCATCGAGCTGCTTCTTCACGCGCTCGGGCAGACGGTCGCCGAACTGGGCGAAGTGCTGCTCCAGGCTCGGGATCTCGGCCTTCCAGGCATCCTGATCCACGGCGAGCAGCTCTTTCATGTTCTCGGCCGGGATGCTTAAGTTCGTGAGGTCGAGCCCGCCGTCCTCGGGCTCGAGGCCGATGGCGGTCTTCCTGGCGCCCGCCTTGCCCTCGACGCGCTCGCACATCCATTTGAGCACGCGGCTGTTCTCGCCGAAGCCGGGCCAGAGGAACTTGCCTTGCCCGCTCTTGCGAAACCAGTTCACATAGAAGATCCGGGGGGCCTTCTCGCCCAGCCGGTCGCCCATGTCGAGCCAGTGCTGGAAATAGTCGCCCATGTTGTAGCCGCAGAAGGGCTTCATGGCAAAGGGGTCGCGTCTGAGATTGCCGATGTCGCCGATATTGGCGGCAGTGGTCTCGGACGAGGCGGTGGCGCCGAGAAACACCCCGTGGTCCCAGTTGAACGCCTCGTTCACCAGGGGCACCACGCCCGCGCGCCTGCCGCCGAAGATGAAGATGTCGATGGGAACGCCCTCGGGTTTTTCCCAGTCGCTGCAGATGACCGGGCACTGGCCGGCAGGCGCGGTGAACCGCGCATTGGGGTGCGCCGCCGGGTCCGGGCTGCCCGGGGTCCAGTCGCGGCCCTTCCAGTCAATAGCGTGGGCGGGCGGCTCTCCGTCCATGCCTTCCCACCAGATGTCGCCGTCGTCGGTGAGCGCGCAGTTGGTGAAGATGATGTTCTCGTGGAGCGTGTTCATGGCCATGGGGTTGGAATCATATGACGTCCCGGGCGCGACGCCGAAGAACCCTGCCTCGGGGTTGATGGCATAGAGCCTGCCGTCCGGGCCGATCTTCATCCAGGCGATGTCGTCGCCGATGGTCTCGCACTTCCAGCCCTTGATCGTGGGCTGGAGCATGGCCAGGTTGGTCTTGCCGCACGCAGACGGAAAGGCCGCCGCGATGTGGAACCGCCTGCCCTCCGGGTTCGTCAGCCTGAGGATCAGCATGTGCTCGGCCATCCAGCCTTCGCGCCGGGCCATGGCAGAGGCGATCCTCAAGGCCAGGCACTTCTTGCCCAGCAGGGCGTTGCCGCCGTAGCCCGATCCGTACGACCAGATCAGGTTTTCCTCAGGGAAGTGGCTGATGTATTTCTGTTCCATGGGCGCGCAGGGCCAGGCCACGTCCTGCTGTCCGGGCTCGAGCGGGGCGCCCACGGAGTGCAGGCAGGGAATGAATTCGCCGTCTGTGCCCAGAGCATCGAGCACTTTTGTCCCGACGCGGGTCATAATATGCATGTTTAACACCACATAGAGGCTGTCCGTGATCTCGATGCCGATCTTGGCGATAGGTGAATTGATAGGCCCCATGGAAAAGGGAATCACGTACAAGGTGCGGCCCTTCATGCACCCCCTGTACAGGTCTTTCATAACGCCCTTAAGCTCGCCGGGGTCGATCCAGTTGTTCGTGGGACCGGCATCGTCCCGCTCTCTGGTGCTGATATAGGTGCGGTCCTCCACCCGGGCAACGTCGCTCGGATGAGAACGGAACAGGACGCTGTTGGGTCGTTTCGTTAACGGAATGGAGTTTCCGTTTGCGATTGTCTGTGCGATCAACCGGTCGTATTCTTCCCGGGTGCCGTCGCACCAGTATACCTGGTCGGGCTGGCAGAGCTGCTCTATTTCCTGAATCCAACTGCGGAGTCTTTCATGTCTGATACCTGCGTTCATGACTGAATATTCCCCTTTCATGGTTTCTCTCGCCAGGTTGCGAAAGATGGATTATATCGAATGAATAATCAATTTTCAATAGACGTTCTCAACTCTTTGATTATTCATGATTTATTAAGGAACTTCCGGGGCTGAATTCCCTGCACCTTTTTTACCAGTAGATGAACTTCGTTATCCTTTTTGCCTTTTTCGGGACACCGTATGCGGAAGAATTCTATTTTTTTGCCGCATACTTGAGCGGCGAGGCGGCACGGCCGCGGGATGAGAAGGCCTGCCACGACCGTCCGGACATGGAGGCCCGGAAAAGCTCGTGCGGTTCCATGCGCGTCAGCCATCGCCCGAGGGGGGCTGCCCGCCCTGAGCGATCAGGTTCAGGCCCGGCCGGGAGAGTATCTTTATGGTCCGGCCCTCCAGCTTCAGGAGGCCGTCCTCGCTCATGCGCTTCAGAACCCGCGAGAGTGTCTCGGGCGTGGCACCGATGATCTTTGCCAGCTCCCTGTGCGGAAAGCGCAGATCGATCCGCTCGTCCCGGCCCTCCTGATCGAGGGAATTGACCAGGAAGGCGGCGAGCCGCTGGGGAATCTCCTTGAGCGAGAGCGACTCGATCAGGTCGATGGATTCCTTGAGCCTGCGGGAAAGGGCCAGGAGCATGTTGAACAGCAGCGAGGGCTCCTTCCTGGCCACCGCTTCGAGCACCTCTGCGGGAAAGAGCAGAATCCGCGTGTCTTCCAGGGCCATGGCTCCCGCAGGGGAAACCTGGTCGGTCAGGGCCGTCAGGCAGAAGGGCTCCCCCGGCCCGAAGACGAAGATTGTCTGCTCCCGGCCTTCGGGAGCGGATTTGAAAATCTTCACCCTCCCCCACACCACGAGGTGGAGTCCACGAGATTCCTGGGCGTCGGCGAAGACCATCTGTCCCGCTCGGACGCTTTTCTCACGGGCGCAGCCGGCGAGAATCCTCATCTGGTCCGCAGGCAGGCCTGCAAAGAGCGGGATGTGAAGCAAAACACTCAGCGCATCCATGCCGAATCCCTGTTTTTCGTTTTCTTGATACAGATCAATGTTTTTCTCCCTCACATGCTCGACAACCGGTATCGGCAGTACTACCAAAAAGTCATGAACCATGAAAGGAGGATTTACCGATGATCACACTGACCGAAGGCGGCAGAAAACAGCTCGCCGGGTTCACCTCCCGGCGGGACGATCCGGTTGTGCGCATCCATCCGGGTTTCGGTTGAGGAGGGCCGCAGCTGCGGCTGGCTCTGGATGAGCCGAAAGACGGCGATCATGCCTTCCGGGTAGACGGATTCATCTTCGTTGTGGCAAAGGATGTGCTGGAGCTCACCGGCGACATCACTATCGACGGGTCGTTTCTGGGCGTGCGGGTCATCTCCCGGCTCAATCCGCAGGGCCTTCCGAATTCCTGTTCAGGATGAGGACATCTGTGGTATATTCTCAGGGAGATATTTTTGCTCCGCATCGACTTGACTGATCCGGAGGTGATGCAATGACTGATGGGAAAAAACATGGAATCTCGCGCAGGACCCTGCTCAAGGCAGCCATGACCGCAGCCGTGTCAGCGGGCCTGGGCTCATCGGTCCACGCCCGTACAGGCACCGGGGGCGCCGTGGCGACCCTGATCGATATCAGCCTGTGCGACGGGTGTCCCGACCGGGAGACTCCCGCCTGCATCCAGGCCTGCAGGGAAAAGAACCTCCGGCAGGTTCCCGAGCCCGTGGACCCCCTGCCCGAGTTGTTCCCCCGCGGAAAGATCGAGGACTTCTCGGACAGGAAACACCTGACCGGCAGGCTCACCCCCTACAACTATCTATTCATCCACAAGGCGGAGGCGGAGCACGACGGTAAAAGGTGGTTCCTCAACATCCCCAGGCGGTGCATGCACTGCGACAATCCAGCCTGCGCGACCATATGCCCCTTTGCGGCCAACCACAAGCATAAGACCGGGGCAGTGGTGATCGACAGCGAGGTCTGCTTCGGCGGGGCCAAGTGCCGCACGGTCTGTCCCTGGAACATTCCCCAGCGCCAGTCAGGGGTTGGCATCTATCTGCAGATCGCGCCCACGCTGGCCGGAAACGGGGTCATGTTCAAGTGCGACCTGTGCCACGACAGGCTGCTTGAGGGGAAAAACCCGGTATGCGTGGACGCCTGCCCCAGAAACGCCCTGCTCTCCGGGCCCCGGGACGTCATCCACGCCGAGGCCCTGAGGCGGGCCGACCGAATGGGCGGCCACCTCTACGGCAGGGAGGAAAACGGCGGCACCGCGACGCTCTATGTCTCGCCCATACCCTTCGAGAAGATCGACGCCGCCATCGAAAAGGGTCCCGGAAGGCCTCATATGGCCCCGGTTCAGCGGCGGATGGCAAAGACCGACAGCCTGGGCAACTCGGTGCTCCTGTCTCCGGCCATCGGCCTGACAGCGGGGGTCCTGGCCGTGGCGGGCGCCCTGAAGGGCAGGAAGAACGGCAGCCCCGAAGAGGAGCAGAAAAAATGATGAATCCCGAGACCGGAAAAAAGAAGGATCTCATCCGGCGCCACAGCCTTGTCGAGGTCGCGGAACACTGGGCCGTGGCCCTCTCCGGCCTCGTCCTGGTGATCACGGGCATCTTCGAGCTTCCCATCGCCGGGCGCTACTACATCACCGACCTGCCCGGCATGACATGGTCCGGGGACTTCATCTTTTCTCTTCAGCTCCATTATGCGGCATCGGTGGTCTTCGTCGCGGCGTCCCTGTTCCACGTCGTGTATCACGGGCTCCAGGGCCACACGGACATGCTCCCGAAAAAGGGTGATCTGAAGGCGTCGGTGGAGGTGATCAAGAGCTTCCTGGGCCGGGGTGAGGAGCCCGCCTTCCATAAGTACCTGCCCGAGCAGAGGCTGGCCTATGCGGGCATGGCCGTCATTATTGCAGGCCTCATCGTCTCCGGCCTGATCAAGACCTACAAGAATGTCTACGCACCCGACATGTCCTACGTCCTGGTGATGTGGGCGACCTGGGTTCACAACATCTTTTTTGTCCTGTTCGTGCTCGCCTTTGTCGCGCACATGGCTGCCATCATCATCAAGCCCAACCGTCCCATGGTGCGCTCCATCTTCACGGGATACATCTCTCTGGATTACGCGAAGGCGCGCCATCCCCTGTGGCTGGACGAGATCATGCCGCGCGCGCGGACCGCCCCGCCGCAGGATGACCCGGAAGCCCCCATACGGGAATTTCCCGTGCAGGAGGTGCCCGTGCAGGAAGACCCGGGCGCCTGCGCGGCCTGCGAAGACGCGCGAGAAGCCGCGGACTCCGGCCACATTGACTCAGGAGACGATCGGGAAGATTCCTTCCCCGGCCAAAAGCCTTAGAAAAGCCACCCGATGCTCAAGCCCTTGCCCCGAGAAAAAGCCCGGGCCTCAAGGCGCGCCGGCGGGCACGTTCCGGGGCAAAGCACGATCCGAATCCCGGCCCGAAGGGCCGGTCGCGAACCCGGCACGCGGCATTCGCCCATCAATCTGACAGGAAGCCCGGGTTGAAACCCGAGTCTGAGATGATATAAGATAAGAAATCGCCATGAGAAAAGACGAATATCCCATCACCCAGGCAGTGCGGTTTCTCAGGGCGAAGGGTATCGACTTCGTCCCTCACCGGTATCCCTTTGTGGAGCATGGGGGCACCAGGCAGGCCGCGACCACCCTGAGCGTTCCTGAGCACCGGGTGATCAAAACCCTGCTGATGGACATCGACGAAAGACAGCCCGTCATCGTGCTCATGCACGGCGATTGCGAGGTCTCCTCCAAGACGCTCGCACGCCGGCTCGGCGTGAAGCGGGCGGGCCCCTGCGACGTGAAGACGGCACAGAGGTGCACCGGCTACCAGGTGGGAGGAATCAGTCCTTTCGGCACGCGGGAGCGGCTCAGGGTTTTTGTGGAGTCGTCGATTCTCGATCTCGACAGAATCTTTATCAATGGGGGCAAGCGGGGGTTCATGGTTGAGATGGACCCCCGGGACCTGGAAAAGGCCCTTGAGCCCGAGCGGGTGTCCGTGGCCATAGGACCCTGATAAATATAGCGAACGGCACGGTCTTGGACCGCTGGAGCCCGATCCGGGCTCCAGCTGCGGTGGAAAGTAAAGCAGGAAAGGCGGCTGATGTGTGATGCAGAACAATCCGATCAACAGGGAGGTTTCCACAGCAGGCTCTGCATCCCTTCCCGGGGCAGGCGGAAGGGAATGCGGCCGTGAAACCCCTGCCCGCGCTCAGGACGGAACCGGGCGGTCGAGCCTCCATCTCCTGGAGATACACTCGTTTGCCTTCATGGACCGCATGCGGAGGAAATACGGTCCGGACCTGACCCTGGGGGCCATACCGCGCAGCGAGTGGGAAGAGATCGCCTCCCGCGGGTTCTCCCTTGTCTGGTTCATGGGGGTGTGGATGCGAAGCCCCGCCTCCCGGAGATGCGCCCTCGACGACGAGGGGCTGAGGCTGGCCTACGGCGAGGCCCTTCCCGGCTGGGGTGAGGACGACGTTGCGGGCTCTCCGTACGCCGTCCGCTCGTATCGCATCGATCCGCTTCTCGGCACGGATCAGGATCTGCTCCGGGCTAAAAGCGTCATCAATGAGATGGGCATGCGCCTCGTTCTGGACTTTGTGCCCAACCACCTGGCCGTGGATCACCCCTGGACGGAGAGCATGCCGGACTGCTTCGTCCGGGGGAGCAGGGAGGACATGAAGCGCGACCCTGCTTTGTTTTTTCGCACCGGACAGGGCCGTATCCTGGCCCACGGGCGAGACCCGCATTTTCCGCCGTGGAGCGACACTGTGCAGGTTGACTTTTTCTCGGCCCGGGCGCGGGATGCGCTCGCGGCAGAGCTCAGACGCATTGCGGAATATGCCGACGGAGTCCGGTGCGACATGGCCATGCTCGCACTCAGCGAGGTGTTTGCCGCCACCTGGGGAAAATACGCGCAGAATCAGAGGCCCCCGGAGACGGAGTTCTGGGAAGAGGCCGTCTCCGCGGTCAGGGCGGTACGGCCGGGATTCGTTTTTATCGCCGAGGCCTACTGGGGGCTCGAACAAAGGCTCCGGGACCTGGGCTTTGACTACACCTACGACAAATCCCTGTACGATCTCATGCTGCATGCCTCCCCCCGGGAGCTGAGGCAGTATGTGCGAATCGACGAAGGCGTGCAGCGGCAGTGCCTGCGCTTCATCGAAAACCATGACGAGCCAAGGTCGGCCTCTGCCTTCGGGAGGGAGCGATCACTCGCTGCAGCTTCTGTCATGGCCACCCTGCCCGGTCTCCATCTCTTTCACGAAGGTCAGACAGAGGGCTGTGCAGTCCGCGTGCCGGTCCAGCTCGCGAGAAAGGCCGAAGAGCACGCCGACCCCGAGATGGCGCGGTTCTACGAGACCTTGCTGGCCTTCAGCTCGGAGGAGCCCATGGCAACGGGAACCTGGAAGCAGCTCGACGTCAGGCCTGCATGGGAAGGGAACATGAGCTCCGACAGCCTGCTTGCCTGGCTGTGGCACGGCGGGAAAAGGCTCAAGCTCGTGTGCGTGAACTATTCTGACGCCGCGGCACAGGGCAGGCTCCGGATACCGCCTGAGTTCGTTTCCGGACATCCCCTCGCCTTTGGTGACGCCCTGACCGAGGAGATCTACATCCGCTCACTCGACGAGGTGACCGCCGATGGGTTGTATGTCGAGCTCGGCCCCTGGAGGGTGCACCTTCTCGATCTCCTGTCCTGACCCGCCGGGTAGACAATGGGCACACAGACGTTACTATAAACTCAAGGCGCTATCGCGCGCGTGTGCGTGCAGCCCGGGGCGTCATCCCAAGGGATCTTTTTCCTCGGCGCAGGGGCCGGAACCGGGAGCGCCGGGTACACAGCCGAAACGGAGGTGTGTCTATGCCGCAGATGATCGATGAGAAGACCAGACGCGAGCTCCAGTCGATTCTGGCAGGGCTGAAGCAACCCGTGAAGCTGGTCTTTTTCACCCAGGAAATGGCCTGCGAAACATGCAGGCAGCAGGACCAACTTCTCCGCACCGTTGCCGGGCTCTCCGGCAAGCTCTCCCTGGAAGTTTACGACCTGGTGAAGGATTCCGGCAAGGCCCGGGAGTACGGTATCGCCAAGGTGCCCGGCACCGCGGTCATCGGGGATCAGGACTACGGCATCCGCTTCTACGGGGTCACGGCAGGGTATGAATTCAGCTCGCTCATCGAGGCGATCCGCATGGTATCCCGTGGAACCTCGGGCCTGGGAAAAGAAATCGAAGACATCCTCCTGCTCATCGACGTGCCGGTGCACCTGGAGGTCATGATCACCCTCACCTGTCCCTACTGTCCCCAGATGGTGCACCTCGCCCACCAGATGGCCGTTGCCAACGAGAACATCCGTGCGGACATGATCGACGCCGCGGAGTTCCCCCAGCTCGTTCAGAGATACTTCGTACAGGGGGTTCCCCGGACGGTCATCAACGAGTTCCCCGCCTTCGAGGGTGCGCTCCCTGCCTTCGAGGCCATCATGGAGATCCTGAAACTGGTCAAGCCCCACGTGTACGATCGTATCGACGCCCAGATGCGCGAGGCCAGGGGAGAGCGTTATGCCACGGAAGTGGACCCCGAGAGGGTGTATCAGACCATCATCGTGGGCGCCGGTCCGGCCGCGCTCTCGGCCGCCGTGTACGCCGCACGCAAAGATCTCGACCTCGCGCTCATCGGCAGCCGAGTGGGCGGCCAGATCACCAATACCGCGAGCGTCGACAACTGGCTGGGAACCCCGGATATCAACGGTCAGGACCTGGCGCGTCAGTTCAGAGACCATGTGGAGCGCTACCCCATTGCAGAGCTGTTCGACGTGACGGTGAGCTCCATCACCAAGGACAACGGCGTATTCCACCTGGAGACTTCTGATGGAACCACCTTCAAGGCCCGTTCGGTCATTTTCTGCGCCGGCAAGGAATACCGCACGCTCGGCGTGCCCGGTGAAAGCCGGTTCATCGGCAAGGGAATCGCTTTCTGTGCCACCTGCGACGCCCCGATCTACCGGGACAAATCCATTGCCGTGGTCGGAGGGGGAAACTCGGCCTTTTCCTCGGCGCGGGACCTCCTCCCCTTTGCCCGGGAGATCCATGTCATAAACATCCTGAACGATTTCCAGGCGGATCCGGTCCTCATAAACGAGGTGAAGAGCAACCGGAACGTGAGGCTTCACCCCGGCATGCGGGTGGAGGAGTTTCTCGGCGGGGAGAAGCTCCAGGGAATCCGGGTGGCATCGGTCGACGGCAGTACCCGGTTCGATCTGCAGGTGGACGGGGTGTTTCTGGAGATCGGCCTGAAACCGAATGCCGATGCACTCAAGGACCTCCTGACCCTCAACGAGAACGGCGAGGTCCCGGTGGGGCGCGATCAGTCCACCGAAGTACCCGGGCTCTTTGCGGCGGGCGACGTCACCGACGAGCCGGAAAAGCAGATCGTGGTCGCTGCAGGGGCAGGGGCAAAGGCGGCGCTTGCCGCATACGACTACATTCTCGAGAACTCGCTCTCAATTTCCCCGTAAGCGGCGTATCCCCGCCCGTACGGCCGGACAACGGAATGAGCGCCGCCGGCACCGGAAGAAGAATGATGTCCTCCCGCTCACTTCAGAGAGCCGGTATGGCCGCGCGCGGCCGCACAAGCTCTCTCCCGCACCTCCCTCTCCGCTCCGGGGTGACGATGAGCCCGCGCCTTGGAATCAGGACCAGGAAGGCCCCTCGCCGGACCGGTGGTTGGTGACCACCGCCCTGACCTTGTTCCCCCGGTCGAGGTACTCCAGCCGGTCGAAGCTGTAGTTGCCTGCAATGGCGATGCCCCTGCCGTGCGAGTCGAACACGCGGTCGGAGTTGAGCTCCATGTACGGTTCCCAGTCGAACCCCGGACCCATATCCTCGATGGTGAAGACGATGTCCTCTCCGGTTTTTTCGAATCGGACAAGCACACTCTTGTCCCGGTTTTCTTCCAAGTGGGTACGGCGGTTGACCTCTTCACGCCAGATGTTTCTGCGGATGAGCTCTGACTTCTCCTCGTAGGTTATCCCCAGGTTGCCGTGCTCCAGGGCATTGATGAGGAGCTCCCAGAGCCCTAGCACCACCTTGTCGGGCTCGGGGCACAACTTTGCCAGGAGCGCGGCCAGGTTGTCCACCTCGGCGAGGCTCTTCAGGGAGAAGTCCGCCCGGACAAGAAGAGAAAACGCATGGGCCGTGTGATGCGCCTCTTCCCGGAGTATCTTATACTGGGTACGATCATCGATCGCGGCCTTGACAACGGTGAGCAGCCGTTCCTTGCGATAGGGCTTGGTGAGATAATAGAACGCCCCTGCCTGGATGCCCTTGAGGATCTCTGCCTCTTCAGTCATCGCGGTCTGGATGATGACGGGAACCCCCTTGAGCACATCGTGCTTCTTCATGCGCTCGAGCACTTCGAGACCGTCGATGCCCGGCATCATTCTGTCCAGAAGCACGGCATCGAATGCATCGGGGGTTGCCTGCAGGAGATCCCAGGCCTCTTCGCCGTTTACGGCTACCGCAATCCGATAGTCCTGCTGCTGGAGCATGTGAACGATCATCTTGCTGTTGATGATCTCATCGTCCACCACGAGGACCGACGGCCGCTGATCATTCATCGCACGTCCCTGGACATGTATTCATTCACCCCGAAAGAGTCACTCCCCCTCGTACATGCTCTCGATCTCACGGGAATATTTGTTGCTGATCACCCTTCTCTTGATCTTCAGCGTGGGCGTGAGCTCGTCGGTCTGCTGAGACCATTCAGTATCGAGCAGCCTGAACTTCCGGATCTGCTCCACACGGGCAAAGTACTGGGTGTATTCCCTGATCTCGCCCTCGAACAGCTTTTTCACCTCGGGATGCTCCAGAAGCTCCCTGCGTGAGCCATAGGAAACGCCGTTGCTCTTCGCCCAGCTCTCAAGCTCGTCGAACGCCGGCACGATCAGGGCGGAGAGATACTTGCGGTTGTCCCCGATGACCGCAACCTGCTCGATGTATGCAGAGGCCTTGAGCGAGTTTTCGATGTTCTGCGGCGAGATGTTCTTGCCGCCCGAGGTGACGATGATATCCTTGATGCGGCCCGTGATCTTCAGATACCCGTCGCTGTCGATCTCGCCGATGTCTCCTGTCCGGAAATAGCCGTCTTCGGTCATCACCTCTTTTGTGGCTTCCTCGTTCTTGTAGTAGCCCATCATCACCTGAGGCCCCTTGATGAGGATCTCGCCGCCATCCCCGATCTTGACCAGGGTGTCCTTGAGCGCAGGACCCACCGTGCCGGGCTTGATGTGATCGGGCCTGTTGCCGTGGGTCACCGGGGTGGTCTCGGTCAGTCCGAAGCCCTCGCACACCTTGATGCCCATGCCCAGGAAGAACTCCGCGTCCGAGACCGACAGCGGCCCCCCTCCGGAGAGCGCAAACCTGAGCCTGTCCATTCCCAGTGCAGCCTTGAGCTTGGAAAAGATGATCTTGTCGGCCAGGGCATACTGCATGGCGAAGAACCCCTTCCTGGGCCTGTCGTGGCAGATATAGGGAAGGTTCTTCCTGGCCACCGACATGGCCCAGTTGAACAGCGCCTTTTTCACGGGCGGGGCCTGGGACACCTTGGCCAGAATCCCGGCATGGATCTTCTCATAGAGCCTGGGCACGCTCACGATCAGGGTGGGCCTCACCTCCTGCAGGTTCTGCAGGATCTTCGAGAAGTCCTCTGCAAAGCATACCTTTTTGCCCGCGTTGAGCGCCGAGTAATACCCCACGGTGCGCTCGAACGAATGTGACAGCGGCAGGAAGGACAGCAGGGTATGCTCCTCCTTGAAGAGCTCGGGGTCCACCGAGTAGATCTGGTTGACGTTCGAGATGAAGTTGTCGTGGGAGAGCATGACGCCCTTGGGGTCGCCCGTGGTGCCCGAGGTGTAGATGATGGTGGCCATGTCGCCTGGCCTGATGTCTCGTATCCTCGCATCGAACTCGGCCCTGCCGTCGTATCCGCCGCCGGCTTCCATGACCGCCTTGAGATCCAGGACCCCCTCCACCGGGGACTCCAGGTCGTCGAAGACCACGACCTCTCTGAGCTCGGGGGCCTCTCCTCTCACCTTCAATATCTTGTCAAGGTGCTCTCTCTCCCCGGCAAAGCACATGACCGCGTCGGAATTGAGGATGATGTACCGGGCCTCCTGGGCGGAGTTGGTGGCATAGATGGGCACATTGACCGCCCCCACCGACAGGATCGCCAGGTCCACCACCCACCACTCGTAGCGGTTCGGAGAGAACAGGGCCACCTTCTCACCCGGCTTGATCCCCTTGGACAGCAGGTAGTACCCGACCTTCCTGACCATCTCATCCATCTGCCTCCATGAGATGTCCGTGTACACCCCCCGCTCATCCTTGCAGGCTACGCACGCCTGGTCGCCCAGCTCCTGAACGCGGTTCTGAAATATCGCCCCCATCGATGTCTCACGAAAGCTTCCCATCCGTGTCCCTCCCTTTCAAGCGAACTGATATGCTTATTGAAATAGATTTTCTGCTTCTCATCCCCCAAAGACCATATCAGTGAATATCACAAGTGATTACCAGGTTCAATCTCAAGCAGCAGATCTTTTGTTTTTTTCAAGAGGATGGATCGGATTACGGAAGCATTTAACAATGATATCATTATATTATAGCCTTATCCGCAGGAAGGATTTTGAAGGCATGAAATAATACGGTAATACAAACATTATGAACATACAGTGAAAGTCAGCCGGCTGGAAACGACCGGGCTCGTTTTGCCCGCGCACAGGCTTCAGAAGATAGCCGGTTATCGATCGAGCTCGGTTCGCACCGCAATGCCCAGCTTCTCGATGAGGTAGGGCTTTTTGATGTACGACCCTGCGCCCAGAAGCTGCAGCTCCCGCACCCGCTGGGTCTCCGAGTATCCGCTGGCGATGATGGCCTTCTGGTTGGGATGATCTCGCAGAATCCGCCGGTACGTCTCAAGGCCGTCGATCCCGGGATCCATGATCATGTCGAGAATCACGAGGTCTGCAGAATGGCCTTTCATGTATTCCACGGCATCCTCGCCGCTGGCGAATGAATGCACCGAATATCCAAGCCGGAGAAGGATCTGCGTGGCGATGTCTCGCTGCACGTCCACATCGTCCACCACGACCACGTGCTCGCCCCTGCCCAGATAATCCTGGATGTCCTGGGATTCACGGTCCGCCACCTGGGCCCTGGTGGCGGGAAGGTAGAAGGTGAACGCGGCGCCCTCTCCCTCTTTGCTCTCACTGGTGATATAGCCCTGGTGGTCCTGCACGGTCCCCAGCACAACCGTCATTTCCAGGCCGGTTCCGCTCCTGCCCATGACCTTTCTCGTATAGAACGGCTCGAAGATCCGTTCGCGGTCTTCACCCGACATGCCCGGCCCGGTGTCGGCGACACAGACGGCCACGTACTCCCCCTCGATCACGCTGTCGTAGCCTTTTACCGGGGTATCGAGGTAGGTGTTCCGTGCGGTGACGGTAATGGCGCCCCGGTCCTGAATGGACTCCGCCGCGTTGGCGATGAGGTTGTAGACGGTCTTCGAGAGATGGACCGGAGAGCCCATGACGGGCAGCAGATCGTCGTCGAAGGTCACCGAGACCTCCACCCCGGGATGCACGGTACAAAGCTTCTTGAACTCGGGGGATTTGTCGTAGCCGGAGAGGATCGACGCGATGCTCACGGCCTCCCGTGTCGGCACCCCTCTTCGCGCAAGGGTCAGGAGATCCTGCACGATCGCCGCTGCCTTTTCCCCGGAGCGCTGGATGGTGGTGATCGGTTTTCTCAGCGGGTCGTCCGCGGCAAGGTCCATGAGCATCAGCTCAGGGTAACTCACCAGACCGCTCAGGATATTGTTGAGATCGTGCGCGACTCCGCCGGCCAGTGCCCCGATGGCCTCCATCTTCCGGGCCTGCTGGAGCCTGGACTCGAGTTTCTTCCTTTCCTCCTCGGCCTGGACCCTCTGGGTAATGTCCCGGCAGATGCCCCGGAAGCCCTTTGGTTTGCCCTCGAGATCCCGGATCAACGATATGGACGTCTCCGCGTGCACCCTCGACCCATCCTTCCTGATGAGCTCCCACCGGTACCCCTTGTCGTGCTTGCCCGTCCTGAACACCCGGTTGAACACCCGGTAGATGTCCTTTGCGCAGGCATGGTCCGTGAACGCGCGGTTGTTCATGCCGATCATCTCCTTGCGGGTGTACCCGATCAGCCGGCACATGGAATCGTTGAAAAAGGTGAAGTTGCCGGCCAGATCGACCTCGTAGTAGCCGTCCTCGATCTCTTCCAGAATCGTCCGGTACTTCTCCTCACTCTTCTTGAGCTTGAATTCCGCACGGATGCGCTCGGTGATGTCGCGCGCCGAACCGCGCACTCCCACGGCCTTCCTGCCTTCCATGACCAGGGAGTTCCGGTACTCCAGCACCCTTGTCCGTCTGCTTTCGTCCCGCACGCTGATATATCCCTCGTCCCAGCCCTTCTCCAGGACCCTGCGGATATAGGCATCGAACTCGTGGCGGTACTCGGGCACCATGAGATCCCTGATATTGATTTTGCCCTGCTCGTTTTTCGCGTATTCCCACCTCATCCTCCCGGTCCTGTTGGTCTGCTCCAGGTCCAGAAAGCCTTCGAGGTCGTGAAAGTACAGATAGTCCGACACGTTGTCGAACACGTCCCGGAATTTCTTCTCGCTCTCGATCATGGCCTTCTCGGCGAGGATGCGTTCCGTGACGTTTCTGGCCACCCCCAGGGACGCGACCACCCTGCCGTCACGGATGATCGGCGAGGCGCTGATCTCACCGTATTTCCTCGTGCCGTCTTTGGCGATGAACTCATAGATCGATCCGAATGTCGCCTCTCCGGAGAATACCTTCAGGCCGTTGTCTATCATTTCCTGCAGGTACTCGGGGGCGATGATGTTCAGATCGGTGAAGGCCTTGCCCACGATCTCGTCCGGGGTATACCCCAGCGCGTTCTCAACGCTGGGAGAAATACTCATGACCCGGTAATCAGGGGCCACGGTGAAGATCACGTCCGAGACCGCGGTGAAATGGAGCCGGTACTTCTCCTCGCTCTCTTCCAGGGCGATTCTGGCCCTCCTGCGGTCGGTGACGTCCCGGGCGATACCCTGGGCCCCGATGGGTCTGCCTGCCTCGCTCTTCAGGAGAGAGACCCACACCTCGATGGCGATCTTCTCGCCATCTTTGCGGATCACTTCCGTCTCAAAGATGAGCGGGAGCTTCCCGGTGGAGTACAGGTCCAGAAAGAGCGTCCGCAGCCTCTCCGCGGTCTCCCCGTCCATAAAATCACGGAAGTTCATGGACCTGACCTCTTCCTCGCGATAGCCGAGCCCCTTGCAGAGGGCGCCGTTGAAGAAGGTGAACCTGCCACCCGGGTCCAGCTCGAAATATGCAGCCCCGATGGTGTCCAGGAGATTGCTGTATTTCTCCTCGTTCTTTCTCAGGGCCTCCCGCGCACGGGCATGCTCGGTAATGTCGTGGAAGGTCACCAGGGCGTACTCATTGCCCTGGTCCGAAAACGCCTGGCAGCTCACCTCGCAGACGATGTTCCTGCCGTCGCGGCACACACAGGCGATCTGCCCCTGCACAGAGCCGGTGGTCCCGCCGGCTTCCTCGGCCAGCTGCCTGAACCTGTTCCCATGATCGTTTCCGGAGGCGAAGAGATCCAGGGTCTTCTTCTGCAGATCGCGGGAATTCCAACCGAAAAGCCTCTTTACCGCCGCATTGGCAAAAATGATGTTTCCATTCTCGAGCACCAGGACGGCAGCAGGAACACGGTGGAGAAAGGCCATGGAGTGATAACCGAACACGCCTTTCATGCGCAGATGCGCGGGGTAATCCCTGCCCGTCTCAGGCTCTGCCCTGCCCGTCTCAGGCTTTGCCCTGTCCGTCCCGCCCAATTTGAGATCTCCCGTCATAAAAAAAACACCCACCTCAAAAAAAAATTACGCTCTCTTTATTCCATTCGGTTCATTTACCGAAAATGAAAAGCAATTATCGCGTAATCCCCTAACATCTCCAGAAACGGGAATCAATATTAAAGTGCGAGAAAAAGAAAGGATAAAGGACTTTTTTTGAAGATATCGGATATCTTACCGGCTTCAGCAGAGCCTTTAGCCCCTGTTCAGCCATCGGAGCAGAGATCAGTTGTTTTTGTAGATGCGCAGGAAGGCGTCGAAGAGCTCCTCATACACGGCCCTGTTCTGCGGCTGCGGCATCAGGGTCTCTCCGTACTCCATGAGCACGAGTATGTCGTGAAAGGAGATCATGCCAAGGCCTACTGACGCGATAAAAGCAGCTCCCCCGGGCGTTTGCCCGGAGCGGGTCCTTGACCTGCCTGATCCCCCTGCCCGGCACATCGGCAAAAATCGAAAAGCTCTCAACGGGAATGTGTCCCGTCCTGCTGATGTCCTTTAAGAAGCGGACTTGGGAAGGAGAACTCAGCAGAGCAGCGACCTTCCCAGCTTCTCCCGGGTGATCCGGGCCACGTTGGCGGCAATACGGAGGGATGATTCGATATCGTTTGCCAGGGCCTTGCATGGCTGCCCCGCATCGATCCCGGACATCCGCACGATCTCCCCGATCCGGTCCTGGACCATGCCCGCGGTCTGCCGCATGAACAGGGTCACGGACGTAAGGGCCGGGTGATCGATGTGGTACTGGTCAAGGAGATTCGCGGCCTCGTACGCGAGCACCTCCAGGGAGTCGACGGTCGAGATAGTCTCGCCCAGGGTGGATGCGGTATCCTTGTCGGGCTGTACGCCCCCGGCCCTGATCGCATCGGCTATCCGGGAGACCTGTGCCCTGGCTCCGCCGACAAAGGGGGCCGTCATCATGACGTCCTCGATTCTTCTAAACGCCATCGCCATGTCCGGATAGGCGTGCCCTTTTCGGCCCAGGATGCTCTCCTCACCCACCTCGCACCCGTCGAGGATGATCCCCCCATGGGGGCAGGGCCTGAGAAAGCCCAGATCAAGGGACTCCGTCCTCTTCAGGCCCGGGGTGTCCGATGGGACGATGAAGGCGGTGTAGCTCTTTCTGCCGTCCTGCTCTGATGTGATCGCCAGGACCACGTACAGGTCTGCAATGGGCCCGTTGGTCAGGTAGGCCTTCTCGCCGGTGATGCGGTAGATGCCTCCCTCTTCCCGGGCACTGGTGGAGAGCTTCCCGGGATGCCCGCCAACCCCGGGCTCCGATATGGCCAGGCAGGGCGTGCAGGCGCCTGTTGCAAGGGAAGGCAGGTGGGCGATCTTCTGCTCGTCGGTGCCGAACCCGAAGAACACGAAACGGGAGATCAGGACATGCATGAGCCACGACAGGGCCACGCCGAGACTGCAGCCGCTCTCAACCAGTGCCTCGCCGGCGACCGCCATGTGGAGCCACCCTCCTCCCATGCCCCGGTACGCCACGGGAACGCCGATGCCGTAGAGGTTTTCCCGGGCAAGGGCATCACGCAGATCTTGAGGAAAGCTCGTGAGCCGGTACAGATCGGTGCGCGGGGCTACATGTTCCCCGGCAAAGCGGGTAACCAGCTCTCTGATCGCATTCAGTTCGTCCGTGAGGATCACTTCCGCCTCCCGGCTGCCTGGAAATACCGGCGCCTTTCCTGGTGCATGCCGGATCAGGTTGCAGCCGGCTGATTATAAAATAAGTTCTTCTACAAAATCCACAAGCTGGTTGAGATTTCTGCACTCCCTGAGCTCATGGCAGTGAGTCTTGTAGGCGAACATCTCGCTGTCGCCGGTGTTCCATGAACCCTCGGGCTCGGGGTTGAGCCAGATGAGCCTCCGGCACTTCTCGCGCATCTCCTCCAGGATCCGGTCTTCCGGGTGAAAGTAGTTGGACCGGGCATCGCCGATGATGATGAGCGTGGTCTTCTTGTTGAGCGTATCCATGTGCTTGTCCCGGAACTGCCGGAAGGTCTCGCCGTAGTCGGTCTGGGCGAGGTAGTCGATGTCCACGTCCTTGAGGACCTTCTCGATCGCGTGGTTGATCTCTTCGTTCTCGAAGATCTCGGTCACCTCGGCCAGGCCCGAGACGAACACAAAGCTGTTGACCTTGGTAAAGCACTCCTGGAGCGAGTAGAGGATGTTGAGCATGAACCTGGCCGCGGCCCACACGGACGAGGAGATATCGCACAGGGTTACGACCTTGCCCTTTCTCGGGGGCTTTTTCCTGAACATGATCTCCATGGGCACGCCCAGGTACCGATCGGCCCTGCGCAGAGTCTTTTTCACATCCAGAACACCCCGGCTGCTGGAGGCATAGCGCCGGGACATGATGTCCTTGAGCTTGCGCACCAGGCGATCGATGACCTCCCGCACCTGCTCGATCTCCCTGGGCGTGAGCGAGGTAAAGGGCCGCTCGCCCAGCTGCCGCAGGTACTGCTCGTGCGTGCGTACCTGCTTGAGGCTCTCGTTGTGGGGCCTGGCCTCCCTCAGCAGCAGCTCGTACGCCCGTTCGAGCTGGGATTCGAAGCGCCTGGCGAGGTTACGCCTGGAGTCCGCGGCAAAGTGAAAGGGATTTTCCTCGAGCACGCGCTCCACCCTTCCCTTGACGTCGTTGAGCTGCACCATGACCTGAAGCCTGCTGGCAAGGGGGCCAAGGTTGAACTTGCGGCCCTGGCTCATATCGACCTCTTCGGTCTGGAGCCTGCGCATGATCTCCAGAAACCCCATGGGATCTCCCTGGAGAAAATCCAGGATGGCACGCTGCGCACGGTTGCCGTTGGCCTGCTCCTGGAGCGTCCGGAGCACATCCTCCATCCGCTCGGTCATGGATTCGGGATCGTCCAGGTCGATGTCCTGCCTGAGCTCATGGAAATAGAGGTGGTAGAGCCGGTCGAACTGTGCCTGCTCGCGCCTGCTCTTGGCGAAGTTGGCCCGGAGCACGGCCCGGAAGCCCTCTTCGTCGAGCATGTCGATGAGCTCGAGCTGCGAGATGCAGTCGACCACCTCCGAGGTGGAGATGCGGTATCCCGCGGTCCGGCAGCACGCCACGAATTTCAGAACAGCATTGACCATGGGGAAAACCTAATTGACTATGCCTTCGATGTTCGCCTTGACCGCTTCCGCATCCGCCTTGTACTTGCAGATCATGTTCAGGGTGTCCACCAGCACCTCGCTCGTGAGCTCCTCCGCCGAGAGCGCCATGAGGGAGCGCGCCCAGTCGAGGGTCTCGGATATGCAGGGCTTTTTCTTGAGGTCGAGGTTCCTGATGGCGCGGATCGCCTCCACGAGCCTGTCCGAGAGCCGCTGCCCGATGCCGGGGATCTTGAGCCGCACGATTTTGAGCTCGAGGTCCTTCTCGGGGTAATCGATGTAGATATGGATGCAGCGGCGCTTCAGGGCATCGCTCATGTCCCGGTAGTTGTTGGAGGTGAGCACCACGAAAGGGATCTCCACGGCCTTTTTCGTGCCGATCTCCGGGATCGAGACCTGAAAGTCGCTGAGCAGCTCCAGCAGGAAGGCCTCGAACTCGGGGTCGGACTTATCCACCTCGTCGATGAGGAGCACGACCGGGTTCTCCGAGGTGATGGCCTGAAGCAGGGGCCGGGCCTGGATGAACCGCTCGGAGAAAAAGGCGTCCTCCTGCGAGGCGATTTTCTCCACCGCATCGGACAGGGTTTTCGCCCCGGCGATCACGTCCTGGATCTTCTCCTTGACCATCTGGGTATAGAGGAGCTGCTTTGCGTATTCCCACTCGTACAAGGCCTTTGCCTCGTCCAGCCCCTCATAGCACTGCAGCCGGATGAGCTGCAGGCCCAGCGACCGGGACACCGCCTTTGCCAGCTCGGTCTTGCCCACCCCTGCGGGGCCTTCGACCAGAATGGGCTTGTTCGTGGCCGCCGCGAGGAACACCACGGTCGCGATCTCGCGGGAGGTGATGTAATCCGCCTTTTCCAGCTTGTCCTGCACATCTGCTACGCTCGTGAACATCATGACCTGCACCTTTTTTGTTTTATAGAGTAATTTGCCAGGGTAGCATATTTTCTACCCCATGAATAGCAATATGCCATGGTATGTGAAAAATAGCGGCCTCGCGGGTGTTTCTCAAGTGTGTTTTTTTCTTTAAAACGCACACCCGGATTCCGATACAACTGTATGTCTATGCCATTACCAGTTTTTTCATGAAAGGAGAACCGGCTATGAAGAAGATCGCTCTATTCCTGTTGACATGCGTTGTCTTTCCCCTGTTCCTGCACGGACAGCAACTCACCCTGGCCACGCTCGACTGGCAGCCCTACGTGGGAAGCGATATGGAGGGCGGGGGATTCACCGCAGAGATCGTCAAGGCGGCCCTGGAGAACCAGGGGCATTCCGTGAAGATCGAGTACATGCCTTGGGACGACGTGATCGCAAAGACTGCTGAAGGTACGTACGATGCGGCATTTCCCGAGTACTACTCCAAGGAGCGGGAGAAGGGCTTCGTCTACTCGAGCTTCTTTTCCCACAGCCTGCTCGGCTTCTACAAGCGCACGGACACAAAAGCCTCCTATACGGAGCTCAAGGATCTCGAGCCCTACCGGATAGGAACGGTCAAGGGCTACATCAATACCGATGAGTTCGACTCGGCTCCCTTCCTGAAAAAGGTGGAGGCTGACAGCGATCTGGAAAACCTGAAAAAGCTCTTCAACCGTGAGCTGGATCTGATCGTGATCGACAAGCTGGTTGCACAGAGCCTGATCGCCGCGCACATGTCCGAGACAACAGGCCGGCTCGAGTTCATGGACCCGCCCCTGGTCATCCATCCCCTTTTCGTAGTCTTTCCCCGGTCCCTGCCCCAGTCCGGGAAGCTCTGCGACGACTTCAACAAAGGGCTGGAGATGATCACCCGGGACGGCACGGTCGAAAAGATCATGTCCCGATCCGGCCTCAAGTGACACACAGGGCCGGGCGCTAAAAACACCACACCCTTACACGGTGCAAGGCCGCTTCCGAGTGAGCGGCCTTGCACCATGCGGAAACCGGGAGCGTGGAAGAAACAGGATGATTCCCGTTGACCTTTTGCCCTTCAGGGTGTGATCATACTGGGCCATGAACGCGTTCAGCCGCCGCGGAATAAAGGGCATCTTCAGACCGGGTGCAACCCGGGCAGGAAGGAGCGCGGGCCGGGCCGTGAAGACGCTGCTCCTGGCGCTCGCGATCGCAGCCGCAGGCTCCGGCGCTCTCATCCTGAATCCGGATATGACCGCCAGGCTTCTGACCCACCTTCCCCTGTCCGGAACCTCCCCGCCCCGGGAAAGCTGGACCCTGGCCTTTTACCTGGCCGGGGACAACTCTCTGGAGAGAGACCAGATCAAAAACTTGAGGGAGATCTGCGCCGGGTCGCCGGCAGTAGCCGGCGCCCCCATCGTGGTCTTCGTGGACCGCGACGACGATGTCTCCCGCGACAGCATCCTGAGCGCCTGGAAAGGGACCAGGCTCTTTCTCGTCACTCAAGAGGATTACCTGAAGGTCGTCAGAACACCGGTGTCCGTGGACATCCCCCGATCCGTGGACGCGGAACGCTTCGAGCGGGCCATACTGGGGCGCCTTGAAAATGAGGGGGACCGGATTTTTCTGTCCGGCTGCTATACCAGGCAGGGCAGCCGTTATGTGCTCGAGCAGTCCGATCCTTTGGCCAGGGAGCGGATCGGGGCCCTGCTCGACCGGCAGGCGGGATACCTCCTGCCGCTTCGCGGCGGGCACGTCAACCTCGACGCCACCGACGCCGGGACCCTTTCGCGCTTCGTGCACTTCGTCAAGGACAACTTCCCCTCGGACCGCGTGCTCCTGTGCATCACCGGCCACGGGAACGGCTGGTTCGCCGGTGGAACCTCCCCGCCCCCTGAGGATCGTTCGGCGGAGTACGCAAAGAACTTCGAGATCGCCTCGCTGCGGCAGGCCCTCGCCAAAAACCCCGTGGACGTGCTCGTGCTCGATATGTGCTCCATGGGTGATATCGAAACCGCGTGGGAGCTCCGGGAATGCGCCCGGTATCTGGTGGGCAACCAGACCGCCATCCCCACCATGGGCCTGGATTACACGATGCTGCTCAAGAGGCTGGGGCAAAGAGCGGCATGGACCCCCGGGGGTATCGCCTACGACGTGGTCGAGGCCTACCGGGACACCTACGGGGACTCCCGCCAGTTCGACATCTCGGCCACGGCCCTTGATCTGGGAGATGACTTCCATGCCTTTGTGCAATCGTTCCATCAGGCCGTGGGAGACCCGGGCAGGCTGCCCCTCATCAGGAGAGCGGCCCGGGAGGCCCGCTTTATCCCCGGCAGGCACCGGGGCCGATACCCCATGGCCGACCTGCTGCCGCTCGTCTCGGCCCTGGGCGATCCTGAGTTGGATTCACTCGTGTCGGAAAAACGCTTCGTGGTGAACCACACGGCAATCAATTCCAGCCTCTCGGGAATTTCCCTGTACCTGCCCTCTTCAGCCGAATGCCTCCAGCGGCAGCAGGAAGGGTATGCACGCACATCCTTTGCCCGGGATTTTCCGCATGGATGGGCTTCGGTGCTGCCCGGGCTGGCCGCGGATCATTGAGATTCACGTCTGCTCATCCGGCAGAAGGATCTGGACGGGGTCCGGGCCTGACCGCTTTCCATGCGGCCCTGCGAGCACCCGGCCCCGGCTCTGCGCCGGCATAGGTGAATTATTGCCCCGGGTTGGTGAAGGCTCAGAATATCCAGTCGAGCTCATCCACGTCGTTGGGATATGCGGTATTTCCCAGGAACCCGAGGCATTTGCTGCTGGTTTTCGTGATATAGGCCCGCTCTTCCTCACCATCAGGAGGATCCGCCGCCGCATCGAAGACCCCGGCAGCGGGGGAGGTCCCGTTGTTCAGCTCTTGGAGGCTGATGGCGAGGTAGAACTCGTCGTCTGACTCAGGGTCTTCATGGCTGATGGCGCTGAAGGCCATCATCGAATCGTCCCCGGCCACGCTTCCTCCCCCCATGACCTCCCAGCCGGCATCCGAGCATTCGGTGATTCTGAACCACTTCTGAGAGACGTCGCCTTCCCACATGTGCTGTGTCCTCGCATCTCTCACGCTTGCCTGCCACAGCGCCCGGTAGTCGCCGTCCCTGACGGTGTAGAAGACGCCCGCATCGGTGTCGCCGATCTCGTACTGATCCACGATCGTCTCTATCTCCCCGTCGACGGCAAAGGCCATCCGGACGGTCAGATCGCCCGATTGCAGGATGACCATCCTGTCCACGGCCACCGACATCCCGCCGAAGGTATATTGGTCGAGATACGGGATAACCACCGACTCCACGCCCGTGTCCACCGTCATGGTCACGCCGTCTCCGATGTGCTCGCCGTCCTGGTCCCAATAGTCGCTGAACCGGTTGACCAGCTCTATATGGTCATCCAGGATTACACTATGGGCATAGAGACTCTCGTCTCCGCCCATCCCCGGATCGAACATCCGGCCGAGCACGCTCCCGGCATTGTCCGGGTCCCAGGCGGCCCACTGGTCCAGGGAACTGGACCCGAGGTACGGAGTACATAATTGTACGTCTTCGGTAAAGGTATGAAGGCCTGCGCCGGTGGCGGTGGAATCGTCCTCGCTCGATGACTCGGCCCCGCACGCGCTCAGAAAAACTGCCGTGAAAACCGCCAATACCATGCTCCTCAACTGTTTTTTTGTCATAAGCATTCAACTCCTGATCAGACCATTGCCCCTGTCCATATCCCTTGAAAGGGTTTCCTCCCCGGGTTACAAGCACGAACCATGCCTGTGCCGCAAATCAGGTTCACCCCCGGTATCGAGCACCCCGCCCGGCTTCAGGCGCGGGAAGGAACCCGGGACAGGAAGCTTAAAAAGGGTTCTGCCCGGGCGCACCTGCCCGCCGGTATGGCATCACCCTTGGCTCCTCCATTTTCTTAACCGCTTGATTTCTTGCAGCATACCGATTCGGGTTGAAACAGTGTCTTTGATAAGGTAAATTAAGTAATTAAAAACTGTTCACGATATAGATATATCATGCAGATGCCGGTCAAAAAAGCCTCACCACCGAGGATTTTCATGGTGTAAGAGAATAAAAAGCTACTGAGGAGGAATATCAATGAAAAAGCTCAAAGGATTTCTTTTTGCGTCCGTGCTGTGCACCCTGCTGGCACTCGCAGGCTGCTCGGACAGCAGCAGCTCGAACAACCCATCCACGGTTACGGGCATCGCGTCCTCCGGGGCCGCCATCTCCGGCACGGTCACGCTCAAGGACGCGAACGGCCAGGAGCTGGGTCCCGAGAACATCGGGGCGGACGGGAGCTTCACCTTCGTTGTCGACGGCCTGACCCCGCCCTTCGTGATCAAGGCCGAGGCCGGTGAAGAGAGATGGTTTTCCTATGCCGCGGGCCCCGGCACGGCCAATGTCAACCCCCTGACCATGCTGGCCCTGGCAATGGCTATGGAGTCGGGTGATCCGGAGGACGCGTACGCCGACCCGTCCGAGGTCACCGATGATGCGATCGCCTCCGCGCTCGGTGACGTGCAGGCACTTTTCGCGAACATCTTTAACGGCTTCGGCGTGGACGAGGACTTCGACCCCTTCTCCGGCGACTGCACGGTCAACCACGACGGGATCGACGCGCTCTTCGACGCCCTGGATTTCACCGTTGCCGAAGGCAACCTCACGATCACCAAGAAGGCAACCAGCAGCGTCGTCGTGGACGAGACCCCGGTCGCCGGGATCGACCCGGACGCGCCTCTCTCTGACAACGTGACCACTGATCTCCTGTGGGGAACCTACAACTACTGCTACCTGTTCTTCGACACCCCGGCCGGCGGCAACGGATCCAACGCGGGCGCGGGCTACATGACCTTCGTGACGGACACCACCTACACCGCTGTCGAGGAGTCGCCTTCGAGCGGAACATACAGCGGCGAATATGCCAGGAATGTTGCGGGGGTAATCACGTTCGACGGCAATTCTTCCGAGCCGGGCTTCATGACCTTTGACCGCGAGATCGTCGTCATGCCCGACATGGACGCCTTGGACGGGGACGTGGGCATCTCCATCCTGTGCAAGCGCGACACGTCCCTCACCGCCGCCGACATCTCCGGCACCTACCTGCTCATGGAGCTCGGCAGGGAGACGGTCAGCGGCACCGCCTATGCGGCTTCCGAGATAGTGGTGGCAGCCTTCAACGGAAGCGGGGGCTACACCGCCGAAGGTGAATCCGGCACCTACTCGATCGACGCAGGCACGGGCCGGATCACCGTGAATTCCCCCGACGGCTCACTGTCCGGCATGGTGGCCAAGGGCGGCGACGTGATCGTGGTGCCCTTCTATGACGAATCAGCTGCCGAGGCGCAAATCAGCGTCCTGGTACGGACATCGAGCAAGGATGCCTGGAGTGTATCGAGCCTGAACGGCGAATACTACCTCTCGGAGCTGTACTCCGATACTACCGTCGCCCCGCTCGCCGGGGCGACAGCGGTTTACACCGCGAGAGCCAATCTGACCATGGCGAATGGCGCGGCTACCGGCTGGTTCTATGACTCGTACGAGGGCATTGAAGAAGTCCCCACTACATACGAGGCATTCACCAGCCACGACGAGGCACAGCTGACTCTCGACTACTTCGTGGTGGCAGGGGAAGTGGAAGATGAAGACCTGCTCGGGATAGCCACCCGGGACGGCCAGTTCTTCGTCATGATGAGTGACGCGGACGAGCCTGATGAGGCAGGCATCAGCCTGGGCGTCAAGACCGTTTTCCCGGAAGACTGAGCTTCCGCATTACCGCACGTAAGGGCGGTGGTGCACCAGACCGCGAATCCCGGCAGGGCCTCAAAAAAGGCCCTGCCGGGATTTTTTGTCCGGCTGCAGGGAACATCCACTGAGGAGGACCGCTTTCCAGGATCTGAAGGGGCCGGAGGATCACTGCTTGGGCACGAAGAACTCCATCTGCGGGAAGTCGTTGAGGTCCTTGGAAATGCCCGCCCGCAGGAAGGAATTGACCCAGTTCACGATGTCGTTTTTCTGGATCGCGGCCTGGAGCCTCCTCATCCGGGACTGCCGCTCTTCCTGGCCCATGGTGAACGCCTGGTAGATGGCGTCGGCCACGCCTTCGAGGTCATAGGGATTGACGAGCAGGGCGTGGGGGTAGAACTGGGCCGCGGCCCCGGCGAACTCGCTCAGGATCAGGACCCCGTTCCCCTCGGTGCTGCTCGCGCAGTATTCCTTGGCCACCAGGTTCATGCCGTCTTTCAAGGGGGTGACGAGTGCGATCTCGCAGGTCCGGTAGTAGGCCACCAGCTCTTTCCGGGGCAGGGACCGGAAGATGTAGTGTACCGGGGTCCAGCCCACCTCGGTGTATTTGCCGTTGATCTCGCCCACCAGCCGCTCGATCTCGTGCCTGAGCTTCTCGTACTCCTCCACCCCCTGCCGGCTGGGCACCACCACCTGGAGCAGGGTGACCTTCCTCCTCATCTCGGGATAGCGCGCGAGCGCGTTCTCGAAGGCGAGCAGCCGCTGGGGGATGCCCTTGGTATAGTCCAGGCGGTCGACGCCCAGGATAATCTGCCTCCTGGGCAGGTTCGCATGGATGATCCACGCCTGGTCCGCCACCTCCTGGGTCTTGGCAAAATCGGCGAACTCCCGGTAGTCGATGCTGATGGGGAACGAGCCCGCAAGGACCTGGCGGTCGTCAAGGGTGATGGTGTTCACCTGTCCCCTGCCCGAGACCTTCAGTCCCAGGAGCGCACGCACGCAGCCGATGAAGTTCCTCCGGTCGCGTGCGGTCTGAAAACCGATGAGGTCGTACTCGAGCAGGGCCTCCAGGATCTGGAACCTCCAGGGAAGCTTCAGAAAGATATCGAGCGGCGGAAAGGGGATGTGGAGAAAGAACCCTATCTGCCGGTCGAGGCCCAGCCGTCTGAGCTCGCGCGCCACCAGGATGAGCTGGTAGTCGTGCACCCAGAGATAGTCGCCCTTGTGGGTGTGGTTCTTGACGTGCTCGGCGAATTTTCTGTTCACCTGCTGATAGGTCTCCCAGTAGCACGGATCGAAGTTGCAGTGGCTGAAGAGATCGTGGAACAGGGGCCAGAGAATCTCGTTTGAAAAACCATAGTAGTACTTTTCGATCTCCTCCCTGCGCAGGTGCACGTATCTCAGGGAATATCCCGTCCTGCTCGTTCCCGTTGTGAGGAGACCGTTCAGGCGCCTCTCGCTCGGGCAGTCTTCCCGGGGGATGCCGAGCCAGCCCAGCCACAGCCCTCCCCGGTGTTTCAGAACCGGTCCCATGGCGGTTACCAGCCCGCCCGATCCGGGGCTGATCTGCCACTGGCTCGAGCCTGCCCGTTTGATCACGACGGGCAGGCGATTGGATACGACCACTAACCGTCCCGGATCCATAATATCTTCTCCTTAAGGGCGGGTATGGCAAGGTTTGCCCATGCCTCCAGAAAATCCCTGACCGCCGGTATGTCGGGCAGAAATCCCCGGGCCGCGGTGGGCCGGCCCGCATCCCCTACCCTGATGCCGTAGCCGCGGGTGCGGATTGTGCGGAAGGCGTCTTCGTCGGTATCGTCGTCTCCGAGATAGACGTACGCACTTCCCGCGGGCATCCCCCGGCACAGTTCTTCCAGGGCGTCTCCCTTGTTCCATCCCGTGGCGCGCACCTCCACCCCGCCGTTGAATCTGCGGACCTCCAGACCGTGCCGGTCCGAGAACGCTCTCCAGAGGCGGGCAGCCCGGTCCTCGAAACGTTCGGCCTCTTTCGGGTCGAGGCCCCGGGTATGCAGGGCCACGCTGGCGGGTTTCAGCTCTATGAGTTCACGCAATCCGATTTCCTCTGCGGCGCTCTGGGCACAAGCCAGCCCCTGTATCTGCCCCTGTTCGGCGGTCTTGATCACGATATCCCCGGTGGCCAGCCGTTTTTCCATCCCGTGGCTGCCGATCACGATCCCGTCGAACGGTCCCGCCAGGATAAGCACCTCGGCCAGCGGGCGTCCCGAGACGATCGCGAGCACGGTATCCCTGCGCCGCGAGATGCCCTCCAGGATGCGGGGGACGCCCGGATATGGGTACGCCTGCATGCGCTGGACGCAGAAAGGGGCCAGGGTCCCGTCGTAGTCCAGGGCCAGGAGCTTCGTTTCGTGACGGGACAGAACATCCCAGAAGTCCGGCAGACCGATGACCTTTGGTCTCTTCTTTTTCCTCCCGATTCTCATAACAGCTCGATCCTGTCCTGGGTTTCGTTGGCAACGGCAAAGATCAGGGTGAGATACTCGCGCAGATGACGGGTGATGAGAAAGTTCTCCCGGACGAACTCCATGGCCTTCTGACCCATCTCTTCGAGCTTTTCCCTGCGCTTGAGGAGATACCGGATGCGCAGGGCCGCGCCTTCGGGTGTGTTGACGAGAAACCCGGTGTGATGGTTGACCACCTGAAGCCTTATCCCGCCGGTATCGCCTCCGAGCACCGGCTTGCCCTTCCAGAGCGCCTCGGTCACGGTCAGCCCGAACCCTTCGCGGGTGGACTTCTGGAGGATGATATCCGATATCCGCTGCAGGGCATTGATGGTGAGGTTGTCGTCGGGTGGCAGGAGCAGGATGTGAACATCCGGGTCGTCACCCACGCTGGTCTTGACCTCGTTGAACACCTCCTCGCCCTCGGGGTCGTCAGTGGCCCCTCCCCCGGCGAGAATGAGCTGCACCGGCGTGAACTCCTTGACCAGCCGGTAGGCTCTGACGACCCCCAGCGGGTCTTTGAAGCGGTCGAAGCGGGATATCTGGGTGATGATGGGCCGCTCAGGATCGAGGCCCCATCTGGTGTACGCCTTCTCGAGTTCCTCAGGGCTCAGGTCGATATTCTTGTCGCTCAAGGGATCGATGCTCGGG
This sequence comes from Deltaproteobacteria bacterium, assembly GCA_018436855.1. Lineage (GTDB taxonomy): Bacteria > Desulfobacterota > Desulfomonilia > UBA1062 > UBA1062 > Phosphitivorax. The sequence continues at coordinate 51,926 of JAHDKO010000015.1, read as the reverse complement.
GGGATGAGGTACATGGGGTGAGGCAGCCGCTGGGCGAATTCCGAGAGCGACCAGACGCTCGCGTCGTAGCCTCTGACGAAATCGCGCAGGTACTTCCACACCGGCCGGTACGGGCTGCTCACATCGATATGGCACCGCCAGATCCATTTCCCCTTCCTCGCGGGCATGCTCTCGATCATGGCGGCCGGCTGGGGATCGTGGATGAACACCACATCGGCCTCTTCGAGCAGTCCCCGGAGGCTCTCCGCATTCTCCCTGTTCACCGCTTCGTAATGCCTGAGCAGATAATCCGGAATATCGAACCGGTTCCCCTGCAGGGTGTTGTGCATGAGCTTGGTGCACTGGAAGAAGTCGGCGTCGCCCGTGATGGTTTCCCAGACCGTATCGATGCCCAGCTCCTTTTTCAAGGGGATGATCCGGTGGAGGATCTCGGCGACACCTCCGCCCGCCTTGGTGGAGTTGATATGGATGATGCGCTTGCCGCCGAGGAGCTTTGCCAGCTGCCTCAACTGGTCGATGACATCGGTACCCACGATCTGTTCATATTGATCAAGAAGGGTGGCCATTATGCGCCTCCTCCCGGTGCGTGCGCCGCAAACACATGGGTGAGCTCGTCCCTGAGCTCCACCAGCGAGGTAAAGTACGGATCGATCTGAGAAATCTGCTCAACCAGCTCGGCATAGTCATCGCCGAAACCGGTTACCCAGTGGCTGAAATCATCCCTGCCCCAGGGCGGCCGTCTTCTGGCATCGATGAAATGGTAAAAGACGCTCCCCAGCGACATGTGGGGGATGTGCTCACCCAGCCTCTCCGGCGTGTCCAGCCTCACCCTGGTATCAAACACCACTGTCTGTGACCTGACGAAATAGAAGCGCTGATTCGCCTTCATCCAGGGGAGGAGCTCGCTCTCATCGATTCTCTCTTCGAGAATATCGATGAGCTCGCCCCGGAGATCCTCCAGATCGTGGTATTTCGAGGGATCGATCAGGGCCATCCGCTCTGCGAGCGGCTTGTCGCGAAGACCCTGGTAAACCCATATGGCGAAATCGTTCTGATACTCGGGGTTGTCGAACTTCGGCCTCAAGAGTCCGCCCCAGAAATGATAATAAATGCAGCTGGGGGTGATGATCTCCAGCCTGTCCCGCAGCTCGGTCAGGGTGTAGGCATACTGGCCCGTGGCTATGGCGATCAATGCGCAGTCCCGCACGGAAAACGGCTCGACCATGATTGTCTCCTTATTCATATGTTCTCGTTGCTTCTTTTAAGGGTGATTCTCCAGGCAACCTCGTTCAGGCTCATGGAAGATGATACCCGGCACTCAGTTCACACAGCGACAACAATGGTGCAAAGATAATTTCACCTTACAATTCAATAATATAGTTCTGAGCCCATTTGTCAAGTATGGCCGGCCCCTTTGGGCCAGTCCTCAAAGAGGGATGATTCTTGAGATTGCCGGAACCCGAGCTATTTAATTATCTGTAGAGATGTCCTCTTTTGGAACGAAAAGAGGAGGGTGAACCATGAAAAGGGCTCGCCTGTCGGCAGCAGGGTTTTTGTTTGATCCGTTCACCCTAATGTGGCGTCGCATATGAATCAGGAGGAATAACGCAGACCCTTGACTACGATCACTGCCGTATCCCGGGCAGAAGGCAACCGGCATCCGTGAAAAGAAGGTGCGGCTGTTCGGAGCTGGTAAGAATACCGGGTCAGGCCGGTTCTCTTTCAGGCCGGGCGGCTATCCTGCCGGGGATTCAGGTTTCAATGAACATAGTCCCTGCATACTATCAAAACCTCTGTGGAGGGAAACTCTACGCTTCCCGAGCTTTCCGGCATATCATCATCCGCAGGGTGCAGGTTGTACGGCCGGTCGTGATCTGGGAGGTACCGGGATCATCCGTATGAATGCCTGCGGCAATGACGACACAGGAGGGACCGATGCAGTCCGGTTCGGATGTGAAGTGCGGTGACCATGACGGTCGCGAAGAAATAAAAAAGAGGAAAACATCCTGTGATCTTGCGGGATGTCCTTATCAAGAACTTACATAAGGAGGATCAAAGATGAGAAAGTATACCTTTTTGGCGATAGGTGCTCTGTTCGTTCTGCTCACTCTGGGCGGCGTTGCATATGCGGCCGGCGAGGGAGGAGGAGCAAGCCAGGCAAAGGTGGACATCAACACCGCCACCGTGGACGAACTCCAGAGCGTTCCCGGGCTTGACCAGGAACTGGCTCAGAACATCATCGACTACCGTGAGGCAAGCGGGCCCTTCTCTTCCGTGGATGAGCTCACCAATGTCGAGGGTATCGATAATGAGAAGCTCGATGCCATGCGCGACCAGATCACCGTAGGCGAGATGCCCGGTCCCGAGCCCATGGGACCCCAGCAGGGGCCCGGCGGAATGGGCGAGCAGCCCATGGGTGAGCCCATGCCAGGCGAATCTCCGCCGGCAGGCTACTGATCACCCGGAGAAGCAGTATAACAAATAGAAGACTACATGAAGGGAATGCCGGTGTTCTTGGTGCCGGCATTCCTTTTTCCGTTACAGAAACATGTCCTGTCACGGATCAGAGATGTTTCTCTGACATGGTATCGATGATTCCTTTTTTTAAGGAAACGACACACAAGGAGGACAGAAGATGAAAAAGTATAGTTGGTTGGCAGTGGGTATCATCACGCTCATGCTTGCGATGAGCGGTATTGCCTTTGCACAGGCCCAGGGGGCGCAGCCTATGCAGGAGGGCGCCCAGCAGCAGGCTCAGCAGCAAATGCAGCAGGAAGCCATGGACATGGTGAACGTGAACACCGCATCTGAGCAGGAACTGCAGCAGGTCCCCGGTATGGACCAGTCACTGGCGCAGGGCATCGTGCAGTATCGGCAGACAAACGGGCCTTTCGACTCGGTGAACGACCTCACCCAGGTACAGGGGATGGATGACCAGAAGCTCCAGGGAATGCGGGGATATCTCACGGCCGAGAAGCTCAATATCAACACGGCACAGGCAGAGGAGTTGCAGAAGGTTCCGGGGATGGATCAGTCACTGGCGCAGGGCATTATCCAGTACCGCGAGACCAACGGTCCCTTCCAGTCGGTCGATGATCTCACCAAGGTGCAGGGGATGGATGACCAGAAGCTCCAGTCGGTCCAGAACTACCTCACGGTGGAGAAGATCAATATCAACACCGCATCGGCGGAAGAGATGCAGATCATCCCCGGCATGGATCAGGCACTGGCGCAGAGCATCATCCAGTACCGCGAGGCCAACGGCCCCTTCGGTTCGGTCGATGAACTGAGGCAGGTTCAGGGAATTGACGACCAGAAGCTCCAGTCGATCCAGGAGCATGTCAGCGCGGACAAGATCAGCCTGAATACCGCATCGGCCGAGGATCTGCAGGTTATTCCGGGAATCGATCAATCCCTGGCGCAGAATATCGTGGAGTACCGGCAGGCCAATGGACCCTTCGGGTCGGTGGATGATCTCTCCCAGGTCAGCGGGATCACGGAAGAGAATATGGATACCATCCGCGACCATGTCACCGTGGAGGAGGAAGGCGGCGGCCTGTTTTAAAAAAAATTGCTGGTGGACCTGCCTCCTGAAAGGGGTCTCCACCAGCTTCAATGAACCTTGCCCGTGACGAAATACGGCGAACCGTATGACAGACGGGCCTTTCTCTTCAGCGGACGAGCTCTCGAGCATCCAGGACATCGATCGAGCTTTGGAAAAAGAACTCCAAAGCCTGCGGGCACCCGTGTCCTGAAGGGAAACCGATCTTCCATAAGGAGGTAGCTGAAAATGAAGCGTATCAATGTTGCAGGAGTGATCCTGATACTTTTATTCACGCTCGGTAGCATGACCTCGTGTACAGGTACACAGGAGCAGGAGGTGGGCGGCACATACGGAGAAGAAACAGCCCCGGGCGGTGTATATGAAGAACCCACGCCCGGTGTGGTGATCGAGCCGGTCAACATCAACTCAGCCACGGTTGCCGAGCTGATGGCTGTCCCCGGAATGGATCAGACCACTGCGCAGAACATTGTCCAGTACCGCGAGGTGAACGGGCCTTTCGACTCCGTGGACGGACTCCTGAACGTCAGCGGCATCGACGAGCAGAGGCTTAACTCGCTGCGTGACTGGATTACGGTGGAAGAGCCCGGAGTCATGGAAGAAGGGCCGGGTGTCATCGAAGAAGGACCCGCCGTACCCCCTGCCCAGGATCGGGGCGGGGTTTTCGAAAATGGGGACAGGGGAATATATCAGTAGAAAAATCTTACGGTTCTCTCTGCTGACCAGAATGGCCGATGTCCCGGGCGTTCCGGCGGAATGCACCGATGATGAACGATTCGACCATCCGCACCCGGGTTTGCAGACAAACAGGAGAATGCCGGTGCCGACAACACCGGCATTCTCCTGTGTACCGGACTCAGAGAAAAGTGAGTGAAATACGGTCTTCTTCAGTGAACCGTGCCTTTATAAAGGCAGAAACGCTAAGGAGGAAAGACATGAAGAGACATATCTTTATCGTAATAGGCATACTGGCCGTCATACTCGCGCTTGGAGCGGTCTCATGCGACCAGCAAGGTCAACAGGCGCAGACGGAGCCAGGGATGCAGGAGGGGGATCAGAGCGCCCAGGCACCCGGCGAGCAGCAGATGGAAGGGCAGCAGGCCATGCCCTCGACCCCCATCGATGTCAACACGGCAACGGCTGAAGAACTGGCATTGATTCCCGGCCTCGATCAGACGCTGGCACAGAATATCATCGATTATCGCGAGGCCAATGGACCCTTCGCATCAGTAGATGATCTCTCGCGGGTAACCGGCATGGACCAGCAGACACTGGATTCCATCAGGGGCTGGGTCACTGTCGGGGAGGGTGGAGGTGCTCCAGAGCAGGCCCCCGGCCAGATGCCCGGAGAGTCGCCCGGCCAGATGCCCGAGCAGAGCCCGGAAGGCACCCCTGGAAGGGGCGGCATCTAAGGGCTCGTCCAGCGCTGTCGTCTTTCAGCGGTTTGATCCGATACCGTGAGCCCATAGGCGGGCTTGGCGGAGAAACCCGGGAGATCAGGTTGCGGCCAAGGCTATGATTGGATATGACGCCGGTGTGCAAAATCACCGGCATTTTATTTCTTACCGGGGAGATTTTTTTGTTGTCACGGGAATGTCTCTCGTCTTATATAGAAAGCATTGCAATGATGAATGTTGCCCCCTTAGAGGGGCTAATCCATAAGGAGGTAAACAATGCAGGTGAGAACGTGTACCATTTTGACAGGGGCAATCCTGGTTTTTCTGCTTACCCTCGGCAGTCTCGCATACGGGGAATCGGCAACGGGGAAGCTCAACATCAACACGGCCACCATCGAAGAGCTGCAACTCCTTCCGGGAGTCGGCCAGGCCACCGCACAGAACATCCTTGACTACCGGGAAACCAACGGGCCTTTCACGTCGGTGGAAGACGTCATCAAGGTAAAGGGCATCGGAGACCGCAAGCTGGAGCAACTGCGTCTCTATCTCAAGACCGAGGGGAAAACGGATTTCGAGCCCATGGAAAACCCCTCCCCTGAGGAGTCACTGTAATCCCGGCAACGGGGTCTTCTTTTGGTTCCTATAGGAAGAAAATGCCGGTGTCTCGTGACACCGGCCTTTTTCGTCCACCCCGGGATATCCTGAAAAACCAAGGTGCTAGACGCTGAAGCTCGATACCTTTTTGAGCTCGGCGAAGAGCCTTTTCTCCTCGCTGGAGAGGCTTTTGGGCATCACAATCTTTACCTGTGCGAAAAAGTCCCCTTTATGGGCCAGACCCCTGCCCTTGAGCCTGAGCCTCTGCCCTGACGACACCCCGGCCGGAATCTTGATGCTCAAGGATCCGTCAGGCGTCTCCATGGTCTTGGTGGACCCCAGGGCCGCGTCCCATGGGGTGACGGGAAGGTCTGCCACGATATCGTTGCCTTCCAGCAGGTACTTCCCATTGGAGGAGATCCGCACCCTGAGGTAGAGGTCTCCCGCCCCACCGGCACCGGGGTTGCCCTGGTTGGCCAGGCGGATCTTCATCCCGTCGTGAGCGCCGGCGGGAATCTTGACGTTGAGCCTCTTTTTGTCCCCGGCGCCCTGGAGCTGGATCTCCCGGGTGGTTCCGCTGTGAGCCTCCTCGATGGAGATACGGACCTCGGTCTCCATATCGCTGCCTCGGGCAAATGGAGACCTCGGTGCTGTCTGGGCCGCTGCACCGAAATCACCGAAGAGCGACTCGAAAAAGTCGGAAAAGCCCCCGGCCTGGCCGGCGCCGGGCCCGAAGTCGAAGGAAAAGGAATGGGTCCTTCCGGATCTGCCCCGGCCACCGAAGGGGTTCCCGCCGAAGATATGCTCAAACCCCGGAGGCGGCCTGAACGACTGCCCTTCCTGCCAGTGGCTCCCCAGGGCGTCGTATCGCCTGCGCTTCTCGGTATCCTTGAGCACCTCGTATGCCTCGTTGATCTCCTTGAAGCGCTTCTCCGCACCCGGATCGTTCCTGCAGGTGTCCGGATGACAATCCCGCGCGAGCTTCCGGTAGCGTTTTTTTATCTCTTCCTGGGTGGCGTTTCTCTCGACCCCCAAGACCTTGTAATAGTCTTTATATTCCAAGAATAGGCCCTCTTCCTCGTGCTTTCGTCATTTATTAGATAGGGTTGCGTTTCTGGAAATTCAATGGCCTTAAGGGCGGGTAAACAGAAGGTCCGGCAGGGCGCCATGTCAGAATCGTCTGTCGAGCTGCGCCAGGATGGCGCCGGGTATCTGCAGGAGCTCGGGCGCGGTGAGTCCGGCCCGCCTGATGGCCTCCAGGGCGCTGTCGAGATGCGACTGAGCGATGTCCCTGCTTTTCTTCAGAATATCAGGAGTTATGTGGGGGATAAGGTATTTCTGCCTCTCTTCCGGGTCCGAGAGCTCGGACACGCCGGCGAGCACCCGGGGGTTCTCCTTGAAAATAAGCACCAGAGGCAGGGTGGATTTCCCCTCGAGGATGTCATTGAACGGATCTTTATTGTCATCGTCGCTCGGGGTGAGATTGATGATGTCGTCGACGATCTGGAAGCCCATGCCCACAGACCGCCCATAGGCCACGAGCGCATCCAGTGAATCGGGAGCGAGGCCGGCGAGAAGGCCGGGTGCATAGGCGCAGTATTCGAAAAGGGTTGCCGTCTTGAGGTAGATGATATCGAAGTACACCTCGAGATTGTCGTGGAACGCTCTCGCGTACTCGAGCTCCTTGAGCTCGCCCTCGGCCATTTTCTTGATGGTCTGGACCATGCCCTTGATGAGATCGAGGCTGCCGCATCCGCACATGGTATCGATGGCGGATGCGGATATGAAATCTCCGGCGAGCAGGGCCGGCTTGTCGCCGAAGACCTGGTTGGCCGTGGGCCGGGCGCGGCGTATTTCCGTCCCGTCCACCACATCGTCATGCAGCAGGCTTGCCGTATGCATGAGCTCCACGGTGTAAGCGACCGGCATGATCTTCTCGTCGGGCAGACCAACGGCCCTCCCGATGAGAACGACCATTTTCGGACGGAGACGTTTCCCACCGGAACTGAGGATGTACTCCCCGATCTGCGCGGTGTAGTGCGTCGAACTCTGAAAAATGTCCTTCAGGTTCTTCTCGAACGATGCATCCATAGCCTGCCTATAGCAGAGAGAACCACTGATATCAACGCAAACCTGTTTCCCTTCTCCTCATAGGGCTTCGAGGTTCCTTGATTTTTTCTGAGGCTTATAAGTAATTGCATCATCGCATGAGTATGTATCTTGTGTAATAAATTATTGCAAATTGACCGATCTAATCCTTATGGCGTATAGTCCATCGAGTAAATCCGAGATGAAATAGATGATATTCCAGTCCATTACAAAGGAGCGGACCATGAAGAAAATTGTTCTTTTTCTTTCTTTGGGCATTCTTCTCTGCCTCGCGGGCTGCGGCAGCAACATGCTCGAAGCCCTGTCCGACGATTCGAGCCACAAGGCGAAGTTTGAAGAGGCGCGCATGGCTCTGGATGACGGCAACTACCAGGAGGCCATCGACATCCTGGCGTCGAGTTACGACGCGTCCAACCCCGACCCCGAGGCCGTGAGGATCCTTGCATCGGCATATATGGGTCTTGCAGGGATCGACCTCACCTATATTCTGGAGAATTCCGAGGAGAGTGATGGCGACAGCTTCGATACCATCGCCTCGGCCCTGTCGCTCACCGTCACCGGACAAAACACGGAAGCCCGGTTCATAACCGCCGGGTCCGCGGATGAACTGCTGGCAAACCTCGAACAGGCGCAAGACTACCTGGACGACCTGCTGGTCTACTACGACGGCCAGGGGCTCACCCCGAACCAGGACGACATCGTGCAGATGGGCATGGCATCGGCCATGCACTTCATCATCCAGATGGGAGCGGCGGCGTCCGATGTAACAGACAACGACATTCCCCTCAATAAAGATGCATACCGGGAAACCTTCCCCGATGATCCGGATCTGGATACCCTGCTGAGCGATTTCGCTGACCATCTCGACGACCCCGGTAACGAAACCATCTCATCCCTGAGAGAAGATCTGGAACAAGTTTCCAATGCTGTGAACACCCTGGTGGAGGTTCAGGGCCCGGACGAGGACCTCGCCGAGGAGTTCGATGAATTTCTGACAGAGCTCCTGGGCGGCGGAAGCATAGACACGTTCTCCGGCCAGCGTGCAGCCGCCTATGTCGACAGCAAACTGCTCGGCTACAACTGAAGGAGGGGAAGATGAAAAGATATCCGGTCCTTATCGTGCTGATAGTGCTCTTTGCCGGCGTGGTTTCTGCGGAGGAATACCCTTACATCTACAAGGGCCTGAGACCCATGGGCATGGGCGGGGCCTTCGTGGCCGTATCCGACGACGCCAACGCCCTGTTCTACAACCCCGCCGGGCTGGCGAGAATAGAGAAGATCCGGGCGTCGCTGTTTCCCCTGGAGCTGGAGATCGGCGAAAAGGCCTATGACATGTTCAACGATGCAAACGACGTGGATTTCGACAGCGAGGCCGAGACCGCGGCGTATCTGAGAGACAACATCGGGGAGAGTGCCCACCTGGGGCTGAACCTCTTTCCATACTATTCCATGCCGCGCTTCGCCCTCTGTCTCATCGGGACGGCGCGGGCGGACCTGGAGGTGAGGGACAGGCAGTATCCCAAGCTGAGCACCCATGTGGTCAACGACATCGGGGGCGGAGCGGGATACGCGCATCCCTTCCTCGACGACACCGTCTCCGTGGGCGTCAGCCTGAAGTATATCACGAGAAGGAGCCTGACCAAGGAATACACTGTCCTCGACATCACCCAGGACGATCTGGACAAGCAGATAGAAGACGACCTGGTGGACGGAAGCGGCATCCTGGCGGACCTGGGGGTGATGGTCTCTCTGGAGCATTTCGGGTTTGAGAACGCCCGCGTCGGTCTGTGCGCCAACAACCTCATCGGCAGCGACCTGGGCGATGCCCAGGACCTGGATGACCACGTGGACATCGGATTCGCCGTGGACTATGATCTCTGGATCACCAAGGCCACCTTTGCCCTTGACTACGTCGACCTCTTCTCACAGCTGGGGGACGACGACGATCTCGCGAAGAGAATCCGCATGGGGGCCGAGTTCAAGCTGCCCATGTTCCTCTCCGTGCGCGCGGGCCTCTACCAGGGGTACTTCACCTCAGGGGTGAGCCTCGACGCCCGGTTCGTCCAGCTCGACGCCCTCACCTATGCCGAAGAGATCGGGGCATACGCGGGCCAGCGCATCGACAGGAGATACGCCCTGCGGTTCATCATGGGGTTCTAGCAGGATCGGGGTCACAAGGATCGGGGTCAGGTCTCTACATATGACATGATCATGTCATATGTAGAGACCTGACCCCATGATGTGATGTGATGACCCCATGTGTGACCCCATGACTGTACTGTAGTTCTAAGACGACTCTTCAGACCGGATACGGTTGATGATATCGGTGGTGGAGCGGCCTTCCCTGAACGCCAGGGAACGCACTTCACCACCGTATGATGCCACGATGTCCGCGCCCACGATCCTGTCCGTGTCCCAGTCGCCCCCCTTGACGAGCACGTCGGGCCTGAGCGCCTTGATCAGCTCGTACGGCGTGTCCTCTTCAAAGACACACACGTAATCCACGGCCTCCAGGCCCGAGAGAACGGCCGCGCGGGAGGCCTCGCCGTTGACGGGGCGCTCCGGCCCCTTGAGCCTCCTGACCGAGGCATCGGAATTGAGCCCCACCACCAGGACGTCACCGATGGCCCTCGCCTCCTTCAGGTAGGACACATGGCCCTCGTGGAGGATGTCGAAGCATCCGTTCGTGAAAACCACCTTCATGCCCCTGGACCTCGCCCTGTCAAGACGCATCTCCAGGGCACGGCGGTCCAGAACCTTTTCCCCGGCGCCCAGGACGTCGGGCCAGGCTATGGATGCGAGCCGCGCCGCGTACCTCCCCAGTGCGAGGTAGGAGGGAAGCAGGTCGGGGAAGCTCTCGCGCAGCGAGGATATGTGCGCCTCCACCGTATTCCAGTCACCCCTCTGGATGGGCCCGGTAAGGGCGGATTCACCACGGGCCTGGAGGTTGTTCACCGTGCTCCGGATGAGGGGGACCAGGTGCTCCATCCCGAGCCCCATGCCCTTCACCAGCTCGGAGGCCTGGGAGGCGATGGCCACCAGGTAGTTGGATGCGATAACCGCCGCGGCATGGTAGAGCACCTTGTCCTCACGGGCGATGGTGAGCATGTGCGAGCCAAGGGACGTCACCAGGTCCGAAGCAACCTCGCCTGCCCGGGACGAGCCCTCGAAGGTGAAAAACGCATCGCGGATCGCCTCCCCGGCCTGCGAGGCATCGACGATCGACTGCAGGGGGTGGAGGCTCCCGGTTTCCCCTCCGTACCATGCCAGCGGCTCCAGAAGATCGGAGGCGTGCAGGCCGCTGAAGTGGTAGAAGACGATCCCCTCGCAGGACTCTCTCCACTTCTCGGCTATTCGGCCTGCGACGAGCGCGATGACGCTGTCCGGAACGGCAAGCAGCACCACCTGGGTGCCGCAGGGCTCGGACGGAACATCGGGATAGACCGGGACCTCCTCCCGTTCTCCACCCGACGACACCGCCCAGCAGGGGCAGTGGCCCGCCCGGGTCAACAGGGAAAGCATGACGCCTCCGACCTTTCCCAGACCGATCAAGGAAAAATTATACCTCATCCATCGCCCCTTGCTCTTTGAGCTTCCTGAACCTCTCCCAGTCCATGGTAAAGGAGAGCCCGTTCATCGTGTTCTCGAGGATTTCTCTATACTCTTTCTGCTCGAAATACCGGTGCAGCCTTTTCGAGATGGGGTACATCTGTTCCGAGGGCTTCCACCGGACCTGCTCGCCTGTCCTGGCGTCGAGCAGGCAGTCGAAGGTCACGGCAAACGATACCTCTGCCAGCGGAACACCCTGAAGATCCCGCATGACTGCCTCAAGGGTCCCGGCATCCACGGGCGAGAAAAACGAGTATTTCCGGGAATAGATCTCCGAGTACATCCTGGAGTAGATCACTGCGGCATGGTAATACTCCGGGATATCGATGATCGCGTCCTTTTCCAGATCCCTGCCGAACATGTACAGAAGCTCCTGCATGTTCTTGAGGCCTCCGAGCCCGGGATATTGCTGGCCGGGCAGCCTCGGCTTGTCTTCCGTAAAAGAAGCCCTGGGGTCCTGCAGGGCGAGCCACTCGATCAGGAGCATGGAGAGACCCTCCTGAAAATCGAACCCGGGAATGAAGATCTTCTTCGGCCTGAAGACCCCCTCCCGCACGATGAGCTCCACAAGCCTGGTCTCACCGTCCGGAAAATCGACGGAATCCACGTAGAGCCGGGATGTGTAGTTGTCCTGTTTTGCCATGCGGATGCGCAAGTCCTTGTACCCTCTCCGGTTGAGGATCTCCATCATCCCGATCTTCCTGAGCTTGCCCATGAGCCGCTTTTCGTCGTACAGGCCGAGAAACCTGTCCGAAGTGAACAGATCCTCCTGCTGTCTGGGCAGCGAGCTGTCCACGGCAAGGGTGATGTCCTCGAGATACCGGGGCTCCTTCTTGCGGGTATGAGGCCTCTGCGCCGTCACGATACCGTCCTCCCCACGCTTGCGAATACGACACGCTCCGCGCCGGCACGCTTCAACGCCCGCGAGATCTCCCGCGCCGTCCTGCCTGTAGTGATTACGTCGTCGACAACCACAACCGATCTCCCCTCCACTCCCTTCGCCGTGAATGCACGCTCAAGGTTCCTCTCCCTGTCGGCCTTCGGCAACCCTACCTGGCTTGGAGTTTTTCTGGTTTTGTGCAGCACATCATATCTCACAACACCCCCAATATATCCAGACAATTCACGAGCGATGAGCATGGACTGGTTGTACCCTCTCTGCATCAGCCGCGACCAATGCAGGGGAACGGCCGTGACCAGGTCGGGGCTTTCGCTATCGGCGGAAAGGCTCTCGGCAACGAGCCCGGCCAGAAACTTGCTGAACACGGTGGCCCTGCGATACTTGAACTGATGGATAATGTCCTGGATCAGCCCTTCATACACGCAGGCGCTGACCATCCTGTCGAAAGGCGGCGGGCTGAGCAGGCACGTAAGGCATACCCCCGGGGTCCCGACAGGCCGGCCGCAGACCTGGCACAACGGCGAATCGAGCCGCCTTATCAGGGATCGGCACCGGTTGCAGACGCCCCGGGTCACCCGCTCCCGGCCCGAGCAGATCAGGCACCGCTCCGGCAGAAGAGTGGTCAACAGCGAAGAAGCCATCGGCCGAAGTATACCACATGGGTCTTGCCTCTCCAAGATCACGGAGCCGCCGATCAGGAAATCCTGCTGCACCTGTATCCTAAAGAGACAACCAAAAGATCATCTGCGCCGCAAGCAGCGGAATGTTCAAGGACTTGTATGTGGAGTAGGCCATTCGCAGCACGCTTGAACGGAAATCAACCCGAAGTGAAGGATCCGGCTCGCGGCGCAATGGGGGCTTCAAGGAGGAGGATCTTCTGTCACGGCAAAGGAGGTCGAGCTTCAGTAGTACTTGTGATAATTGTACTTCTTGTACTTGTATTTCTTTGCCGGGAGCTCGTCCACGGCATTGAGCACGGTGCCCAGGATCTTGTTTCTCGGCAGGCTGTCCATCGCCATCCTGAAGTCCGACTCCCGGGTGTACCGGTACCTGGCGACCACGATGATGCCCTCCACCTGGTCCGCGATGATCTTGGGATCGACCGTGGCCTGAATGGGTGAGGTGTCGATGACGAGAAAGCGATCGGTATAGCGCTGGGCAAGCTCCTCGATGAGCTGGCTCAGTCTCTTGGACTCAAGCAGCTCGGAGGGGTTGGCCGGGGCCTCTTTTGCCGCGGGCAGTATGGTGAGCTTGTCGATGGGCGTCTTGATCAGGCAGTCCGCCACTTCCGCCGTTCCCTGGAGGATCTCCGCCACGCCTTTGGACGGGGGATATTTGAAAAGGTTGTACATGGAGGGCTTTCTGAGATCGCACTCCACGAGCAGTACGTGCTGATCTTCGCCCTTGGCGATCGAGATGGCGAGGTTGGACGCGATCACGGTCTTTCCCTCGGACGGCAGCGCGCTCGTCACCATGAGAACGCGGGGAGGCGCCTTGTCCGGCATGTGGAAGAGAAAGGTCCTGAGCTTCCTGATCTGCTCGGCCGTGTACGAGTAGGGCATGTGGTACATGTAGAGATGGTCGTCGAGCCTGCCGGTGATGGCGGCCTCGTTCAGGCCTTCGATATCCTGCTTTTCCAGCAGTTTCCACAAATCCATGGTCTATTCCTCCGTGCTGACCTTGACGGGCTTGGCGTAGAAAAACCCTTTGTCCAGAAGCTCCCTGGAGTAGTCTATCGCATCCTGCCGCGCCATGAATGTCCCAATGGTAATGCGGTACCAGGTGTTTCTGTTATCGTCCAGATACGGATAGATCGTAGCCTGGTATCCCTTGCCGATAAGGTCGAGAAAAACGGCCTTTGCCTCGTTCATGGAGTGGTACGATGCCACACTCACGCTGTAGATGACCTGGGGAGCGATGTTGACCTGGGGCAGAAAGATCTTCTGTCCCTCGTAGATCAGGTCGACGTTCCTTAAGTCGGGGTTGGCCTGCTTGACGGCCCGCAGAATCTCGCTGTCGAACCTGCCGTAATAATCGGCTGCGAGCTGGGCGACCGTATCCCCCGGAACCACGACGACCACGGTGCCCTGCGGCCTCTCGGGCTCCATGAGCGGTGGCGGGATCACGTGTCTTCCCGGGTCTTCCTCGTCTTTTAAGACCATCTTTTCCTGCACGATGTTTTCCACCGGCTTCTGCATCGCGGCGGCTCTTTCCTCGCGGACGGCCTTTTCTTCCGGTGCAGGGGGCTCCACCGGGGCAGCCGGTGCTTCCTGCGGGGGTGTCGCCTCGCGCTGCCCGGTCACCTCCGCCTTCCCGGACGCCTGCAGGTCCGGTGATTCGAGGCCGATAGCGGAAGGCCGGCGTTCTTCCTCTCCGGGGAAAATAAACCAGACCCCCCCGGCGATTGCGAGGATCAGGATGCCGAGATACGCGGCCCTTACGAGCCACACGCGTTCCGGTCCCTGCCTCTGGGGTTTCAGGACCGGCGAATGCTTCCCCCCTGTCTTGGGCGAATAGGTGCTCTCCAGCTCGGACACGACCTTGCGCACCATCTGAGCGGTAATCTGCTTGTGATTCTCCGTATAGGCGGCGATGAGCACACTGTCGCAGACGATGTTGATGAGCCGGGGGAATCCCTTGGTATAGCGGTATACCTCCGAGTGTGCCGATACCGTGAACAGCGGCTTTTCTCTGGGCTCGTAGCCTGCGACCCGCAGGCGGTGATCGATGTAGTCCTTGGTCTCGTTGCTGTCAAGGGGCGGGATGTGATACTTGATCCCGATCCGCTGCTTGAGCTGTCTGAGCTGGGGACTCCTGAGCTTCTCGTTGAGCTCCTGCTGGCCGAGCAGCATGATCTGGACGAGCTTTTCGTTGGTCGTTTCAAGGTTCGAGAGCAGCCTGATCTCTTCGAGCATCTCGAGCGAAAGCCCCTGAGACTCGTCGACGATCAGCACCGCTCCCCCGATTTCCTTCAGGCGGTCCTCGAAGATATGGATATAGTCGCGGGAGCGCTTCTCCTCGGGCACGCCGATGGCCTCCCCCAGGAGGTAATACAGGTTCTCCGGCCTCAGGTGGGGGTTCTTCACCACCACCTTGGGCATGCGCGGGGGGAGCTTGAGCAGGAAGGCGTTCAAGATGGTGGTCTTGCCGGTTCCCACCTCACCGGTGATCACGACAAAGCCGCTCGCCTCCTTGAGGCCGTAGAGGAGATGAGCCAGGGCCTCCTTGTGACCGGGGCTCATGTAGAGAAACCTCGGGTCAGGGGTTATGGAAAAGGGCTTGAGCTTGAGGCCGAAATAGTTTCTGTACATGTCGTGCCCTCAGAACGGCAACGGCACGGGCAGATCCAGAATGACATGGTTGATGCGTGAATAGCCCACGATGATGATGCCCACGATGATGATGAACACGTTGACACCGATGGAGAAAAACATGTTGAATTTCTGCCGCTGCTTGTCCACCTGGGTAAGCGCCAGAGGGACGGCCGTAATGCAGGGGATCCCGTCGCTCCAGCCCTCCAGCTGCTTGATCCCCTTGATGGAAGAATCCATGAATTCCAGGAGAAAGATGAGCCCCGCCCCTGTCCCGAGACCCAGGACAAGGAAGATAAGGCCTATCTTGAACTTGTTGGGGCTGACCGGAACCTCGGGAGGCTGGGCGTAGTCCACAATCCTGAACTGCTCGCCCTGCTGCCTCTTTTCCATGCTCTCGGCGCGCTGCGCCTCATAGAACCTGTCGAGCAGCCTCTGATAATTCTGCTGGGTGATGGTGTAGTCCCTGGTGAGTCCGGCGAGCTCCTGCTCTCTCTTCGGGGTGTTCTCCACCCGCTGCTGATAGTATTCGATCCGCTCCTTGAGCCGGTTGGCGTCGCTCTTCAGGGTTTCCACCTCGATGTTCGCGGCTGCCAGCTGGGCCCTGATCTCCGCCGCCTGGGGGTCCATGCCGCCCTGCTCGTCCTTCGTGCTTTCGAGATCCTTGATCTGTACCTCCAGCATTCTGATGCTGGGATGCTCCTGGGTATACCGGGCCCTGGCCTCTTCAAGCTGGGACTTCAGCGTCATGAGCCTTTGCGCGCGCTGGGTAAGCGTGGCCCCCGGCTGGTCGCTTTCCAGCTGGGAAAGCTGGGACTGGAGCATCAGCCTGCCGTTGAGCGCCTCGGTCAGGGACGCCTGGACCGACTCGAGCCTGAGCTGCAGGCCCGATATGGTCGAGATATTGCTCGTGAGCTGCTCCGGAAGCTCGCCCATATACTGGTTGCGATAGTCCTTTACCTTGTCTTCCTGCTGCTGGAGCAAAACCTTGAGCTCATTGAGCTGCTTTTCGAGAAACAGGGTGGTCTCCGAGGCCTGTCTGGCCCTGAGCTTGAGGTGCGACTCGATAAAGAACGAGGCAAGCCGGTTGGTCACCTCGGCCACCTTCCAGGGGTCCTGGCCCCGGTATTTGATGGTGAACGAGCTCGTCTGCCCTCTGCCGCCGCCGATCGTGTTCACCTCGATGGCCTTGCGCATGGAGGCGACCAGGAGATCCATGGACACCCCCTGGGCCCTCTCCTCGCGGGAAAGGTCCATCTCCATGATGATGTTCTCGAGGTTCGACCGGGACATGACCTCCTGGGAGAGGGTCCTGAGCCGCTCCTCGATCCCCGAACTCACCGTTGCCGCCACATAGGCCGAGGGGATCTCCTGCGGCTGCACGAGGATGAGCGTGGTCGCCTCGTACTGCCGGGGGAGCACCACGTAGAGCCATGCCCCGATGAAGAGAAATATCAGAAGCGGGATAGTCACCCAGTGCCACTTCTTGAGCAGAGCATCAAGGATATCCTGCACGTTGATCTGCTTTGCCTGTTCGTTCAATATACCACCTCTACGATTATCCTGTATCGGTTTTCGGTCACGGTATCTGAAATCTCTTCAACCTCTCTGAAGTGCTCGTAGGAGGATGTGATATCAATGAAGCGGATCGGTGACCAGCTCAGAGAAACGAGGCCGGTGATATCCTTCTCCTCCTGGCGCTCAATACCGGCGGTCAAGTCGATTCCGGTAACGGGCTCTCGCTCTACGTAAGTGATAGTAGTCAATAAGCTGAGACTTCTCAAGAGCTCCCGCTCCCAGGAGGCCGCGGCGCGGCGCACGTCATAGGTTCCGTACTCGTCGGTGGTGAATTCCGCGGTGTATTCCCGGGAGAGGGTCAGGGTGAGAACGTCCCTCTGCCAGGTGGAGGAAAGATCTGCCCGGGCCACGACAGCCCGTTGACGGTCCGCGTCTTCTGTGCTCAGCCAGCTGTACCCCCCGGACAGACGCACCCGGGTCTGCGGGGTCAGGGCATACCCCCAGAACAGGTATGCTGCCTTGATGTCGGAATCCGGCAGCTCCTCCTCGCGGTATTGATGCTGGTACTCCAGGTCCACACCCACGTCCGTCCGGGGAGACAGGGCGTGCTCGAAGCTCAGCGAGGTCCGCAGCACTTGGGCATCCTCCGAGACCTCATAATCGTACCGGTCATACCCCGCGGCAACGCTCACGGTGTTGCGCGGTGTGATGCGGTGTGACAAACTCGCGGACGCCCCGTCGGACTCGATGTCCTGCTCGGGAAACGAATTGTCTTCCAGGCGGCGGGTATAGCCCAAGCCGAGCGTGGTAAGCGGGGACAGGGTTCTGCTGTAACTCAGCGTTCCCGTGTGTATCCGGGTTTCGCCGGAGACATCGCTGAAAAAATCCGACCGGCTGGTCTGAACGAAGGTATATCCCAGTTCCAGGGAATCTCTGCGGCTCGAAGCCGTGAGCCCTGAGATCAGGTCCACCTCGGTCTCGTCGTCATCTTCGAAACGGTTGTGATAGCTTCTCGCCGCGTGGCCCGAGAGACTCAAGGCGAACGGGTACGCCCGGCAGATGATATCCGCGCTGGGACCGATTTCGTAGATGGTCTCGCTCCGCTCGTTGTGCGCGGTGCCCCGGTAGTTGTCCGTATACTCCCAGGAGCTGTAGAGCCCGCCGTGAAACTCACAGCTGGCCGCATGCACAGAGCTGCAGAAGGCCATCGACACGAGGAGAACCCCCAGCAGGGGAGTGAAGGTGTATATCCTCACGGGACTATGATGGTGTCACCTGGATGAACAGAGATATTCTCGTGCTTGCCCTTGACGATCTTGGGGTAGTCCACCTTGATCCGGATCTGCTCGCCCTTTTCCCTGCGGAGAATGACGATGTCGTCGGTATCGGCCCATTCATTGAAACCCCCTGCCCGGGAGATGATCTGAGTGATGACCATGCCCCGGTCGAGGATGTATTCGCCCGGCTGGTTCACCTGTCCCTCGACATATATCCGCTTGCTTCTCGGCTCCAGTACGATGACTGCGCAGTGGGGTTCCTTCACGTACTTTGCGATCGCAGAC
This sequence comes from Deltaproteobacteria bacterium, assembly GCA_018436855.1. Lineage (GTDB taxonomy): Bacteria > Desulfobacterota > Desulfomonilia > UBA1062 > UBA1062 > Phosphitivorax. The sequence goes on along the minus strand of JAHDKO010000015.1, from coordinate 33,363 downwards.
TCGATGTCGCCCTGCAGCTGCGAAGGGGTCTTGTCAGCGGCCTTGAGGTCGCCTGCCAGCGGCAGGGATATGTATCCGTCACTTCTTACCGTAACCTGTCTGGAGAGGGTTTCCTCCCCCCACACGGAAACTTCCAGAAGATCCGATTCTCCGATGAGATACTGCTTTTCCTGCGCGGATACGACGAGGGGGACAAGAATGCCCACCAGCACGAAGAGAAGTCTTTTCATGGAAATTAACCCCCTTTTGGTTATTTCTCGATTCCGCATTCCTTGATCTTGTACAGAAGCGCCTTGTAGCTTATCTGCAGGAGATGCGCCGCCCTTTTCTTGTTCCAGTTCGTGCCCCGAAGGGCCTTGAGGATCATGTCCCTCTCGGCCTTGACCGAGGCCTCCTTTGCGGCGAGCTTCAGAGGGATGATCTCATCTTCGTCCGACTCGATCTCCAGAACCTCCGGCCTGCTGATGTTGACCTGCCTCTCGTGAGCCGCGTGCGCCTTTCCGTCCTTGAGATAGTGCATCAGATCGCCCACGTCTCCCAGGATAACGAGGCGTTTCACCTGGTTCTTGAGCTCCCTCACGTTCCCGGGCCACGGATAGGAAATCAGCAGGGGGTAGAGCGTTTCCTTGTCCACCTGGAAGCTCTTCCCGTACTTCTCATTATACGTATCGAGAAAATACTCGAACAGGTAGGTGATGTCTTCCTGCCTCTCGTACAACGGCGGTATCGTGATGTTGACCACGTTGAGCCGATAGTAGATGTCTTCCCGGAAGATTCCTTCCTCGATCGCCTTGCGCAGATCCCTGTTGGTCGCGGCGATGACCCGGACGTTCACCTTGACATCCAGCTTGCCGCCGAGGCGGGAAAAGGTGCCCTCCTGCAGGACCTGCAGAAGCTTCGACTGGATGGACATGTCAATCTCGCCGATCTCGTCTAAGAAAATGGTGCCGTTGTTGGCGAGCTCGAACTTGCCCGCCTTTGCCTTGTAGGCACCCGTGAACGCGCCACGCTCGTAGCCGAAAAGCTCGGATTCCAGCAGCTCGTGGGGCAGGGCCGCGCAGTTGACCTTGATGAAGGGCTTGTCCCTCAGCCCGGAGCGGTAGTGCAGGGCCCGCGCCACCAGCTCCTTGCCGGTCCCGCTCTCCCCTTCGATGAGCACGCTCACGTCCGTCTCCGCGATCTGATCCACCAGGTCCTTGACCCGCTGCATCTTGGGGCTGTTGTAGATGAACTCGCCGCGGAGCTCATCCACCCTGAGCTGTTTCTTGAGGCTGGAGATCTCGGTGAGGAGCTTCTTCTTTTCCAGAGACTTGGTGATCGCCAGCTCCAGCTCTTCCTCCTCGAAGGGCTTCACGAGGTAGTCAGTGGCGCCCGCCTTCATGGCCTTGACGATGATGTTGGTCTGCCCCAGCGCGCTGAGCATGAGGATCGGCAGATCGCCCGAAAGCTTACGGATCTCGCTCAAGGTTTCCAGACCGTCCATCTCCGGCATGAGGATGTCAAGGATCGCCAGAGAAACCTCCGGCCCGGTCCTCAACTCCTTGAGGGCGTCCTTGCCATTGGATGCGGTCAGGACGTCATACCCGGCCTGGGTCAGGAGCTTGCCTATGTACCTCCGAATGCTTTCATCGTCATCGACAACCAGAATCCGAATTTTTTCATTCATGATCATTAAACCCACCAATACTTAACAGTATAAAATACATTAATCATCTTCCCTATTCAAGGGCATTGTAATTACGAAACATCCTCCCTCTCCCGTGGGAAGCGCCTCCACCATGCCCCCATGGGCATGCACGATCTCCCGGGTGATGGAGAGCCCCAGGCCGATCCCCCCCCTTGCCCTGCCGCTGGCCCCGACAAAGAAATCGCTGAACAGCTCCCGGGCGTCCTCAGGCGTGATCCCGGGCCCCTGGTCCTTTACCGCGATCATGAGGCTCTCGCGGTTCAGGAGCTTGTTCATGGCGTTGTGCTCGTGGACGCCCCGGGATACGGCGATGGTCACCGTCCCTCCCTCGGGAGAATGCTTGACGGCGTTGTCGAGCAGGTTGCACAGCGCCTGCTCGAACCGCAAGGGGTCGACGGAGAGCTCGGGCGTGTCTTCCCCGTCCTGAAAGAGAATCCTGACTTTCTTGTCCCGCGCCTTGATCTGCATGCTGCGGACAACCCCGCCGATGTAGTCGGCAACATCGATCTGCTGCCGGTGAAGCGAGATCTTTTCCGTGTTGATCTTGGCGAAATCGAGGAGGGAGTTGCTGAAGTGCAGGAGCTTCTCGCACTGGCCCTCGATCTCTCTGATATTCTCCATCTGATTTGGAGACAGGAGGCTCTGGGCGTCCTTGGAGAGCATGCGCGCATAGCCGCGAATCACCGTCAGGGGCACCCGTATCTCGTGGGAGGCCACGTGGAGAAACCGGGTCTTCAGGGCCAGGAGCTCCTTCTTGCTGGTAATGTCGCGGACCACGCCCACGTAGCACTCTTGGCCTTCGATCACGAGCCTGCCGATGCTGATTTCGAGAAAGAGTTTCTTCCCGTCCTTTCTCACGGCCTGGATCTCGAGGTTGGGCACGAAGATATCGCCTGCCTGGAGCCTCAGGCACGACCCCAGGCTGCGGATCGATCCTTTGGTGACGAAATGACGGACATGCCTGCCCAGGATCTCGTCCTGGCCGAACCCGAGCATCTCCTGAAACTTCCGGTTCGTCAGGAGGAACCGCCCGTCCTTGATGATATACATGGCATCGAGCGCGTTCTCCACCATGTCCTTGTACTGGTCCTTGACCCGGACGAGCTCACGCTCCTTGAAGCGCTCGACGGTCACGTCGCGCACGCATGCAAGCATCTGCCAGTCGGGTTTCATGGGAAGGGTCGAGATCTCCATGCTCAGGACCCTCCCCCCATGTTCCACGTCCCGGGTCACTTCCGTCACCCCGGACTCCGGGCCTTGAGGCATCCCGTCCCTTATCAGACCGGACAGGCTCTCGCCCGGGCCGAGCCCGAGAAGCTCGGATGCCTTTTTGTTGATGGAGGTGATGGTCCCGGTGCGGTCCACGGTCAGCACGCCGACCGACATGCAAGTGAAGATGCGCAGGATGTTCTTCCCGAAATCGCTCAGGGCATTGTCCGTCATGCAGAGCTCTGCCTTGAGCAGGGAGTTGATGTCTTCGAGCTCCTTCATGGCCCGGGCGTTTCTCAAGGCAAGGGCCGCGGGCGGCAGGAGGACGTTGACCAGGTTCAGGTCTTCCTCGCTGAAGGCACGTGCCCGGGAATGACTCATGTTCAGCACACCCACGAGCTCGCCCTTGCCGTAGACCAGAGGCATGCACATGAGAGACCCGATGGTGATCTTGGTCTCCTTGTTTTCGAACAGCGGATCTTTTGGGGCATCGTGAATGATCACGGGCTTGAGGGTCAACGCGACGCTTCCCGCGATCCCCTTGCCCAGGGGGAACACCTGCCCCAGCGAGGTATCGGAGAATCGGGAGCTCCTGTCGCGGTTTCCCTTGGCGGCCTTGATCTGGAGCCGGCCGCCGTCGGGAGACGGCGTCATCAAGGATGCGTTTTCCGCAATGGTTTCATCGATGACAATATCGAGGATGGCCCCTGCAACGGCCTCGACATCGGGTGAAAGGGATATGGCTTCGTTCACCCGTCTGAAGACTGTGAGCTCTTTATCGACGATAGTCATCTTTGACGATGCGATCTCCTGACCGTGCTTATCGGTTACGTCGCTTTGCCTTCTTTACAGACTTGCGCGTATTTTTCTTTTTTTTCAGATCCACCAGGCTTTTCTTCGGGCCTTTGGGCATCTGCTCATCGAGCATCCCGGCAAGCCCCGGGTTGAGACCGAGCTTCCCCAGGGCCTTTTTCTTGCCCGAACCGAGATTGCGCATGACCCCGCGCATGGTGTTGAACCTCCCCATGAGGTCGGTCACCTTGTTTTTTGGCTGGCCGCACCCGCGGGTGATCCGGGCCACGCGGCTCTCATCGAGGCTGTCGGGATGTTCGCGCTCATAGGTGGTCATGGAATTGATGACTGCCTCCACGCGGACGAGCTCGCGGTCGTCCACCTGGAACCCCTGGGGTATGCCGAGCTGGCCCAAGGGGAGCTTGCCGAGGAGGTCCGTGAGCGAGCCCATCTTTTTCATGAGCTTGAGCTGCTTGAGAAAGTCGTTGTAGGTGAAGTCGCCCCTGAGGAGCTTTTCCGCGTCTTCCTCGGCCTTTTTCTCGTCCACCACCTCTTCGAAGTCCTTGACCAGGCCCACGATGTCGCCGTGCCCCAGGATCCTGGAGGCGAGTCCGTCCGGCCTGAACTCCTCGAGCCGGTCAAGGGATTCGCCCATGCCCAGGAACTTGATGGGCTTTTTCACCATCTCCTTGATGGAGAGCGCTGCGCCGCCCCGGGCGTCGCCGTCGAGCTTGGTGAGCACGAAGCCCGAGAGGTCGAGCCTCCGGTCGAACTCCCTGGCCACGTTGACCGACTCCTGGCCGATCATGGCGTCCAAAACGAGCAGGATGTTCTCGGGCCTGGTGATCCCCTTGATCTCGTCGAGCTCGTTCATGAGCACGTCGTCCAGGATGGTGCGGCCCGCGGTATCGAAGAGCACCACGTCGCAGCCCTTGAACTGGGCGGCCTCTAGAGAGTCCTTGCAGATCTGGGGCGGCGTCTTGCCCGGCGCGAAAAACACCGGGATGTCGAGGCGCCTGCCCAGCACCTTGAGCTGGTCGATTGCCGCAGGGCGGTAGACGTCGGCTGCCACCATCATGGGCTTTTTCCCGCTCTTCTGCAGGTGCCGGGCGAGCTTTGCCGTGGTGGTGGTCTTGCCGCTTCCCTGCAGCCCCACCATCATGATCGCGCTGACCGCCCTCGCATCAAGGACAAGCGAAGTATCCACCGGCCCCATGAGATTCACCAGCTCGTCGTAGCAGATCTTGACGAAGTGCTGCCCCGGGGTGGCCTTGAGCTTCCTGCCGCCGTGAGACACCCGGGTCTGGACGATCTCTCCCACCGCCTTCTCTCTCACCCGCTCGATGAACTGCTTCACCACATGGAACTCGACATCGGCCTCGAGCAGAGAGATGCGAATCTCCTTGATCGCCTCGTCTATATGCCTCTCCTGGAGAACCACCTTCCCCTGGAGCAGGTCCTGGGCCTTCTTGAATCCGCCTGATATCATTTCCAGCATGTTTTATGTCTCCTGTAGCTTTTCAAAAGGGGAAATACTGCTATCGGACACTTCCGTACCGGCCGGCATCCCTGCCGGGCTTTTTCCCTCATAGGTCTCATGCACGGTAATATCCCTAAGAAAGATGCCTCCGGTTTTAGATATCAGTTTCAGTGAAATGAGATTTACCAAGCCTTCCGGCATCCCCCGGAATATCCATAACATATTGCCGAGCATATTGAACAGGGCTTTTGTGGGAGGAAAGCCGAGTCCTCACACAAGTCCCTTTTTTATAACAGAAGAGACCTTCCGGCATCGCGCCGGAAGGTCTCTTTTCCCTTAAGTATCATCCGCTCCCGCCTGTGGATGGCGGGACGGTCCCAAGCCTCACCGGTGGTCGGGGCACTTGTCGAAGAATGCCCGGTCTTTGCCCGTGGTCTTGACGATCCAGTCAACCTGGGCCTCGGGGATATACGGCTTTCCGCACACGCTGCAGGTGACCATCTTGAACTCTTTGCCCCATATCTTTCTGGTCTCGCCCTCGTCGGTCATGGAGATGGCCTCGGTCGGGCACGCATATGCGCACGCGCCGCAGCCGATACAGGCCTGTGAAGGTTTCAGGTACGGGGTGCCCGGGGACTTGTCGCGGCCGCGGTCCAGCATGGAGATGGCGCTCACCCCCACCACCTCTTCACACACCTGGGTGCACAGCGAGCACGCGATGCACCGGTTGCGGTAGTGCTCTCCCTCGTCGACGAAAAACCTGCTCTCTTCGATCCCGTTTTCCCGGGCCAGCTTCTGTATCACGGGGGCGTCGGGGGTCCGGGAGAGCAAGAGCTCCACCACCCCTTTGCGGATCCTGCGGACCAGGTCCGTATCGGTCCTGACCTCGAGCCCTTTGCGCACCGGGTAGTTGCAGGAGGTCACCAGGCGGGTCCGGCCGTTCTGCGAGACCTCCACCAGACACACGCGGCACGAGCCGGCCTGGGTCTCGATCTCCGGGTGGGAGCACAGGGCGGGAATGGCGATCCCGTTTTCCCGGGCTGCCTCCAGAACGGACTGATCCTTGACGGCCTCGATGTCTTTTCCATTGATCTTTATCGTGATTTTTTCCATGGCTTTTGTCCTTATTCTACCCGTACTGCGTCGAATTTACAGACGTCTCTGCACACCCCGCACTTGATGCACCTGCTCTGGTCAATGACATGGGCCTGTTTTCTCTCGCCCGTGATGCATTCCTGGGGGCACTGCTTGGCGCACAGGGTGCATCCGGTGCAGGCGTCCGCATCGATATGGAAGGTGACGAGGTTCCGGCACACTCCGGCAGGACAGCGCTTGTCTCTGATATGCGCCTCGTACTCCTCGCGGAAGTACTTGATGGTGGACAGAACCGGGTTGGGCGCTGAAGACCCCAGCCCGCAGAGCGCGCCGTAGCTCAGCACATCGCAGAGCTCTTCGAGCAGCTCGATGTCGCCCTCCTTGCCCCTGCCCTCGGTGATGTCGGTCAGGATCTGCTTCATCCTCGGCAGCCCGTCCCTGCAGGGAGAGCACTTGCCGCAGGACTCCTCGGCCAGAAAGGAAATGAAGTACTTGGCCACGTCGACCATACAGGTGGCCTCGTCCATGACGATGATGCCGCCCGAGCCCATCATGGAGCCCGCCTTGCTCAGGGAGTCGAAGTCAATGGGCAGGTCCGCCAGGCTCTCGGGAATGCAGCCGCCCGAGGGTCCGCCGGTCTGGACGGCCTTGAACTTCCTGCCGCTGCGGATCCCTCCGCCGACCTTTTCCACGAGCTCCCGTATCGTGGTCCCCATCGGGACCTCCACAAGCCCGGTGTTGACCGCCTTGCCCGCCAGCGAGAACACCTTGGTGCCCGGAGACCCCTGGGTGCCGGTCTGACGGTACCACTTAGGCCCGTTGTTGACGATCAGCGGAACATTGGTCCATGTCTCCACGTTGTTCAGGACCGTGGGCAGGTCATAGAGCCCCTTCTCCACCGACCGGATGTACTTGGCCCTGGGCTCGCCCACCTTGCCCTCGATGGACCTCATGAGCGCCGATGACTCGCCGCATACAAAGGCCCCGCCTCCGCGGGTGATCTTGATGTCGAAGTCGAACCCGGTCCCCAGGATGTTCCTGCCCAGAAGGCCCATCGCGGCCGCATCCTCCACGGCCTTCTTCATGACCTTCACGGCCAGGGGATATTCATCCCGGATATAGGCGTACCCGTGATGGGCGCCAACGGCCCATGCTCCCACGATCATGCCCTCGATGACGGCATGCGGGTTGCCTTCCATGATGGACCGGTCCATGAAGGCCCCGGGGTCTCCCTCGTCGCCGTTGCAGAGCACGTAACGTACCTCGGAGTCGATCGCCCTGCACGACCTCCACTTCGTTCCCGCGGGGAACCCGCCGCCGCCGCGGCCTCTGAGCCCGGACTGATCGACCAGGTCGATGACCTTCTCGGGATCCATGGCAAAGGCCTTGGCCAGCGAGGCATACCCGCCACGGGCGATGTAGTCGTCGATCTCGAGCGGATCTATTTCCCGCAGGTCCTTGAGGATCATCCCCTTCTGGTGGGCATAGAACGGAATGCCCTGAAACGAGGCGGCCCGCTTCTTCGTCTGCGGGTCCTTATACCCCAGCGACTCGATCACCTGGGCGTTCTTCACGGTCTTCTCGATGATCTCGGGCACGTGCTCCGGCTTGACCTCCAGATAGACGGTGTCGTTTCCGAATGAGACCACCGGCCCCTTGCTGCAGAACCCCTGGCACCCGGTCACCTTGTGCCTGAGCTCGACCTTGCACGCAAGGCCCTGCGATTCGATCTCCTTCTTGAAGGCCTCGGTTACCGCCCTGCTTCCCTTCGCAAGACAGGGGGTCCCTCCGCACACGTAGATAACCGGATATTCATTCTTCTGAGATTCAGCGATCTTGGTCCTGTAACTCTCGAGCGCTGCAACCGACTGAAGCTTCCTGTTCTCCATGGTCATCATCCTCTCCGATCCTTATTTGTACTTCCTGAGATTCTTCAGGACGTCCTGGGGAGAAGACCCCTCGTAGTAATCATCGTCATCGACCATGACGACCGGAGCCAGTGCGCACGCGCCGACACAGTTTACCGTCTGCAGGGTGAACCTCCCGTCCCTCGTCGTTTCCCCGGGCTCTACGTCCAGCTCCTTGCCGATGATGTCGGTCAGGGTGTGCGCACCCTTGAGATGACACGCGGTCCCGGTGCAGACCTTGCACGTATGCCGTCCCACCGGCTTGAGCGAGAGGGCCTTGTAGAAGGTCCCCACCCCGTAGATCTTGCTCTCCGGAATGTCCAGAACCTCGCTGATCCTCTTCATCCCCTGTTCGGGAACATAGCGGAACGTGTGCTGGAAATCCTGGAGGATAGCGAGCAACGATTCCTCGGACTTGTCGTAGCGCTCGATGATCTCGTCGATCTTCCTGATATCTATTTCCATATTACTTTTCCTCTTCGCTCAGTCTCAAAATTCTCTCGTAGTCCTTGTCCACCCTCTGCTGGATCATCTGGATCTCCTTGTCGGTGAGATGCCTGAACCTGCCCTGGCCCTTGAGGTATTCGGTGAGGGGAAGCTTTTTATAGGGCTTATAGGAAAGCCGGTACTCTCCCTCGATCACCTCGTAGAGCGGAAAAACGCAGGAATCGACCGCCAGCCTGCCGTATTTGATGGCGTCCTGGGTGGGGATTCTCCAGCCGGTGGGGCATACAGACAGAACATGGACATAGGCGGCGCCCGGTGTCTCGGCAGCCCTCTTCACCTTCTCCATCAGGTCGAACGGAAAGCTCGAGCACGCGGTGGCCACGTAGGGGATGTTGTGGGCAACGGCGATCTGGGCCATGTTCTTCTTCTGCGTGTGCTGTCCGATGCTCACCTTGCCGGCCGGCGAGGTCGTGGTGCTGGCCCCGTAGGGCGTGGAGCTGGAGCGCTGGATGCCCGTGTTCATGTAGGCCTCGTTGTCGTAACAGATATAGACCATGTCGTGACCCCGCTCCAGGGCACCGGAGAGCGCGCCCATGCCGATGTCGGCCGTGGCCCCGTCTCCCCCCATGGCCACGAAGTTGATCTTCTTGGCCGGTATCTTGCCCTTGCGCATCATGGCCTTCATCCCGGACTCGCAACCCGAAATCACGGCAGCGGAGTTCTCGAATGCGTTGTGGATCCAGGGCACCCTCCAGGAGGTCAGCGGCAGGGGCGAAGAGATGATCTCCATGCACCCCGTGGACATGGCCACGACGGTGTCCCTGCCCAGGGCCTTCATCACGTGCCGCACCGCCAGCGCCTCGGCGCACCCCTGGCAGGCACGGTGTCCCGATGTGAAGTTCTCAGACTTCTCGACAAGTCTCGATGAAAATACCGAGAATTTATCCATAGGTTTTAACTCCTTATCCTCTCAGACCGTACAGGGTGAAGCCTTCCGTCTCGCCCTTTGAGGCCTTGGCCTTGCCCTCAAGAATGATCTTCCTGAAATCGCTTCGGGCCACGTCCCTGCCGGCCAGACCGGCCACATAGTTCACGATCGCGGGGGCGTTGGGACGGCCGTAGAGCGCGGAGCGCAGCTCCAGGGCTACGGGGCCTCCGGGCCCGCCGAAGCTGATGGCCCGGTCGACCACGATGAGCGACTTCTTCCCTTCAACGGCGCTGCGGAAATCTTCAAAGGGGAACGGCCTCCACAGGCGTATCTTCACGACCCCGACCTTCTCGCCCTCTTCCCTGAGCGCGTCCACCACCTCCATGGCCGTCTCCCCGTAGGAGCCCATGGTCACGATGCAGTACTCCGCATCTTCCGTGCGGTAGGTCTCGATGGGGCGATAGTACCTCCCCGTCAGGTCGCCCCACTCCTTCCAGGCCTTGACGATCACGGGATAGGCGTCCAGGAGCCCCTGCTCCCGGCCCATCTGGGCCTCGGTGTAGATCTCGGGCATGGCGAAGCAGCCCATGGACACCGGGTTGTCCGGATGAAGCGCGTTCTTCATCCTCACATCCGGCAGGTACTTCCGGATCGTCTCGTTGTCTTCATAGATCACCGGCTCGATCATGTGGGTCAGGATGAACCCGTCCAGGTTGACCGCCAAAGGCAGCATCACCGACGGGTCCTCGGATATCCGATATCCGCAGAACACGTTGTCGTAGCACTCCTGCCCGTTCTCCACGAACACGTGGATCCACCCCGCGTCCCTGACCATCATGGTGTCGGTATGGTCGTTCCAGATGGACAGCGGGCCGGACAGAGACCGGTTGGCCAGCGCCATCACCATGGGCAGCCTCATGGACGCGGCGATGTAAAAGATCTCGGCCATGAGTGCAAGGCCCTGGGAGCTCGTGGAGGTGAAGGTCCTGGCGCCTACCGCCGATGACCCGCAGCACACGCTCATCGCGGAATGCTCACTCTCGACCGGCACGTACTCCGCATCGAGCTCGCCGTTGGCCACGATCTCGGAGAGATGCTCCACGATATGGGTCTGCGGGGTGATGGGGTATGCGGCGATGACATCGACATTGGCCTGCGCCACGGCATCGGCCATGGCGATGGATACCTCGATTCCCTTTCTCGTTCTGGCCATATCCTGCTACCCCTCCTCGGTAATCATCGTGATGCAGCCCACCGGGCACTCTTTCGCACAGATCCCGCACCCCTTGCAGTAGGTCAGGTCCGCCTCGAAATGACCGTCAGAGGCCCGCACGATGCAGGCATCCGGACAAAACAGCCAGCACACCCCGCACTTGATGCACTGCGAGGCCTCGACCACCGGACGCTCGGACCTCCACGACCCCGTCTCATATTCCCGGGCATTGCCGATCTCGGTGACGACACTGCCCGTCTCGAGTTCCTGCCATGTTATCTTTTCCATTGGTTTCGCCATGGTTCTTATTCTCCTATGGAAACCTCTTGGTACGCACGTTCCATGGCCTTGAGGTTTCTCTCTCCCAATTTCTTGCCGAACCTTTCCAGAAGAGGCTCTTTGATGTCATCGATCCCGATCAGCCCGGTGGCCCTTATGAAACCGCCCAGCATGGTGGTGTTCACAATGGGCCTCCCCAGCTCCTCAGTGGCGATGGTATTCGCGTCCATCGTCACCACCTTTAAGGAGCGGCCGGGAGCAGTCACAACTTCCTGCGGTTTCTTTTTGGTGTTGAGAATCAGGATTCCGCCATCGCCCATCCCCTCGGTGGGATCGAGCAGCGAAAGCAATCCCGGGTCCAGCACGATCACGACATCGGGCTCGTATACCTTGGCCCTGATGTTGATCTTCCGATCGTCCACCCTGCAGAAAGCCACCACCGGAGCACCCCTGCGCTCAGGACCGAAACTGGGGAATGCTTGAGCAAAATTGCCTTTGTTGATTGCTGCAATGGCTATGAGCTCCGCCGAGGTGACAGCTCCCTGCCCGCCTCTTCCATGCAACCTGATCTCTAGCATATCTTCTCCTTGCGCAAAACTGAATGGTGATTCATATCACTTCCGTTCGCGGGCTGTCAAGAAATTGTGTTGATAATATCGCTCCTTATTCCCAGGCGGCGCCGCCTTTATCACGCAGATCAGCACCTGTTTTTGATATAGCAAACTCAATACAAGAACGTGCTTGTATGGTCCGCAGGATATGGAACCGGGAGACCACGATATCAAACCCAATGCCCTATTGATGCGCTCCGTTATGCAAACGATTCAATGTAACCGGTGAAAAGTCAATGACATCGCCGATAACGGTCTGCTTTCGGACCGCTGCCTCTGTATCTGCGTGCAGAAACTTTTAACTGTATCGAGATAAATTTGTCAACCCTCATCTGCACTCGATCTAGGCTCGATACGAAAATTTTCCCCGCACCCGCGTCCGGTTGTCGTGCGGCTGCCGGGGCGTTTTTCCCTGAACCGGGAAACCGGGGCCGAACATGGCTGCCGCAGACTCGTTTGTTGACTTTTTCCCCCGGGTCCGGGCAATCGGGCCTTGGGTCGATTTCATCCCTCCATGTTCACCCTCCCTGCAAAGGGGCATGATGAACCGGCAAAAAGGGGCCTGCTCCGTTTACGGCAGTAGGGATGAACCGATCAGATCCCTTTTCTTGAGAATAAAGTCGTGAAATTTCTCCATGAGCGGCATGAACTTCCGCTTTTTGTTATAAACGACATAGAAATCCCTCTTGGTGTTGAGGTCCTTGATGCCCAGAGCGATCAGGCTTCTGTTTTTCATCTCCGCCCTGACCACGTTCTTTGAAAGCACCGCGACACCCAGATTGGCCTCCACCGCCCGTTTGATTCCCTCGGACGAGCTCATTTCCATGGTGACGTTGCGCTCGATGCCGTAGCGCTTGAGCACGTATTCGATCAGGCCCCTGGTGCCAGACCCCTCTTCGCGCAGGATGATGGGTTCCGGTTCGGAGGTGAGCATCTTGATCGTGAGGTGGTCTCTGTCAGCCCACCGATGTTTGGGAGAACACACGATCACCAGCTCGTCGCGCATGAAGAAATCGGCATGAAGGTCGGGGTGCTTGGGAGGGTCCTGGAGAAAGGAGAAGTCGAGCTCCCCGGAAATGCACTGCTCGAGGGCCTCCTGCCGGTTCATGATCATGAGCGATATCTCTGCCTTGGGAAATATCTCTTTGAACTCGCCCAGATACTTGGGGAGAACATAGATGCCCACCGTGCTGGAGGTGCCCAGGATGAGCTTGCCCACATCCCCTGAGCTGAACTCGTTCATGACCGCGTTTATCTCGTCGATGAAGTTCAGAAGCCTCTCCGAGTAGGAATAGAACACCTTGCCCGCGTCGGTCAGGGCGATCTTCCGGTTGATTCTCTCGAAGAGCTGCACGTTCAGGGAGTCTTCCAGGTCTTTGATCTGAATGCTCACCGAGGGCTGGGAAAGGTGCATCTTCTTGGCCGTCTTCGTGATGCTCAGGGTCTTTGCCGCAATGTTGAAGATATGTACCTGATGAATGTTCATCCTATCTTATCTCCGGATATGATTTACTTTTCTTTAAGCATACCATAAGAGTTATATATTTGACACCTTGAAAAAGCGTACATTATAAGGGCCTTAAGCCTATAGCGTAACGTTCAAGAGCTATAGACCTCCTTTTTGGGCCCACGACCACCTCATATTGAGTGGGCCTCTTTTTTTTGCTATCATAGCCGGATGGCCAGGAAAGAGGAACCGTTCCATGCCCCGTTCAAAAAACTCAAGGGTGTAAAGATAACGCCCGGGAAGAAGGACACCCCCCCGCCCGAGCCGGCGAGGCCGAAGCAGCCGCCTGCGCCGCCGGACGACCATGAGATATTCGCCTCCGCCATGCACGGGGTGACCCCGCTCGGAAACGACCGCGTCGTGCCCGAGCCGGCCGATAGAAAAGATGTCGTGGACTCCGTCAGGGAGAGCGTGCGCAGGCAGGACCAGGAGGTGATCGATACACTGAAAGCCCTGGTCAGGGGCGCGGCCCACTTCGACATCACCTGCACCGGCGAGTACCTCGAGGGGCACACCATCCCGCTCGACCCCAAAACCATGACCAAGCTCAAGGCAGGGGAGCTCACGGTCCAGGGGCATCTGGACCTCCACGGCTACACCCGGCAGGCCGCCGAGCAGGTGCTCGTGTCGTTTATCCTGAGCTCTCACGCGCTCGGCCACCGGGTGGTGCTCATCATCCACGGCAGGGGGCTCAAGTCGAGCCGGGGTCCGGTCCTCAAGGAGCAGCTCGTCAGGTGGCTCACCACGGGCAGCCTCTCCCACCTCGTCCTTGCCTTCAGCTCCGCCCGGCCCTGCGACGGGGGCACCGGGGCGCTCTATGTCCTGCTCAAGAAACGGCCGAAGAAGTCCAAGTGGAACCGGCCCGGATAGCGGCCCTCAGGTGCCCGGATGCCGAAACAGCCCGCTGTACAGAGAAACTCCCCCCTAAAGCGGGAGGGTCAATCAATGGTATGAACCTTTAAGGCAAGCCCTGGAACCTTTCGAAGCAGCAGGCTTGAACGGGAATCAGACCCGCCCTTTATAAGTCCTTAAAAAAGCGAACTAAGAAGGAGGATTGAATTGCGCAGAACGAGCCCGCACCCGGCCCGGAAACCCCTGATGGGGCACAATCCCGCCCGTACCCGCACACTTCAGCGGTGTTTCCCGCCACCGCATCTTCCCGCCCGCGAGAAGGTCATGTCCTGCGGGTCGTCTCGGAACACGAGTTCCGGCCGTTCCGCCATGCGTTCACCGGCCGGGAAGTTATCGGCGCACCCTATCAGGTATACCGGCTAGCCTGACAGGCAGGGAGTGTGGTACACTGACCCGTGCGCGGATAAAGGATTCCCGGAACATCCCGGGAACGCCGGATGCGGGAATGCCGGTCGTGCTTTTTTTAAGGACAGGCATAGTGGCGCGGCACCGACGACATCCGGTTTTTTCATGATGTTCTTCGCGCTTGTAATCCGGGAGAGAGTGATAGGCAGGGTGACCATGAATATTCCCAGGGCCGGGCAGATGACAGATTCTCGCAAGACACGCAAGACGAATGCCGCGATGAGGGCCATTCCCGCCGGAGAGCGGCCGGGAGATTCGGGGAGCGGCGGCTCGACCAGCCGGGGCACGGGGCATGATCGCTTCCCTGCCCTGAGCGTGCAGGCCGCGACTGCATTGCGGACCCTGTGCCTGACGGCCCTGGTGTTTCTCCTCCTGTGGCCGGCATCCGTGCAGGGCGGGCAGGAGCACACGATCATCGACGCGGCGGGCAGGACGGTGAGACTGCCCCAGCGGATCGATCGCGTCGTCTGCTCGGGCGCGGGTTGCCTCCGGCTGCTGACCTACCTGAAGGCCCAGAACCTGATCGTGGCGGTCGACAGCATCGAGAAGCGCGACACCATTTTCTCTGCCCGGCCCTACGCGATCGCCAACCCGCAGTTCAGGGACTATCCGCTCTTCGGCGAATTCCGCGGGTTCGATCAGCCCGAGCTCATTGTCACTCTTGAGATCCGGCCCCAGGTGATCTTCAAGACCTTTGCCTCCTCCGGATACAATCCGGACGAGCTCCAGAGCAAGACCGGCATCCCGGTCGTGGTGCTGAATCACGGCGATCTCGGCGCCAACCGGCAGGATCTTTTCCATGCTCTTCGCCTCATGGGCACGGTGGTGGGAAAAGAACGGCGCGCCGGGGAGGTGATTGCTTTTTTCGAGAATGCCATCAGAGACCTCAACAGGCGGACGGCAGATATCCCTGCTGATCAGAGCAATACATGCTTTGTGGGCGGCATCGCTTTTCGGGGGCCGCACGGCCTTCAGTCCACCGAGGCAGGATATCCCCCCTTTGCGTTCGTCAATGCCGTGAACGTCGCGGCGCAGCCGGACCGGCATATCCAGAACATTACCGTGGCCAAGGAACGGATCGTGGCATGGGACCCCTCCGTGCTCTTTCTCGACCTCTCCACCATCCAGCTGGGAGACCGTGCCGGCGCGCTCTTCGAGCTGAAGACCGACGCGGCATACCGCACCCTCAGCGCCGTCAGGTCGGGCAACGTCTATGGAGTGCTGCCCTACAACTGGTATGCTCAGAATCTTGGCTCGATCCTCGCGGATGCATACTTTATCGGAAAAACACTCTATCCGTGGCGGTTTACGGATATCGATCCCAAGGCAAAGGCGGACGAGATCTATGCGTTTCTGGTGGGGAAAGAGGTCTTTGCCGAGATGAACGCCTCGTTTTCCGGGCTGGTGTTCGAAAAGATCCCCCTGGAGTAGCCGGCATATGCATTTCGACGACGGCCAGATCCCCGAGGAGTACACGCGCTACATCGGCCGCAAGATCGCCGTGATCCTGGCAGGCGTGGCCGTCCTGCTGGTGCTGCTGGTGGTGAGCGTCTCGCTCGGCTCGATGTCCATTCCGCTTCTCGACGTGGTGCGGACCCTGGCGGGAAGAAGCGTATCCGAACGTCTCGACATCATCATCCTGAACATCCGCCTGCCCCAGGCCCTGACGGCCGTGGCAGCGGGCGCCGGGCTGGCGGTCTCTGGCGCGGTGATGCAGTCGGTCCTGCGCAACCCGCTCGGCTCGCCCTTTACCCTGGGCCTGTCGCACGCCGCCGCCTTTGGCGCGGCCCTGGCGGTCATGATCCTGGGCGCCGGCACCATGACGAGCTCGAACGCCGGCGCGGTGCACATCTCCAGCCCGTACACCACGACGGGCATCGCCTTTTTCTTCTGCCTGGCCAATGCAGGGGTGATCATCGCGGTCTCCCGGCTCCGCCGGAGCACGGCCGAAGTCATGGTGCTCACCGGCGTGGCCCTGGGCGCGCTCTTTACCGCCGGAACCATGTTCCTGCAGTATTTCGCCGACGACATGCAACTGGCGGCCATGGTGTTCTGGACCTTTGGCGACACGGCCCGGGCGAGCTGGTCCGAGCTCGGGGCCATCGCCGGGGTCACGCTGCTGCTCTCGCTCTTCTTCCAGTACAACAGCTGGAACTACAACGCCATCGATGCCGGAGACGAGACTGCCAGGGGGCTGGGTGTGCGGGTGGACCGGGTGCGCCTCCTGGGCATGCTGGCCACCTCCCTGCTGACCGCCGTGATCGTGGCCTTTCTCGGAATCATCGGCTTCGTCGGCCTGGTGTGCCCGCACATGGTGCGCCGGGTCATCGGCGGCGACATGCGCTTTCTCGTCCCCGCGTCCCTGGTCACCGGCGCGGTCCTGCTGCTCGCCTCCGACACGGTGGCGCGGCTGCTCCTGGCGCCCCATGTGCTGCCTGTCTCGGTTCTGACCGCGTTTCTGGGCGCCCCGGTTTTCGTCGCGCTCATCGTCAGGGGGGGCAGGCGATGATCCTGGAGATCAACAATGTCTCCTTTTCCTACGGCAGCATCGGTGTGCTTCGCGACGTCCGGTTCAGCGTAAGCCCGGGCGAGGTGCTGGCCATCCTCGGGCCGAACGGTGCTGGCAAGACCACCCTGCTCAAGTGCATCAACGCCATGCTGCGTCCGGAAACCGGGTCCGTGCTCGTCGAGGGGCACGAGGTGCTGCGGCTCGCCCCCTCGGACATCGCCCGCAAGGTCGGGTATGTGGCACAGCAGAGCGAGCCTGCGCGGCTCACCGTATTCGACGCAGTGCTCATGGGCCGCAGGCCGCATATCCGCTGGAAGGTCTCTGAGCGCGACCTCATGGTGGTGGATGCCGCGCTCAAGCGCCTGGGGCTCGACAGCCTCGCGCTCAGGTACATCGACCAGCTCAGCGGGGGCGAGTTCCAGAAGGTGAACATCGCCCGTGCACTGGTCCAGGAGCCCTCCCTCCTGCTGCTGGACGAGCCCACCAGCAGCCTCGACCTGAAAAACCAGATCGAGATCCTCTCGCTGATCCGGCGTGTGGTCTGCTCCCACCGGATCGCCGCGGTCATGACCGCGCACGACATCAACTCAGCGCTGCGTCACGCCCACAAGATCCTCTTCCTCAAAGACGGCATGGTCTTTGCGGTCTGCGGGAGCAGGGACGTGACCGCCGAAACCGTGGAGGCGGTCTATGGGGTGCGGGTGGAGATTCACCACGTGGGCAGCATCCCCCTGGTGGTCCCATTGGACGGGCAGGGGGAATAGCTCCTCCAATCAGGCGAAATAAATCTGTAGAGAGAAGCACTGAGCGATCCAATTATTTTTTGTTACCTGGAGGATAGAGAAATTCGAGTTTATTCTACAGATGCTTCCCCAATCGTTCTAAAAAACGTCTCCGGTCTTCACCATCATCGAAAATCTTTCTGCGCTCAACTCCTCTTCCAATGATGTGAGCAAAGCACCGGACATATCTATACGCGACTGCCTGGGCATGACTCGTGTATTTTATAGAATCTCCACAACTCGTCAAGTTAATAAGTTAAGGATGTCCCCCCCTCTCACCTGAACACAAGATGGCTAAGCACGCCATGATAAATAGCTGTTTCATAGTGGTTCATCCCAACTTACAATCACCACTTTCTGTTACCTTCACAGAACTACACTTCCCCATATGACACTGACAATTTCGAATCCACGGCGCAGACCGTTCCAAGGCAAGCGCTCCAATACTCCCGTGGCTCTTCTGATCACGGATCCTCTTTTTTGCCATCGACTTTCTCGGGAAACAGCTCTGCATACTCCTCGGGATAAATCTTTTTCGCGCATTCAGGGCAGATTCCGTGGCTGAACTGTGCCTCTGAATGCTCATGAATATACGACTCGATTCGCTTCCAGTAACCCTGGTCGTCCCGGATCTTTTTGCACGAGGCGCAGATGGGCAGAAGGCCGCTTAAGACCTTTACACGGGCCATGGATTCCTTCAGCTCCGCTGTTCTCTCCTCGACCTTCTGTTCCAGGGTCTGATTGAGCTCCGCGTTCTTTTCCAGCTCCTGCTGCGTGATGCTCAGGGCGCCGTCGGTGATGATGCCGTTCTGATACGAGAGGCAGAAAACCATGACGATCACGATGATGTTGTTGAGGGTTGCGGACAGGAGATAAAAATGAACCTCGGGCTGGGCATGGTTCAGGGCAAAGATGTAGAGGGAGATTGTCAGGGCGAGAAAGATGATCGATACAATTGCAAGCACACGGCGCGTGCCGAACATGGCCGCGTAGACAATGACGGCGAGCATCAGAACGCTGAAGCTGTTCGCGCCCGTTTCGATCTGAACGAACACCTTGACCAGATTGCCCATGATGGTAAGGATGGTAACCACCGCTATACTGACGGTCACCACCGCGCGGTAATTCCCTTTCCTGATAAGCACAACCCCGCAGATGAGGGTGACGATAAAGATCAGGTCGATGATGAAGATGCCTGTCAGCTCACGCGGGTTGTTTCTCAGGATATTGATGATGAAATAGAGCACCATTACCGGAAGCAGGATAAGATGCGACCAGAGCAGGACAGCGGCCTTCTGCCGGATGACGAACGACGAGCCGGCATACCTTTCGAGGAAATAATTCCTGATCATGCCCTTGATCATGGCCGCCCCCCTTACCAGATCAGATCATGAAAAATTAAATTATATCATGTCCTCTATATCGAAGAAAGGAGTTTTTCTTTTCAGTTAAATCGGGGACGGGTTCACAATAGCTGGACCAATACCTCATGAGCCCGCCTGGATGTATGCTCCCCTCTTGCGCTCAAGCCAGGCATGCTCGCATATACGATCTGTGGCTCAAGCCTTGGGCCTTGCCTCTCTGCATGGGCGGGGAAGGTGCTCCTTCAAGGTTCTGTTGGGCTCCCCATGCAGCCCGCACTCGCAAGCTATGCGCACGCTATCTGCTGCAACCTCATGAAGAGCTCGCCCACGGCGTTGGAGAGTCTGATATTCTCGTTTGTACCCCTGCGGATGCCGCGCAGACAGGTGGCCGCATCCTCGAGTTCCAGAAGGTCTATTCCCCGTAAGGAGAATCCCTTCAGCTCTTCATTGATCACGGAGTCGCCGCCGCCCGCAAGGACGAGCAGGTCCCGGATCAGGGACTCGGCCAGGAGCACCACCACGGGCAGGATGTCGGCACCCTTTTCCTGCGACGGGAAGTACTTCTTCGCCAGGTGAACCGGATCGCCTTGACGCAAGGCCTGGAGGATTTCCGCGCGGATCCGGAGCACGAGGTCCTGGTCGAAATCCTTGAGCCCGCCCAAGGTGCCTGAGGTGAGCCGCAGAAAGGTCTGGTCCATGGGGCCTTTCATACAGGCTGCGGCATCGAGCGGGGCGAAACGAAGGACCCGGCAGCGCGAGACGATGGTGGGGAGCAGGAGCGAGGGGTTATGGCTCACCAGGATGATCAGCGTTGCGTCCGGCGGCTCTTCGAGGGTTTTGAGAAGGGCGTTGGCGCTCGCCTTGTTCATCTGCTCCGCAGGCTCGATCACGACGAACCGGGTGCGGGCCTCAAAAGGCTTGAGGCTCACCTCGGAGATGATGCCCCGGATACCATCGACCAGGATGCGCCCGTTTACCGGCGTCACCGTGAGATAATCGGGATGGGAATGGCTGCGCGCCTTCAGGCACGATCTGCAGGCATCGCAGGGGTCTCCCGTCCTCTCAAGGCAGTTGACCGCCTTGAAAAACTCCCGCGCGACCATGGTCTTTCCCACGCCCGCCGGCCCGGAGAACAGGAGCGCGTGCGGGAGCCTGCCGGTCTGTACAAACCCGCGCAGTATCTCGATCAGGTCTTCGTGTCCGACAATGTCTGCCCACATATTTCTTTTCATATATCAAGCAAAGTCTCCGGGCAACCACGATGTCCTCCGGGTGCGATTCATCTCCCGCGTGTATCAGCTTCTCGCTGTTTTTCCCCGGACTCAGGCGTGCTCCCTCGTCCCGGCCCGGGAAAAGTCGTTTTTCCTGGACGATCTTTCAAGCAAAATCGACCTGAAGATTTGGCTTCCCGACAGGGACATACCGGGAAATTCCCGCACCCTCGCCCGAACAGCAATGGCTTGACTTGATCCCTCCTTTTCAGATAATAGCCTATGATCTAAAGATACCGGTTACGGAAGGGAGAACAGATGAGGAGATATCGTACGGAGAATCTGAGAGACATAGTCATTCTATCTCACTCGGGAGCCGGCAAGACATCCCTGGGTGAGGCGCTCCTGTTCAATGCAAAGACAACGACACGGCTGGGGAAGGTGCTCGAGGGCAATTCCGTGCTTGACTTCGAACCCGAGGAGCAAAAGCGGCAGTCATCCATATTCAGCGCACTCCACACCTATAAATGGAAAAATTCCGGAACCATCATCGTGGATACCCCGGGCGACCCGAATTTCACCTCCGAGGCCATCCTCGGGCTGAAGTCGGCGGACAACGCCCTCTTTGTCATCGATGCGATCGACTCCATCAAGCCGCACTCCGAAAATTTGTGGGGCCTCGCCGGCAAGGAAGAGATCGCACGCATCTGCTTCATCAACAAGATGGACCGCGAGCGGGCCGATTTCGACCAGGTGCTTGCCGACATCTCCGAGGTGTTCGAGATCAAACCCCTGGTCCTCACGCTGCCCATCGGTGCCGAGGAGAAGTTCGCCGGTGTCGTGGACATTCTGAAGAAAAAGGCATATCTCTATGAAAAAGACGGTTCGGGAAAATTTTCCGAATCCGATGTTCCCGCCGACATGAAGGACACGGTCGAGGAGATCTACGGCAGGGTGGTTGAAGACCTGGCCGAAGTGGACGACGCCCTGATGGAGAAATATCTCGAAGGCGGGGAGCTGACAGCGGACGAGCTCGCCACGGCCCTTTCTTCGGGGCTTGCCCAGGGCACCTTCCTGCCGGTGTTCGCGGGCTCCGCGACCTTGAACATGGGCGTGCAGCCTCTGATGGACTTCATAAATTCCTCCGGCATCTCCCCCCAGCAGCGAAAGCTCCCCGAGCTCAGGAACAAAGAGGGAGAAACGCGGGAGATCAAGGCATCCGAGGACGAGATGTTCTGCGGGTATGTATTCAAGACCATGAGCGACCCGTACACCGGCACACTGAGCATCATCCGCTGCTATTCCGGAACATTGACGCCCGACTCCTCGGCCTTCAACTCCTCCAGGGATGTCAAGGAGCGGATCGGTACGCTCCTGCAGCTCGAGGGGAAAAACCAGAAGCCGCTGGAAGAAGTGGGCCCCGGCGACATTTTCGCCATCGCGAAGCTCAAGGAAACCAAGACGGGCGACACCCTGCTCAGCGAGTCGCTGAAGTATGACCTGTCCTCTCCCGAGTTCCCGGAAACCATCATGAGCATGGCCGTCAACCCCAAGACCAAGGCGGATGTGGAGAAGATCATGCCCGCCATGCAGAAGCTCATGGACGAAGACCCTGTGCTCGAGGTGCACCGCGACGAGCAGACCGGCGAGTTCATCCTCTCCGGACTGGGCCAGCTCCATATCGAGATCGCGGTGGACAGGCTGAAGAGGCGCTTCGGCGTGGAAGTGGATCTCAAGACGCCCAAGGTGCCTTACAAGGAGACCATCACCGGGTCGTGCAGGGTTCAGGGCAAGCACAAGAAGCAGACCGGCGGCCACGGCCAGTACGGCGACTGCTGGATCAAGGTCGAGCCGCAGGAGCGCGGCCAGGGCTTCGAGTTCGTGAACGCCATCGTGGGGGGCGTCATACCCAGGCAGTATATCCCCGCGGTGGAAAAGGGCGTGCTGGAGGCCATGCAGAATGGCCCGCTGACCGGGAACCCCGTGGTGGACGTGAAGGTCACGCTCGACTTCGGTTCGTACCACGAGGTGGACTCTTCGGAAATGGCCTTCAAGATCGCCGGTTCCCTCGCCTTCAAGAAGGCGATGGAAGAGTGCCGCCCCATCCTGCTGGAGCCCATCATGAACATCTCGGTGGTGATTCCGGAGGAGAGCATGGGCGACGTCATGGGCGACCTCAACAGCCGCAGGGGGAAGATCGAGGGCATGAACGCCCGGGGCAAGTATCAGGAGCTCAAGGCACAGGTTCCCCTGGCCGAGGTGCTCACCTATGCGCCGACCCTCACCTCCATGACCTCGGGCAGGGGCACCTACACCATGAGCTTCTCCCACATGGAGCCCGTGCCCTTTAATATCCAGGAAAAGCTCGTGGCAGAGGTGAAGGCAGCACGAGATGGAAAATAACGGAACAGATGCAGCAAGAAATTTGTTCCAGACCATACAGGCCATGAGCGTGTCAGAGAGGCTGGATCTGGCGCGCAAGGGCAGCAAGGAAGCACGTTCCATCCTGATCCGGGATGCCAACAAGCTGGTTCAGCTTGCGGTCATCCAGTCGCCCAAGATCACCGAGGGCGAGGTGCTGATGATCGCAAGCAACCGGCAGATCAACGAAGAGGTGCTCAAGCACGTCGCCATTAATCGCGAGTGGCTCAAGAACTACCGGATCAGGGTCGCCCTGGCCAACAATCCCAAAACCCCTCTGCCCGAGGCGCTCAGGCAGGTCGCGTATCTGAAGGTGCGCGAGCTCACCCAGCTCGCGAAGTCCAAGTCCGTCGCCAGGGCGCTTACCGTGGTAGCCGAGCAGCGGCTCAAGCAGGTGAAGAAATGAAGAGAGCAGGCGTACTTACCTTAAGCGACAAGGGGTCGAGAGGACAGCGGGAAGACAGGAGCGGAGAGATCCTGAAAAACATGCTCTCCGGCCTGGGGCTTTCCATCGACCGCTACGAGATCATCCCCGACGAGGAAGAGCTCATCAGAGACATGCTCATCTCCTGGTCCGACGAGCTCTGCCTCGATCTGATCGTGACGACCGGGGGCACGGGGCTGTCTCCCCGGGATGTCACCCCCGAGGCAACCCTTTCGGTCATCGACAAGCGCGTGTACGGCATGGAAGAGGTCATGCGCAGCGCGAGCCTGGAGAAAACCCCGCATGCCATGATCTCCCGGGCCGTAGTCGGGGTGCGGCAAAAGACCCTCATCGTCAACCTCCCCGGAAGCCCCTCGGGCGTGAAGGACTGCATGGAGAGCATTGCACCCGCCCTTACCCACGCCATCGACAAGATCGGCGGGGATATGAGCGAATGCGCCCCCCCTTCACGGTAATAACAGTTATCATGTAAAGCTGCCGGGCCTGTTTGCCGATTCTGTAGTAATACGAATCGATATGCAGGAGGAGGCGATTGAGGCTCAGGCGCGATACCCGCTATTTATCCGACCTTCGCGAACCGGGAAAGACGGTTCAGTTCCACGATTTTCAGGGTGTTGAGCGTACCTGCCCGGTAAGGGATTTCTCCAGGACAGGCCTCTCGTTCCTTCTGGAAGACGGAAGCCTGATCTTCCGTATCGGAGATATCCTGGAGGTCCGTTTTTTCTCCTACGAGAAAGAGGCGCACTCCGGTGCGGCCACCATCGTCCATATCCAGGACGATTGCCTCGACGGCAAGGTGATCTCCCGGATCGGGTGCCACTTCGAAAACCCCATGGATGTTTCCACCATTATCCGGGGCGACAAGGTAAAAAAGCTCAGGAACGAGTACATCGACTTCATCCAGTCTCTGGCCGTGGAAGACAACCTCAACGAGGAGTTCGTGCACCTCACCTCGCACCTCCACTATCTCCTGAGCAACTTCCGCAAAAAGCTGGAAGAGGAGGAAGAAAAGATCTCCCGGGAAGAAGACCGCGTCAGATCAGAGCTTATCGAAGCCCTGCGGACCATGACCTTCGAGGCCATCAATGACGTGACCCTCAAATACTGCGACCAGTTCAGCCGGATAACGGCCGCCTTTTCCGACTCCAAGCAACACTTCATCCACCGGGAATATTTCCAGAAGACGCTCAACGAGTTCTTTCTGACGTCAAAGCTGTTCAACCGGGCATTCACCAAGCCGCTGGGGTATGCGGGCGATTACGAGATGATGAACATCATCTACCGCAACGGCTACGAGGGCGACGATGTGTTTTCCCAGGTCATGAGCAAGGTCGACTGCGAGGGTTCCGCAGCCCTGGCGGTACGCAACCGGAGGGAATATCTCCTGAAAAAGATCCTCGCGCTCTATACCGGTCTGGAGGAAGGGCGCACAGGCAAGGTCGTCAGCATCGCCTGCGGGCCTTGCATGGAGCTGGCGGATCTCCTGGAACACGCCGGAGAGATAAAGAATCCCTTCAAACTCGATGTGGTAGCCATGGACCAGGACCCGCACGCCCTTGCAGATGCCCGGCAGAGGCTGTCTTCCCACGCGGGAAACCACACAGGCATCCGGATCGACCTCGTTCAGGACAATATCAAAAACCTCATTCTCGGCCGGAAGAAAGAGGCGAGCCGCTACGCGAACGCTGACCTCATCTATTCGGCCGGCCTGTGCGACTACCTTTCCGCCAACGCCACCAGCAGGCTTATCGGAGAGCTCTACCGGGACCTGAACCCGGGAGGCTGCCTCGTCATCGGCAACTTCGGCCCCTTTAACCCCCAGCGGTTCAAGATGGAGTACGGCGCGGAATGGTTCCTCATCCATCGCAGTGAGGAAGAGCTCAAAGACCTGGCCCGGGGGCTGCCTGAAGATGTCGCGCTGCACATTGAGAAAGAGCCCGAAGGAGTCAACCTCTTCCTGAACATCGTCAAGCCCCGGTAAGAGCCCCCCGAAGATCATCCCGCACATCGTCCGGGAATCCCGCGGCTCCCGTTGAACGCCTTCACGGCGAAATCGGACCCGCTATCCCAGCGCGCATCTGCATGGCACTCGCCCCAACCTTATCGTCCATGAAAGCAGCGGGCAAGCAATGCCCAGAGACGCACTCGGATCAGCCGGGCGCACTCACCCTTCCTCCTCGGGAATACATTGCGGTTCCTCGCGGAACACCTCTTCGAACTGCTTGAGATCAGGCAGGTCGGAAAGGGAGTCGAGACCGAATACCTCCAGAAACCGGGTGGTGGTGTGATACATCAGGGGCTTGCCGTGTCTGATGTCGATGAGCTGGTGCTTCAGGAGGCTTTTCAGAGAAGAGGTGGAGTCGACCCCGCGGATGGAATCGATGACCTGTTTGGAGCACGGCCCCTTATAGGCGACCACGGCGAGAACCTCAAGCGAGGGCATGGACAGCCTCACCGGTGCGTGCAGCAACTTGAGATAGGGCGCGTACTCCTCCCTTGTCACGTACTGGTAACCGTTCGATACCCGCTCGATGCGGAAGCTCCTGCCGGTCTCCCCGTACATGCGGTTGAGCTCCGAGACGTACGATTCGAGGTCCTCGACGCTCGTGCCGGGGACCGCCTTGAGGATGTCCCTGGCCGGGAGTGAACCACTCGCGGAAAATATGAGCGCCTCGATGATCTCCCGGACGTGCATCCGTCTCACCTCCCCTGCCCGCAGAGTATGCCCTGGCGACGATCCATCGCGCTCATCTCCGTACGAGATAGATGGCCGCAAAAAGCCCGCGCTGGACCAGTCGCACGATGCTGCGCTTGGAGAGCTCCAGGGAAGCGGCAAAGGCCCCGATGAGCTCCATCCGCTCCTGTGTCTCCACGATGTCTTTCAGGGCCACTCGGGGCCTGCCTTTCAGAATGTCCTCGATCCTCGCGATCATGGCCTGAATGTCGAACCGGTTGGCCACGACCTCCATGACATATTTTCTGGTCCGCGCCCTGATGGCGTTGACCGCCTGCAGCAGTGCCCCGATGCTCAAAGGCGAGACCCCTCGCTCCTCCTGGGAAAGGCCCTTGGGAAACTTGTCGCGCAGGAGCAGAGGCCTGCCGGAGAGCTCCAGAGAGGCATGCCGGATGGCGCGGTAGGCGATGAGCATCTCCTTGAGCTCACGAGCGGGGTTGAAGTCTTCGTCCCGCCCGTCTTCGATGCTCGCCGGCAGCAGCAGGCAGGACTTGAGCCATACCAGGTACGAGGCCATTTCCAGAAACTCCCCGGCCAGGCTCACGTCCAGAGTCCTGGCCTGTTCCACATACTGCAGATACTGGTCCACGACCGGGCAGACCTCCAAGTTCTCCAGGGTGAAACGGTTCTTCTCGATAAGGTAGAGCAGCAGATCCAGCGGCCCCTCGAACTCGGGCAGCCTCAGGATGAATTCCGGAGCTGGATACTCCACCGCTGCGGGAAGCACCTCCGTCGCCTTCCCTTACCCGGACATCCGCATGGCGGCGCGGACCTTTTCCATAGTCGCCTCCGACTCTTCACCGGCCCTCGTGGCGCCCTGACGGATGATGTCGTCGATCAGGGAGGCATGATCCCGGTAGTAGTCGATCTTCTCCCAGACGGGCTGGAACTCGCTGACGAGATTTCCGATGAGGATCTTCTTGCACTCCACGCAGCCCAGATCCGCGCTCCGGCAGCCGGCCTGAATTTCCCGCCTTGTTTCCTCATCCGTGAAGTACTCGTGCAGGGGGTAGAGGTTGCAGTCCTCCGGTTCGCCCGGGTCTTTTTTCCTCAGTCGCTTCACATCGGTGAACATCTGCATGACCTTCTGCCTGAGGCTCTCCTCTGTCTCGTAGATGAAGATGGCATTGCCGTACGACTTGGACATCTTCCTGCCGTCGATCCCCAGCACCCGGGCCGCCTCGGTGAGAATCTCCCTGGGCTCCTTGAGAATCCCCTCGCCATAGAGGAAGTTGAACCTCCTGACGATCTCGCGGGTAAGCTCCAGGTGAGGGAGCTGGTCCTCGCCGATGGGCACCTTGTCCGCATGATACATGACGATGTCCGCCGCCTGGAGCACCGGGTATCCGAGGAACCCCAGGTTGCTCAGGTCCTTTTCCTTGAGCTCCTCCCTGAGCTCCTTGTAGGCGGGGTTCCGCTCCAGCCAGGGCACCGGCGTGATCATGGACAGGAGCAGGAAGAGCTCCGCATGGTTCTTGATGTCGGACTGCCGGAAGATCACCGAGGCCTGCGGGTCGATGCCCACGCTCAGCCAGGTCATGACCATGTCCCGCGAGCTCTTCCGGATGACGCCGGGATCGCGGAACTCGCTGGTCAGCGCGTGCCAGTCTGCCACGAAATAGAAGCACTGGTAGTCCCTCTGGAGCTCAACCCAGTTCTTCAGAACGCCCAGGTAGTGCCCGATGTGAAGATCGCCGGTGGGCCTGATGCCGGATACGATGCGTTTCCTGTCCATATGGCTCCTTGTCATATGCTCAGTAAAATCTGTACGATTGTCCTGATGATGGGGAAAATCACGAAATCCACCACCCGGGTGAAGATCAGCAGCAGCAGGATCATGAACCCGTAGGGGGCTATGGCCGAATACGCCCTGGCCATGTCCGGGGGGAGCAGCCCTTCCAGGATGTGGCTGCCGTCCAGGGGCGGTATGGGGATCAGATTGAACACGGCAAGACCCACGTTGATCATGATCATGATCTCGATCATGAAGCTCAGCGGGAACAAATACGACGCCGCGAGCATGCCGCCGAACGCCTTGTAGACAAGCGCAAAGATCACGGCAAGCACGATGTTGGAGGCAGGCCCTGCCAGCGATACCCACATCATGTCTTTCCGCGGGTTCCGGAAATACCTCGGGTCCACCGGCACGGGCTTGGCCCAGCCGATCATCCGGGTGATGATCAGCACCAGGAGACCCACGACATCGATGTGCTTGATCGGATTCAGGGTGAGTCTCCCGGCGTTCCTGGCGGTGGGGTCCCCGAGCCGGTATGCCGCATATCCGTGACAGACCTCATGGACCGTGATGGAAAAGAGCACGGGCACGATGAGGAGAATAATCTGTTGTATCATGCTGTTCATGGGGAGGCTTATACCGTATGGACGATGCGGTGTCAAAAAGTTACCGCACGATTTTTCAATGATCCGGACCATCGATAATTGCGGGGCAGGACCTTTCCCCGGGGCGGGGGAGCAGAGAATCGGGGTCAGGAGAATCGGGGTCAGGTCTCTACATATGACATTTCCAATGTCATATGTAGAGACCTGACCCCATAATGTGTGACCCCATAATGTGACCCCATGATGACCCGGAGCCGGATGATTCTTCCTTGACTGCGGCCGCTCCATGGGATACAAGAATAATCGCTCTTTTACATGGGGTGGCCGGTTTTTTGCCGGGCCTGAGATCATACCCGTTGAACCTGATCTGGGTAATACCAGCGAAGGGAGAACATTGACACCGTACGTGATTGTTCCTGTACCGGCCAAGAAGCCGCCTCCTTTTGCTGGAGGCGGCTTTTTTTCGTCGATCCTCCATGCGACGGACAGGCCGGTGGTCGCCACCCCGGGAGACGATACCTGAAAAAAGGGGGGAACAGACATGCTCAACGAGGTAACCATCAGCAAGGCGATCATCAGCACCTATATGGAAAAGCTCCTGTGGGCCCTGGAGCTGGACGTGGCCATCGTGGGCGCGGGGCCGTCGGGCTTGGTCGCGGGGTACTATCTGGCCGGGTCCGGAATAAAGGCGGCCGTGTTCGAGAAGAAGCTCTCCATCGGGGGCGGCATGTGGGGCGGCGGCATGATGTTCAACGAGATCGTCATCCAGGAGGAGGCCCGGGAGATCCTGGACGAGCTCGATATCCCGGTGAAGACCTTCGAGCCGGGCTACTACACGGCGGACTCGGTCCACGCGGTGTCCACCCTGATCCACCGGGCCATGGACCGGGGGCTGAAGATCTTCAACTGCATCAGCATCGAAGACGTGGTGTTCAAGAACAACCGGGTCTCGGGCCTGGTCATCAACTATTCGCCCGTGGAGATGGCCGGTCTCCACGTTGACCCGCTCACTCTTCATTCATCGTTTGTCCTGGACGCCACGGGCCACCCGGCCAATGTCGTGACCGCCCTGGTGAGGAAGATGGGCGTCAGGCTCGACACCCCCACCGGAGGCATCGTGGGAGAGCGCTCCATGGATGCCGGACTCGGAGAACAGCACACGGTGGAGAACACCCGCGAGGTCTTTCCCGGGCTCTTTGTCTCGGGCATGGCGGCCAACGCGTCCTATGGCGGCTACCGCATGGGGCCCGTGTTCGGCGGCATGCTACTCTCGGGCAGAAAGGCCGCCCGCGAGATCACGCAAAGGCTTAGATCATGAACCGGGAAGTGCTGCGATTGATCGATGCCAACCTCAACCGGGTCACCGAGGGCCTCAGGGTGGTGGAGGACGTGTTCCGCTATGTCCGGGACGACGCCCCGATACAGCAGAGGCTTAAAAGAATGAGGCACCGGATCAGCGCGCAGGCAGACCCCGCCCCGCTCGTCTCTTCCCGCGACGCAGCCGGCGATGTGGGCTTTGCAGCAAAGGGCTCTCTGGAAAACAGGAGGTCCTCGATCAGGGATGTCGTCAGATCGAACATGAAGCGCGCCCAGGAGGGCTTGAGGGTTCTTGAAGAGCTGATGAAGATCGACTCTCCGGACAGGGCCGCGATCATGAAAGAGCTCCGTTACGAGTGCTATCAGCTCGAGCAGGACATGGAGCGGGCATACCGCCCCGTGCTCGGCCCGGGGCTCTACCTCATCCTGACTAAGCCCCGGGCAGGGTACGAGGCCCTCGCAAAGATGGCCGTGGCCGAGAAAATTCCGGCAATCCAGCTTCGCTGCAAGGACGAGAGCTCGAAGGCATTCCTCAGGATCGCCCATGCGCTGAAAGACATCACCGCCGGGACCGGGACCCTCTTCATCATAAACGACCGCGTCGATATTGCGATGATTTCAGGGGCTGACGGCGTCCACCTGGGGCAGGACGACATCCCTCCCCGGGAGGCCAGGAAACTGGCGGGAGAGAAGATGATCATCGGCCTGTCCACCCATACTCTGGAGCAGGTGGAACTGGCCCAGGACGAACCCGTGGACTACATCGGTTTCGGCCCGGTTTTCTCTCCATTTTCCAAAACAAATCCCGACCCCGTCACCGGGGTGGAGGCCCTTGGCCGGGCAGTCGCCCGCTCCGGGCTGCCGGTGGCGGCCATCGGAGGAATCACGCGTGAGCGGCTCGAAGACCTTGCCGGCGTTCCCTGCCACAACGTGGCGTGCATCCACGCCGTTGCGGATGCACCGGACCCGGCGCAGGAGATGCGGGCCATCCACGCACGAACAGGAGTATGATCATGACACAAAAACAAGAGGCACAGAAAGGGATCATCACCCCGGAGATGCACGCGGTTGCCGAGTATGAAGGGATCGATCCCGGGTATATCCGCGACTGCGTGAGCGCAGGCACCATCGTCATACCCAGAAACAAGGGGAAATCCCTGCCCCGGGTGAGGGGCATCGGCAAGGGCCTGCGGACCAAGGTCAATGCGAACATCGGCTCGTCCCCCTACCATATGGATATCCACAACGAGATCGAGAAGCTCCACGCGGCGGTCGCCCACGGGGCTGACGCAGTCATGGACCTCTCCCTGGGCTCCCGGCTCATCGACATCCGCAGGGAGGTCGTCAGGGAGTCGCCGGTTATGGTCGGGACGGTCCCCATCTACCAGACCGCGTTCGAGCTTTCCTCAGCCCGCAGGGACATCACGGACATGACCATCCGCGACTTCCTCGAAACGGTCCGGAGCCAGGCCGAGGAGGGCGTGGACTTCATGACCATCCATTCCGGGGTGACGATGCAGGCGCTGAAGGCCCTGAGCTCGCAGCACAGGATCCTGGACGTGGTGAGCCGGGGCGGGTCGTTCCTGGCCGCGTGGATGAAGAAAAACAACCGGGAGTCGCCGCTGTACGAGCACTATGACGAGATCCTGGACATCCTGGCTGAATATGACGTGACCCTGTCTCTGGGCGACGGCATGCGCCCGGGTGCGGTATCCGACGCCACCGACTGCGCGCAGATCACCGAGCTCGTCACGCTGGCTGAGCTGGCCCGGCGCGCCTGGGACAAGGGGGTGCAGGTCATCATCGAGGGTCCGGGTCATGTGCCCATGAACATGATCCAGGAGAACATCCGCCTGCAAAAATCCCTGTGCAAAGGGGCGCCCTTCTATGTTCTGGGCCCATTGGTCACGGACTGCGCGGCCGGATACGACCATATCGCGGGGGCCATCGGCGGTGCGATGGCCGCATACTTCGGCGCGGACTTTCTCTGCTATGTCACCCCTGCCGAGCACCTGCGGCTTCCTACGGTGGAGCACGTGATCGAAGGCGTGGTGGCATCCCGGATCGCGGCCCATGCGGCGGATCTGGCCAGGGGGATGGGATATGCATGGGAGCAGGACGAGGCCATGGCCCGTGCCCGCAAGAATCTGGACTGGGGGCGTCAGACCGCGCTCAGCCTTGACCCGTGCAAGGCGAAGTCCCTGCGCGAGTCCAGCGGGATCGGCATGGACGACGTGTGCACCATGTGCGGAAAATTCTGCGCCATCAAGCGCATGCACGAGGTGCTCTGATCCCCCTGGTTGATTCGGGCCATCCGGACATTATATAGAAAGCCATGCGGTCGGCCGAATCATCCTTCCGGGTCCGCTTTTTAAGGACGGGAAGGCTCCAGGGCTTGAGATCCATACCATTGATTCGGAGGCCCAGGCCGGCCCGTGCGTGGGCCCGTGCGTGTAGACGGCGTCCTGAAAACCGCCGGGCGCGGTACCGGACAGGTCTAGCCGCCCTGCGGAGGATGTCGGATCCTTTTGTGCGGGATCACCTTGAGCCCGCCCCAAAAAACAGCCCGGACAATAGACCCTTAGACGTGCATCGTTTTTTGAGGTATATACTGTGCCCATGGCAAAAGTACGCATCAACCGATACATCGCCTCGACCGGCTCCATTTCCCGAAGAAAGGCCGACGAGCTCATCCTGGCCGGAAGCGTCGCCGTCAACGGGAAAAAAGCGCTCCTGGGCGACTCCGTAGACCCGGCCCGGGACAGGGTGACCATAAACGGAAAACCGGTCGCGCCCCAACAGACCCATTATCTCGCCCTGTACAAGCCCAGGAACGTGGTCACGACCCTGCACGATCCCCAGGGCAGACCCACGGTCAAGGACCACATCCCCGGAAGGTATGCCGGGGTGTTCCCGGTGGGAAGACTTGATTTTGACGCCGAGGGCCTGCTCCTTCTGACCAATGACGGAGAATTGGCGCACATGCTCCACCATCCATCCTACAACGTTCCCAAGACCTATCTCGTGAAGGTGATCCCGAGCGTCCGCGCGGAACAGCTGGAGATGATGAGGCGGGGAGTCGAGCTCGACGGTGTTCCCACGCGGCCTGCAGGCGTGGAGGAGGTCCGCCGCCACGGCCGGGGGGCCACGCTCAGGATCGTGCTGCGGCAGGGTCTGAAAAATCAGATCAAAAGAATGGCCGAGGCGGTCGGCCTCAAGGTGACGTCCATCAAACGGGTCTCGGTGGGCCCCATCAACCTGAAGGGAATCGTACCTGGACAGGTCAGGGAACTGGCCCCTTTCGAAGTCAAACAACTCCGTAAGCTATTAAAATAGCATAAAAAACCTTGACACAAATTCACAACACCTTATAATTGACTGTATATACATGAGTTAGGAGGAAACAGATGAACAAGTCAGAACTGATAGAAGAGCTGTCCATGCGCATGGCGCTCCATCCGAAAAAGGCAGAGTCCATGGTGAACACGATCCTGAATTCAATGGTCAGGGCCATGAAGGATAACCGGCGCGTAGAAATCCGGGGTTTCGGCAGCTTCGTCATGAGGGACTACAAGCCTTACATCGGCAGAAATCCCAAGAGCGGGGAAAAGATCAAGGTCAAGGAGAAAACCCTCCCCTTCTTCAAGTCCGGAAAAGATATGCGGGATCGTGTAAACGAGGGGGAATGACAGGCCCGTATTTTCACTCTTCCCTTTCCAGAGACCAAAGCGTCTGGATATTGACGCACTGGGAAAAATGTAGTATAGT
>JAHDKO010000101.1 GCA_018436855.1 Deltaproteobacteria bacterium | reverse complement strand
GACGCCGGTGCCGGCGCCGTTGTTGTAGATGGTGACCGTGGTCTTCCTGGGCGCGGTCCCTGCAACCGTGAGTGCCGCCTTGTTGGTGAGCATGGCGGATGCGGGCTGCGTGATGGTCGGGGCCGCGGGCACGGCCAGGGCCACCACGATGGTGACGTCCTGGCTCACGCTGTTGCCCAGGGTGTCGTAGGCGGTGATGGTGAGGGTGTGCGTGCCGTCTTCGATCTGGTCGATGTCGAGGTAGCAGCTGTAGTCGGGCGAATAGTCGGTGGCGATGACCACGCCGTCGAGGGCGAACTCCACCCTTGCAACGCCAGCCGGGTCGGTGACGGACACGGTGAAGGTGCCGGACGCGGTCATGGTCGAGCCGCTGGAAAATGCGGCGCCTCCCAGGCACAGGTTGGCGATGTCGGGGCCGAAGGTGTCGGGCACCGGGGTTGCCGTGGCGGTCGTCACGCCGGTGCGCTGCCCGCCCGACTTGTTCACTGCCGTGACGGCAAAGAAGTATTGTGTGTTGTTGGTCAGCCCGGCCACCTTTGCGCTGGTGGAGGCGGTGCTCAGGCTCGGGCTCATGCCCTCGACGCTGGTGAAGTCTGCCGTGCTCACGTAGACGCGGTAGGTCTGCAGGTGTGCGCTCGGGCTGACCGCGTTCCAGGCAAGGTCCACATAGCCGCTGTAGGGCTCCGTTGAGGTGATGGCCGGGTTGTCAAGGAGCGTGTAGCCCGTGATCTGAGCACCCGTGCTCTCGTTGCCGTCGGAGTCCACGGCCGTCACCTTCAGGGAATGGGCGCTCGCGGGGCTCAGGCCCGTCACATCGTAGCTCGTGACATCCGGCGCAATGGTGATGCCTTCAGAGGCGCCGTCCAGATAGGCCTTGTAGTGTGCCAGGTCACCGCCGGTGTTTGCCGAGGGGCTCCAGGTAAAGAGCAGGTGGTCGTCATAGGGTGCCGCGCTCAAACCGGTGACGTTCTCGGGAGGAACCACGTCTGCCGGCACGGCGGATACCGGGCCGACCGCGGGGTTGAAGTTGTTTGCGCGGTCCACGGCGACCACGGCGCAGTAGTATGTCGCGCCCCTGGCGAGGTTTGAGGCGGTGTAGGCAAAGGTGCCTGCCGCCGGTGTCGCGACCGGGGTATGGCCGGTGACATCGCTGAAGGGAGCAGTCTCCACATACACCCGGTAAGACGCCACGTCTCCATGGGCGCTCTCGTCGTAGCCTGTCCAGCCCAGCACCAGGGTGGTGCCGTTGCCCTGGTTGTCTATGGAGAGGGTGTTCACGGGCAGCGGCGCGATATCGTCAAAGGTGATCTCGACCGTTACGCTCTCGCTGGTGTTGCCAGCCTGGTCGGCGGAGGTGAACACGAGCTGGTTCACCCCGGGAGTGAGCGTTACGATGTGCTGCCAGGTGGTGGCCGAGGTATAGCTCACCACGGTGGATCCGCCCAGCATTATGTTCGCATAGGCGTCCTTGGTGCCGGTGACGGCCTGGGTGATGGTATAGGTCGGCGAGGTGACCGGGTTTACCACCGGGACGGAGGGCGGCGTGGTATCGAGCGTGAAGTGGTACTGAACCGCACTGCCCGTGTTGCCGAAGTTGTCTTTGAGCTGAATGTCGATGGTATACGCGGAATCCGCCAGGACGCCGAACGGCGTGAACACGAGCTGGCTGTCGTTCACGACCGACCAGGTGCCGAGGACCTCTTCCATGCTGTTGTTTTTGATGGAACGGGTGGTTGCGGAAAGGTCGAGCCCGCTTACGGCCTCGGTGTAGTTGATGACAACGGTTTCAGGCCTGGTATTGATCAGGCTGTTGTTCGCAGGGGCAACAGCGGTGATAACAGGGGCCACGGAATCCACGAGGATGTCCACCCAGACCGAATCGCTGCGGTTTCCTGCGCTGTCTTCGCACCAGATCTCAAGGGCATTGGCTCCCTGGACAAGGGTTAGGCCCGCGGACCAGTCGCCTATGCCGGCGTCCGCCCTGCGGGTGCCGTTGATAGAAACGCCCGTGTCGTCCTCCCGTGTTCCGGTCAGTATGACCGAGGCGGAGGTGGACGTGTTCTGGGCAGGCCGCGCCTGGATCGTCCCGCTCGTCACCACTGAACCGGTGATGACCGGTGCTGCCGGGTTCAGGCTGTCTACGGTGAACGAGAAGCTGTGCGACCGGGAGTTCCCCGCAATGTCTGCCGAGACAAACGAGACCGTGTAGGCGCCGTCGGGCATCGGGACAATATCCGGGGTGAAGGTGAAGGTGTCGCCGAGTTCGGTTACGGTGCCCGGAACCGCCTGGCTGCCGCCGTCAAGAACCGTGATGCTGTTCATGACCACCGTATCGTCTACCGGCTCGTACAGCGCTGCAAGCGCAATGACAACGGCGTTTACCTGCGGCAGGGCTGCGCCGTTCAGCGGGTTCAGCCCGATCAGTGCAGGCGGGGTGCTGTCGCAGTTGCATACCGCACCAAGCCAGGGATCCGCGTCTACATTGCCATAGGTCGTGTCCGCACCGCTCGTGTTCGGCCCTGATGCGCTGCCCCACCAGTTGTTCTCAGCCGTTACCGTGACAGTGCTGCTGTTGTAAATCCCGTAGCTGGAGTTGCCGGTGACGTTGTTGTGGTGGATTAGGGGCTGGGCACTACTTGCGAGATAAATGCCGTTTGAATTCGACGAGATGTTATTACAGTCGATTGTGGCGCTGTTGCAGCTTGTGCCGGTAAGGTAGATGCCGGAGGCTCCGTTGCTTCGGATGAAGTTGCCCTGGATCGTCGGTGAACCGGACACATAGATCCCGTACTTCCGGCTCTGCTCCACCACACTGTCCGTCAGAGTGATCGATGACGTCAGGATCGATATGTTCGTGTCGTAATGGGGTAAATTGTCGTACGAGGTGGTGTAGTACCT
>JAHDKO010000035.1 GCA_018436855.1 Deltaproteobacteria bacterium | reverse complement strand
GGCCGACCAGATCAACTCCGCCATCCAGCAGCTCAACCAGGTCGTCCAGCAGAACGCCTCGGCATCCGAAGAGATGTCGTCCACCGCTGAAGAGCTCTCCTCGCAGGCCCTCCAGCTCCAGGACACCATCGCGTTCTTCAAAATCGGAAAAGACGAGGCCAGGAAGGCGGTCCTCGCCGCCAGGCAGACACCGGCTGCGCCGGGACACACCGCACTAAGCCATCATCCCGTACAGAAGGCCCTCGGGCACGCGCAGCTCCCGGCGCAGAAAAAAGATTCGGTAGACGGCTCGCAGGGCGGTGTCCACCTGGATATGAAGGGCGACGCCAAGGACAGCGAGTTCGAGCGTTATTGAAGCAGCGTGGGGCTGCTGAGGCAGGGGAGGCCGGGTAAGATCGATTCTCTTCTCCTTGAGACCCGGCCTTCCCCGCCCTTTAAGATGACAGAGACAGGAGCTGCTCGACAAAACGAAGCAGCCGTACGAATGATGGGAGGATAGCATGAGCGTGGAAACAGAGACCCGGACGAGACAGTATCTCTCGTTCAAGCTCGAAGAGGAAGAATTCGCCCTGGAGATATCCCGGGTCAGAGAAGTGCTCGATTTCACGAGAGTGACCAAGGTGCCCCAGGCACCGGACTTCATGAAAGGGGTGATCAACCTGCGCGGCGCGGTGGTGCCGGTGGTGGACCTGAACCGGAAATTCGGAATCAGGGACACGGAAAAGACCGTCAACACCCGGATCATCATCGGCGAGGTCGATATCGATGGCGACCAGACCGTGCTGGGCGTGTTGGCCGACTCGGTGCACGAGGTCATGGAGCTGGAGCCGGAGCACATCGAGCCCGCCCCGAAGATCGGTGCCCGCATGAACACCGATTTTCTCAAGGGCATGGGAAAGCGCGACGAGGAGTTCGTGATGATCCTTGACATCGACAGGATCTTCTCCGCCGACGAAATGGCCCTGGTGAGCACGGCGGGCGAACCGCAGGACCTCGGGAACAGTATGCAAACAGCCGGTTAGCGGTTACGGGCACAGCACCAAAAGGCAGCGCAGGTCAATGCATCCATGAGGGGGCCATGTTTCTTAAAACATCATCGCCGGTGCACGATGAGGGTGATCCGTCACACGGGCGTGTTCCCGCTCATCTGGCACTCCGGAACCCCCTCGCGGATGCATTGATCGAGACTTTCTTCTCAGCGCACCGGAAGAAAGCGTCATGGCCGGAGCAGGGATGGCGGAAATGGTCCGGATCCACCGGGACGGGAACGATCTCGTGGCCGGGCCCGCGCTTCGTGCCACGACAAATCCCGGGGCTTGCATCCTCACCCGTGAGTTTGTATATCACACCGGTATATCGGTACCGCCAACCGTCAAGCCCGCGCATGGCAAGAAACGCGCCTAAAATACCTTGTTAACAATGGATGATTCCTGCGTTTACCTGCACATGCCACAGATAATCGCGTCCCTGTTTTTTCAGGGCTGCCCAGGGGTTTCGGCAGTGCCCTGAAACACCCGGGCAGCGGTACGTCCGGCAGAAAAAACGCACATACAATAGAAGGAGAGCCACGTGGAGACAAACCCTCTTGCAGAAAGGATCCTGATCGTCGACGACTCAAGTTCGGCACTCCAGTATCTTGAAGATGTTCTCAGCGGGCGGGGATATGCCGTTTTTGCCTTCACCCGGGGAAAGCAGGCCCTGATATGGACACGGGAGAACACGCCGGATCTCGTCCTGCTCGACATTCAGATGCCGGACATGGACGGGTTCGAGATCTGCAGGCATCTGAAAAAAGACGCGCGCCTGCACGATGTGCCGGTGATCTTCATCAGCATGAAGCACGAAGCCGGAACCAAGATCAAGGCCTTCGGCCTGGGATGTGTGGACTATATCACCAAGCCCTTCGAGGCAGGCGAGGTCATCACCCGGGTCCAGACCCATCTGAAGCTCCGCCGGATGCAGGTCGTGCTGGAGAATCACAATCACGAGCTGGAACGGCTCGTCAAAGAAAAGACGCAGGAGATCACCGACTCCTGGACCGCGACCATCCTGGCTCTGGCCAAGCTTGCCGAATCACGGGACGACGACACCGGCAACCATCTCGACCGCATTCAGGTGCTGTGCTGGCTCCTGGCCGAAAACCTGGCCGAGCTCCCGGGATACCGCACCGAGATCGGCCGGGAATTCATCCATACGATCTACCACGCAAGCCCCCTGCACGACATCGGGAAGGTGGGCATCCCGGACCGAATCCTCCTGAAGCCGGGCAGGCTCGACCCGGACGAGTTCGAGATAATGAAGAAGCACACCCTCATCGGGGCCCAGACCCTGGAAACGGTCCAGTCAAGGTACCGGAACAATATGCTGATCGATGCGGGTGTCGACATTGCGCGATCCCACCACGAGCGGTGGGACGGCACGGGTTACCCTGACGGCATCGCGGGAAACGACATCCCTCTGTGCGCGCGCATCGCAGCGGTTGCAGACGTGTACGACGCCCTGCGCTCCACCAGGTGCTACAAGAAGGCGATGACGCACGAACAGGCGGTCTCGATCATCCGCGAAGGCAAAGGCACCCAGTTCGACCCGGACATCGTCGAGGTCTTCCTGGCGATCGAGCGATATCTGATGCATACGAATATGTATCAGGACGAGGAGCTGATTGCTCCCCGTCCGTAATTGGTGGGCCATCCAGGACTCGAACCTGGGACCTACTGAATAAGATTTATGTGTTCTTGCTTTATGCCGCTCTCAGCCTTCTTTTCCAGGTTGTTTTATTTCACTGCGCCGATAGTTCCTTGTCTGGTTGACGACTATTCCCGGCCCATTTTCCATCCTTGAAGCCAGATCAAACACTGTTGTTGTTGATGATTTTGATATTTCCGGCTCATCACACGGAAGCATGCTTTTGAGTTGAAAGGAGTGGACATGCCTGCTTTTTTGAATCTGACCAAAGAAAACAGGAAGGATTTAGGGCATGTCCACAAATATATTGTATCACGGATTTGGAATTGTTGGGTATCAGTATGTTCACCCTGAATACTTAAGGGGCACGGTAGTATTTCGATTGAGGCAGGATCGGCAGAGGATGAGATGTCCCCGGCCCGCTTCAACCGTTATAAATCCCAGTCCCAGAACCGGTACTCGCTCATGTATATCCTGTCATCGCTCCCGTCATCCTGTTGCCAGACGATGACGGCGTTGCCGCT
>JAHDKO010000058.1 GCA_018436855.1 Deltaproteobacteria bacterium | reverse complement strand
TCGATGTTCTCCCTGATGCGCCCGACGTGCTTCTCCACCTCTCCGTTGAAGATGAAGCGCTCGAAGAACGTCCTCTGCTCGTGGCCGATCACCAGGAGATCGGCCTTTTCCTCCAGGATGACCTCCCGGATCACGTCGCGTATCCGTCCCCGCCTGCTCACGGTGCGCGCCTCCACGCCGAGCGCCGAGGCGATCTCAGCGGCGAACTTGAGGCACTGGTTGCCGAAGTTGAACAGCGTGTCTTCGGCAAAGGTGCGCTGCAGGGAGACCGTGCTCCCCTTGAGGAAGGTGATGTCGGCCACATTCAGGAAGATAAGCTCAGCCCCGTTTTCCTGCGCGATGCCGGCCGCCTTCGCGGCGGCGCGGGCCGAGGCCTCGGAGCAGGTGACCCCGCACACTATCTTGCTGTATCCCATTTCATACCTCTTTCATACCTCGCATCGAACGTTGTGTTACCGTACCATGAGCAGCCATATGGATGAAAGCACGATGGTGATCAGCATGGGCGGAAAGGCGATCTTCATGTAATGCATGAACGAGATGTGATACCCGGCCCGCTCGGCCATGCCCACGGTCACCACGTTGGCGCTGGCGCCGATCATGGTGCCGTTTCCGCCCAGACACGCCCCCAGTGCGAGCGCCCACCAGAGTATGCCGGTCTCCGCGCCCGGGATCACCTCGGTCAGGTACGCAACGATCGGGAGCATGGTCGCGGTGAAGGGAATGTTGTCGACAATGGCAGACGCAATGGCAGACACCCAGAGGATGATCAGAATGGCCGCCACGATCGAGCCGCCCGACATATGGTTCACCCAGTTGGCGATGATCTGGATCAGGCCGGTCTCCTCGGCACCGGCGACCACTATGAAGAGCATGATGAAAAATATGAGCGTGGGCCACTCCACCTCGTGCTCGAGCATCTCCACGATGTCGACCCTGCCCACCACCAGCAGCACTCCGGCAAACAGCACGGCCGCGATGGACGGCTCCATGCCGAACACCCCGTGCAGGATGAAAAACAGGATCGTGAGCCCGAGGACTGCCCCGGAATAAAGCAGGAGCTTGCCGTCGGTGATCCGGTACTCTTGCCTGAGGTGCTCGATGGTCTTTTTCACCTGTTCGGGACTGGTCTGGGCCTTCAGATAGTCCTTCCGGTAGAGGATGACGAAGTAGAGCACGCTCACGGCAAGGAGGATGAGACAAATCGGACCCAGGTTGTACAGAAAATCCACGAAGCTCAGGTTCGCGTACGAGCCGATCATGATGTTGGGGGGGTCGCCCACGAGCGTGGCCGCACCACCCACGTTGGACGCGAACACCTCGGGCAGGAGCAGCGCGACCGGATTCAGCTTCAGGGTAATCGCGATCTCGATGGTCACCGGGATCATGAGCAGCATGGTGGTGACATTGTCCAGAAGCGCAGACAAGACGGCGGTCACGATCATGAGGATGATGCTCAGAACGATGATGTTCCCCCTGGCAAGCTCATAGCACTTGCAGGAGAGCCACTGGAACACCCCGGTCTTTTTCAGCACGCCGATGATCATCATCATGCCCATGAGCAGGAAGATCACGTTGAAGTCGACGGCGCTTATCGCGTCCTCGTAGGAGAGGA
This sequence comes from Deltaproteobacteria bacterium, assembly GCA_018436855.1. Lineage (GTDB taxonomy): Bacteria > Desulfobacterota > Desulfomonilia > UBA1062 > UBA1062 > Phosphitivorax. Next base: position 137,579 of record JAHDKO010000058.1, on the reverse strand, counting down.
TGAAATAGTCCGGGGAAAAGGTCCCGAACGTGTACGACACGAACAGGATGATCCCCGCGCCCATCAGCGCCGCAAGGGTGCGGTGCATGAGCTCGAGCGCGATGATCACGTACACCAGCAGGAGGATGCCCGCCGCGATCCAGAAGGCGGGGGTGATGGTCCGGGAGAGCTCGACATGGGTGTTGGTCAGGTATTCGCACCGGGGATTCCCGTCCACCTCGTTGGCGACAAACTGGATAGGGATCGGACCCGAGCTCTGGAAAGACGGTTTGCTCACCTCTATCGTCACCTCGCCCGAGCAGAGCGTGCCTTCCGGTATCACGAGATCCGTCTCGAAGGTTCCGTCGCTGGAGCTGTGCAGCAACCCGCTGTTTTCAGCCGGATTCCCGTTGATGAAGACCGCGATCTCCGCGTCCTTCAGGCCCTTGTCCCTGCTGTCGACGATTTTCCCGGTGATCGCCAGGCGCTCCTGCTGCTCCTGGTCATCCGCTTCCCGGGTCTGTGATGCGGCATGGCCCGTGGACGGGGCGAGAAACAAGAGTGCCGTCAGCAGAGCGAGGAGCAGATGTACCGGAGAAATGCCCCGGTGCGCCCTAACCGGAAGAACACTGTTTCTGCAAAACTGATTCTTTCTCTTCATATACCCAACCGCGTATCTGTTTCGGCCCGTTCGTCATAGACCGGCTGGCCGGTCCTCCGGTCTCGCTTTTCGAGAAGGGTCTCTCTGATGTGCAGCGCCTCCGGCCCTGTCGTGAGCCCCGAAGGTGCGCTCGTCTCCTATTAAGCAAACCAGGATCTTCAAGCATATCATCCCATTACTGAAATCCGTGTAGTGCTGCCCGGGGAACCATCCGCCGGTTGTCCTATGCGCAACACCACTTCGCAGAGCCTCTTCGAAGAAGCATGCCGGAACAGGGATGCGGATGATTATTCAAGCAGATAGCCTCGGAAAACCCTGTTCTGGCACGGTTTTTGTCCGATACGTCTTGACACTCCTTCGTGCCATGAGATAGTCTTCGATCCATGGATATTCTCCTGCACAGGATCGGTTTTTTCCGCCGTTCTCAGGCATCGGCCCACTGCCCGGGCGGGAACGAAAGCCGGGTAAGACGCCCCGGGGCGCTCGGGGATTGTCCCGCCTCGAATACGGTCGCGGAGGGATGATGAAACCGGTCGGTGTCAGAGACGTGTCCATCGGTTCCGGCGAGCTCGTGCTCATCGCGGGCCCCTGCGTCATCGAGTCGCGGGAGCACACACGGTTCATGGCAGAGTCGCTCGCAGAGATCGCGTCCCGCACCGGGGTCCCCCTGATATTCAAGGCATCATTCGACAAGGCGAACCGCTCGTCCATCAGCTCCTACCGGGGGCCCGGTCTGGAAAAAGGCCTGGCGATCCTGGCCGAGGTGAAGGAAGAGCTGGGCATCCCCGTGATCACCGACATCCATGAGCCCCGCCAGGCAGCGGCGGCCGCCTCGGTGGTGGATGTCATACAGATCCCCGCCTTTCTCTGCCGGCAGACCGACATCCTTCTTGCCGCAGGAGAGACCGGTCTCCCGGTCAACATCAAAAAGGGGCAGTTCATGGCGCCCTGGGACATGGCCCACGCGGTCAAGAAGGTTGAGAGCACCGGCAACACAAAGGTATTGCTCACCGAGCGCGGAACCTCGTTCGGATACAACAACCTGGTGTGCGACCTGAGGAACCTGGGGCTGCTTAAGTCCCTGGGGGTGCCCGTGGTGCTGGACGTGACGCACAGCCTCCAGCTGCCCGGAGGCAGAGGGGATTCCTCCGGCGGCATGCGGGAGTTCGTCCCGTCCCTGGCGCGGGCCGGGGTGGCCTTCGGGGTGGACGCCCTGTTCATGGAGGTGCACGACGACCCCGAGCATGCGCTGAGCGACGGCCCCAACTCGCTTCCCCTGTATGCGCTCGAGCCGCTGCTGAAGCAGCTCCGGGAGATCCAGGAGGCGGTGCGGTGAACGCGGAGACCATCAGGTACCTGGTTCTGGACGCAGACGGGGTGCTCACCGACTGCCGGCTCTACTACACCGACGACGGCCGGGAGATCAAATCGTTCAACGTGCGCGACGGACACGGCATCAAGATCCTCATGCGGGCCGGGATCGGCGTGGCCATCATCACGGGCAGGTACTCCAAGGCGGTGGAGCACCGGGCGAAAGATCTCCAGATTCAGTACGTGGTCCAGGGGGCCAAGGACAAGAAGGCCGCCCTCCTGGAGTTTTCGCGGCAGGTGGGCGTGGGACCCGAGGCGATGGCCTACATGGGCGACGACGTGGTGGACCTGCCGGCCATGGCCCTGTGCGGTATGAGCATCGCTCCGAACGACGCGGCGGACATGGTGAGGCAGCGTGCCGACATCGTGACCTCGCAGCGGGGCGGGCACGGAGCGGTACGCGAGGCGGTCGAGATCATCCTGAAGCACCTGGGGCTGTTCGAGAAAGCGATGGAGCGCTATGTGGGTTAAGCTGATTTCCGCGCTCGCCCTTCTCTCCCTGGTCCTGGGAATCGGCTTTTTCGCCGGGAACGACGACCGGGAGCAGGCGGGTACGGCAGGCCAGGGCATCGACGCCGGCCAGCAGCCTTCCCGGGCTGCAGGCGGGGTGGTCATGTACGAAAAGAAGCCCGATTCCGGCGCTTCGCTGGTCATCCACGCCGCCTCCGCAACCGAGAGCAAAGACAATGTGGTGGTCCTGGAAGAATTCAGGCTGGAGCAGTCGAACGGGCTGAAGCTCACGGGCGACCGGGCGCGGTACGACACCGGCCGGTCCCTGCTCGACATCATCGGCCCGGTCAGGGTCAATACGGCTGACGGCTGGCAGGCCGACCTGGACGGGCTGACCTGGGACCGCACGACAAAGAAGGCATCCACGGACAGGCCGCTGGTGGTCAAGGGCGCCCAGGGGACCATTACCGCGGACAGGGGCGAGTTTTTCGACGATTTCAACCATATCCTCCTTGCAGGTGACGTACATGCGAACCTTTCTCCCGGTCTTCTTCATCGTTAGCCTGGTCATGGGCGTGCTCGCTTCTCTCCCGGCCCGGGCGGACGAGCTCAAGGGCGGGGAAGGCGTTTCCGATATGATCACTATCGAATCGGATCATCTTGATGTGGACACTCAGAAAGGAGAAGCGGTTTTCACGGGAAATGTGAAGGCTCATCAGGGCAACATCGTGGTTCAGGGAGCCAGACTGACGCTCAGGTTCGATGACGCCACCAAGACCGTGAGCACGCTCGTCGCTGAAGACGACGTGTTCATCCACTGGCAGGACAGACAAGCCACCTGCGACAAGGCCGTGTACCGTCTCGACAGGGAGATGCTCGACCTCTCGGGCGACGTGCTCATCACCCGGGGCGAGGAGCGGCTCTCAGGCCAGAGGGTGAGCGTGGACATGAAAACCAACAATCAGACCGTGGAAGGCGAGGGAGGCCGGGTGCAGATCCGGGTGAAAAACGATCAGGAATCGGGGATCCTGCAATGGCAGAAATAAGGCTCAAGGCGCAGCGGCTCGAAAAGAGCTTCGGCAAGGCCCACATCATCAAGGGTCTCGACCTGGAGTGCGTTCAGGGCGAGATCATCGGCCTTCTGGGTCCCAACGGCGCGGGCAAGACCACGACCTTCTACATGATCGTGGGGCTCATCCACCCGGACAAGGGCAACATAACACTGGGCGACACCGACATCACGGCCATGGATCTCTCGGGCAGGGCGCGGCAGGGCATCGGCTATCTGCCGCAGGAGCCCTCGGTGTTCCGGGGACTGAGCGTTCAGGACAACATCGCGGTGCCGCTGCAGGCCAAGGGCCTGAAGAAGCAGCGTTTGCGGCAGGAGCGCGACGAGATCATCTCCGTGTTCGGGCTGGAGCACGTCCGCACGCACAAGGGGGTGTCTCTCTCGGGCGGAGAGCGCCGCAGGGTGGAGATCGCCCGGGCCATGGCATTGAAGCCCCGATACCTTCTGCTGGACGAGCCGTTTGCCGGCATCGACCCCATCACGGTCAAAGACATCCAGGACATGATCGTGAACTTGAAAAAAAAGGGAATCGGTGTCATTATTACTGACCATAACGTGAAAGAAACCCTGAAAATATGCGACAGAGCATATATCATCCATCAGGGGCTGGTTATCGAGGAAGGGACACCTGAGAGCGTGGTGGAGAACGATCGGGTCAAACAGATCTATGTGGGAAGAGACTTCTCACTCGTGTGAGGGGAGCGGTTCATGGCATTGGAGTTAAAGCAGCATCTCAAGCTTTCCCAGCAGCTCATCATGACCCCGCAGCTGCAGCAGGCAATCAAGCTGCTCCAGCTCTCGCGGATCGAGCTCCAGGACTATATCACGGAAGAGCTTCAGTCCAACCCCCTGCTCGAATCCGAAACCACGTCGTTCAAAGACGCCGACACCCAGCGCCTGCAGAAGGAGAACGAGGAGCTCCTGAAATGGAAATGGGACGCCTACCTGGAAACCTACGGCAGAGACAACGTCCCCTATTACGAAGACGAAGAGCGGCCGACCCTGGAGTCTACGGCCACCCGGCCCGACGGGCTTTACGAGCATCTCCTGTGGCAGCTCCGGATGAACGACTTCTCCGAAAAAGAGCGCGAGGTGGGCATTTTCATCATCGGCAACCTGGACCACAACGGCTATGTGAACATGGATACCGGGGCGATCGCGGAGGCCGTCGGATGCCCTACGGAGGTCGTGGAATCCGCCCTGGCCAAGATCCAACTCTTCGACCCCACCGGGATCGCGGCCCGCGACCTCAAGGACTGCCTGCGCATCCAGGCCCGGCATCTCGGCCTCCAAGACTCCGTGGTGTGGCGGATCATCGACTCCCACCTGGAGGATCTGCAGACCAAGAACTACGACAAGATCTCCCATGAGCTCGGCGTGAGCGTGGAAGAGGTCTCCCACGCCGCTCAGATCATCGTGAACATGGAGCCCAGGCCGGCCCGCGACTACTCCGACGAGCCGCCCCAGTACATGGTGCCCGACGTGTACGTGGTGAACATGGAGGGCGAGTTCGTGGTGGTGCTCAACGAGGAGGATATTCCGGTGCTCAAGCTCAACAAGGAATATCAGGGCATGATGTCCTCCAACTGCACGGGCAAGATCGCCCGCGACTATCTCTCCGACTGCTTCAAGTCCGCACAGTGGCTCCTGAAGAGCATCCATCAGCGGCAGAGCACCCTGTGCAAGGTGACCGAGAGCATCGTGAAGTTCCAGCGGGAGTTCCTGGTGGGCGGCATCAGCCACCTGAGGCCCCTGGTGCTCAGAGACGTGGCCGACGACGTGGGCATGCACGAATCCACCATCAGCAGGGTCACCTCCAACAAATATGTGCACACCCCTCAGGGCACCTTCGAGCTCAAATACTTCTTCAACAGCGGGATCTCCCGCAGTGACGGAAGCTTCGTCGCCTCTCAGAGCGTCAAGAGCGAGATCGAGAATATCATCAAGGCGGAAGACCCCAAGCATCCCCTGAGCGACCAGGCAATTGCCCAGGACCTCAAGACAAAGGGCGTGAGGATTGCCAGGAGAACCGTGGCGAAGTACCGGGAGCTGCTGGGAATCGTTCCTTCAAACCGGAGGAAGAAGCACTATTAATTTTGTTAGGTATAAGGAGGACACTGTATGCAGATCGACATCACCTTCAAGAACATGGATTCCACGGATGCGCTTAAAGACTATGCTTCAAAAAGGTTATCGAAGCTGGATAGATATATCGATCGGCCCACCGAGGTCCATATCGTGCTCTCGGTGGAAAAGAGGCGGCACAAGGCCGATGTGACGCTGAGCGCCGACGGTGTGGTGATCAATGCGGTCGAGATCACGGAAGACCTGTATTCCGCCATCGATATGGTGATAGACAAGCTCGAGCGCCAGGTGAAAAAACACAAGGAAAAGCTCCAGGACAAGAAGGGGCCGACCAAGGCGGAGCTGGCGGCCGAGGCGGGGCCGGGAGAGGAAGCCTCCAGGCCCAGGGTTGTCTATGAGAGAAATTACTTTGTCAAACCCATGAGCGTCGATGAGGCGATCCTGCAGATCGACGTGGCACAGAGGGATTTCATCATCTTCCAGAACACCGATACCCAGCAGATCAATCTTATCTATAAAAGGCAGGATGGAGATCTCGGACTCGTAGAGCCGCTCTTATGAAAATCAGCGACATCCTCAAACCCGAGTGTGTCCTGGCCGACATTCAGGCCATGACCAAGAAGGATATCCTCTCGGAGCTCTCGCGCCCCATCGCCGAGAACTACGGCGTGAACCTCGATGAGATGGTGGGCGTTCTCCTGAACCGGGAGAAGCTGGGCTCTACCGGGATCGGGGAAGGTGTCGCCATTCCCCACGGCAAGATCGGCGGGCTGAAATCCATCGTGGCGTCCATCGGCAAGAGCAGGGAGGGCCTGAAGTTCGACGCCCTGGATGGCAAGCCCTGCCACATCTTCTTTCTCCTGGCGGCGCCGAGCAACTCGGTGAGCGGCCACCTCAAGGCCCTGGCCCGCGCCTCCATGCTGCTGAAGAACCCGTCGCTGCGCGAGAGCCTGCTCAAGGCCGATACTCCCAGCGAGATCTACCGGGTAATCACCGAGTACGACGACAAGCTCGACGAGTGAATTCGGGGACGGGTTCACATTAAACCGCTTTGGGTGTCGGGGACGGCTTCATATTATAACCCCATTCGGCCGGTCGGAATCGGGGGCGTCAGGATGCCGCGCGCCCCTCACGATGCCCGATCCGGGCGGTACTATCTGAGCAGGGAGTCCGCAGCGCACCGTGGGCGCATCTCCGGCTCTGTTCAAGTGACGATTTCCCCCGGAAGAGGCTGGGGGCAAAATGCTGGTGAATGCTGCTTGGAAGACCGTCCCGCGCGAATGATAAACCTCGGACCGGCCCAGGGGAAAGGATGGAACCCCATAACTCGGGCGTCAAGGGGCCTCGCGGATTCAAGCCTCCTTATTGCTCTTGTCCTCGATGTCTCCCTTTGCGGCCTTTTCTTCCGCGTCCTCACCGCTCACGGACGACTTGAAGTTCTTGATGCCTTTACCCAACGCACTTCCCACTTCCGGCAACTTGCCCGCACCGAAGATCACGAGCACGATCACCAGAATTACGATCAGTTCCGTCATGCCAAGTCCGCCAATCATATGTGTTTCTCCTTCTGGCGATATGTCTTATCACACTTGTTTCATGGCTGCAACTCGCAACAAGAGCCGATTGAAGGGTAGTACTCGGTCACGATGGAGGCCGGAGCGGGCTTTCGCCCGTTTCATCCAGCCCGATGCCGCGGCGCTCCAGCAAGGAGCCTTCGAGCCGGTAGAGGTTGATCAGAGATTTGAGGTAATTCGTGACGGCCTGGATCTCGGAGATCCTGCTGGAAAGGAGATCCCGCTGCGCCTGCGCCACGAGAATGCCGGTTGATTTGCCCACGCGGAACTTCTCCTTTTCGATGCGGGCCTTCTCTTCCTGGAGCGCCCTGGTTGCCGCGGTAGCCGCAACCTGTTCCTTCGCGTGCATCACCTCGATATGGGCGGACCGGACATCCACCTGCACGAGATGGGCGACGTTCTTCAGCGCCTCATCGGCCTGATCCCTCAAGAGCAGGGCGCGGCGGTGCTCCGCCCCGGCCTGCCTGTTCACGAGAGGAAGCGCCAGAGACAGCCCTGCACTCGCATCGTAGGAATCGCCGTCGAGATCCCTCCATGAGCGTTCGAAGGAATCCGCATATCCGGTCTTTCCCAGTGTGATGAAGAGATCCATCCGGGGAAGCAGGCCGTTTCTGGTCCTGACGAGCTCGACGTCGCCGCTCTGCACCGCGAGTCTGGCCTGACTCAGATCCGGCCTCAGCTTCATGGCGACCTCCACGTGTGCTTCCGCGTCATCCAGGGTCACCTCCGGCATGGCCGGCTGCCTGAGCAGCACCACAGGCCGGTTCCACAGCTTTTCGCCGGGGGGATTCAGCAGGCTCAGGAGCACGAGCCTGGCCTTCTCCATGCTGCTGCGGGCATTGATCAGCCCCTCGCGCCGAAGCGCGATCTCCGCCTCTGCCGCAATCAGCTCCGACTCGGCCAGGGTGCCGACGCGGATCATCTCTTCGGTTTCGTTTTTCTGCTGCTGGGCCAGCTTGAGCGACTCGAGATAGATCTCGATCTGCCGCTGCATGAGGGCAAAATCCCAATAGGTCTCCTCGACCCGGGCCACCAGGGCCTCGGTGAACCCCCGCAGCTCATAGCGCGAGGCGGCCGTATCCAGACGCGCCCTGCGCAGCTCGGCGAGATTGTACCCCAGGCCCGCGCCCCGGAGCAGGGCCTGCGTGACGCTGACGCCCACGCGCGATTCATGCAGGCCGTCGCTGTACAGGTCGGACCAGGTCCGCTCCGTGGTCACCCCGATGCCCACGTCCGTGCCCGTGGGCAGACGGCCGGCAATCCCCAGGCTGCCTATGGTCTCTTTGCGCTTCTCGTTTTCGATGAACGGGGAATCGATCTTCTCCCGTGACCGTGCATAGGTTGCACTCAATGAGGGATCGAATACCGCGCGCGCCTCATCCTCGGCCGTCTGCACGATTTCGGGGTTGAACGATTCCACCTGAAGCGCCCGGTTGTTCTGTAAGGCAAGGACGATCGCCTTTTCCACCGTGATCTCGAGCGGCCCGCTGCGTGCGGGGCCGGACCTTTCCCCCTCCCCGTCGGTTGCCGGGGATATTTCACGCCGCTGCTCTGCGGACGGCAGCGAACCCGGCGGCGGAAGCGTGCTTCCCGTCTGCCCGGGACCGGCCGTTGCGCAGGAGGCGAGGAACACACACACCGCGACCGCCAGAATTCCCGGAGAAACCGTGAAGGCCCGCATTCTTCTGCAGAGACGCACCCGGTTCACGGCCCTGCCTCCACGACTGGTGTCTCCCGGTCCTTCCGGCGCAGCAGATAGGTGTCGAAGAGCAGGTAGACCACCGGGATGATGATCAGGGTGATGAGCGTGGAGCTTATGAGCCCGCCGATGACGGTGCGCGCCAGAGGCGCCTGCACCTCGCCTCCCTCGCCCATGCCGACGGCCAGGGGAACCATGGCCAGAGAGGTTGTCATGGCGGTCATGAGAATGGGCCGGAGCCTCCTGCGGCCGGCCTCCTCTATGGCGTCCCTGAGCGCCATGCCGTCACGCCTGCGGAGCAGGTTGATGTGGTCGACCAGCAGGATCGCGTTGTTCACCACGATGCCGCCGAGCATGATGCAGCCGATGAACGACTGGACGTTGAAGGTGGTGCCGGTGATGAAGAGCATGAGGATGACCCCGATGGCGGCGAAAGGCACGGAGAACATGACGACAAAGGGATAGCGCACGGACTCGTACAGAGATGCCATGACCATGTAGACGAGGAGAACCGCCAGGACCAGGCTCAGCAGGAGCTCCCGGAAGGCCTTCTCCTGCTCCTCGTAGTCACCGCCGAACACGATGCTGAAATCGTCCGGGACTGCCACTTTCCTGAGCCCTTCACGGACATCGGCAAGGATGGAGCCCATGTCGCGACCGCTGATATTCGCCGAGACGGTTACGATCCGCTCCTGGTCCTTGCGCTCGATGCGGACCGGAGCGGTTCTGGGCTGGATGTCCACCACGTTCCTCAAGACCACTGCCGTTCCCTCGGAGCCCGTGACGGTGAGGTCGAGGATATCGCGCAAACTCAGCTTCTCGGCATCGTCCACCTTGACGCGGATGTCGTATTCATCGCCCCGCTCCCGGTAGCTGCCCGCCCTGGTCCCGGACAGAACGGTCTGGAGCGTGTCTGCGATCCGGGAGACCGTCAGGTGCATATCCGCCGCCTTGAGACGGTCCACGAAGATCAGTTCCTCGGGGCTTCCCGACTCCCTGCTGACCTGCGCGTCGGTGACCCCTTCCACCTCTTCCACCACCTCTTTCACCCGCTGCGAGAGGATATCCGCGGTATCGAGGTCGTAGCCCCTGATCTCGAGCTGCACCTTCTCCGTGCCTCCGCCGCTGAACATGCGCATGAGAAACAGGCCCTGCCCCGCGCGGGTCCGTACCGTGACCCCGGGAACGGCGCCGAGCCTCATGCGGAGGTCGTCGGCAATCTCTTCGCTGGAGCGGGCGCGCTCGGATATGGACTTCAGGGCGATCTGCATCTCGCCCGCGTGGGAACCCCGGGACCTCCCCCCCGAACCTCCCAGGGAGACCACGTAGTTTTTCATTTCCGGCACCTCGTTCCTCACGATCTCCTCGATGAGATCGAACTTCTCCGCCAGGACATCGACCCGGGTGCCCACCTCCATCTCGGCGCTCACCCTCACCTCGCCCTCGTCGGTGGACGGCATGAACTCCACCCCCACCAGCGGGATCAGGGCCAGGCTCAGCGCCAGCACTGCGGCCGTCCCCGCGATCACCGTGCCCGCGTGCGCCAGGGCATGGTGGAGCAGGCGTTTGTATCCGTTCTCCAGCCTTGTGAAAAAGGCGGTGCTGAACTCATAGATCCCGGCGAGCCACGAGGTGCCGGGTGGACCCACGTGAAGCAGCCGCGAGGACATCAGGGGCACCAGGGTCAGCGCCACGGCCAGTGCACACAGAAGCGAAAAGCCGACCACCGAGGCGAGCTGCTTGAACATCACCCCGGACATGCCGCGGATAAAGACCAGGGGAAGAAAAACCGCAAGCGTGGTCATGGTGCTGGCCACGATGGCGGAGGTCACCTCGCCTGCCCCTTTCAGTGTGGCATTCTCCGCATCCTCCCCGGCTTCCCGGTGCCGGTAGATGTTTTCCAGGACCACGATGGCGTTGTCCACCAGCATGCCGATGCCCAGGGCCAGACCGCCTAAGGTCATGATGTTGAGGGTCAGTCCTCCGAAGTACATCAGGCCAAAGGTCGCGATGATGGATATGGGGATGGACGCGGCGATGATGAGCGTACTGACCATGTTCCGGAGAAAGAAGAACAGCACCAGCACGGCGAGCAGTCCCCCGTACAGCGCCATGGAGCCCACGTTGGTTATGGAGTTGCGGATGTAGTCGGAGGTGTCGATGATGGGCGTAAGGCTGACCTGCGGGATGTCGCGATTGATCTTTTCCACCTCGCGCATGACCTGGCGGGCCACCTCCACGGTGTTGGTGCCCGACTGTTTGCGCACCCCGACGCGCACGCCGGGCCTTCCGTTCACCCGGATGACCCGGGTGATCTTCTTCCAGGTGTCGTCCACCCGGGCGATATCGCTGAGCCGGATGGGAACCCCTTCCCGTATTGCTATCACGGTTCCGGCGAGCTGCTCCAGCCCGGCGTATTCCCCCAGGGTGCGCACGGTGACCTCGAAATCCCCCCGGTCCAGCGACCCAGCAGGAAGCGTCACATTGCCCTCGCGTATCCGGGAGAGCACCTGGTCGAGCGGCAGCCCCATGGCCCTGAGCTTCGAGGCATCGAGGTTTACCTGAATCTCCCGCTCGTACCCCCCCCACACGTCAAGCGAGGCCACGCCCGGAATGCGCTCGACACGGTACTTGATCTGATCGTCGATAACGGTCCGCAGCTCCTGGGGATTCATGCTGCCCGAGGCGCCAAAGATGAGGATGGGGAAGTTGGCGATGTCGAACTTGTACAGGACAGGCCTCTCAGCGTCGTCGGGCAGCTGTGATATCACCCGGTCGAGCCGGTCTCGCAGGTCGTTGGATGCAGTGTCGAGGTCCGTTCCCCAGGAAAAGGAGACCCGGACGTTGCTGGAGCCTTCCGATGAGGTGGAAAAGACGCTCTCCACCCCCGGAACCGCGCTCATAGCCTCTTCGATGGGCCGCGTAATGAGCTCCTCGATCTCCTCGGGATTCGCGTTTTCATAATCGGTGCGAATGGTCAGCGTGGGGTAGGTGACGTCGGGCATCAGGTCGATGGGAAGTCTGAGCAGGGACACCGCTCCCAGAATGATGACGATGAGAATCACCATGACGGTGAAAACGGGCCGGTGCACAGCAAAGCGGGAAAGATTCACCTCATGCCTTCCTTATCAGGACCTGCTCGTAGCTTCGCGGGCTTCTCCGTCCTTTTCACCCCCTGCCCCCGGCCTCTCTCCCGAAAGGATGATCTCCGAGCCGTCCTGCAGAAGATGCTGCCCCACGGTCACCACAAACCCATCGAGGTCAGGGGATACCACCTCGGCCGTGTCGCCTTCGACGATGCCGATCTCCACCGGTACCAGCCTGACTCTTGATGACTCCCTGTCCACCAGGAACACGCTCCTGGACCCGTTGTTTCTGACCAGGGCCTTCACCGGCACCACCACGGCATTCTCGTGCTGCTGGAACCGGATCTGCACCCGGACGAACATGCCCGGGGTGAGCGCCTTGCCGGGGTTGTCCACGTCGATCTCCACCCGGGCCTGACGCGCGGCCTCCTTCAGGACAGGGGCGATACGCGCGATCGTTCCGGTGAATGTCTTTCCGGGGTAGGCGTCGGTGGTGATGAAGGCCTTCTGCCCTGCCCTGATCCGGGGGTAGTCCCGCTCGATCACGTGGATCACGGCCTTCAAGGTGTCGATGCCGATGACCGAGGCGATGGGGGCGTTGGCGGCGAGCATGGCCCCTTCGTCAACGTGCCGCTCGCCCACCACTCTCGTCCGGCTGCCGTCTTCCCACGAGGCCCTGATGCGTGTGTAGTCGAGGCGGACCTGGGCCGCCTTGAGCACCGCCTCTTTCTGGGAGGCCTGGGCCTTGGCGACCTTTTGTCCGGCAAGGGCCGCAGCGTACTGGGCCTCGGCGGCATCCAGCTCCGACTGAGAGACGATCTTCTTTTCGCGCAGGGTCCTGACCCGCTCGAGCTCACGCTGCTTCAGGCCGAGATCGCTGCTGCTCTCCTCGATGTTCGCCCTGGCCACGTCCAGCTCGGCCCTGGCCTGATCCACCTGCTGGACGAACTCGTCGTCATCGAGCACGGCGATGAGCTGCCCGCGCTGCACCTCGTCCCCGATGTCCACGAGGATCTTCGCCAGACGGCCTGCAACCTTGGGGGCCACGGTGAACTGAGACTCGGGCAGGAGCGTCCCGGTATAGACGCCGATATCCCGGATCGTTCCTATCCCGACCGGCGCCACCTCCACGGCCACGGGGATGCCGGCGCGAACGGACGATCCCTCCGCCTGCCCGGATATCCGCGGAGACGACTGCCAAATCATCACGAAAGCTATTATGACGACAAGGACGGCGGCGATCACATATTTTTTCTTCATGCTTAAAAACCCCGGGTATCCCACGTAACCAGCTCTTCACATCGTTTCATCGGCATGATCGCCTCCAAAGTATTACACTTTGGCCCTGCCAGCAATAGTATTCGTTCCATCGAGCAGCCCGCCGGACGAACCCACCTGTTATCAGACCCTTGTATCCAAAAAAATCCCGCTCGATGCCTCATGAAAACAGAATCGGATATGATCCTGACAGAATTGAGTATGGGAATGGAATTTTTTCATGGCTTTCTGTATAATTTAAAAAGGCATGGGTATGCCTATTGGAACAACAGATGGAGGGCAGGTGTTCCATGGACACGAAGAACAGGCTCCTTGTTTTCACGGATCTCGACGGCACGCTTCTGGATTTCCACACCTACTCCTTTGACGCAGCTCTGCCCGCGCTGAACGGGCTGAAGGAGCGCGGCATGCCCCTGGTGATCGTCTCCAGCAAGACCAGGACGGAGATAGAACCTCTGCTCGACGAGCTCCCGCTCGCATCGAGGCTCTTTATCACGGAAAACGGAAGCGCCGTCTACCTGGACAGAAAAAGTGCGGTGCCTCCCGGTGTTCAGGCCGAGCTGAAATCAGGTTACCGTGCCATCGTGCTCGGTCGCCGGTACGAAGAGGTCCTCGATGCCCTTGACCGCGCCAGGACGATCTGTAAGGCGCGGGTGAAGGGATTCCGCGACATGACGGACAGGGAGGTGGCCCGTTTGACCGGACTGGATATCGGCTCCGCCCGGCTGGCCAGAGAGCGGGAATACTCCGAGCCCTTCGCCTTTCAGGGCAGCGAAGACAAGCTCCGCTGCCTGAAGACCGAGCTCAAGGAGATGGGCATGACCTGTCTTGAGGGGGGGCGGCTCTTTCATGCCATGGGACGCACCGGCAAGGGGCTGGCCACCGAGATGGTGATCGACCTTTTCCGGGCGGCCCCGGGCGGCAGCCAGTGGAAAACCGTGGCGCTCGGAGACGGCCCGAACGACATCGACATGCTCCGGTGCGCGGATGTCGCCGTGATCATGCGACGGCCCGACGGCACCTGGATGGAGTATGACCCGGCCCCGCTCCAGCTGGTGATCAAGCCTGGGGGAATCGGGCCGGTCGGTTGGAACGAGTCGGTGACGGCCCTCCTCAAGGAGCTGGGCAACCTGAGGTAGCATCCCGCCCGGAGGCTCAGCAGATGCCCGCCGGTGCGGATGGCGGTCCGCCGGCTTATAAAAAGCATCTCCCCTTCCCTTCCATCCGCGGCGTCACGGAGGCAATCCGGTCAAGAGCCCCCTGCCGGGGTACCATACTCCTCTTCCTTTTCATGAAAGCGATGAGGCCGTCCGCAGGAGACAAGAGAGAAGATTCCCGCCGAACAAGCGCTTGAAAACAGTGGAATGAAGCTATTCTACAGACATGGACCGCCGCTGCCCCATGAGACTTTTCCGGCAACATAGACCGGCAATACAATGACTTGACCGTACGGATGAGCTTGTATATGGTGGTCACGTTTTTCCATGATATGTTCCACGAGGAAAGCAGCTACATGATCAAAACTGATGTTGTCATCATCGGAGGCGGCGCTACGGGTTGCGGCATTGCGCGGGACCTCGCCCTGCGGGGCGTCCACCACTATCTGGTGGAGAAGGGGGACTTCGCCAACGGTGCCACGGGGGCCTGTCACGGGCTGCTGCACAGCGGGGCCCGCTACGCGGTCACCGATCCCGAGGCGGCACGGGAGTGCATCGGCGAAAACGCCATCCTGCGGAGGATCGCGCGCAAGTGCGTCGAGACGACCGGCGGGCTCTTCGTGCGGCTGCCCGGAGACTCCAAGCGCTACCGCGACACCTTCCTGAGCAACTGCGAAGAGGCGGGTATCTCGACCGAGGTGCTCTCGGCAACGCGGGCGCTCGACCTGGTGCCCGAGCTCAACCCGTCCATCGAAGAGGCCGTGGTGGTCCCGGACTGCTCCATCGACCCCTTTCGGTTGTGCATGCTCAACGCCTTTACCTCCCGCCACAAGGGAGGCGGGATCCTGACCCACCACAAGGTGATCGATATCGTCAGAGAGCGGGGCAGGTGCACGGGCGTCAAGGTACTGGACCGCTTCACCTCCCAGATCAAGGAGATCCGGGCAAAGATCATCATCAACGCCACCGGCGCGTGGGGGGACACCCTCGCCCGGATGGGAGGAAGCGACGCCCCCATGACCCTGTCCAAGGGGAGCCTCATCATCTCGAACCACCGGCTCACCAATATGGTGATCAACCGGCTCAGACCGCCCTCGGACGGCGACATCATCGTACCCAACGAGGCGGTCTGCCTGGCCGGCACGACCTCCATCCCGGTGGACGACCCGGACGCCATCGAGGTCGACCCCCGGGAGGTCGATCTGGTGGCGACCCAGGCCGAGCAGATGCTCCCCCGCTTCGGCACGACCCGCCTGATCAGGGCCTATACCGGCGTGCGCCCGCTGCTGAAGGCCGAGGCCTCGGACAGCCGGAGCATCTCCCGGGGCTTCAAGATCATCGACCACAAGAACGGCATGTTCAGCATTCTGGGCGGCAAGCTGAGCACCTACCGGCTCATGGCGGAAAAGACCGTGGATGCGGTGGTCGAGGAGTTCGGGATCAAGGCCCGCTGCAAGACCGCGGACATCCCCCTGGACGGTCAGGACGAGCTCAGCGGATACCCCTTGTCCAAACGGCTCAAGGGCATCGACAACATCGTCTGCGAGTGCGAGCTCGTGGACAGGGCCCAGGTGGAGAACGCCATCAACAGCCTGGGCATACAGTATATCGGGGATATCCAGCACCGTACCCGGCTCGGCATGGGCCCGTGCCAGGGCGGCTTCTGCACCTACCGGGCGCTCGGCATCATGCAGGAGACCGGTAGGCTCACCCCCGACGAGTCGATCGAGATCCTGAAACACTTTCTCCAGCGGCGGTTCCGGGGAATCAGGCCCGCTCTGTGGGGTGATCAGCTCAGGGAGGAGCAGCTCGTGGAGAGCATCTACCTGGGAATCCTGAACATGGGGCAGCGGGCGTGAGCGCATACGGATACGATGCAGTAGTGATCGGCGGCGGGGTCTCGGGGATCATGGCCTCCCTGACGCTCGCATCCCGGGGGTTCAAGACCGCCCTGGTTTCCCGGGGCGATCCGGTCTGCTGTCTCTCCACCGGATGCATCGACGTGTTCTCCCACAGCGATGAGCCCCTGGGCGGTATCAGGGCTCTCCTGCCTGATCACCCCTATTCTCTGGTCGGCGAGAAGGGAATCGTGGATTCACTCTCCTTCTTCTTGGAGATCATGGGCGAGGCCGGGCTCCCCTACGAGGGAGACCCCGGGCGGAACCGGAAGATCCTCACCCCCATCGGGAGCACCAAGAACACCTGCCTCGTGCCCCGGACCATGGCCCACGCAGACATGCCCCCGGGAGAATATCTCCACGTGATATCGTTTCAGGGCATCAAGGATTTCTTTCCGAGCTACATCACCTCCCGGCACCGGAATTCGACATACTCCGTGTATGACGCCGGGGTGCCCACCACACTCGGCATTGCCGCGCGCTTCGACGATGCATCCTTTCTCGACGCCTTCATCACCTGGCTGCGCGGCCTGGAGATCCCCCTCGACCGGGTGGCCCTTCCGGCGGTGTTGGGCACGATCGATCCCGACTCGGTCATGGAAAAGATCTCACGGGCAATCGGCAGGAAGGTGTTCGAGATTCCCACCCTGCCGCCTTCGGTCCCGGGCCTGAGACTTTTCAGGGCCTTGAAGCGCGTGATGCAGAACCGGGGAATCCATCTCTACTGGGGCAAGGGGGTCACCAGCGTGGAATGCCAAGGCCGTACCGTCGAGGCCGTGACCCTTGCCACCACGGGCAGGGCCAAGCGGGTCCAGGGGAGGGCCTTTGTGCTGGCCACCGGGTCTTTCGTGAGCGGGGGGCTCTTCGCGGGCAGGGACTCCGTGCGGGAGACGGTGTTCGATCTGCCGGTGGCCGCACCCGGCGAGCGGAAAGACTGGTTCAACACCGACTTCTTTTCCGGAGCCCACGGCATCGAACGGGCCGGCGTGCGGGTGGACAGGGACTTCAGACCGGTCGGGGCGAAGATCGACAACCTCTTTGCATGCGGGAGCATCCTGGCCGAGTGCGAGATCATGAGCCTCCAGTGCGGCCACGGGCTCGCCGTCGCAACCGGGGTGGCCGCGGCCAAGAGCTGCGCGCAGGAGCTGTCATGACGACCTTCGAACACTGCGTGCGATGCACCCTGTGCGTCGAGAACTGCCCGGTGTTCAAGGTGAACCCGGCATTCCCGGGGCCCAAGCAGGCCGGTCCCGACGCCCAGCGGTTCCGTCTGGACGGCGAGCGCTCCGTGGACGACTGGGTGAAGCTCTGCTGCCAGTGCCAGCGCTGCGAGGTTGCGTGCCCCTACGGGGTGAACGTCTCCGAGATCATCCTGAAGGCCCAGCTCAAGTACAGCCGCGAGCACATGAGCCCCTTTACCGCCCACCTCTTTGCCAACACCTATCACCTGGGGAAGCTGGGCGCGCTTGCCGCGCCCATCACCAATGCGGTGACCTCATCAGGCGCGGCCCGGAAGGTCATGGGCGTCCTGGGCCTCGCCACCAACCTCCCTATGCCCGAGTACCGGTTCCTCACCCTGAACAGGGGAAGGCGGCGAAAGGGCAAAAGGAGATCCAGCCGGAAGGTGGTTTTCTTCCACGGGTGCTACCTGGGCTTCAACCGCCCCGATATCGGACGGGGTATCCGGGATCTGCTTGCCGGACTCGGATGCCGGGTGGCCATCCCCAGGCAGACCTGCTGCGGGCTGCCCGCCCTGGGCAACTCAGACCTGGAGATCGCGAAGAAGTTCGCCCGGAAGAACGCCCGGATGCTGGTGGAGTACATCGACCGGGGCTACCAGGTGGTATACGCATGCACCTCCTGCGGGCTCACCCTGGTGCACGATTACCCGGAGGTGCTGGAGCTGCCCGAAGGCAGAAAGATCGCGGAGAACACCTACAACGTGCACGAGGTGATCCTCGACCTTCTGGAGAATGACGGCTGCAGCGTGGAGTTCGGCGAGGTGGACCGGACGATCGCCTACCACATTCCCTGCCACCTGAAGGCCCTGGGGATCGGATATCCCGCCGCAGGCATTTTCGAGAAGGTGCCGGGACTCAAGATTACGGTCCTCGATGACCACTGCTGCGGGCTCGCGGGCAGCTACGGGTTCAAGAAGAAAAACCAGCAGACCGCGGAGAAGCTTGGTACCATAGCCGCTTCCGCCATAAAGGCACTGGAGCCGGACGCCCTGATCAGCGACTGCGGGGCGTGCAGGATGCAGCTCGGCCATTATACGGGGCTGCCTGCCCTGGACCCGTCCGAGGTGATCATCGCATCGCTGGAAAAAGGCGCTTCAAAGAAATCGAGAGGAAAAAGGAGAATACCGTGATAAAAGATCTGACACCCGAGATGATCCAAGAGCTCACCGTCAAGGCCCGCAAGTCCAGGGCCGACATCGTCGCCATGACTCACCTGGCCGCCTCCGGCCATCCGGGCGGTTCCATGTCGTCCATTGATATTTACACCCTGCTCTACCACATTATTAGTATGGATACGGATAAGGTGGTGATTTCCCACGGCCATACTTCGCCCGCCGTCTACTCCGCCTTGGCGAGGAAGGGGCTCTTCTCTCCGAAGGATGCGATCAAGGGCTTCCGCCGGGTGGGCAGCATCTTCGAAGGGCACGTGGAGATCACGGTCCCGGGCGTGCCCTGGGGCACGGGCAACCTGGGCCAGGGGCTCTCCGTGGCGTGCGGATACGCCGTGGCTGCGCGCGTGAAGGACAGGACCATGGACTGCTTCGTGGTCACGGGCGACGGCGAGCAGCAGAAAGGGCAGATCAGCGAGGCCAGGAGATTCATCGCCAAGTACGGGCTGAACAACATCACGGTCATCATCGACAACAATGAGCTGCAAATCTCGGGGAGCAGGACCGAGGTCATGCCCCAGAACTTCAGGGCCGAGTACGAGGCCGCGGGCTTTTGCGTGCTGGAGGCGGACGGACACGACTTCGCGTCGCTCTATGCCGCGATCCGGCAGGCCGCCGGTGACCCGGAGGCCCCATATGCGATCATCGCGCGCACTGTCATGGGAAAGGGCATAAGCTTCATGGAGAACAAGGCCGATTTCCACGGCAGGCCGCTGAACAAGGCGGAGATGGAGCAGGCCCTCCCCGAGCTGGATCTCGACTGGCCCCTGGCCGAGCTGGAAGGCCTGCGCAAGGAGCCCATCGATGAGGCGATCCCCAACCAGGACGTCCCCTGGCCCTTCCCCCAGGTGAACCCCGGTATGAAGCGGCTCTACGAAAGGACCGTGTCCACCGACAACCGCTCCGCCCTTGGCCGGGCTCTGCTGGAAGTGGCGCAGGCCAGCCCCAGCGTGCCGTTCACGGTGTTCGACTGCGATCTGGCCGGCTCGGTGAAAACCGACACCTTTGCCAAGGCGTTCCCGCAAAACTTCTTCCAGGCGGGCATTGCCGAGCACCATACCGCGGCCATGGCCGGAGCCGCCTCCACCCAGGGTGTAGTGAGCGTGTTCGCGGACTTCGGGATATTCGCCGTGGACGAGACCTATAACCAGCAGCGGCTCAACGCCATCAACGAGTCGCACCTGAAGCTCTTCTGCACCCACCTGGGCATCGACGTGGGGGAGGACGGCAAGACCCACCAGTGCATCGACTATCTGGGCCTGCTCCGCAACCTTCAAGGGCTCAAGGTAGTCATCCCCGTGGACCCCAACGAAACCGATCTCGCGGCCCGGTGGGCCCTGAGCAGCCCGGGCAACTGCATGATCGGGGTGGGGAGGTCGAAGACCCCGGTCCTGACCGACCTGGAAGGCAACGAGTATTTCGCGGGCAAAGACTTCGTCTATGGCCGGTCCCACCATCTGCGGCCCGGCACGCAGGCCACCCTGTTTTCCCTGGGCGCCATGAGCGCCACGGCCGTCAAGACCTGGGATCTGCTCAAGGAGGAGGGAATCAGTGTCGAGGTGGTCGGTGTTTCATGCCCCTTTGCCCTGGACATCCGCGAGATCCGCGAAGCATCCGAACGGGGGCCGGTGTTCGTGATCGAGGATCATCTGACCATATCCGGGCTCGCGGCCCAGATCGCCTTTACCGCGGCCACGGCAGCCGTCGCCCTCGATCTGGTCCCCATGGGGGTGCGGGGATTCCCGCCTTCCGGCCCTTCTCTGTCGTGCTTCCAGTGCTTCGATCTTCATCCCGAAGGTCTGGTATCCATTATATCTCTGAAATTAAAGGAGATGCTATGAAAAAAGCATTCGTGACAATGGCCCTTGTCCTGTCCCTGTTCGTGCTTCCCGGTACGTCCAACGCCCAGTCGTCGCTGGAGGTGGTGCTCTGGGATTCCCTGCTGGGGGCCGGGATCGGCGCGCTGGTAGGGGCAGCGACACTCGCGTTCATGGACCACCCCGGAGACCACCTGGATCGCGTCGCCCAGGGGGCGAGCGTCGGGCTCATCGGCGGTATTGCCTTCGGATTCTACGAGATATCGCCCGTGTTCTACTCATCCGTGGACCCTGCGGGGAACAGGGAGCGGGTTTACGGTCTCCGGGTAGCGGTACCGCTGAAATAGCGGCTGAACCAAACCTCCGGGACAAGCCCCGGGGATATGCTGAACGAAACTGCGGGGCGGAAAGGGAGGATTATCTTTTTCGCCCTGCGGCATCTGCCCGGCCTCGGATCATGGGGGACTCCCTCCTGCACGGCAACGAGCGGGGCGGGACTTTAGGACTCCGCGGTCTCGAACAGAGGCGGGCGGTCACATGACCGTCCAGCGGTGAAATGGACCCGCCATCTATAGCGTTGAGCGGAGAAAAACCAGCCCTCAGGAGCTCCGAGCGAAGGAGGGCATACTGATCCCTTGAACATCCTCACCTGAAGGAACTTCATCAAAAGGGACTTTCGCCTGTACAAGGCCAGGAGGCTCGAGATGAAGAAGATCGTTGTTTCGCTCTGTATCATGCTCGCCCTGATCGGGTATCCCTGCGCGTCGTCTGCCGCGCACTCCAAGGCGGGTGCACTGGTGACGACCTCCCTTCTGGGCGCCAGCATGGGTATCCTGGTAGGTGCCATGGTGGCCGCCTTTGCCAGCAGCTCCGATGCCGGACCGATACTCATCGGCGCGGGGGTGGGGCTGGGCCTGGGATTCCTCCTGGCCCTCTTCACCCCGGCTCAGGAGGGCCAGGCTCAAGCTGCACCCGGGCAGCCAGGAGAGCCGCCTGAAACCCTCCGGACCGTTTCGCCCTGAGCAGGACGGAAAGACTGCCGGGTACGCTCCGCTCTCCGGAAACCTCCGGTCTGCAATGCGTTCCGGTCCGCCCTCTCCCGGCGCAAAGGCCGTGATCCCTTCTCAGCACCCGAGCTTTTTGTCAAGCTGGATGGTCTTGGTCAGGGCGTTGATCTCGTGGTGCCGCTTGAATGCCAGATCGATGAGGGCGGTGATGAGATCGGCATAGGCAATGCCGCTCGCCTCCCAGAGCTTGGGATACATGGAGATGCTCGTGAACCCCGGGATGGTATTGATCTCGTTCACGAAATACTCTCCCCGCGAGACGAGAAAGTCCACACGGGCCATGCCGCTCCCGCCGATGGCCGCAAAGGCGTCCACCGCAGCGAACTGGATGTCCTCGGTGAGCGCCTTGCCGAGCCCGGCAGGGATGATGAGCTCGGAGGAGTTGTCCACGTACTTGGCGTCGAAGTCGTAGAATTCCCTGCACGGAATGACCTGCCCCGGCACGGACGCCCTGGGCTCGTTGTTCCCCAGGACCGCCACCTCAACTTCCAGCGGCGCTTCCACCGCCTCCTCCACGACCACCTTGGTGCTGTAGCGCAATGCCAGGTCGATTCCGGAGATCATCTCGTCCACGGAGCCCGCCTTGGTGATTCCGATGCTCGAGCCCATGGTGGCCGGTTTCACGAACAGGGGAAATTTCAACGTCTCGGAGATCTCCTTCAAGACCTCGGCCTTGTCGGTAGCCCACATCCACGCGGTCATGCTCACGCCCTTGACCACGGGCAGGCCCCGCTGGGCCAGCACTCGCTTGGTCATATCCTTGTCCATGGCAATGGCGCTGGACATGGTGTCGCACCCCGCATAGGGTATGCCGGAGAGCTCCAGGAGCCCCTGCATGGTACCGTCCTCGCCCCGGGGACCGTGCAGAACCGGAAAGACGGCATCGACCTCGGTGAGCCCGCCCGATTCCAGCGACAGAAAACCCCTGCGCTGGGCATCGGTGGAGAGGATCACCCGCTCGACATCATGGCGCTCCCCGCCCTCCAGGAGATCGAAGGCCCCTGGTCCCAGATGCCAGCTCCCGCTCTTGTCGATCGCCACCAGAACCGGCTCGAATCGTTCTCCATCGATGCTGCGGGTAACCGACCGCGCAGACACCACCGACACGTCGTGCTCGGCGGACACCCCGCCGAACAGTATGGCCACGGTCTGTCTCTCAGATTTCAATTTCTTCCACCTCTCTTGTCTTCGAGTCATAGAGCGCACAGGTCTTCTCTCCCACCAGGACTCCGGAAAGCGACCCCGGATTCACGACGAGCATGTTCTGCCTGCGCGTTATCTCTCTGATATGGGTATGCCCGTAGACCAGCACATCCACCCGGGACGGGTCGATGAGGTCGTTGATGAAGGGCTCGTGAAAGATCACCACGGACTGTCCGTCCACCACGATGTGCCGGGGCGCGGGGGCGATGTCCAGGGTCCGCGAGAGCACGATCCGGTCACCGTCGTTGTTGCCGAACACCGCTGCATGGTCGATCCCGGATTCCCGGATGATCCGGGCGATGAAGGGCGAGCACAGGTCTCCGGCATGGATGAGAAACCCGCAGCCGCGCTCCTTCATGATTGCCACGGCCTGCTCCACCGCAGGGATATCATCGTGTGAATCCGATACGATTCCGACCTTCACCTTTCCTCAGCGCCCCTCCTTATCAGGCTCCGTCAGGCTCCGTATTTATTGAGCCTGTCCGTGTGCGCCATGGCAAGCGGCATGATGTCCACGTGCCTGATATGGCCCAGACCGCCCTGCATGCACGCGATCTCGTCGAAGCTGGACACCTGGTCTATGCGGATGTCCGGTGCATGGAGCAGGATGGGCAGCTCGTGCCAGGAATGACCCTTGAGCGTCGCGGGCGTGGAGTGGTCCCCGGTGATGATGAGCACATCGGGCTTCAAGGCCATGATCTCGGGGATCACCGCGTCCGTCTCCTCGATGACCTTCACCTTGGCGTCGAAATTCCCGTCTTCGCCGGCGGAATCGGTCTTCTTGACGTGGAAAAAGAAGAAATCATACCTGTTCCAGCCAGCTTTCAGGGTCGCGATCTCGGTGGCGATGGTGTCGCCCGCATCGAGCACGTCCATGCCCACCAGGCGGGAGAGGCCCTTGTACATAGGATAGGTGGCGATGGCGCAGGATTTGAGACCATACACCTCTTCGTAGGAAGGCAGGCCCGGGTCCTTGGCAATGCCCCGCAGGGTGCAGGCGTTGGCCGGACGCTCGTTTCGAAGGAGCTGAAAGGCCTTGGCGATCCACGCGTTGAACAGATCCGCGCTCTTCTTTGCCGCAGGATTGAGCGGCTCCACGGGAAGCGGCTTTTCCCCGGTGCGCAGGGGGTCGGTCTCGGTGAGGCCTTCCTCGAGCCCCTTGCCTTCGAAGATGAGCACGAACCGGTAGTCTTTCACCGGGCGGATGGTGATCTTCACACCTTCGAGGGTGATGACCGCGAGCTTCTCCACCAGCTCGGCGCATTTCTCCGTGGGGATGCGCCCTGCCCTGCGGTCGGTGATTACGCCGGTCTCGGGGTCGATGGTGCAGAAGTTGCCCCTCGCGGCAAGGCTGCCCGGCTTCAGGTCGAGGCCGATGCCCAGGGCCTCCAGAACGCCCCTGCCGATCTGGCATTCAAAAGGATCGTACCCGAAAAGCCCCAGATGACCGGGACCGCTGCCCGGGGTGATCCCGGGGGCGACCGCGGTGGAGAGGCCTACGATCGAGTCCCTGCAGAGCTTGTCCATATTGGGCGTGCGGGCCGCCTGCAGCTCGGTCTTGCCTCCGGGGCCCGGGAGCCCTCCAAGGCCGTCGAGAATGAGCATGACGATCTTTTTATCTGAAGAGACGTGCAGTTCCTTCATGAGGTCCAGTTGCTTCATTTCCAACCTCCTTTGCACAGGTATTGGGGATCTTGATACGGTCCTTCTCAGCAGGCCCGAGCCTGCTCAAGACTTTGTAATACCGGCTCATAACGAAAAGTGCAAGGCGAATCAAGCGCGTGCATCCGTCAGCCTTAAGGGAGAACCCGGGACCCCTGGGCCGGGAAAAATCCGGGCAGGGGAGAGGCCGGTCTCCTCCTGCTGTTGCATCGGGCGCGGCCCGGGGGATGAACGGCAGGGCAGAGCACACAGTCAGTAAATACCCTTTTCGAAATTCCCGGATATCACCTGAGCCGCCTGGGAGAGGTCCTGGGCCCTGCCCGCTTCCTTTGCCAGATGATGACCGAAGGTAAGATTCCGGCCCAGCCAGGCGACGGCGGTCTTGAACCGCTTGAGGGCAACGTCCGGAGGGAAATGCAGCCGGAGGAGATCCAAAAGGCTCATGATGACCGCTTCGAGATCGGGCCGCTCCGGAAGCCCGGCGCCTGAGGCGAGGGATTTGATGTCGCGGAATATCCAGGGCTCTATGACAGCCTGCCTGCCTATCATCACCCCGTCGCATCCGGTCTGCCGCACCATGGAGAGGGCGTCATCGGCGCGCACGACATCTCCGTTTCCCACCACGGGGATCGAGACGCGGTCCTTGACCGCCGCGATATACTCCCACTTCGCCTTCCGGGACATGCCGTCGGAGACGGTCCGGGCGTGGAGCACGAGGAAGTCGGCACCGCTTTCCTGAATCATGGAGGCAAAGTCCAGCAGATACTGCATGTCCGGGCCGTGGCCGATGCGAATCTTTACGGAAACGAGCCGGTCCGGCACCGCGCGGCGCACCGCGGAGAGGACCTCGCGGGAGCGGTTCATGTCCTTCATGAGCGCGGCGCCCCAGCCGTGCTCCATCACCTTGTGCAGCCAGCATCCCATGTTGACGTCGATGCCCCGGGGCCGGTATCCGCCGAGCTTGGACGCCGCCTGTTCCATCTTCTCCGGGTCGCTCCCCAGGATCTGAAAGATGAGATCGTCGGTGCGGGCCCACCTGAGGTAGATGGATGTCCCGGGTTTTTCGCCCGGCACGATCCGGGAATTGAGCATCTCCGAGTAGAAGAGATCGCAGCCTCCGAACGACCGTATGAGCTGACGGTACGCCACGTGGCTCAAGTCCACCATGGGGGCCATGAAAAGCGCGCCGCGGGGGAATATGGTCATGAAACTCTCTTACTGATGCTTCTGATCCCTCAGCACCACGAGTGCATCCACGGCAACGGGCATATCGTCCTGGACCTTGAGGGGATTCACGTCGATCTCGGCGATATCCTCGTTCTCCAGGCCGATTCTGCCGAGATTGATCAGCGTGTCCGCCAGGACCTCGCGATTGACGGCAGGCTTGCCCCGGAAGGAATCAAGGAGTTTTTTCGCCCTGATCTCGTCCATCATCTCGAGCGCATCGCGCTTCTCCAGAGGGGCAACCCGGAAGGTCACGTCCTTGAGCACCTCGGTGAAAATCCCGCCGAGCCCGAACATGACGCAGGGGCCGAACTGGGGATCGCGGATCAAGCCTGCCACGAACTCACGATCGCCCTTGATCATCTGCTGGACGAGGATGCCTTCGAGCTCACCCTTGCCCCGTTCTTCCAGGGCCTTGTAGGCCTCTTCGAGGGCCTTGTCGTCCTTGATGTCGAGCTCGATCATGTTCAGCTCCGTCTTGTGCGTCAGCGTGCTGGAAGACCCCTTGAGCACAACCGGATACCCGATCTCACGGGCGATCTCCTTTGCCTCATCAAGACTCCCGGCTACGCGCTCCTTGGTGACCGGGATTGCGTATGCCGAGAGGACCTTCTTGGAATCAGATTCGCTTAACGTCTTTTCTCCGCGTTTGACAGCATCTTCAACAACCTTCATATCCTCTCCCTGTGCTGGTAGTTCTTTTTTCTATCCATTAGCAGAATCGGATCATAAAAAAAACGTCAATTTCCAGTTCCCTGTCTTTGAATTGCAGGCGTTGTCATCATCTCCTGCATTGATACGCCGGCCTCCTCTGTCTTGACGAAGGTCTCTGATGAGTATAATAACCTCGGATGCGGACGAGAGGTAACCCGCATAAAAAATTCTCCCTCATATGTCGGACAAGGACACATGGAACCGTAAAATGAAGACCGCAAGCGAATCATCAGCAAACACCGTTCTGATCTCGGAAATATTCTTCTCTCTGCAGGGCGAAGGGCCCTGGGCAGGACTGCCCGCCGTGTTCGTCCGCCTGGGCGGGTGCATCGAGCCGCTGTGCCCCTGGTGCGACACCGCGTATGCCTGGAGCGGCGGAGAGCGGACCGGCGTCGCCCGGATTCTCGAGACGGTCGAGTCCCATTCATGCAGGCGGGTGGTGATCACCGGAGGGGAACCCTTCCTCCAGTGGGATTCCGGCCTTGCGGATCTCCACCGCGCACTCTCTTCCCGGGCGTATCAGATCCAGTACGAAACGAGCGGAAAGGTGATCATCCCCCCCATGCCGGATGCCCTTGTGGTCTGCAGTCCCAAGCACATCGGCGGGGCCTGGCGTTTCGAAGAGGCCAATCTCGGTGCCGTGGACGTGTTCAAGTTCGTGGCAGGGGGGATAGACTGGTTCGAGCGAATCGATGAGTTCATCGCCCGGTACGGCATCGAGCCCGAGAAGGTCTTCATCATGCCGCTAGGCGCCACCAGGGACGAGCAGATCAGGAACATGGAACCGGTGTTCACCTATTGCAGGCAAAGGGGATACCGGATGAGCCCGAGACTCCAGATACTGGCATTCGACACCAGAAGGGGGATATGATGAGCGAGGCGGTCATCCTGCTCTCGGGGGGAATGGACTCGGGCGTTCTGCTCGCATGGGCAAGCAGGCGGCATGACAGGGTCCACGCCCTGACCTTCGACTATGGTTCACGGCACGGGCAACGGGAACAGGAAAAGGCCCGGGAGCTGGCGGAGCACTACGGAGCGCCCTTGAAGACGATCGGGCTCTCCTTTTTCAACGAGCTCTTCTCTTCGTCACTGCTCACCTCGGGCGATGAAATACCGGAAGGTCCCTACGCACAGGATACCATCTCTTCCACCGTGGTGCCGTTCAGAAACGGCATCATGCTCTCCATTGCCGCAGGGTATGCGGAAGACCGGGGCATTTCCACGGTGCTTATCGCCTCCCACGGGGGCGATCACCCCATCTATCCCGACTGCAGGCCGGCCTTCACCGAGGCCATGTCGCGGGCGGCACAGGAGGGAACCTTCGGCCGGGTGAGCATACAGGCGCCTTTTGCCTCGCTCGACAAGAAGGAGATCGCCGACCTGGGAAGGGAGCTGGGGCTCGATTTCCGCATGACCTATTCCTGCTACAAGGGCGGCAGGATCCACTGCGGGAGGTGCGCCACCTGCCTGGAGCGAAAGACGGCACTGGGATATGATCAGGGCTGTGATCCCACGGAGTATGAGCGATGATGAAGGAAATGCCCCTGGGAAGACAGACCCCCTCGCCGGAAACATACGACCCTTCGGTCCTCTACCCGATCCCCCGGGGCGGGTCCCGGCCCGGAATGCACGGGTTCGACCTGTGGCGCGCCTACGAGCTCTCCTGGCTCGACAAAAGAGGAAAGCCTGAGGCGGCCGTCCTCCAGCTCGTCTACCCGCTCGCGAGCAGGAACATCGTGGAATCCAAGTCGCTCAAGCTCTATCTCCACGGGATCGCCAACACTATCTTCGCCGGGCGCGAAGAGCTTCTGGGAACCATCCGGGGCGACCTCGAGGCCGTCCTCGCCGCTCCCTGGGTCCATGTCTCGCTCCTGGCGGACCGGCAGGGGCCGCCGCCGGACTGGGTGCACGACCTGCCGGGCGTCTGCATCGACGGGCTGGATATCGGAGAATTCCCTGACCGGCCCGATCCTGGAATCCTGACGGTGCAGGAGGATCGGAAAACCGAGTCGCTCAACTCGCATCTGCTGAAGACCTTTTGCCCCATAACCGGCCAGCCCGACTGGGCCAGCGTGCTCGTCGAGTACCGGGGGAAGGGCATCGACCGTGCTTCCCTGCTCAGGTATCTCTGCTCGTACCGGAGCCACCGGGGGTTTTCCGAGGAGTGCTGCGAGCGGATATTCCAGGATATCGGCAAGGCATGTTCACCCGAGGCGCTCGCCGTGAGCTGCTTCTATACCAGACGGGGCGGGATCGACATCAACCCGGTGCGGAGCTCGTATGAGAAGAGCCCGGAGGAGTCGGCCAGATACCGGCTCCTCCGTCAGTGATCCAGAGTATCTCACCCGCCTTTTCCCCGTATCAGGGGTGAAAAAGGCAGGTAAAAGAGTAACAGCAAAGGGGCTCATCGTGTCGATATTCGTACGCTTCCTGCAATGTCCACATGCATGTCGTATATCCCGAAGCTTCCCAGGCTCGGCCCCACACCGGGTTCGGGACCTATCGTGATGGCGCCGACGGTGAACTGGTCGATATCGATCGACATCCCGCCGATGTGAATGTCGGTACTGGGTATGCCGGCCCCGACCTGCGGCAGACCGACGCCGAAGGGCACGCCGATCCCGAAGGGCATGAAACCCGGCCCGGTATTGAAGGTGATAGGCTCATAGATGTTGATGCTCCCTCGGAGCGTTACATCGTTCAGACTCAAGATCCCGCTCTGGGTGAGTAAACCCAGCCCTCCGTTATCACGCCAGAAGAGATTGTCCGAGTTGGAATCGAAGTGGAGGATCGTTCCCGCGTCTATGGAAAACCCTGCCTGGCCGACAACCTCGGAAAGCTGGTCGTCCGACAGCGCGCTCATCTTGGCCATGCCGCTTAAGGGAATAAAGCACAGCGAGATTATACACAAAGCAGTGAACAGGCTTTTTCTGCTCATGAATACTCCTTTCTGATCAGGTTCTTCAGGCAGCCCGGCTGTCCGCTTTTTCTGCAGCGGACCCGTGGCTTTCCGTCCCAGGGTCGCCCCTGGTTTGGCTTTTTGTTGCCGGTTCTGTAGAAACCTTCTCAGGCAGCCAGGCGGTCTTGCCCCATGCGTCGCGGGGGAAGACCCTTGGCTTTCCGTCCCATAGTCACCTATGGTTTGGCTGAGGAGGCAGCCCGGCGGTCTGTCCGGAGTCGTTCCCCGAACAGATCCGTGGCTTTCCGTCCCACAGTCGCCTGTGGTTTGGCTTGTATGGGGGAGACAGATCCGCACGCTCCCGGTTTTACGGGAGAGAGCCTGCCGCACCCCGATTGCCCATGGTTCAAAAAAGCCCCATGTGCACGTCACTCTTTTACCCATGTCTATTCTCTTGGACCAAGAGAACACACATGGCACGCCCGATCGATTGTCAAAGAGCTTTTACACTATGCAGGTGGAGCACCTGCTGTCATATCCATTGTATCGATTCGAACAGGAAAAACATTAACGGGAAAATTATATTTTAGTGGTGCTCATACCCCGTCATCACCGGGATGTGCACTGAAGAAAGGCGCTCTCCGGCTGGCTTGCCTGATGGGGAAGACCCATCTCGTTCCAGAGCGATATGGACCGCCGGTAACATGCCTTGGCCTTTTTCTCCATGCCCAGAGCAGAATGGAGATCCCCCCACGATTCAGTGGTCCAGGCGATATGGGGTTTCATGTCCCGCTCATGGGAGAGGACCGACGCGTTCTTCAGCAGATCACGCGCCGTTTCATGGTCTTTTGCCTTCAGGCAGGCGCCCGCCAAGATTCTCCAGGCCCAGATGAGCTGCTCCGCGTTTCCGTTTTGCTCGTTCCAGCCGATAGACCTCGATGCGATCTCCCTGGCCCTGGAGGTCTCTTCCATTCTGAGAAGCGCCTCCGCAAGGGTGTTCAGGGCATAGGGCACCCTGTTGGCAATGCCCGCCTCCAGCAGAGGCAGGCAGTGTTCTGCAAGATTCACGGCCTCCTGATAATTCCCCCGGCCCAGGGCGATCCACGACCGGTAGAGCTCCAAGAGGCCCGGAAACCGGGCATGGTCGTGCCCCATGCCCTCGAGCATCTCCAGCTCCCCGGCCGCCATATCCGTCCATCCGGTGAACCGGGAGTACAGGTAGATCATGCTCTGAATCCTCAGGTATGAAATGCCCCCGGCAAGGCTGCCCAGTTTCCTCTCCTTGCTCCTGATGGATTCGAACAGCCCCTGTCCCGGAAGAATCTCCCCTTTCAGAAAGAGAATATACCCGTGCCATACATCCGTCATCAGATCCAGATCCATGTACGGGGCGCTCTGCCGCTTCGTCCGGGCGTACCAGGCCAGGGCCTCACGGGTGTTGCCCCTCCATACCCATGCGGCAAGCGTGGTGAGCGAATTGACTGCGGAGAGAAACCGGTCGGCGGCATCGAGGGTGGCCCGTGCCTCCTCCAGATAGCCAAGCGCGGTCACGGGTTTGCCCAGGAAGGTATGGGTGTAGGCCACGGCCGTCTTGGCGGCGGCCGACAGGAGGTCGTTGATCCCTTCTTCCCGGCTGACCTGATCGAAAAGATCCAGGGCCTCTTGGAACCGGGCCTTCTGGGAATAGAGATTGATGAGCCGGATCTTGGAGAAAATCTCCTGGCTTTTGGGTCCGTTGCGGGCATAATGCCGCACGAGCTCTTCCAGTGCGTGGATCGCCTGGTCCGGATCGAATATCCGCGAGCAACTCCAGATCCCTTCCCTCATCAGGATGAGCGTATCTTCCCTCCCCGGATACCCCTTGTCGCTCAGCAGGCAGTCTTCGGCCCTTTTATACTGTGCCGCTGCCTCCATCCATGCCCCTTCGGCCTGGTACGTCCGGGCGGCCAGGATAAAGTAGGGGATTGCACGTGCATATTCCCGGGCATGGTGGAGGTGGTACGCGATCATGCCGCAATGCTCGGCCCTGCTTTTTGACATCTTTTCCAGATGCGTCCCGACCTTCTTGTGAAGCTGCCGCCGATCCCGCTTCAGCAGGGTCATGGATGCGACCTCGCGCGTCAGGGCATGCCGGAAGCGGTATTCCCCCTCACCCGCGCGAACAACGAACCCGGCGCTCTCGAGATCGGCCAGAAGGCCCCCGACATCTCCACCTGTCGAGGTCACGGCCTCCAGAAGCTCCCGCGAGAAGACCATGCCGAGTATGGACGCCTCCTGCAGCAGACGCTTCCTTTCCTTTCCCAGGTTCTCCATCCGGGCCGAAAGGAGACCCTGGATCGTCTCGGGGATGCCGCCCTTGTGCTTTGGGTCAGCCGTATGAAGGGGGGAGATGCCCTCCTCGCGCAGATAGGACAGGTATTCCTCCAGGTAGAGCGGGTTTCCCCCGGTGGTCCGGTACAGGGCATCGGCGGCGTCCTCGGGTATCTCCCTCATGCCCAGGAGCTCCAGGATCATGGTCCGGGCATGTTCCCGTGAGATCTCCTGGAGATGGAGCTCGCTCTGGCCGGCATGCAGGGTCACCATCTCACGGGAGCTCACGAGAAAAAGACATCCGGGCGGGTCCTCCTCCTGAAGGAGGTAGGAGACGATATCCCGCGTCGTTGCATCGGCCCAGTGAAAGTCTTCGATGCAGACCACCAGGCTGCGGCTCACCGCACAGGTCCTCAGCAGGCCCGATATCGCCTCGCAGATCTCGGTCTTCCACACGTCGGGCATCAGCTCTTCCCCGTCGTGCCTGAGCCCCAGGAGCGAACGGATATGGAAGGCGTGCCTCGGATTGAGAAGGCGCTCCTCAAGATCCGCTGGTTTACCCCTGTCGCCCTCGTGAAGCATCTCGATCATCTGCCTCACCAAAGATATGACCGGGTAGTAGGGCGTCTCCTTCATGTGATCGAGGCACTGGGCCGTCACGAGAACGGCGTCCGAAGGCAGAGTCCTCCCGAATTCATACACGAGCCGGCTCTTCCCCACGCCTGCCTCACCGGTGATGAGGACGGCCGCCGCCTTGCCGCGGGCCAGGTCCTCGAACGCCCGGTTCAGCGCCGCGAGCGGCTCCTCCCTGCCCACCATGGGTGCGCCGGTGCTCCCGGGGCGGCGGATTCCCAGAGGCTCGCTCCTCTGGGGGCCTACGCGATAGACGGGCACGGGGTCGGTGACGCCTTTGAGCTCTTTTTTCCCCAGGGACTCGATGGCGAAAAAGCGTTTGGCCTCGTACCGGGAAGCTCCACCGATGAGAATCTCTCCAGGGCCTGCAAGTCCGGAGAGCCGCTGGGCGATGATGATGGGCATGCCGATGATGCTCTGATAGAGAGGAACCCGGGTGGCCTCGTCCACGAGAACAGTGCCGGTGTGAATGCCCGTGTGCATGGAAAGCAGGCCGTGCGCTTCTTCGGTGGTCCTGTGTCCGAGGCCCTCGACGAAATCGTGGATCACCTTCGCACTACGGATCGCGCGGATGATGTCGTCTTCGTGTATCCGGTGGATGCCGAAGATCGCCACCACCGCATCGCCCAGGAACTTCTCCACCACCCCGTCGTATGAGGAGATGACGCGGACGGCCTCCATGAAGATATCCTCCATGAGACCCTTGAGCTCTTCGGGATCGAGAAGGGACGAAAGGCGGGTGTACCGGGAGAGATCCGAGAACAGAACGGTGACAAAACGGTGCTCGTTGATGCGGGCGCCCTCCCTTACCGGCACCCCGCAGACCCTGCAGTATCTGTCTCCCTGACCCACCGCCGCACCACAGGCAGTACAGCGCTCCACGTCATTACACATACAGTCCTCTCATCGCCTAAAGTTACACAGTAATTTCACGATGTCAAGAACAGGACTCGGGGGACGCTTGAGAACTTTGCAATTGACCTCGTGGTCAAAATAAAAGATAATGAAAAATAATTGTGTAAAGAAATCATTTAAACTACGAGGTATTCGGGCAATGGTTGATAAACTCAAGAAAATCTGGCTTGACGGGAAACTGGTCGACTGGGACGATGCACGGGTTCACGTGCTGACTCACAGCCTCCATTACGGCGTTGCCGCCTTCGAGGGTGTTCGGTGCTATCTGTGCCATGACGGCCGGTCGGCCATTTTCCGGCACAAGGAGCACACCAGGAGGCTGTTCAATTCGGCGAAGATCTATCTCATGGACATCCCCTACACGCCGGAGACGATCATGGACGCCACCAAGGAGGTCATCGAAGCGAACGGCCTGAAAGAGGCCTATATCCGGCCCATCGCCTTCATCGGCGACGGCGTCATGGGAGTCCATCCCGGCACCAACGCCGTCAGGGTCTCCATCATCTGCTGGAAGTGGGGGGCCTATCTCGGGGATGACGGCATCGCCAAGGGCATCCGGGTGAAGACCTCCTCGTTTACCCGTCACCATCAGAATATCATGCTCACCAAGGCAAAGGTGAGCGGGAACTACGTAAACTCGGTCCTCTCCAAGATGGAGGTCCTCAAGGCCGGGTACGACGAGGCCCTCATGCTCGATCCCCAGGGCAATGTCGCCGAGGGCAGCGGGGAAAACATCTTCTATGTGAGAGACAGGAAGATCTTCACCCCGCCGCTGACCAACGTGCTGCCGGGCATCACCCGCGACACGATCATCACCCTTGCGCACGAGCTGGGCTACGAGGTCAGGGAGGAGCACTTCTCGCGGGATGCCCTCTACCTGGCCGACGAGGTGTTCTTCACCGGCACGGCCGCCGAGGTGACGCCGGTCCGGGAGATCGACGACCGCGTGATCGGCGAGGGCAGGCCCGGAGAGGTGGTCAAGTCTCTGCAGAAGGCCTTCTTCGATGTGGTGAAGGGCAGGGACAAGGCGCACGAGGAGTGGCTGGACTATCTTGAGCAGCCCGCCCGGAGAAAGGTCTCGGGAAGAAGCGCCGGGTAGATCCGAGTCATACCTTTTAAGGATGGAAGCAAAAAGGGCCCGCAGGAAATGCGGGCCTTTTTTTCATCAATGACATGTACCTTTGAAGGGCAAGCCCTTTGGCCCCATGGGAGCCGCAAGCTTGAACGGGAATGTGACCCTTCCTTCTTAACTCCTCCGAAGCGAACTTGGAAGGAGGATCCAAACGCCTGCTGCTAGAAGGCCTGAATGAAAATCAGAAATGCGATGACGAACACCGCCATGGCGGTCTGGTGCTCGGTGTTTTCGATGGTCATGGCAAACGACCAGAGGTGCTTGGCCCCGTGAGGGTAGGGATCGAGCCGGGGAGGAAAGAAATACGGGACCTCCCGCTTGTACTGGAGAAAGTCCTCGCCGAACATCTTCTCGAGCCTTCCCCACTCCCGCTCCTGCTTCCTGGGAACGTACGACTTGAAGAAGATCAGGGCCATGATGATCCAGATGACGGGGTTTCTGGCCATGATGCACATCCCCGTGGCAATGAGGAAGCTGCCCAGATAGAGCGGTGACTGGATGTGCGCGTACGGTCCGGACGTGGTGAGCTCCTCGTTCTTTCTTAAGTGTCCGGTGGCCCAGAATCTCAATGCCTCTCCCGCGATGATGGGGATAATTCCCAGGAAAGAAGATGTCCAGCTGGGATTGGCAAATATCACCAGGAGGACTATCATGGCATACAGCGGTACGGTCTTGCTCGTGATCTTCTCGAGTCTATCCCCCCAATTCATTCTCACTCCTCCAAGAAAAAACTTTGCCCTGCTTTGTATCCGTTTCTCTCCATCCAGTCAAGCCAAACCTGGGAAAAGCCTCTACGGGTTCATCATGGCAAAACCGCGGCAGGGACGGCAGGCGATTCCCGTCCAAGCCGTGTCCGGGCCGCTGCATGCCTGAAAAAGCGAACCAGGGGAAAGGGCCCTTAGATCACAGGACCCGGGCCGTCCGCAGCCCGGGACCTGACGTTCCGGCAACGAGCATCCCCGTCGAGAAAGGTGATGGGAGGATGCTAAAGCCTCCAGCGATTATCCACAATAGGCGACGACCTGACGGCAAAGGCCATCGAGGGTGCTAAGGCCTCCAGCGGTCATCCGCCGATGAGAGGCTTCTTCGCCTGCTTTCTGATTTCCTGCTCGTCGGCCCATTCGATGAGCCCGGTCTCGATGTTCACCAGGTTCAGGGTGAACTTGAAATACACATCCTTGACCCTCCCGGCGGATTTCCTGATGGAGGTGATCTCCCCGAACATGAAATAGTCCGCCCCGACCTGGCGCCCGATGGTGCTGGACGTCTTGGGGTCAACGTATCCGGAGCTCGTCTGGTACTCCAGCTGTTTGATCATCTCGTCGTTCACCTCGTTGACAGCCGTGAACCGCACCCTTCCCGACTTGAGCAGCGTGACCCGTATCTTGTCGGTCACGGATTTGGTGTCGAGGTGTTCGTCCGTCTTGTTTTTCACCTGGTGGACATAGAGCACCGGGCGCTGACCCGACGACAGGACCGGGTTGGCGAGCAGCGAGTTCACCATCTTTTCCGCGATCATCTGCAGATCGGTGGACCCGAAATCCGTGGTCACCGTCTCCACCCGCTCGGGGTCGCCGTAGCTGACCGTGGGGGACGACGCACATCCTGCGGCCAGGAAAACCATTCCGAAGAGAGAAACGAGGATCATGGTCCGTTTCATAGTCATCTCCTTCTTTTTCTTTCTTGAGTTATGAGCCCGTATCCGTGAGCGGCTGCAGGTTCCTCACCATGCATTTGAAGCTCACCGCATTGGGACCCGGGGCTGTAGACCGGTAGCCGCGCGCCTCTTTTCCGGAAAGTCCCGAGGGTATCCACGCGGTGACCGACGAGATCTCGAACCCCGCGGCATCGTACCAGATGAACCGGTACTCGAACACCACATTGCGCGAGCTGTTGTTCTGCAGTATGACCTGGGCCTCCATGGATGACCCGAGATCGAGCGCCCGGATGCTCACCTCCCCGAAGGAGACCTTGCGGGAGAGCCCTCTGTCGTTGATCTCCTCTTTCTTGGAGCTCAAGCCCCCCGGGCCTGCCTGAACATGCAGGACATTGGGCGCCGTCCCGGCGCACGCCACCAGAAACAGGGCGATCAGCCAAATAATGTTCCGTCCCCTTGCCATTTCCATTCCTCCTGTCTAGTACGCTTTTGTCTGCAGAGCCAGACCGGCATCCGTATCCCTGCACAGGACGATGAGATGCCGGGTCCCTTCCGGAATTTCCACCACTGCCGTGTGCCCGCCCGGGACGCTCGTCACGATGAGGTTCCCGGTGCGCTCGGGCACGAATATCCTGGCCACCTGGATTTCCTTGGGCAAAGACGCCCATGTCCGCTGATCCGCCTGCTCGGTCACGGCCGAGGCCAGGGTGCCGGTGATGGCGCCCATGGCGCCGTATTCCCGGGAAAGCTTCTTGGTCATCTGTGCCTTCAGAATGGAGCGGGCCACCTGTTTTGCGAACAGGACGGGAAACTCGTCGAGCAGGTTGCGCGCCGCGATGGCGTCGATATCCGACACCACCGACGTCCGGACACTCTGTCCTTCCCCACCGACGCTTCCCGCCAGCGTGCCCGACGGAACGAACCGGTATACGGGCAGCGACGCGAACGCCAGCCCCCCTTCCGGCAGGGGGATGGGAAAGCTCAACGGCTCCTTGACCGGCGCCGAGCCGTGCTGGAAGATCACGAACACGTCCGTGCCGGTGCCGTATTCCTTATCCGGCTCGCCGTACCTTGCCACCCACTTCTGCTCATCCTCATAAAACCCCAGCTCCCGGCTCAGGCGGATGAGGTCATTCTGGAGGCTCTCCGAATCCGGGGCGGCCAGGATTCCCTTTTTCAGGTCGATGTATGCCTCGTCTCGCTCCCCGCCCAGCTCATAGACCAGGGACGAGATGTAATAGGCGTAGGCGTTCTGGTACACGCTGTGGACATTGCCGGCCCGCGACGAGATCTCCCGGTACCTGCCGCTGTCCGCCTTCTGGAACGACTGCTCCCAGCTCTTCGCCCCGCCCTCTTTCTCGGCCTTCTCGATCGCTTTGGCGTGCCTTTCGCGGAGCTCGTTCTGCCTCCGGTAGGCGATCCTGATCTCCACCCGGGCGCCTTCCAGATCGCCTGCCATGAGGTAGTTCACGGCATTCATGGCATGGAGCAGGATTTTTTCGAAATCCTCTCCCTCGTAGGGCTGTACCTGTTCGTTGAGGATCAGGGACCCCGCCTGCAAGGCCGTGCGGCCGGCGGAGACGACCGCACGGTTCTCATACCGCCCGATCTTGCCGGCCGCGAGCTGAAACTCGCGGGAGCTCTCTTCGAACCTCCCCATGGCCTGCAGGAGAACGGCCCGCTCCAGACGTATGAGCACCTCGTCCTTTCCATGGGCCGCCTTTTCCGGAAACACCGTGAGCGCGTCGTCAAACCTTCCCTGAGAGATGGATAGCCGCGCCTGCTGCGTCATCTGCGTATAGCTGGTCAGCGACGAGCAGCCCGTTGCGAGGAAAAACACGAGGAGAGCGGCGATCAGAGTGAGAACATTCCTTGCCATTACGGTGATGTCGTACCCGTTGATCTCAGAATATCTCCCGGACGGATCCGGGGGGAGGTATTGCCCGTTTCGACCCTGCACGCCTTCTGGAACACGTCCGTCACGGTTACACGATCGAGCACTTCCTCGTCAAAGGCAATCACGTCTTTCGTATCCGGGTCAATGACGGGCTCGCCCCGGCGGAGGACCTCATACACCTCACCCTTTTGGATCCGGAAGTTCTGTCCCCGGTCCGCAAACGCGGTGCCGCCCCTGACCGATACCACCTTGAAGGGATACAGGGCGTCAACGGTCCTGACCATGAGATCGTGGGCGAGCTCCTCCTGAAGATCGGCAATGAAGCTGCCGGGCAGCGGGCGGGGCTCCCGGGTATCCTCGTCGATCCGGCGTTCGAGCCTGCCCTGCCCGGGCACAGAGGCCACGATCCTGCCCGTGGGGACCTCCAGGATCCTCAGATCGACCCTGATCTCGCCCCGCTCGATTCGGTGTGTGCGCCGGGTGTAGGCCACCGGCTTGAGCTCGACATCGCGCGCGGCATAGGTCAGGGTCCCCAGGGCGAGATACTGCGCGCCGAGCGCACCGCCCTTCTTCGCGACAGCGCTGCGGTCGAGGGGTCCCTCTTCGGCCCGTTCGATCTCGCCGAGGAGCACATCGGCCTTTGCCCGCTCCACAACCGTGAACTTGCCCGAGCCAACGAGCTTTCTGATGAAGATATCGGTGAGAACGGGCAGCTCGATCTCCTTGAGAAGCTCTTCCGGGAGCTCCACTTCCCGCCTCTGGTACCGGGTGAGGGCACCCGGGGTGTGGGTTTCGTACTCGTGCTCGGTGATCTTCCTCGGCTGCTCCACGGTCCAGAGCGTGAACCCGGGAACGGCGATGGAGGCCGGTTCGGCGGCCTCCAGAGGGAGGGCGGCGAAGACGACCGGAAGGATGAGCCATGCGAGTCTCTTCATGCAACTCTCCTAGCTTGTAAAATTTCAACCAGGGATCAGAACGCGACGCCGATGCCTGCCAGGATCCCGCGCCGGGAATGATACCCCAGACCGACGTTCAGGCCCTGGATGATATAGCGCATGCCGAGCATCCAGGTGACGTTGTTGTCGCTTTCGGAGTCCACCTCGTAGAATTGATCCGCGGATCTCCCGACGAGCACGGTGTCCTGGCTGGCATAGCCCACCCCTCCCACGGCGAAGAGGGCGGGGATCATCTCGGCGCCGACGCTGAAATACACCTCCTGCTCGTTGCCGTCGTTGTACTCGGTGAACTGTTCATAGGCAGGAGCGGGTACGGGGGGCAGGACCGCGGACGGGATATCCTCGTCCGTGTCGGCAATGCTCACCCCCAGGCCGAAGCTGACCGCTCCACCTTCGGGATGAAGGCGGGAGAGAAAGATGCCCCCCATCTCGACCCCGAGGCTGGGCTCGTCAATGTCGCCGCCGATCCCGTAGTTGACCATGACATATCCCTCTGCCCGGCAGAGGGTGGGAACGAGCACCAGGAGAACGGCCAGTGCGATCAAAAGTCTCTTCATATCTTGACCCCCGGGAAATATTTTCTATCATGTATTTTAAGCATACTACTTGCTGGCTGGAGAAATCAAGAATTGACAGATATTTAAATATTATTGTATATGAATATTAAAATAATCTTATAAAGGATTGCAGTATGTCGCGTAATGAGATGACTGCTTCTTATCTCAAGGCCCTGGGGCATCCGGTGAGGCTCATGATCGCCCGGGAGCTCATCCGCGGCCAGAAGTGTGTCGGGGAGGTGGAAAGCACCCTGCACATCCGTCAGGCCAATGCCTCTCAACATCTCTCCATACTGAAAATAAACGGGATCGTCGATTGCATAAGGAAGGGAAACCTAAAATGCTACTTCCTCAAGGAGCCGAAAAAGATAGAACAACTGCTTGATATCCTCGAACGCTATCAATAGAAAGGACGCGTACATGTACGACATCATCATCGTGGGCTCAGGCCCCGGGGGGCTAACCGCCGGAATCTATGCATCACGCTCCAGGATGAAGACACTCATGCTCACCAGCCAGGTCAATCCAAGCCTGATCACGACCACGGACATCGTGGAGAATTTCCCCGGTTTTCCTGGAGGAATCACCGGATACGAGCTCATCGAGCGCTTCACTCAGCAGGCCAGGACATTCGGCCTGGAGATCGTGGAAGACGACGTGGTCTCCCTGGAACGCGCGTCCCGCGACTCCACGGATATCTGGCGGGTGAAAACCGGAAAAGGATCATTCGATGCGCTGTCCGTGATTATCGCCACCGGAACCGGGTACGCGCACCTGAACGTCCCCGGAGAGAGCGAGTACACGGGAAAGGGCGTGTCATACTGTGCGACTTGTGACGGGCCGTTCTATCGCGACGTACCCGTAGCGGTCGTGGGCGGGGGAGATACCGCTGTCCAGGAGGCGCTCTTTCTCACCCGCTTTGCCTCCCGGGTCACCATCATTCACCGCCGTGACCGGCTTCGGGCAGCCCGGATTCTCCAGGAGAGGGCGGCTGCGCACGAGAAGATCGACTTTGCATGGAACTCGGCCGTGGAAGAGATCCTGGGCGAGACCATGGTGAAGGCCGTCAGGATCTCCGATGTGGGAGACCCTTCGAAAAAAAGGACCCTGGAGGTCGAAGGCGTGTTCGTCTTTACCGGGTATATCCCGAACACCGCGTTCGTCAGGGACGTGGTGGAATGTGACGAAAGCGGGTATGTCATTGTGGACGATCAGATGAAGACATCGGCACCGGGTATATTTGCCTGCGGAGACTGCACGAAGAAGCTCCTGCGACAGGTGATCACGGCCTGCGGAGACGGGGCCACAGCTGCATTCGCTGCAGAGCAACATGTCCAGGATCTCAAAGGGAACGCCTATGGTGCCTGGGCCACGCCCTGAGATCACAAGAAAGAAAGGAGATAACCATGGCTGAGGGGACTTTCGTGGAGAATCCGGACTATCCAATCGAGCTCAACGATGACACGCTGGACGAGGCCGTAAGCAAATATCCGTTTCTCGTCGTAGACTGCTGGGCCGAGTGGTGCGGACCGTGCAAAATGCTGGGCCCGATCGTCGAGAGCCTGGCAAAGAAGCACCAGGGGGATATCGTCTTCGCCAAAATCGACGTGGACAAGAACAACAAGACCGCTTCCCGGTACGGCATCCGCTCCATCCCCAACCTGCTGGTGTTCAAAGACGGCGCCAAGGCAGGAGACATCGTGGGCGCAATGCCCGAGGACAAGCTTCTGGAGCGGATCAACACGTTCAGATAGCGAGCCGCTCCAGCAGGACCCTTTCTTAGAAAAGCCTCCTGCTGTCCATGAGGATGGTGACCGGACCGTGGTTGACGATGTGGACATCCATGGTAGTCTGGAATCTGCCGGTCGCGACCTTGCCGCTGTGCAGCGCTGAAACCTGCTTCACCATATCCTCAAACAGCTCTGAAGCCCTGTCCGGCTGCTCTGCGGTGAAATAGGACGGGCGTTTTCCTTTGCGGGTATCGCCCAGCAGGGTGAACTGTGAGATGAGGAGGATCTCTCCCCGGACCTGCCCCACGTCGAGGTTCATCACCCCCTGCTCATCGTCGAAGACCCGCAGGCCGCAGATCTTCCGTGCAAGGTAGTCCACATCGCGCTCACCGTCTCCCGCCTCCACGCCCACGAGGCAGCACAGCCCCTTCCCGATGTGCGATATCTCCTCTCCGTCCACCTTCACGGACGCCTGCTTCACCCGCTGTATCACTGCACGCATTCGATGCTCCGTCCAACTTTTACCGGGTTCCCGCTCTCTTTATCGTCACCCGGAAATCATTCCAGGAAATGAAAGGTCTCCGGCGGCATCGCTCACGGGCCGACTTTGTCTGCCGCGCATTCAGAGTCACCCGGAGGACGTTGATCACCTGATGAGAGTCATGTTCAGGATCATTCCCTGCCGGTATATGCTGATCTCCATCCTCCTGCCATTGACGGACTGGAGAAGCTGCTTGAACTCGGAAAGACCGGCGATCTTCCTGCCGTTGATGGCGACGATCACGTCTCCCGGCCTCAGGCCGGTGCTGGAGGCGGGGGAGTCGTCCTCGACGCCCGTCACGACGACCCCGTCGACGTTGTTGGGCACTTCCAGGGAGTCGCGCAACGGGGGGCTCAGGTCGGCAACCCTGGCCCCTTCGAGAAACCGGTTGTCCTCCACCAGATACGTATCCCGGGGAATCTCCGCCTCGGAGAGGTCTCCGATGGTGACGGTCACGGTCTTCCTGCCCCCGTCCCGGATGACGGTGACCGGAACCCTCGTACCCGGGGCGATCTCCGAGACGAGAAACTGCAGGGCCGATGGGTCGTTCACCTCTTTGCCGTTGATGGAAACCACCACATCCCCTTGCCTGATCCCGGCTTCCGCGGCGGGAGAGCCCTTGATGACATCCGCGATGAGCACCCCCTGCGAAGATTCCAGCTCCATTGCCTCGGCGATCTCGGGGGTGATTTCCTGCACCGTCACTCCCAGCCAACCCCTGACCACCCTCCCGTACTTCCGGAGGCTCTGGACGATATCCATCACGAGGTCGACCGGGATGGCGAAGCCGATCCCGATGTTGCCGCCTGACTGGGAGAGGATCGCCGTATTGATCCCGATGAGCTCGCCTTCCATGTTGACCAGGGCCCCTCCCGAATTGCCGGGATTGATGGGGGCATCGGTCTGGATGAAATTCTCATATTCCGAGATGCCCAGGCCCGAGCGTCCCAGGGCGCTGATGATCCCGTGCGTGACGGTGCCTGCCAGGCCGTACGGATTGCCCAGCGCGAGAACATAGCTGCCGATCCGCAGATCCGACGATTTCCCGATCTTGATCACCGGGAGATCTTTCGCATCGATCTTGATCACGGCCACGTCGCTCTTGGGGTCGTTTCCGATGATCTTTGCCGTGAACACCCGTTCGTCGGAGAGACGTACCTCGACCTCATCCGCCTCGCTGACCACGTGGTTGCTGGTGACGATGTACCCGTCCCCGGACACGATGACCCCGGATCCCAGCGCCTGCTGAACCCGCTCCCTGGGAACCCCGTTGCCGAAGAAGTCCCGGAAAAAGGGATCGGAAAAGAGGGGGGAGCGATTAACCGTCACCTTTTTCACCGAGGAGATGTTCACGACCGAAGGCAGAACCCGCTCGACCACGTCCTCTATCCAGTTCCGCTCCAAGGGTTGCGGTCCTTGAGCCTGAGCCGCCAAGGGTATCAGAAAAAGAGCGACGATCGCGGCCGATATGTTCCTTATCGTCTTGTGCATACGAATATCACCTCAACTTTCCCCCTCATGCAATTACCTTATAACAAATCCGCAATCTTACTCAAGTTGATCCTGTACACGGGCAAGGATTTCATGTATAGATTCGACCCCATGGCAATTCACGACGGCCCGAAATCAGGAGAAGGTTCCGGGGCATCTTCCCGCAGCACCGATTGTGCGGCAGGGTTGAGCACTACAGCGGATTATCACCGGTTCGCCCCCATCGATCTGATGAGCGAATTCACCATCTGCGAGTCGTTTTCAGATCCTGCCTCCCCCTATGGCGTCATCCTGGAAAAACCGTCGAGCTACGGCGCCATGGTTGGCGATTTTCTCGTGCGCATGGGCCTTCTGAAAGATCGCTCGGCGCTGTGCGAGGTGGGAGGAGGATATGGGAGCCTCATGCACGGGCTGCTGGCCGGCCATGGGAACCGCGTCGAGCGCGTGTACATGATCGATCTCTCCTTGAGCCTCCTGAAGAGGCAGCGGGACCGGCTCAGCCCA
The DNA here is from genome assembly GCA_018436855.1 of Deltaproteobacteria bacterium. Classification (GTDB taxonomy): domain Bacteria; phylum Desulfobacterota; class Desulfomonilia; order UBA1062; family UBA1062; genus Phosphitivorax. The sequence goes on along the minus strand of JAHDKO010000058.1, from coordinate 93,953 downwards.
TGGAAGTCCCGCATCACCTCCATACGGGGGGACATCCATGAGCTCCTGGGGGCCGTTGCCGGGATCGACCTCTTCATCGTCAATGAGGTCATGGGGGACCTGGACACCCTCACCGGGGTCGATCCCTCGCATATGCCTCCCGAGGCCGAAGAGCTCGTCCGGGCCTATGCCCTGGATATCCCGGAGGAACCCTTCAACCTCAACATCGGGGCTCTCAGACTCGTGGAGGCCGTGTGCCGCACAGGGATCCCGGCGCTGCTCACCGAACACTCCTGCGACCCCGTTATCCCGGACGACATGGCATACCTCGCACGTGACCTGGACCTCGACGCCTACCCCCGCGAGATAAAACTCCTTCGGCACAGCGAGTACACGATCCGGTTCTCACACCTGGTGCGGGTCGCCCGGGCTCACGGCAGAACCGCCAGGACCGGGGCACTGCTCGACCTCATCCCGGTGCGGAAGGGAAGGAGCCTGGAGACGATATTCAGGCTGCGCGCCTGCGACACGCAGGACCACGAGATCATCTACGAACTCCTGGACCACATCCGTGAGTACCGCTGGCTCGCGATCTCCTGATCGGGCGTCTCTTCATAAAACTATCCTGCTGAAAAATCCCGCCCTTGCAGTGGGGAACAGATGCGCTTAAAGGGGGCAGGCGAAGGGACCTGCCCTCCAGAATCACCCGGTCAAAGGAGCTGTCCTCCGCAGCCTTGGCTACAGGAGGACTATCTCTCCCCGAAATACTGAACCTGGTAGGTGAGGACCTCGATCCCGGCGTTCCGCCACGCATGCGCGGGCAGCCCGGCCTTGAGGCAGAGCTGGCAGAGAAACTCCTCTTTGTCGGGGAGCTGCTCCCACACCTGGGGCAGAAAGGTGGCCGAGGCGAACCCATGGCGGATAATGACCCCGTCGATCCCCGGCCTGAGCCTTTCCAGGAGGTCATCCCCGTCCGTGTGCTCGAGCATCTCGGGCTCAGTGAGCACACTCACCTCGATATCGATCTCGCCAAGCTCCGAGGGCTTCAGCGGGCTGAACCGGGGATCGCGGAACGCGGCATTGATCGCGTTTAGTCTCACTGCTTCGACTACCGGCTCGCGGGCATCGAGAAAGCCGATGCACCCCCTGAGCTGCCCCTGCTTATGCAGGGTGACGAACACACCGCGCTTGAGGTTCAGGGTGTTGTCTTTGAGGATCTCCGCCGTGTCCTCCTGCTCAGCCAGCGGGGTCCCCAGATAGTCCGCAAGGGTCTTCCTGACCAGCTTCACCAGCGCCCGCCCCTGTTCCTCGCCGATCTTCCTTTCCATGGATCCACCTCCCGTTCATCCTTAAAGGGCCGTCCGTGAGGGCAGCCGGTTTACTCGCTCTCCTCATATACGCGGGTATACAGAAAACGATTGTAGATGTTCGAGAAAGAACTGAATTCCTCTTCCTCGGGCGTGGCTTCGATGATGGAAGAAAAACCCGTGATCTTGGCGTCGAGGTCGTCGAGCATGTGGAGCAGGAGCGCTTCACGCGTCATGGGCAGCTTGGGCGACCCGAATTCCAGCTGCCCGTGATGGCCGAGAATCATGTGGAGCAGATGGAGCCTCAGCTCGTCCGGAAACCCCGGAATTCGGGAAATGGCCTGGTCCGCCATGTTGGCGGAGAGGTAAATGTGACCTACGAGCCGGCCCATGGGGGTCATGTCGATGAACCGCTTGAAGGAGTACTCGTAGATCTTTCCGACATCGTGCAGCAGGGCACCGGTCACGAGAAGGTCCTGGTTGACGCCCAGGTGCTGATAGAGAGGGAAAATGCAGTGGATCAGCCTGAGAATGGACAGGGTGTGCTCCAGCAGGCCGCCGATATAGTTATGATGAACCCCCTTTGCCGCAGGCGCCTTGCGGAACGCGTCCATCACGCCCTCGCAGGAAAAGATCTCGTCGATGAGGCGCTTTAAGTGCGCGCTCTTGATCCCGGCAACATGGGTGTCGATCTCCGCCACCATGGCGGGGATATCCTGGCAGGTGGCTGCGATCAGTGTACTCAGATCGACCTTGTCCTCGTCCAGCTTCACAATCTTCTCGACCTTGATCTGAAGCCTGCCGTCATAGGACTCCACGATTCCTCTGACCCCCGCCACATCTCCCTGGCTGATGGCCGAGATCTGCTGGCGGGCGTCATCCCAGAGAAGCCCCAGGATATCGCCGCTCTTGTCGGTGAGCAGGAGCTTTGCATAGGGCTTGCCGTTGCGCGCCGTCAGGAGCCTGCGCTGCGAGATCATGAAAACCGCCTGTATGGAATCACCGTCACGGCAGTCCGTGACAAACTGGCCCTTCTGTATCATATATCCTCCTCTATTCATCCATTTTATCACAGCTTGCAGGATATCTGCAGGAGGAAAAAGGACCGGGTTAAACGTTTCCGGCTTCCGCCCTGGAAAGACGCCGGCTGCGTGCCCGTCCGCGAGGATCTTCAGGCGGCGTATTCCTTCCGGGCGTGGCTGTTTCCCTTCTCGGGCGCGTCAAGGATCAGAGAATATACCGGCTCAAGTCTTCTTTCTGCATGATGGGCCCGAGCCGCTCGTTCACGTATTCCGCGTTCACCTCGATGGTACCCGAGAGGTCGGCGCCCTCATACGAGATCTCCTCCAGGAGCTTCTCCAGGACCGTGTGAAGCCTCCGGGCGCCGATGTTCTCCGTGTGATCGTTGATGTACTGGGCGATCCGGGCGATCTCCTGGATCGCGTCGTCTCCGATCATCAGGTCGATCCCCTCGGTGGCGAGCAGGGCCTGGTACTGCTTGATCAGGGCGTTCTTGGGCTCCACCAGGATCCGCACGAAATCTTCCCTGGTCAGCGGGTTGAGCTCCTCCCGGATGGGGAACCTCCCCTGCAGCTCGGGAATGAGATCCGAGGGCTTGCTCACGTGGAAGGCACCGGAGCCGATGAAGAGGATGTGGTCGGTCCTGACCGGCCCGAACTTGGTGTTGACCGTGGTCCCCTCCACGATGGGCAGGAGGTCGCGCTGCACGCCCTCGCGCGAGACATCCGGGCCGCCCTGGCTCGATTCCCTGCCCGCGACCTTGTCGAGCTCGTCCACGAAGACGATGCCCGTGTTCTCGACGCGGTGCCTGGCCTCCTCGGTGACCTTGTCCATGTCGATCAGGCGCGAGACCTCCCGGGACGCGAGGAACTCGAGCGCATCCTTGACGTTCATCTTCCTGCGCCGGGTTTTCTTGGGCAGAAAATTGGAGAACATCTCCTTGAAATCGATGCCCATCTCCTCCAGGCCCTGGCCGGAGAAGACCTCGATGGTGGGCATGGCCGACTCCCGGGCCTCGACCTCGATGATGCGGTCGTCGAGCAGGCCTTCCTTGAGCATCGTGCGGAGCTTTTCCCTGCTCTCCGCGTGTACCTCGGCATCCTTCTGGACCGGGAGCAGATAATCGAGCACGCGCTCCTGGGCGATGTCGCGGGCCTTGGTCTTGACCTTCTCGCTCTCCTCGCGCTGCACCATCTGCACGGAGATGCGCATGAGATCGCGGATAATGGACTCCACGTCCCTGCCCACGTACCCCACCTCGGTGAACTTGGAGGCCTCGACCTTGATGAAGGGGGCATCCGCGAGCCTGGCCAGCCTCCTTGCGATCTCGGTCTTGCCCACGCCGGTGGGCCCGATGAGGATGATGTTCTTGGGATAGATGTCCTCCCGCATGTCCTCGGCCACCCGCTGGCGCCGCCAGCGGTTTCTCAGCGAGATGGCCACGGCCTTTTTGGCCTTGTCCTGTCCCACGATATACTTGTCCAGCTCGGATACGATCTGTTTAGGCGTGAAATCGTTCATGAGAGCTCCTCGAAGACCAGGCTTTTGTTCGTGTAGATGCAGATGTCGGAGGCGATGTCCATGGCCTTTTCCGCGATTTCCCGCGCGGTAAAATCGGTGAAGAGGAGGAGGGCCTTGGCCGCCGCCACCGCGTACTGCCCTCCCGAGCCGATGCCGCAGATGTCGTCGTCTGGCTCCACCACGTCCCCGCTGCCGGAGAGCAGAAAGGTCTTCCCGGAGTCGGCGACGATCATCAGGGCCTCGAGCCGCCTGAGGATTCGGTCGGTTCTCCAGTCCTTGCCCATCTCCACCGCGGCACGGGTGAGGTTGCCCCGGTACTCCCTGAGCTTGGCCTCGAAGCGCTCGAAGAGCGTGAACGCATCGGCGGTGGACCCGGCAAAACCTGCCAGCACCTTGTCTTCATAGATCGTTCTCACCTTGCGGGCATTGGCCTTCAGGACCACGTTGTTCATGGTCACCTGGCCGTCGCCGGCCAGCACCACGTTCGTGCCCCTGCGCACGCAGAGCACGGTTGTGCCTCTTATTTCCATTCATCCTCCTTTGCCCTCGGATGAGCCTTATCATACACATCCATTAATTTGTCCAGGGTTAAATGGGTATACCGCTGGGTCGTCGAGAGGCTTGCATGGCCGAGCATCTCCTGGATAGCGCGCAGGTCGGCCCCGGCATCGAGCATGTGGGTGGCGAAGGTGTGGCGGATGACGTGGGGGCTCACCCGCCTGCTCACGGCCGCTCTCTGTGACCACTGATCCACGGTGCGGCGGATGCTCCGCGAGCCGAGCCTGGTGCCCCGGTTGTTGAGGAACAGAGGCTGGCTGCTGTACAGGGGATCGCCTATCCCCCTGCTCTTCAGATATTCCGAGACGACCGACAGTGCCCTCTTTCCGATCGGAACCTTCCGCTGCTTCGAACCCTTCCCCGTAACCATGATGAACCCGGAATCGCCGTCGATGTCCCGGCAGTTCATGGACTCCATCTCGGATACCCTGATGCCCGTGGAATAGAACAGCTCAAGGATGGCCCGGTCCCTGAGATCGGGAGTGCTGTCGATGAGATCCGCGATCTCTTCCGGGCTTAAGTATTTCGGCAGGATCTCCTGCTTTTTCAGGGAGCGCACGTGGGCAAACGGGTTCACCGCCAGATCGGTCCGGGTCATGGCAAAGTCGAAAAAGCCTTTTATGGAGCTGAGCTTCCGGTTGATGCTGGAACGGTTGTACCGGGTGTGCAGCCTGAGCATGTAGGATCTCACGGTCAGGCGGTCGGGAATCCGGATCGAGCGGCTATCGAGAAACGAGAGCAGGTCCCGGATATCGTTCACGTATGCCCGGTAGGTTTCCGGAGACAGTCCCTTCTGGTCCAGGAGAAAGAGTTGGTACTGATTCAGGAGAGCATCGAGGTCGATTTCCATACGATTTAGATTACACCGAAGTCACGGGTGAATCAAGCCGGGGGAATGCCTGGAGGATCCGCCCCAGGGACCTCATTCACTGTTGCCAACCTCCCCCTATTGTGAAATAGTGAGCCCGGCAATAAATCAAGATAAAAATCCACCTATAGAAGGAGGCATTATGGATAATGTCGTTATCGTCAGCGCAAAGCGCACTGCCGTGGGTTCCTTTGGCGGGACCCTCAAAGGCGTAGAGACAAAAGACCTGGGAGCACTCGTGATCCGGGAGGCCCTGCTTTCGGCCGGGCTCAAACCCGAGGTGCCGGAGATCATCCGCAGCGAACAGCCGAATCCTCTCCAGAAAGAAGCGATCGCGCCGGTTGAAAAGGAATACTGGAACTGGCCCGAAGGGAATATGGGCATCGCGATCGACGAGGTCATCATGGGCAACGTACTCACAGCAGGTCAGGGGCAGAACCCCGGACGGCAGGCCATGGTCCGCGCCGGCCTCCCCAAGGAGACCCCGGCCATCACCGTCAACAAGGTCTGCGCTTCGGGGATGAAGGCCATCGCCCTTGCAGCAGCGACCATCATGGCCGGAGACAACGAGGTTGTGGTTGCCGGCGGCATGGAGAACATGAGCAACGTGCCCATCGCACTGCCCGCGGCACGCTGGGGGCACCGCATGAACATGCCCTATGGCAAGACCGTTGACCTCATGGTCTTTGACGGCCTCTACGAGATATTCTACGGATACCACATGGGCATCACCGCCGAGAACATCGCCGCCCTCTACGGGATCAGCCGCGAGGAGCAGGACAGGCTGGGATTCGAGTCACACTCGCGCGCACGGGCAGCCATTGCCAAGGGGATCCTCAAGGACGAAATCGTTCCGGTGGTCATACCCCAGAGAAAGGGCGATCCCATCGTGTTCGATACGGACGAGCGCCCCATGGACACCACCCTGGAGAAGATGGGCAAGCTCGCCACCGTGTTCAAGAAGGACGGTACGGTCACCGCGGGTAACGCTTCCGGGATCAACGACGGCTCAGCGGCGTGCCTGGTCATGAGCGAGAAAAAGGCAAAAGAGCTCGATCTGAAGCCCCTTGCCCGGATCAAGGGCTACGCGTCCGGCGGCATCGATCCCGCCTATATGGGTCTCGGCCCCATCCCCGCGGTGCGCAAGCTCCTCAGAACGACCGGAACGAGCGTCAAGGATTACGGTCTCTTCGAGCTGAACGAGGCCTTTGCCTCCCAGGCCATTGCCTGCATCAGGGAACTCGGTCTCGACGAGAGCATCACCAACGTCAACGGCTCGGGCATCTCCATCGGGCACGCCATCGGCGCAACGGGCGCCAGGATCATCGCGGCCCTCATCTATGAGATGAAGCGGAGAAATGTCGAGCTCGGCATGGCGAGCCTGTGCATCGGAGGCGGCATGGGCATGGCGATGTCCATCGAGGCGATGTAAGCAGGAGAAAGAAGGGGTGCCCCCCTTTTTTAAAGGGGGGCGGGGGTATAGGTTATCCCGAACGCCGCATGAACGGCATCCGGAAAAGAACCGTCAGACTGAAGATTATCACGAGGCCGAGCGGGTTGCCGGAATTCCGGCCGGAATCAATCAGGCAGCCCCCGCCTCCACCGCCTTCACCACTCGCGACCACAGCATTGTCGTCCGTGCCGCCAGTCCCCGGTGCCGAGGTCTTTGCCGAGGCGTCGTACTGGGCCTCGGAAAGCAGCGCCTGGTAGGCGTTGACGCAGCCGCCGGAGGCGATGTTCTGGAAATCGAGCCCCTCTCCCGCGATCACCGAGCCCAGGAGAATGCTCCTGACATCCGTCACCCCGAGCCCGGGGGACAGATACCGCACCATGGCGGCCACCGACGTGACAAAGGGAGTGGCGAACGAGGTTCCGGACGACCAGGTGGAATATCCGCCGTTTCTGTCGGTCGTGCAGATTCCAACGCCGGGCGCGGCGATGTCTACGTTGGCGATCCCGTAGTTGGAAAAGCTCGCGAGCTCCCCGAAGCTGTTCATGGCGGCCACCGCTATGACATTCTCATGGGGGTAGTTCGAGGGATAATGATCGTTCGTGTCGTTGTCCTGTCCCTTGTTCCCTGCCGAGCAGATGAACATGACCCCATGGTCCCGTGCGTACTGAATCGCATCGGAGAGCGAATAGGAATATGAATAGAAGCCCCAGCTCGCATTGATGATGTCCGCGCCGTTATCCACTGCGTGATAGATTGCGCCTACCGCATCCGAGAGGCTGCCCGTGGTCTTGCCGTCGTTGTTTTTCATGAACTTGAGCGGCATGATCCCGACATCGATGTTCCAGGCCACTCCAGCGACCCCGATCCCGTTGCCGCCCAGGGCCCCGATGATCCCGCACACCTTGGTGCCGTGACCGGCATCGTCCTCGGGAACCTCATCGTTGTTTGCAAAATCGTATCCGGAGGTCAGGATTCCCTGGAGATCGGGATGAGCGGCATCGACCCCGGAGTCGATCACGGCAACGACGACCCGGTGTCCCGGTCCATGCCGATCCAGGATATCCCACGCATCCGGAAGCTCAAGCGCGCTCCACTCGGCAGCATCATAGGGCCAGTCGTCCGGAATATCCTCGGCCTCGATGACATAGTTCGGTTCCACGTACTCCACATCGTCCCTGCCCTGCATCTCGCTTAAGGCCTCGCGGGCATTGTCGACCGCGATGATGACCGGACGGTTCTCCTTGCCCGCTGCCATGACGTGGGAACTTCCCGGGACCGGCTTGAACTTGACGATGAGCTCGTTCTGCCGGTACTCGTCTGCGGAAACAGGCAGGCACGAAAAGGCGAGAACGAGAAAAACGGATATCGTAACTGTTGCGTACTTCATTACCCTATACCCCCCAGATCTGTACGATCTGCGGGGTATAAGGCAATCCGGATGCCAAAATCGTGACTAATGCGATTTAACTGTTATATTGATTATATTCAATTACTTATATGTATCGCAGAATGAATCGTCCATTTTTTGTCGTTACATGGATTACCGGATGGTAACCCCGGTTACAATGAATTGTAATCCGTTTTGTAATCTGTAACTTGGGAGATTCTTCAAGGGATGATAATTTGACGATACGCCCGGCCCAGCCGCGCGTACTCCTCCCATGAGAGATCCTGGGGTCTCTTCTCCAGACCGATGCCAGCCTGACAGGCCAGATCGGAAAGTCCCTGTTTCGTGATACCGGGGAGGCCCATCAGCGAATTCCTGAGCATTTTCCTTCTCTGGGAAAACGAGCACAGAACCACCCGCCGGTATGCATCCCGCTCTGGAGGCGGCAGGGGGTTCTGCCGGGGAACGAGTCTGATCACCCGGGAGTCCACCTTGGGCTGGGGAAAGAAATTCTTGGGTCCGACCACGAAGCCCGGATCGCAGAGAAAGATGCCCGAGAGCAGCACCGTGAGCGCCGAGTATTCGCTGTGGCCCACGGGTGCACATATCCTCTCGGCAACCTCCTTCTGGACCATGACCACCGCCGAGGCGGGCGGAGGCGACACCTCGGCCAGGCGCAGAACCACCCGGGTGGCGATATTGTACGGCAGGTTCGCCACCACTTTGGTTCCCGGGGAAACGAGCGTGCTCATATCCAGATCGAGCACATCCCCATGCACCAGGGTGAGTCCCGGCTCGTCCGAAAACTGATTCTTAAGCAGCTCGAAGAGACCGTCATCCTTTTCAACGGCCACGACCCGGGAAGCGGTCTCCAGAAGTGCCCGGGTAAGCGCGCCTTTTCCCGGACCGATCTCCAGGACCGCATCCCCCTGCTCCACCCCGGAAAAAGCGACTATCTTGTCCGCAATGCCGGGGTTTTTCAGAAAATTCTGTCCCAGAGAGGATTTCGGTTTCATTCCCATGTCCACCGGGAAACAGCGTTGAGGTCCAAGGAGGCGAACCGGCCTTCGCTGATGTGCCGGATGCAGGCGATTCCGATCATGACGGCATTGTCGGTGCAGTATTTCCTCTCCGGGATGATGAGCCCGATGCCGGTCTCCTCGGATTTGCGCTCCAGGGACTCCCTCAGGAGGGTGTTGCTCGCCACCCCGCCGGTCACCACCAGGAGGCCCATGTGATGATCCGCCGCGGCCCTGAAAGACTTCTCCACCAGAACGTCCACCACGGCCTGCTGGAAGGACGCGGCGATCTTCGGCACCAGGTCCTCCTTGCCCGGCCTGGGGGTCTTCTTCGCGGGCAGCCCGGAGAAGGTGAGATCCATATCCTCGAAGATCCCTTCCTTGAGCACCCGGTTGAGCACCGCGGTCTTGAGCCCGGAAAAGCTGAAGTCATAGGTCTTCTCGTTCATGAGAGGCCGCGGGAATTCGATGGCACGGGAATCGACCCCTTTGCTTATCTTCTCGATGACCACCCCGCCGGGATAACCCAGATAGAGGAGCTTGGCCACCTTGTCAAAGGCCTCTCCCGCCGCATCGTCAAGGGTCTGCCCGATGGGCGTGATCGAAGAAGGCGACATCACCCGGTAGAGCGAGGTGTGCCCTCCGGATACGACCATGCCGATGTGGGGATAGGACACCTCGTGACCGATCCGTGCGGCGCTCAGGTGGCCCTCAAGGTGGTTGACGCCGCACAGGGGAAGATCGAGCCCGTAGGCAAGGGCCTTGGCATACGAAATCCCCACCAGGAGCGCCCCCACGAGCCCCGGCCCGCGGGTGACCGCCACGGCGGCCAGGTCGCCGGTTGACAGATCCGCCTCACGGAGGGCCTCCCGCACTACGGGCTCGATGAGCTCGGCATGACGGCGGGACGCAATCTCCGGCACCACCCCGCCGAAGACGGCGTGATCCTTGATCTGGCTCGCAACGATATCGGAGAGGACAGCCCCGGCATCGGTGACCACGGCTGCCGCGGTTTCATCGCACGATGTTTCTATGGCCAGGATGTTCACGGTCTGCTTGCTTTCAGGTCCACATAGAAGTTCACTACCGGGGTGTTATGCCGCATGGCGGATATCCGGTATCGGTCCGTTCCTGCGCCGGCGGGTTCGGCATACCTTCCCAGAAGCCTTCCGGTATGAATCTCATACCCCCGGTCTTCGCCGGTATTGTCGGTCCAGTTCGATACAAAGCCTTTGAAGTTCACGACGAACCCGTGGTTGGTGCTTCCCCGGTATATCAGTTCTTTGATCACGAGGACGGATCCCTTCTCCACACTCAGGCTTTCCTCCGGCTCCAGCGCATAGCATACACCGTTTGCCTCCACGATCAACCACGTATTTCGGGCCGGCGGCATGACCTCCACGAAAACCTGCCCGCAGGGGAACATGTCCTTTCTGATTTCAATGGTGGTGGACTCCGTGATCGCCAGCTCCCTGCCGGTGTCGTTGATGTTCCCGTAGCGTTTTATGTCCGCCACGACGCCCCGCTTGTAGTTCGACTTGATGTCGGTTACCCGGACCGTGTCCCCCTGATTGATCACGAGCTGCTCCTGATCGCGGACGGCAATGGGAGGCCCGTTGTTCAGAGAGATGAGGGCATACTCCATCTTGGGCGGCTCGATGTAGATGCTCGGCTGAGCCGGAACGATTCCGAACTCCTTCATGAAGGCGTTCACCACCATGGTCTGGAAGACCACCCGGTCGCGGAAATCCCTGATCGACTTCGATGTCTCGCTGGCAAAGGCCGGTTTGTGGAGCTTGGTGAGCATGTAGTAGGTGGCGGACTTGCGCTGCTCCTTGTGGATGCTGTCCGTGGCAGAGGTCCGGTGATTGTTGTAGTGAAAATGGTAACCCTTTTCATGGATGGCGGTGTTGACCTGTGCGATGACCCGTTCGGACATGCCCTGAAGGTCGTATGTCTCCCCGCCGGGAGCCAGGTATCGATCCGTATCCGTGATGATGCACTGGCCGAAGCGCTTGGGGTTGCGCATATGGTCTATATAATCGGGATGATAGAAGCCGGAACCGTCATGAAGGTTGAGAAAGTAGTCGGCCTCGTCCATGAACTCCTTGATCTTCTTCACCACCTCGCTGTCCGGATCAAAGGGCTGTGCTTCGGCGAATTTGCGGTTCATGTCCCCGTTGGGTGCACGCTTGTTCATCATGATGGAATAGAGATTGGCCCGGGGAACCACGATGAGATTCCCCCGCTTGAGGCTCATATCCGCATAGAGGTCCGCGGCGAGATAACCGCCCGGCTCGTCGCCCTGGATCCCCCCCATGATCATGAGCGTAGGACCCGGCTCCTCGCCATTGATGCGGTATACGTCCAGACGATGATCCGTGCCCTGGAAGAAGACCTCGTGGGTCTGCGCCCCGTACACCATCAGGGGAAGCAGGGAAATGGAAACCGCCGCGAGGATTGCCTTTGCACAACAGGTCATGTCATTGAGTTTCCTGCGATATCTGTCTTTTGTCCAGGGGCATGGAAAGCCTCATTCTGCCCTGGTCGTCGAAGATGTAGAAGACCATGCTCTCCCAGTCGGACATGGCCGGAGGAACGGGCACATTCATGGGCTTGAAGTTGCGTATCGTGAAGGGGAGGCCCCTGTTCGTCTCCACCGGAATGCCGTCCTGCATCTTGACCATCGGGTGGCAGACTTCGGAATCCTGCTTTCGGAACACGATAAAGAGACGCCCCCTTGCAGCGCCTTCACTCGAGGGACGGACATTCTCCACCTTGAAACTCAGCTCCCCGCCGGACAGGGCAAGATCTTTTATCCCCGCGATGGGGGGATGGACTTCGGCGGCAGGGGTCTCGGCCTGGGCTTCCTTCCGAGGGGCCGGGGGTTCCCCCGACTCGGGGAGGGACTGGTAAATCGTGCTCAGGCTGAGCTTCTGCTTGAGCGTGATGATCTCCTCGTCCTTGCGGGTAAGAAGCAGGTTCAGATCCTTGAGCTCCCCGGACTGAATTTCTATGGTGCTCTCTGCCTCCGCGAGATCCCCCCGGGTACCGGCGAGCCACACGGCCATGGCAACGAGAACGATGGCCAGGACGACGAGCCCGGCGAGGAAGACCCTGACCCAGAATGACCGTATGGTCATCACCGCTCTTTCGCCTGTGGGCCGCATGATAATGATCTGGTAGGGATCACGAGTCTTCATCGATCTTCTCCCACTGCTCCTGGATGACACGAAAACCCCGGGACGTGCTCACGAGCCTGAGCGTCTTTTTCCCAAAATCCTCGTAGCTGTCTGAGGCGAACCGCTGGTTTGCGGTTACGGTCCAATAAACCCCGCTGCGCTGGATATCCACCCTGTCGAGGACGACCCTGACCGACTGGTACGGGGCAAGATTTTTCGCCTTTGTCGCAAAATATTCTTCCCTGTCCGGGAAGGAGGCCAGGTAGAGATCCTTCATGGAAACCAGGTCCTTGTTTTCCCAGCTCGAACGCCAGGCGTCCAGGAACTCCCGGACGCCCTCGTTCTGGCGCCTTTCCAGTTCCTCGGCCATGGCCTGCCATTTCCAGGCCCTGCTCAAGGGGGTGAACTCCTCCGCGATGATCCTGGGACCTTCCGAGCCGTTTTCCAGGTAGACATACTTCACTCCGGCGCTCTGAAAAGAATCGCCCGAGAAATCCATCAGGAAATAACAGAGCACATAGCTGTCGGTCCCGACGATGACGAGCCCACGTGAGAGGATGGAAATGTGCCTGTACCGGGAGGAAATCGCCCTTTTCCGGGCCAGAAAGCCATCGCGGTCCTGATTGCGAAGGGCGTCGTAAAACCGCGGAGAGTAGCAGTCCTCGTACTTCTCGAAATCCTTATTCTGCCAGGCGTCGATCCAGTCGTTGATGAAGCTCCGGTACCGGGACTCCATGACATCCAGGCTCTGCTCATCGATGGTTGTCACGCTTTCGAGGGTGATGATGGGGGTGTGGTAGGGATCGAGATAGGCATCGAGAACCTTGAGATCGCTGTTGGTCAGCGATACGCACCCCTTGGTGTCACGGTTCTCCAGCGGCAGCTTTCTGCCGTGGATCCAGATCCCGTTGCCGTTTTTCCCCAGCGCCCGGTCCACGGTGTTGGGATAATTCAGCGTGTATGCTCTCCACCCATAGGTCTCGGGAAGGGCCTGTCCCTCGATGATCCTCTCGAAGAAATACACGCCCTCCGGGGTGCGCCGGTCGCCCTGCACCTTTTTGTCGCCGGGGTTCATGCCCGTGGAGCAGGGGATATCCTCCACCTGCTTTCTTCCGTTATAGACATAGAGCCGCTGGAGAGACTTGTCCACACATATGGCATAGGTCCCGTCCCTGACCCCGATGAGGGGAACAGGAATACGCTCGTTCCCCATTATCTCCCCAGCCCACAGGAACGAGAACAACATCATGCCCGCGATGATTTTTCTCGATATCCTCAGCTTCATGCACAATCTAGAGATCTTCCCTCGTAAATATGGTTTGCACCTCATACCCCAACGATTCAATGGCGGGTTTTCCTCCCTCCATTCTGTCCAGAATCCCGATGACCAATTCAACCTTCAACCCTGCTTCTTCGGCGTTTCGTATAGCGGTGATGGTGCTGGAGCCCGTAGTGATGACATCTTCCACGATCACGGCTCTGAGCCCGGGACGTATCGGGCCTTCGACCAGATTCTTCGTTCCGTGCTCCTTTTTCTCCTTTCTCACGAGAAAGGCCGCGATCTCCCGCCCGTTCTGGTACGCCACCAGACTTGCGGCCGTCGCGATGGGATCGGCCCCGATGGACATTCCTCCGACAGCGTCGACGGGCCGGTCCTTGACCAGATCGAAAATGATCGATCCGATCAGGAGGGCCGACCTCGGCTGCAGGGTGACCTTGCGCAGGTCCACATAGAGGTCCGACTCTTTCCCTGACGCGAGAACGAACTTTCCGAACCTGACCGCATCGCGCCGGATAATTTCCAGAAGCTCCTCTCTTTTATTCATTAAAAGACCCTTTCGAAAATATGATCAACAAACTTGAGATGATGGGTAAGATCGAAGAGATTTTCTATGGAATCCGCCCCGAGCGTGCTTGCGATATCCTCGTCGGCCAGCAGGAGATCCTTGAATTTCCCTTTGTTTTCCCATACCTTCAGGGCGTTGCGCTGGACCCACTGATATGCGGTATCCCGGGCAATCCCCCGGTCGACCAGGGCGAGCAGGACCCCCTGGGAGTGCCAGAGCCCCCTGGTGAGCTCGATGTTCTTCTGCATGTTCTCGGGATAGACCACGAGCCCGTCGATCACGCCGGTCAGCCTCGCCAGGGCGAAATCGAGCACGATGGTGGCGTCGGGGGCGACCACCCGCTCAACGCTCGAGTGGCTGATGTCACGCTCGTGCCACAGGGCCACGTTTTCCAGCGACGAGAGGCAGTATCCCCTCAGGAGCCGGGAGAGGCCGGTGATGTTCTCGGAGAGGATGGGGTTCTTCTTGTGCGGCATGGCCGACGATCCTTTCTGACCCTTCCCGAACGGTTCCATGGCCTCGAGCACCTCGGTGCGCTGGAGGTGCCTGATCTCGGTCGCGATCTTCTCCAGGGTGGAGCCGATGACGGCGATGGTGGTGAAGAACTGGGCATGCCGGTCCCGCTGGATGATCTGCGTGCTGATGGGGTCTGGCTCGAGCCCCAGCCTCCTGCAGGCGTATTCCTCCACCTCGGGCGGGATGTTGGCGAAGGTGCCCACCGCTCCCGAGATCTTGCCGCAGGAAATCACCCGGGCGGCGTCTTCCATGCGCTTGAGGTTCCTGGTCATCTCGGCGTACCACAGGGCGAACTTCAGTCCGAAGGTGATTGGCTCCGCGTGTATGCCGTGGGACCTCCCCATGGCCGGGGTATATTTAAACTCAAAGGCCCTTTTTTTGAGCACTTCCATGAGGCCGCGGATATCCTGGATGATGATCTGCCCGCTCTCTTTGAGCTGCAGGGCAAGCGCGGTATCCAGGACATCGGACGAGGTCATGCCCATGTGGATGAACCGGGAATCCTCTCCCACGTATTCCGCCACGCAGGACACGAAGGCGATCACGTCGTGCCGGGTGACCGCTTCGATCTCCTCGATGCGCTCCACCGTGAACCGGGCCTTGGATTTGATATTCTCGAGGCTCTCCCTCGGTATCCTTCCCAGGGAGGCCCATGCCTCGCAGACGGCGATCTCCACGTCGAGCCACTTTTGATATCGGTTTTCATCCGACCAGATGTGCTGCATCACCTCTCTGGAATAGCGGCGAATCACCGGTGCCCCCCCCTTCTGTCGATCATGTAGTTGCTGCCTTCCAGGCCCTTTACATAGCTCATGATTTCTTTGGCGTCCTGGGAGGCCTGTCCGTAATGCCGGTAGCGCTTCTTTTCGTTGAGCACCACTGCAATGGAAACGGTGATCACCGGAAACTTCATGATCTCTCCGCTCCTGGTCTTGGACACGATCCCTCCCTGGTCCAGGTCCTCCTCGTTGTAGAAGTTCCGGATCACCATGTCGAACCGGGAAAGGATCTCCTCGCAGATCGCCCTGACCTCAGCAACGGGGCAGAGAAAGAGGAAATCGTCCCCCCCGATGTGCCCCACGAAAATGTTTTCCTGCCCGGTCTCGCGAACGGCATTGGTGATGATGCGCGCCGCGGCGAGCAGAACCTCGTCCCCGCTTGAGAATCCGTAGCGCTCGTTATACGGTCTGAAGTTGCCGAGGTCAACCCATGCGATGGCTGTCTCGCTGCCCTCATCGAACATGCGCTGAACGCAGCGGATAATGGACTCGTTTCCGGGCAGCCTGGTAAGGGGGTTGATGTCCTTTTCCCGCACCGACCTCCCGGCGATGAACTCGATCCTGCGCCTGATCTGCAGCTCCGAGCTGCCCAGAACGATGAAGTCGTCAACCGGGACCTCCAGCGCAGCAGGGTTTTCGATATCCTTCTCGCTGTAGACGGCCACGATGGGCAGATGCCCATACAGGGTGCTGTTCCTGAACTCCTCGACGATCCGGCTTTTGTCCTCCTGCAGGCAGGTGCGGTCGACGAGGATGATATCCGGCGGGTCCATGGAGATGAGGGAGAGAAAGTCTTCGTCGCTGTGGATGACCTGGACGGAATCGAACACGGAGGATATGATCGGGGAGAGGTGCTCATCGAGGCTCTCCTTTACCAAGATCGCCGTTTTCACGTACCCCCCCTTTACAGTTTGTAGTTTTCGACCTCTTCGAGATCGACGAGAATCTTTCTCATGAGCGCGGTCAGATCGAGCCCGGGCATGCCCAGACGGTTCCATGACAATTCCGTTATCCGGGGTACTCCCCCGTCCGGGCCTCCGCCCACTCCGAATGCATGAGCCAGGCTGTCGGCGATATGGACCACGGCAACGCGGTCCTGCAGACCCGGGGCATTGTCCGGATCGTGGTGATAGGTGATGGGGACGATGAGCTGTCTGGGCAAACCCCACTCCCTGGACAGCCACGAGCCGATATCGGCATGGTCCACGCCGAGAACCTCCAGCTCCGCCTCCCGGAAGGTGCGTCCCTGCTCCCCGGCGATCCGGACGATTCGATCATAGTCCTCGCTCAAGGACACCCTGACCAGCACCTTCCCGATATCGTGGAGCAGAGCAGCCGTGGATATCTCTTCAGGGTCGCTCAGCCCCAGGTTCCGGCTGATGGTTCCGGAGATGATGGCTGCCCCCAGGGAGTGCTCCCAGAGGCCCACCATGGATTTCTCCATGAGGTCGAACACCGAAGCGGAGAGCACCACCCCCTTGATGACGTTGAACCCCAGGAGGATGACGGCATGGCTGATGGACGAAACCTTGCCCGAGAGACCGTAGAACGAGGAGTTGACCAGCTTGAGCACCTTTGCGCTCAGGACCTGATCGGACGAGATGAGCTTGCCCACGTCCTTGGCGGTCACATCGGGGCTCTCCACCATGGTGGTCAGCTTCTTCACCACCGGAGGCAGGGTGGGAAGGCTCTGGATGCGCTTGGTGATCGCCTTGATGTGCCGTTCCTTACTCACCGGACTCTCCCCGGGCTCCATCCGGCTTGTCCGCCTCTTCCTGCTCGGCGGGCTCGTCCGGCTGTTCCATGGATTCGGCGATAATCGCCTTCTCGATGGCCTCTCTGATCGTGTCCATGATGGGGTCTCCCTGTAGCCGGGCAAACCTGGCCGTCATCTCCCGTATCTGCTCTTCCGGGCTCTTCGCGGGCCCGCCCATCTCCACCGGATGGCCCTTGAGGGTGAGCTGGGAGACGTTCATCCGCTTCAGCCTGTCGATGAGAGCGGCGGTAAGCTCGGTCCCTTCGGCGCACAGGGGCATTCCTGCGTCGTTGACGACCGGTTTCGCCAGAACCATGCCCGGCATCACCAGATTGATCGGAACCCTCTGCATCATCTTCCCCGGATGTTTATCTGATTCTTGCCCCCACCGACGGCTCCCGGTCGAAGGTGAGAAGCGCGAGCTTCCCTTCGGGGGTGTCCGTTGCCAGGAGCATGCCTTGGCTCTCGATGCCCATGAGCTTTGCCGGCTTCAGGTTCGTCACCACGGCAATATATTTACCCACGAGCTCCTGGGGCGAATAGCTCTTCGCTATGCCGGCAGCTATCTGTATCGTCTTTCCCACGTCAATCTTGAGGACAACGAGTTTTTCGGACTTCTCGACCCTGCTCGCCTCCAGGACCTTCCCGACCCTGAGCACGCACTGTGCAAAATCCGAGATCTCGATGAGGTTTGCTTCCTCTTTCTCCTGTTCCTTTGCACCGGCCGGCTGCTCCGGTGTTTTCAGGCGCTCCACCCGGGGGAACAGGGCATCGGGAACCCCGATTGAAGTCCCGCCCTTAAGCTTCCCGAACTCGGCGAGGCTCATGCCCGTAAACTTCTCGTCCATTCCCAGGACGCTCAGGATCCGTGCGGAGGTGTCCGGCATGACCGGGTAGACCATTTCCGCCACGAACCTGATGCCTTCCATGATGTGATACATCACCACCGCAAGCCGGTCCCGGTCGTTCTTGGCAAGGGTCCACGGTGCGGTCTTGTCGATGTACTTGTTCAGGAACGAGATCAGCGACCAGACAGAGGCCATGGCGCTGTGGAGCTCGAGGTTTTCCATGCGGATCTTGTATTCTTCGGTCACCTTCAGGGTAAACTCCCTGAGATCGTTCTCTTCTTGCGTAAGCGGCCCGGAAGGCTGGGGCAGCGTGCTGCCGAAATACTTGGCCACCATCCGGGTGCTTCTGCTCACCAGGTTTCCGAGGTCATTGGCCAGGTCGGCGTTGTAGCGCTCGATGAGCGCCTCTTCGGAGAAATTGGAGTCCAGGCCGAAGACCATCTCCCGCACCAGGAAATACCGGAAGGCATCCACGCCGTACTTCTCCTTGAGATCGAGCGGGTCCACCACGTTGCCCAGGCTCTTGGACATCTTGGCCGCGTCCACGTTCCAGAACCCGTGTACGTTCAGGTGGCAATAGGGGTCGGCCCCCATGGACTTGAGCATGGTGGGCCAGTAGACCGCGTGAGGCTTGAGGATATCCTTGCCCACGAGGTGCTGGGCGCTCGCCCAGAAATCGGAAAAATGCCCGCCCTCCGGGTATCCGACCCCGGTGAGATAGTTGATGAGGGCATCGAACCACACGTAGCACACGTAGTTTTTGTCGAAGGGAAGCTCGATTCCCCAGGAGAGCCGCGACTTGGGCCGCGAGATGCAGAGGTCGTCCAGCGGCTCCCTGAGCATCCCCAGGACCTCGTTTTTGTACCGCTCCGGCCGGATGAAATCAGGGTTGTTGGTGATATGGTCGATGAGCCAGCCCCGGTACTTCTCCATCCGGAAAAAGTAGTTCTGCTCCTGGCGGTAGACGAGCTCCGTGTCATGGATGGGGCACTTGCCGTCGACCATCTCGGTCTCGGTGAAGAACCGCTCGCAGCCGACACAGTAGTGCCCGCCGTACTCGCCGAAATAGATGTCGCCTTTGTCGTGGACGTTCTGCAGGATCGTCTGGACGGTCCTGACGTGATCGGGCTCGGTGGTGCGGATGAACCGGTCGTTGTTCACGGCAAGCTCGGGCCAGAGGTTTCTGAACCGGGCGCTGTTTTCGTCGGCGAGCTCCCTGGGGGTGGTGCCCAGGTTCCTGGCGGTCTCCGCGATCTTGTCCCCGTGCTCGTCCGTGCCCGTGAGGAAAAACACCGACTCCCCGAGCAGCTTGTGGTACCGGGCCAGGACATCCGCGATCACGGTGGTGTACACATGCCCCAGATGCGGTTTTGCATTCACGTAGTAAATGGGGGTGGTGATATAGAAATACCCTGTCATTCGGGCTTGCTCCTTCTCCTTCTGGAATTCCTGCTCCTTGATGATCTTTTCCTCTTGCCCCGGGGCCTGTTCTGGTCGGAGGCCCCTTCTGCGGGCTGCTCCCTGCGCTGATCCGCGCGCTGCTGCTCCTTGACCCGGGCATTCTCGGCGGCCTTGAGCTCGGAGAGCTTTGTGTATTCTTCCTCGGTCAGTATATCAGAAACCGTGCTCTTGATAAATCGGCGATCGGTGAGCTTTGCCACAAAGGTCTGGTTGATGATGTTGATGCTGACCACCACGGCCTCTCCCTGTTCGAGAAAGACCTTTTTCCCCGGCTTGGGCAGGTTGTCGATGAGGTTTGCGTACGACTCCTTCTCGTAGGCGAGGCAGCACTTGAGCTTTCCGCACAGACCGGAGATCTTCGAGGGATTGAGCGTCATGTTCTGATTCTTTGCCATCTTGACCGATATCCGCTGGAAGCTGGTGAGGTACACCGAGCAGCAGACCTCCCTTCCGCAGCTCCCGATTCCCCCCAGCATGGCGGACTCCTGACGGCTCCCGATCTGGCGCAGCTCGATCCTGGTCCGGTACTTTTCCACCAGGTCCTTGAGCAGCTCGCGGAAATCCACCCGTCCTTCGGCCACAAAGTAGAAGGTGGTCTTGCTGCCGTCGAACATCTGCTCCACCCGGGTGAGCTTCATGGGCAGTCCGCGGGCCGTGATCCGCTCGTGGCAGAACCGGAAACACTCCTCCTCCTTTTCGCGGATGTCCGCGAGCTTCTGCCGATCCTCATCCGAGAGCTTCCTGAGCACGGGCTTGATCTCGCCGAGCCCGGAGGCTTCATCGGGTGACGGGGACCCGATCACCTTTGCCACCGAGAGCCCGGCTTCGGTATTCACCAGCACCAGATCTCCGATCTGAAGATCCATTCCCTTTGCATCGAAGATATACGACAGGGGAAGCGCGGGGAACCTCACACAAACCAGGGTTTTGGGTTCTATATTATTATCCGTATCTTGCGTGCTTTGTGCATCCTGTATATCATTCACGTTTTCCATCGGTACCATGTTAGCAATCTTACACAATAATTATCAAGAACATCTTTTCGCTCCATTGATTATTCCCCCGGTTTGTGGAATAAAAAGACAATTACCGGGCATACCGTCAACAGGAGGCGACATGACTCTGTGGGAATTTTTTGTCAAGGGCGGTCCTCTGATGTGGCCGCTCCTAGCGTGCTCGATCGTCGCGCTGGCCATTATCATCGAGAGGTCGTTCGCACTCCGCCAGAGCAAGATCATCCCGAGATCGCTCATGGAAGAGGTGGAGCGGCTGACCCGGATGGGCAGGCTCCATGATGTCGAGAAGCTCCTCAGGCGCAGCTCCTCGCCCATCTGCCCGGTCATCATGGTCGCCATACAGAACGCGGGCATGCGCAGGGAGATCATCAAGGACTACATGGAGGAGGCAGGGGCCAAGGAGGCGTACACCATCGACCGGTACATCGATGTCCTGGGCATCATCGCCACCATATCGCCGCTGCTGGGCCTTCTGGGCACTGTCTCTGGCATGATCACCTCCTTCCATGCCGTGGGGGGAGAGAACCAGGCGAATCAGATGCTGGCATCCGGGATATCCGAGGCCCTCATCACCACGGCGACAGGCCTGTCCATCGGCATTCCGGTCTATATCTTCTACCGGTTCTTCATCGCCAGGAGCGACTATCTCCTGCTGGAGATGGAAAAGACCGCCTCCCGGGTCCTGGAATATCTCAAGGGCGAAAATCATGAAGTTCAGGCGCAAAAGGGATAAGAGCATCTCGGCGATCGACATCACGCCCCTGGTGGACGTGGTGTTCCTGCTGTTGATCTTTTTTATGCTCTCACTGGGGTCTCCGCTGAAGCTCAGCCAGGTAAGCATCCCCGAATCGAAGAGCGGAGATTCCATGACCCGGGAGGCGATCACGGTCGCACTTTCCGACAGGGGCCTTTTCATCGACGGCGCCGTGTCCCGGGAGGAAATGCTCGAGCTTCTTCCCGCGGATAAGGACATCGTCATCCTTGCGGATAAGAGCATCCCCTATTTCCGGGTGATGGCCGTGCTCGACGCACTGCGTTCGTCGGGACACGAGCGGATTTCCCTGGCAACCCGGCCGCTGAAGGACTGAGCGTGCCCGGGTGAGGCCCCACACCTGGAGGAGCGGGTGCGGCATCCCTCTTCTGATACCGGGCGCGCCTCCCAGGCATTGCAGCAATGAAAATCCGTCGAATCCCCGGGGTTTTGCCTCGCGGTTCGGCAGCTGAAGCTGCCTGTAATGATTTGACTAATAATTGTTTCACCGCTATAATACATTTTTATGAAACGGATTCTTCTGGTGGAAGACGATCGGAACGTTCAAAGGCTCCTCCAGGAAGAACTGAATGATGATGGTTATTCATTGATTGTCGTTTCCAATGGGAAGGAAGCCTTGCCCTATTTGGAGGAGAAGAATGGGAAAAAGCCCGACCTTATCATACTCGACTTGAGGATGCCGAAGATGAACGGCTTCGAGACCATGGGACATATCATCAAATCGCGCCAGGACACACCGGTGATCATCCACACCGCCTACTCCAGCTATCGCAACGATGTGATGGTGATGGCGGCGGATGCCTATGTGGAAAAATCTCACGACCTGACCAGACTCAAGGATGTTATCAGGGACCTTCTGGATAAATCATGCGCAGACCGAGAGAAGTAGAGGTAATCATCCTTGCCGGGGGGAAGGGTGAGCGGCTCTATCCCCTGACCAAGGACCGGGCGAAGCCTGCAGTGCCCTTCGGGGGCATGTACCGCATCATCGACTTCACCTTGTCGAACTGCGTGAACTCGGGATACAGGCAAATCTACGTGCTGTCACAGTACAAGTCCCACTCGCTGAACCGGCACATCCAGCGGGGGTGGCTGCCGTTCTTTTCCTACCCCATGGGCGAGTTCATCTACAACATCCCCGCCCAGCAGCGCATCGGGAGCAGCTGGTACGAGGGGACCGCGGACGCGGTCTTCCAGAACATCTACACCCTCCAGCAGGACCGGCCGAAGTACACGCTCATCCTCTCGGGCGACCACATCTATCAGATGAACTACCGGGACATGCTCAAGCATCATGTGGAAAGCGAGGCCGACATCACCATCGGGGTGGTGCCCATGCCCGTGGAGACCGCTTCCGAGTTCGGGATCGTGGTCGCGGACCAGCACATGCACGTGTCGGGCTTTCAGGAAAAACCCAAGTCGAATCCACGTACCATGCCCAACGACCCCTCCCGGATTCTCGTTTCCATGGGCATCTATGCGTTCAACACCGACGTCCTCATCAAGCAGCTCATCGAGGATGCCAGGCGCAAGGACAGCTCGCACGATTTCGGAAAGGACATTATCCCCAAGATGGTCCAAAACGGGAACAAGGTCATCGCCTACCCGTTCACCGGGGTGATGGGCAACTCGTACTGGCGGGACATCGGCACCTTGGACGCCTACTATGAGGCCCACATGGACCTCATCTCCGTGTCCCCGCAGTTCAATCTCTACGATCCCCGGTGGCCGATCCACACCGTGTACGGCCCGTTTCCCCCGGCAAAGATGGTCTTCTCGGGTGGAGAGGACGGCAAGCGCATCGGGACCGTTCTGGACTCGGTTGTCTGTAACGGCGCCATCATCTCCGGAGGCAGGGTCTGCCGCTCCATCATCTCTCCCAATGTCCGGGTCAACAGCTATGCCACGGTAGAGGACTGCATTCTCATGGAGGGGGTCGTCGTCGGGAGAAACTGCCGCATCAGGAACACGATTATCGACAAGTACGTGCACGTTCCTCCCAACACGGTGATCGGCCACAACCTCGAAGAAGACCGCAAGCGCTTCGACGTTTCGCCGGACGGGATCGTCGTTATTGCCAAATTCACCGCTTTCGAATAGCCTCGTTGCATGAAACGCATCGCACTGGTGAGCCTCGGCTGTCCGAAAAATCTCGTGGACTCGGAGTATATCTGTCAGCGCCTCCTGGCGGCCGGATATTCCCTCGAATCCGATCCCGGCAAGGCCGACACCATCGTGGTGAACACCTGCGCGTTCCTCACCGAGTCGGTGGAAGAGTCCATCCAGACCCTGCTCGGCTATCTTGAGGAGGGAAAGGAGGTCGTCTGCACGGGGTGCCTGGTGAGCCGCTATGGAGAAGAGCTGCTCGAAGAGCTGCCCGAGGTCAGGCTCTTTGCCGGCCCGGGCACCTATGACCGGCTCGTCCACGCGCTTGAATCGGATGCCCACTATCTGGCGCCGGAGTTTGCCGGGGTGGTGAGACGATCGTACGCCGCCACGGGCGCAAGCGCCTATGTCAAGGTGAGCGAGGGCTGCTCGAACAACTGCAGCTACTGCCTGATCCCTTCCTTACGGGGGGAGCTGGTCAGCAAGCCTCCCCGGGATATCGTCGATGAGTGCAGAGACCTGGCCGCCTCCGGTGTGAAGGAAATCATCCTCGTGGCACAGGATCTGGGCGGCTACGGCCGCGACATCGAGGGGTACCCGCCTCTCTCCTCTCTCCTGAAGGACATATCGCGCATCGAGGACATCCAATGGATCAGGCTCATGTACATGCACCCCGCCTCCCTGGACGAGCCGCTCGTGGCGGCCATGCGGGACAACCCCAAGGTGGTTCCCTACCTCGATCTGCCCATCCAGCATGTCTCGGAGACGGTCCTGAAGGCCATGGGCCGCAGAGGAGGGGCCGATGCGGTCCGCAAGGCCCTTCGCCTGCTGGATGACCTCTATCCGGACATCTGGATCAGGTCGACCGTCATGGTGGGACATCCCGGCGAAGACGAGCAGGCCTTCGGCGAGCTCGAAGAGTTCATCCGGCAGGGGCACATCGATCACCTGGGGGTGTTTGCCTACTCCGCGGAAGAGGGCACCAGGAGCGCATCGCTCGGCGGCGAGATCCCACAGGAGGTGAAAAACGCCCGCAGAGACCGGATCATGGAGATTCAGCAGGACGTCTCCCGCAGAAGGCTTGCCTCCCTGGTAGGAGAGAAGATCCCGGTGCTGGTGGAGGGGTACCACCCGGAGACCGAGCTCCTGCTGGCCGGCAGGGCTCCGTTCCAGGCGCCGGAGGTGGACGGCATGGTGATCATCACGGAAGGAACACCCTCGTTCGGGACCTTTTCCGAGGTTGAGATAACCGATACAATGGAGTACGATCTTATCGGGAGAATCGCATGAATTCACAGCAGATCATTGAACTTGGCAGGGAGGCTCTCCGAACCGAGATTCTGGGGCTGGAAGGGATCGTGGGGCAGATCGGCGAACCGTTCGCCGAGGCGGTGCGGATCGTGGCGGATCTCAAGGGCAAGGTGATCCTGACCGGTGTCGGCAAGTCCGGGATCATCGCCCGGAAGATCGCCTCCACTATGGTGAGCATCGGCACGCCTGCAGTATTCATGCATCCGGTGGACGGGCTCCACGGCGACCTGGGCACGATCATGCCCCAGGATGCAGCCGTTGTGCTTTCCAACAGCGGGAAGACGGGCGAGATCCTGAACCTCCTCCCTCCGCTGAAGAGCCTCGGCATTCCCGTCATCGCGATCACCGGCAACACGGAGTCTCCTCTGGCCAGGCAGGCCGATGTGACGCTTTCGTGCACAGTGGACCGCGAGGCATGCAACCTGGGCCTTGCGCCCACCTCCTCGACCACGGCCCAGCTCGCGCTCGGCGACGCCCTGGCTGTGGTGCTCTCCCACATCAAGGGGTTCAACCGGGACGCCTTCAGGATGATCCATCCGGCAGGCGAGCTCGGCAAACAGCTCATGTACCGGATATCCCAGATCATGATCACCGGAGACAAGATTCCGCTCGTGCCCCCGGAAACACCGCTGCACGAGGCCATCGTCGAGATGACCCAAAAGTCCCTGGGCTTCACCCTCGTAGGAGCCCGGGACCGTATCGAGGGAATCATCACCGACGGCGACCTGCGCCGTGCGATCCTGAAGTCCGGCATCGACCTGAAGGACCTCACGGCACGGGAGGTCATGAGCCCCAGGCCCAAGAGCATCGCAGATGACAAGCTGGCCTTGGACGCCCTGGACATGATGGAAAAATTTCAGATCACCTCGCTCGTGGTGTCGGACGGCCATTGCGAGCTTCTGGGCGTGGTTCATCTCCACGACCTCCTGGGAAGAGGGAAACTCGGACTGCGCGGCGTCTGAACGATCCAAGTGCCGGGCTTTCCCAAGCGATCGCCTCGCTTGAAGGTGCGCGCACCTGTCCTGAGAAATCTCTCGCGCCGGCCCGGGTCGTAGGGGCTGGTACTTATTCCCTTCAGGGTACATCTCCCTGCGCCTCCCGGATCCGGCCACCAAAGGGCGAAGAACCGGCGCCGCCTTTTCCCTTCACGGTCAGTTCCCGGCAGAGATCACCCGTGTATTGCCTTTGCGGTCTCTGTCTTCTATACATAGCTCAAGAGGCGCGTCTGTCGCGTCGAAAAACAACGGAGGCTTTTTGACAATGGTGGGCGGACACCGGCTTGTCCTGATAGAGTCATCGCCGCTTCGCTCCCTCCTGTCCATACCCATCGGAGGCGGACCGGAAAGGGCCCTCCGGCCGGTTATCTGCTTCCTCCACGGCTACGATGAGGCAGCGCCGTCAGAGATCCACCGGGCTTTGTCCCGGCACGGCCCGCTCAGAAAGATCGGATCGCCCATGGCTCTTGAGCGTTTCATCGTCATCGCCCCCCAGCTCCCCCATCCGGGCGGTGACGTGTGGTATCGCTATGCGGACTCCATCAGGCAGATCGTCCAGAGCCTCCAGGCAGACTACTGCGGAGATCCCGGCCGGACTTATCTGACCGGGTTCAGCTTCGGGGGTAACGGCGTCTTCGATCTCGCCGATCTCGTTCCCGGACTCTGGGCTGCCCTGTGGCCGGTCGATCCCACCAGAATCCCGCAAAAGGACCCGGGGCTTCCCATATGGCTCTCCTTCGGCGAGGTTTCCCGCTGGCACCGGGCAGCGTTCATCCGGACCCTGGGTCTCGGGGACGCCGGTGAGGGGAATACGGGAGACCGGGTTTACCTCGATCAGGGACTGGATCACGTGGGTGCTGCAACATCTGCCTATGCGGACGACCGGATCTATTCCTGGCTCCTCTCGCAGAGCCGTTCGAGCCCGCGGTAGGTCCCGGCGATGCCCATGAGCCGCTTATAGGGACAGGAGAACCAGACAAAGATGACCAGAGAACATTCACAGTGGAGGCCCCATCCATGGCACGGGCTCTCGCCGGGCCCGGACACGCCGAAGGTGGTCACGGTTTTCGTTGAGATCACCCCCTTTGATCACGTCAAGTACGAGATCGACAAGATTTCCGGATTCCTGCGCATCGACCGGCCGCAGTACTCCTCGTCCCTGCCTCCTTCCGTGTACGGGTTCATCCCCCGCACCTTTGCCGGCCGGAGAGTCGCTTCGCTGATGCCGGGCGCACGGCGCGGCGATGAAGACCCGTTGGATATCTGCGTGATATCGAGCCATGCCATCAACAAGTCCGAGGTTCTTCTGAGCGCACGGGTAGTTGGCGGCATCCCCATGCTCGATGCAGAGACCGCTGACGACAAGATCGTCGGCGTTCTCGTCGGGGACGCCGCCTGGAACGGGGCCGCCGAGCTGGAACATCTACCCTCTGCAGCCGTCGACCAGCTCGTTCATTACTTCTCCACCTACAAGCGCATGGGGAGACCGGAAAACACCGTGCAGGTATGCACTCCGTACGGGAAACACCATGCGCAGGCAGTCATCCTCGCCTCCATCGATGATTATGTGGAAGCCTTCGGGACGTGAAGTGCCTGCCTGATATAAATAACGCATAATAAGTCCGTTGGTTATTTCCCGCCTGTTCCGATCCTTTCTGCCGGCACGAACTCCCGTAAAATCCGCAGTTGTGGCTGTTCACACCGTCCCTTTGACCACTTCCATATCTATCCATCTATCATATTGATTCTTAACCTCTTTTTTATTATAAGGGAAACAAAGAAACAGCGGTGAAAAAAACAGCTCTGGAGGTTAAAGGTGCCCGTAGACATCGATCCTGCACAGGTGCCGGTGCTGGTCGTATACAACATGGATCCCGCCTGGGCTGCGCAGGACAGAGATGAGGTGGTATCGATATCGAACCGCCTCGGCCGGGCGATTGCGGAAGTCGGACACCCCATGTCCTTTCTTTCCGTCGAAAACGATGACATCGCGGAACACCTGAGTCCCTACCGCCCTCTGGAGCACATCGTCCTCAACTGGTGCGAGAGCATCCCGGGCGTGCCGCACAGCGAATGGATGGCGGCCGACGTCATGGAGCGGCAGGGATTCGTGTTCACCGGGGCCGGCGCATCCACGCTCGCCCTGTCCCAGAACAAGTACCGCGTGAAGAAAATTCTCGATCTTTCCGGCATCCCCACGCCCGGGTGGCGCCTCTGCACCCGGCCTGATTCCGACGGATGGAATCGTTTCCCGGCCATCGTCAAACCTGTAAACGAGCACTGCAGTGAGGGAATCACCCGGGATTCCGTGGTCACGAACCGGGATGACCTCCTTAAGAGAATCGCCTATATTCTCGATGCCTATCGGCAGCCCGCCATCGTCGAAGACTTTATCGACGGCCGCGAATTCCATGTTTCCCTCTGGGGAAACGGGAAGCTGGAAGTGCTGCCGCCCGCCGAGATGGATTTCTCCGTCTTCCAGGACATCCACGACCGGCTCTGCACCTTTGAGGCCAAATTCGTCCCCGGGTCGGATCCGTATGAAAAGATCCGGACCCTGCTGCCCGCCCCCCTCGGCCGTGAGGAGCTCCATCGGCTGGAAACGGTCTGCTCGGCAGCCTACCATGCCGTCGGGTGCCGGGACTACGCGCGTATCGACGTGCGGTATCAAGACGGCCTGTTCTTTATCCTCGACGTGAATCCCAACGCAGATATCAGTGAGGACGCGAGCATGGCCTGTGCCGCCGAGCTTGCCGGCTTCTCGTATGGCGAGATGGGAAGCCGCCTCATCAGGCTCGCGGCCAGGAGGCACCCGGTATGGGGGGACGATCGGGGGACAGGGTAACCGGCAACCCTCTTTCGACAGAGCAGGGCACCGGCTGCGGGATCGGAATTCATGCCCCTGGCCGAAGCTGGGCCTCTCACGCCAAGGACGTATGGAGAGTGTATACAGCGGCGGGCGAGGCTGCCGCGGGATCGATCCACCCTCCCCCCGTGGAAATGAAACCCCCGGGGCGCTACGCTGCCATGAAAGGGAGATACGACAAAATATCGCTCGTAGTTGTACAAGTCTTTTTTTTCGCTCTCCCGGACCTTATATGAAAAGACAGGGAGGCGGGATCATGGAACAGTCGTGGCAGGATGTTCTCGATAAATTCCACTACGGTATCTACCTCATCACCATCACCGCGGACGGCGGGTACAACGGCATGGTCGCCTCATGGGTCTCCCAGTGTTCCCACGAACCTCCCCTGGTGGCCGTGGCTGTCAGGAACAACCGCCTTTCACGCTCCCAGATGCTTAGCGCCGGGAAGTTCACCATCAATGTTTTACCGCAGGATGCCTTGGCCTCGATAAAAAAGTTCAAGATCCCGGACTGGAAAAAAAGGCTCGATGGGGTCGAGTTCGGATTTTCTCCCCACGGCAACCCGGTGCTCGTAAGCGCCTTGGGATATCTGGACTGCGAGGTGGAACGAGCCCTGGACACCGGGGATCACACCCTGTTCATCTCCCGGATCAGGGCCGGAGAGCTCCATAGGGAAGGAGAGCCTCTCACCACGGAGGAATACGGCGGCGTGTATCGGGGTGAAAAGTAACAGGGCCGATCCGTTCTGAAAGCGCGGGCAGTCCCTGCCGGCCAATCGCGGCATGCAGGAAAACCATTCCACAGCGCCTTGCGGCCGGCTGCATGAAAGGGGTACCGCCCCCTTGCCCTTCTTCCCCCCACGGGGTTGAATAAAAAAGCGGAGAGGCTTCTTCAAGCCTCCCCGCTTTTTAGTTTCCGGATACAGTGGTGACTAGACGGCGAACGCCTCGTCCGGGATTCTCACCGCGCTGATCTCGTCTTTCACGAGGGTCTCGCACTTGGCCGGAACGAGTGCCGTGGTGCGGTTGATGTAGAACTTCGCGCCCTCGATCTTGCCGGTGTAGAACGCCTTGTCCTTCTCGCCGGGATTGGCCGCCAGCTTCTCGGTGGCCACATTGGCCATCCAGATGTGGAACCAGCCGCACAGCGCTTCGGAGAGGCAGTTCAGGTAGTCGTATGCACCGATGAGCGGGATGAAGGGGTTGGAGCGGATGAGCGAGCTGAAGGTCATGGCCGTCTCGGCGCACTTGTTCAGGGCCTGCTCCACGATTGCCGCTTCTTCCTTGAAGTTCTCGTTGTTCTTGGCCTTGGCGATTTCTGCCTGGGTCTCGCCCAGCAGGTTCATAAAGTACAAGCCCTTTTTCATACCGAGCTTCCTGCCCAGGAGGTCCAGGGCCTGGATGCCGTTGGTGCCTTCGTAGATCGTGTTGATCTTGTTGTCACGAGCCATCTGCTCGACCGGATACTCCCTGCAGAAGCCGTATCCGCCGTAGGTCTGGATGGCGATCTTGGTCACGTCGTCGCCCACGTCGGTGCAGTAGGACTTCACCAGGGGGGTGAGCACCTCGATGATGCCCTGCCACTTGTCCCTCTCGGCGTCGTCGGCAGCGGCGACCCTTCTGTCCATGGCATAGTAGCAGTAGAATGACAGAGCCCTGATGGCCTCGGTCATGGACTTCATCTTGAGCAGCATCCTTCTGACATCCGGGTGCTGGATGATCGGGACCTGGGGAGCGTTGGGGTCTTTCATGTTCATGACGTTGCAGCCCTGCATGCGCTCCTTGGCATAGGAAAGCGCATGGAGGTAAGCGGCGGTGGACAGGGCCACGCCCATCATGCCCACGCCCTGGCGCTCTTCGTTCATCATGTGGAACATGATCTTCATGCCTTCGCGTTCCTCGCCCATGAGGTAGCCGATGCACTTGCCGTTCTCACCGAAGTTGAGCGTACAGGTGGCGTTGCCGTGGATGCCCATCTTGCTCTCGATGTTGCCGGTGCTCACGTCATTGGGCTCGCCCAGGGAGCCGTCTTCGTTGTACCTGACCTTGGGAACCACGAAGATGGAGATGCCCTTGGTCCCGCTCGGGTCGCCCTCGATCCTGGCCAGCACCGGATGGATGATGTTCTCGGTCAGGTCATGGTCGCCCGCGGAGATGAAGCACTTGGTGCCGGTGATGGAGAAGGTGCCATCGGGATTCCTCTTGGCCGTGGTTTTGAGCGCGCCCACGTCGGAACCGGCGCCCGGCTCGGTGAGGCACATGGTGCCTGCCCAGGAACCGTCGAACATCTTCTGCAGGGTGATGTCCCTCAAGGGATGCTGGAAGAAGTCATAGACAAGGCGTGCGGCACCGTGGGTAAGACCGGGGTACATAAGAAACGCCTGGTTGCCCGAGAGGAACATGTTCGCAGCGGCCGCACTCACGATAAGGGGCAGGCCCTGGCCGCCGACATCGTACGGGTCGGAGGTTCCAAGCCAGCCGCCTTCTGCATAGAGCTGCCAGAGCCTCTTGTATGACTCGGGGGCATACACTTGCCCGTTTTCGAACCTGGCCTCAACCGGTTTCCGGTTCACCTCGTCGGGATACGTGGGAGCGATCTCGTTTTCGGTGAGCTTCTCCCCCTCGGTGAGAACCATGTCTATCATGTCGCCGTCATGATCCTCATAAGGGGCCTTTCCGAGGAGTTCGTCGATCTTGAACACTTCGTGGATCAAGAACTTCATATCCCTCATGTCTACCCATTGACTTGCCATAATACCCTCCTTACTTAATGGTCTTTACATTCTGTTATGAATGAGCATTCATTCTTATAACGCCAAACATGCTCCCTGTCAACAAAACTTCGTGCATCTTGACGGCATTAGGCACTCTCGGCTGATATCACTCAAGCTTTTGCCATTGTATGAAATGTGAATTTGTGAGATTATCTCTTTATGCGTGTGAATTCAAGATGAAAAGGAGGTTCTCGATGTCCACCGAAGACGGAAAGCTCACGACCCCCGACGGGCTCTCCCTGTACTGGAAGGTCTGGGTTCCCGACGGGAAGCCCAGGGCGGTAGTCCAGGTGATCCACGGATATGCCGAGCACATCAACCGGTACGGGAATGTGGTGGATGAGCTCCTTGCCGCCGGTTATGCCGTTGCAGGCAACGACCATCGGGGTCACGGCAGGAGCGAGGGCAGGCGCGCCTATGTGAACAGCTTCCAGGAGTATATCAACGACGAGCGGCAGCTCAGGGACGAGGTCATCAGGCGGAAGTTCCCCGAAACCCCGTACTTCATCCTCGGACACTCCATGGGAAGCCTCATCGCCATGAACTTCACGGAGCAGACGCAGGACAGGCTCAGAGGGCTCGTGCTCTCGGGCACCGGATCGGGTCCGGGCCCGGAGATCTCGAAGGCCCTGGTGCTCGCCACCAGGATCATGTCCAGGCTCCTGCCCAGGATCCACGTGAAGTCCCCCCTGCCTCCGGAATTCATATCCCGCGATGCGAGCGTGGTGGAGGCCTATGTGAACGACCCCCTGGTCTTCAACGTGATCACCCCCCGGCTCGCCGAGCAGATGAACACCTATACCCTCATCGGAGCGGCACGCGCGGGCATGATCAAGGTTCCCGTGCTCATCCAGTACGGATCTCTGGACACGGCCCTCTCCGGCCAGCAGGAGCTCCACGGCGCCCTGGGCTCGACGGACAAGACCATCAGGTGCTACCAGGGGCTCAAGCACGAGGTATACAACGAGCTCCCGGCCGACCGCGCCGTCGTGCTCTCGGATCTGCGCTCCTGGCTGGACGCCCGTATCTAAAAAAGAAAGCCCGTGCTGGAGGCTTTTGGCCCCCTGCACGGGCTTTTCGTGTCCTCTCCCAAGCGGGAAGATCTCAGTACCGGTAGTGCTCGGGCTTGAACGGGCCTTCCGGGCTCACGCCGATGTACTCGGCCTGCTCCGGGGTGAGCGTAGAGAGCCTGACCCCGAGCTTGCCCAGATGGAGACGGGCCACCTCCTCGTCGAGGGTCTTGGGCAGCGTCTTGACGCTGAGCTCCCGGGGATTCTGCCAGAGGTCGATCTGCGCCAGGACCTGGTTGGTGAATGAGTTGGACATGACGAACGACGGGTGTCCGGTTGCGCATCCCAGGTTCACCAGCCTCCCCTCGGCGAGCAGGAAGATGGAGTGCCCGTCCGGGAAGGTGTATTTGTCGACCTGGGGCTTGATCGTGGTCTTGACGATGCCGGGGTGGTGATCGAGCTCGTCCACCTCGATCTCGTCGTCGAAGTGCCCGATGTTGCACACGATCGCCTGATCCAGCATCTTCGCCATGTGCTCGGCGCGGATCACCCGGCAGTTGCCGGTGGCGGTGACAAAGATGTTCGCCTCGCTCAGCGCGTCTTCCACCGTGACCACCTGGTATCCCTCCATGGCCGCCTGCAGGGCGCAGATGGGGTCGACCTCGGTGACCAGCACCCGGGCGCCGAACCCCCGCATGGACTGGGCGCAGCCCTTGCCCACGTCTCCGTACCCGCACACGCAGACCACCTTGCCCGCCACCATCACGTCGGTCGCGCGCTTGATGCCGTCGGCCAGCGACTCCCGGCAGCCGTAGAGGTTGTCGAACTTGCTCTTGGTCACCGAGTCGTTGACGTTCATGGCCGGGAAGAGCAGGGTCTTGTTCTCCAGCATCTGATAGAGCCGGTGAACCCCGGTCGTGGTCTCTTCGGAGACGCCCTTCATCTCCCCCACCACCCGGTGCCAGAAGGTGGGGTCCTCCTCGTATTTACGCTTGAGAATGCCGTTGATGATGGTGAGGTCCTTGTTCTTCACGGGCGTATCCATCAGCGCCGGGTTTTCTTCGGCCTGGTAGCCCTTGTGGACCATGAGCGTGGCGTCTCCACCGTCGTCCACGATGAGGTTCGGCCCTTTCCCGCCGGGGAAGCTCAAGGCCGCCATGGTGCACGCCCAGTACTCTTCCAGGGACTCGCCCTTCCAGGCGTACACCGGGGTGCCGGTCGCCGCAATGGCCGCAGCAGCATGATCCTGGGTGGAGAAGATATTGCACGAGGCCCACCGCACATCGGCGCCCAGGGCTTTGAGGGTCTCGATAAGGACCGCCGTCTGGATGGTCATGTGCAGGGACCCGGTGATGCGTGCCCCTGCGAGCGGTTTCTGCGCGGCATACTTCTCCCTGACCGCCATGAGGCCCGGCATTTCCTGCTCGGAGATCTCGATCTCCTTTCTGCCGAAATCCTGCAAGGCCATGTCGGCCACCTTGCAGCCCAGACCGGTAAAGTCCGGCGTCCGGGCCTTGAGCTGTGCAGCCTGTTCAGCCATCATACACCTGCCTTTGCCTTGAGCTTGCCCGCCATATCGGTCTTTTCCCAGGTGAACTCGGGCTCGGTCCGGCCGAAGTGACCGTAGGCAGCGGTTTTCTTGAAAATGGGCCGCAGGAGGTCGAGCTTGGCGATGATATCCCTGGGCTTGAGCGGGAACACCTCTCTGACCATGCCAGAGAGCCTGTCGTCGTCGATCGCTCCCGTGCCGTGGGTATCGACCATCACGGACACCGGATCGGCCACGCCGATGGCATAGGCGAGCTGGACGGTGCACTGTTTCGCGAGCCCTGCCGCCACCACGTTCTTGGCCACGTAGCGGGCCATGTAGGCGGCGGAGCGGTCCACCTTGGAGGGGTCCTTGCCGGAGAAGGCGCCGCCGCCGTGGCTTGCAAACCCGCCGTAGGTGTCCACGATGATCTTGCGCCCCGTGAGCCCGCAGTCCGCATGGGGACCGCCGAGGACGAACCTGCCGGTGGCGTTGATGAAGTACTTGGTCCGCTCGTCGAGCAGATTCGCGGGGATCTGCTTCTTGATCACCTCTTCCATGATCCCTTCCTTGATGGTGGCGTTGTCCACGTCCTCATCGTGCTGGGCCGCGATGACCACCGCATCCACCCGTTTGGGGGCGCCGTTTTCATACTGCACCGTGACCTGCGACTTGCCGTCGGGCCTCAGGAACTCGAGGATCCCGTTCTTCCTGACGTCGGAGAGCGCCTTGGTGAGCCTCTGGGCGTAGTAGATGGGCGCGGGCATAAGCACCTCGGTCTCGTCGCAGGCAAAACCGAACATCATTCCCTGGTCGCCCGCTCCCTGCTCGTGGTCCTCGCACTCCTCCACTCCCATATTGATGTCCGGGGACTGCCGGTCAAGGGACACCATGACCCCGCAGGTGTTCCAGCTGAACCCCATGATGCCCTCGGTATATCCGATTTCCTTGATGGTCTGGCGCACCAGCCTCTGGACGTCGAAGGTATGGGATGTGGTTATCTCACCTGCCACGATCGCCAGCCCGGTGGTGACCATGGTCTCGCACGCCACGTGGGCACAGGTGTCGTTTGCAATGATCTCGTCGAGAATGGCATCGGAGATGTTGTCTGCCACCTTGTCCGGGTGTCCCTCCGTGACAGACTCGGATGAAAACAAAAAGTTCCTGTTCGCCATGAAATGCTCCTCCTGATTATCTTTTTGTGCAGCTTATGAAATTGTATTGAAGGCGGACCTCTTTCCGGCACGTTCCCGCTGGACGCATGCCAGCCCGCGTCATGCGCGTCACCCCCGAGTCGGCGCCTGCGGGAAACGCTGAAGCCCTGCATCGATCCATGCCCGGCGTACCCCTCACCCCTTCTTCTTCAGCCCGAGGTGCCGGGCGATCTCGAGAGTATCGGCCTGAAGCGGTACCGGCCTGTTTTTCAGGCCGTCCTCGATGCGGACCCCGTACTCCGGAGCAAAGGTATCCTCGAAATACATCTGCTGAAAAACCGAGAACTTGAGCTGGTGCGAGGTGGAATCCAGGACAAAGCGACCTGCCGCGGTGAGGGTTCCTTCCTTGAGGGCCTTCTTCAGGCCCGCCACCGACTCGCCTCCCTGGGTGCACACCACGTGCCCGTTGCGGTTGGCCCTGAGCATGCCCTCCATGATCTCGGTCTCGGTCACGGACACCACGTGGAAACGGTCCTCGAAGTGCTCTTCCACGAGCTTCCTGACCTTGGGAAACGAAACCGGGTCGCCGATCATGGCGGCCTGGGCCACGGACGGGCTGACCTTGAGCGGGGTGTAGGTGCCGGACGCGCGCCAGCGGGCGATCGGATCGGCATGATGGCTCTGGACGCCGAGAATCGTGGGCAACACCTGAATGATCCCCAGCTCATGGAGATCGATGAACCCCTCCATGATGGCGGTGATGTTTCCGGCATTGCCGATGGGGACCACCACGGTGAGATCTTCGGTGTCCCAGCCGAGCTGCTGGGCGATCTCGTAGGCATACGACTTCTGCCCGAGGATTCGCACCGGGTTCTTCGAGTTCAGCAGAAAGACGTGATAATTCTGGGCAAGCTCCTCCACCACCCGCATGCAGTCGTCGAACACCCCGGGCATCTCGATCACGACCGCGCCCGATCCCAGGGGCTGCGATAGCTGCTGGGGCGTTACCTTCCCCGCGGGCAGAAGAACGACCGCCTGCACCTTGTCCTTGGGCAGATAGCTCAGATACAGCGCCGCGGCGGCGGATGTGTCGCCGGTGGAGGCGCAGATGCCGAGTACGCTGTCCAGGTTCCTGACCCGGATGACATGGTTCAGAAAGCTGATGGCTGAGGCCATCCCGCGGTCCTTGAAGCTCGCCGAGGGATTGAGCCCGTCGTTCTTGACCAGAAAGGGTGCCCCCACCCATGTGCTCATCTCTGCGTTGGCCCTCACCATGGGGGTCTGCCCCTCCCCCAGGTAGATGACATCCCCGCCCGGAACGATGGGAAGGATCAGCTCATGGAAGCGGAAGACCCCGGAGAGCTCCGGCAGGTTCGTGTTCCTGCGCGAATCGAAGATATCCCGCCACTGCTGGGCGGGAACCCGTTTCAGCCGGTCGAACTCGGTGTTCTCGATTTTCAGGAGCGAACGGCACTCCGGGCAGGTATAGACAAAATCATAGATATCGTAGTGCCTGCCGCACCCGATACATGTATAGACCAGACTCCCCTGTACCTCTGGCATGTGTGGATCGTTCATGTCCTTCTCGCTGCCGCCCCTTGAATACGCTTTTCAAGAGATCGTTTTCGCTTTTATCAAAGGCTGTCAATGTATATTAGGCTATTGACTTTTTCAATACTTTTTTGGCATCGTAGCACCCTATTTCTCTCAAGGAGAGATCATGGACACCCTGGCGAATTATACAATCCCTGGAGCGAAAAAAATCGGCAGCGGCAAGGTCCGCGAGATATTCGAGGCGGATGCCGACCATCTCCTGATCGTGACGACCGACAGGATCTCCGCCTTCGACGTCGTCCTGCCTGACCCCATTCCGGGCAAGGGCCGCGTGCTGAACCAGATCTCGCTGTTCTGGTTCCGCAAGACCTCGCATATCATCGACAACCACGTGGTAAGTGCGCGCATAGACAAGTATCCGGAACCCTTCACGGGCGACCCGCGGCTCAAGGGGCGCTCCGTGCTGGTGAAAAAGGCCAGGCCCCTCCCGATCGAATGCATCGTGCGGGGGTATATCTCGGGTTCGGGATGGAAAGAATACCTGAGCACGGGCTGCGTCTCGGGCATCGTTCTGCCCCGGGGGCTCAAAGAGGCCGAAAAGCTCCCGGAGCCCCTTTTCACCCCGTCCACCAAGGCAGAGCCCGGCCGGCACGACCAAAACATCAGCTTCGAGAGCGCATCCGGGATGATCGGACATGAGCTCATGGAAAAGGTGCGCGACGTGTCGCTGGCGATCTATTCCACGGCGTCCGAGTATGCCCTGAGCAAGGGGATCATCATCGCGGACACCAAGTTCGAGTTCGGCCTCATCGACGGCGAGCTCGTGTTCATCGACGAGGCGATCACCCCCGACTCTTCGCGGTTCTGGCCCAGGGACGGGTATGCGCCGGGCGGCCCGCAGCCGAGCTTCGACAAGCAGTTCGTCCGGGACTACCTGGAGACTCTCGACTGGGAGAAAACGCCGCCCGGGCCTCATCTTCCCGAGGATGTCGTGCGCAAGACCTCTCAGAAATACCTGGCGGCCTACGAGATCCTGACCGGGAGATCGCTGTCGCTCTGATCGCGCGCCGGGGTTTTTTAAAGGAAGGGGCTCTCACGTACCTGTGGCGTAGCCGGTCTGACGGCTGAGGATCTTGCGGACCCAGTCCTTTGCCTTGGGTGAGACGGGCCCGAAGCCGATGGTTCTCCCGGCGATGAGATCGACGAAGTGCTTGAATATCCGGGCGCTCGCCCCCCAGAGGATCCCCCCGTCGATCTCCAGGTAGTAGATGTGGACCTCGCGGCCCATGAAGGTGGTCTTCTCGGCCATCCACACCGTGTCCTTCAGCGCCGAGGTCAGCGACACGCGGAGCAGGACATCGGACTCGGAGTTGATGGTGAACCGGTACGGGCAGGGAACGGCCCCGACCACCGGGGTCATGTGGTATCCGAGGATGGAGATGTGGTCGTCCAGAAGTCCCAGGACCTCCACGTCGTCCCTGCTCAGCCCGATCTCCTCCTCTGCCTCGCGCAAGGCGGTGGAGACGAGATCGGGATCGTCGGGCTCGCTCCGCCCTCCGGGGAAGGAGATCTCCCCCTGGTGATGCTCCACGGCCATGGAGCGCTTGGTCACCACCACCGAGGGCTCGCCCCCCTCGAAGGAAAGCGGGATGAGCACGGCCGATTCACGCAGATCGTCCTTGGGGATGAGTCTTCTCTGCCGGTTCTGTAAAATGCTCTTGATATGCATTTTCAATGCATTTTCGTCTTTGATCAGATCTTCGAGATTTGTATGCGGCATGAAAATGTATATAACACAGACCCGAGCGCATGAACAGGCTTGACCCTGTACTCAATCGCTGTATATGATAGCGCCATGAAGAAGACGAACCGGTATCTTGCCAAATATATCGTCCTGCTCAAAGACCTGCTCGACGAGGTGAACACGATACTGATGGAGCCGCTCGAAAAGGAGCCCGCACTCGAATGGAAGGAGCGGGCCGACTCCATTCTTTCCAAGATACTCGGCGAACACCATACCTACACAAAAGAGTTTCTCTCCATCGACTTCTGCACGTCCTTCCTGGAGGAGTTCGAGGAGATCGTGATCGAAGAGACGGTCCGCCTGGCCCTGGAAGACGCGCGGTCCTTCCTCTCGTCTCTCATCGACGAGCTGGAGTCCGAGAACACCAGCACGCCGGGCCTCATGGACATGGAAAGCCTGTTCGCCGAGATGAGCCGCTATGTATCCGTCTATGTCGAAGATCCTTCCATGCGCGACCGGCTCTTCCACCGGATAACCCGCCTGCGTGACGGCATGATATCGGGCGATATCTCCGGGGCCGAGGTGAAGAATCACGTCGAGAACATCAGCTATATCGATATGGGTCTGTTCGAACGGATCGTCCCGTTTCTGACCTGGTATTATATGCAAAGAGTGGGGTTTAACAGCGCCAGCAACAACTGATATCGCCTGGTACCTGCTGCTCACTTGAATATACGTGGGAAAGGAGTTTTTGTATGCCGAAAATCGAAAGGGCATTGGTCAGTGTCACCGATAAGGGTGGACTTGTCGATTTCATAAAGCAACTCGCGTCGTTCGGCGTGGAGATCATCTCCACGGGCGGTACGGCGAAGATCCTGCGGGAAAACGGCGTGACGGTCACGGACATCTCCGACTACACCGGGTTTCCGGAGATGATGGACGGCAGGCTCAAGACGCTCCATCCCAAGGTGCACGGCGGCATGCTCGCCGTCCGGGACAACCCGGAGCACGTAAAATCCATGGAGAAAGAGGGCATCAAGCCCATCGACATGCTGGTGGTGAACCTGTATCGCTTCGAGGATACGGTGGCAAAGGGCGCGTCTTTGGAAGAGGCCATCGAGAACATCGACATCGGCGGACCCGCCATGGTGAGGGCCGCTTCGAAGAACTACAGGTATGTCAGCGTGGTAACGGACCCCGTGGACTACGGGCGGATCATCGACGAGATGAAGAGCACCGGCGGCCAGGTGAGCGAAAAGACCAACTTCGAGCTCGCCCGCAACGCCTTCTCGCTCACCGCCCGCTATGATGCGGCCATTTCCAACCACCTGCAGGCGATCGATGTGGAAGAGGGACAGTTCCCGCTCACCTATACCGCCCAGTACCAGCGCGCCCAGATCATGCGCTACGGCGAGAACCCGCACCAGAAGGCCGCCTTCTACCGCGAGCTCTCCGTGGACCAGCCGTCCATTGCCACCGCCCAGCAGCTCTGGGGCAAGGAGCTCTCGTACAACAACATCATGGACGCGGACGCGGCGCTCGACCTCATCATGGAGTTCGACAAGCCCTCGTGCGTGATCCTCAAGCACTCCAACCCCTGCGGCGCGGCCCAGTCGGAAGCGTCTCTCGCAGAGGCGTATCAGAGGGCGTTCAAGGTGGATCCCACCTCGGCCTTCGGCGGCATCGTGGGTCTGAACCGGCCCGTGGACGCGGAGACGGCCCGGGCCATCAGCGAGGTGTTCACCGAGGTGGTGGTGGCGCCCGACTATACCCGGGAGGCCCTGGACATCCTCACGCAGAAAAAGAACGTCCGGCTCCTGAAGGTCCCGGAGATCGCCGCGGGCAGATCGGCCAAGAGGCAGTATCTCAACACCCGCAGGGTCACCGGCGGCCTGCTGCTGCAGGACCGTGACCTGGGCCACGCGGATCTGGAGAAGGCCCCGGTGGTCACGAAGCGCAAACCCACCGCAGACGAGATGGAGGCCTTGAAGTTCGCCTGGAAGATCGTCAGGTTCGTCAAGTCCAACGCCGTGATCTACGCCGCCAAGGACCAGCTCGTGGGCGTTGGCGCGGGCCAGATGAGCCGTGTGGACTCCTCCCGGCTCGCCATCATCAAGGCCGGCAATGCGGGCCTTTCCACGAAAGGCTCGGTGGTGGCCTCCGACGCCTTCTTCCCCTTCCGCGACGGGATCGACGAGGCGGCGAACGCCGGAGCCACCGCAGCCGTCCAGCCGGGCGGCTCGGTCCGCGACCAGGAAGTCATCGAGGCGGCCGACGAGCACGGCATGGCCATGATCTTTACCGGCATGCGCCACTTCCGCCACTAGGAGAGAGGGCCGTGAAAGTCCTCGTGGTGGGCTCGGGCGGAAGGGAACACGCGCTGTGCTGGAAGATCGCGCAGAGCAACCTCGTAGGCGAGGTCTTCTGCGCGCCGGGCAACGGGGGCGTCGCTTCCGACGCCGTGTGCGTGGGCATCGACTCGGATGATATCCCGGGCCTGGCCAAGTTCGTCAAGGACAATGGCATCGATCTGACCGTGGTGGGCCCTGAAGCCCCTCTGACCGCGGGGATCGCGGATGTCTTCCGCTCCGAGCGCCTCCCCGTATTCGGACCCGGCGCGCAAGCCTCCCGGCTGGAAGGCTCCAAGGCATTCGCCAAGGAGATGATGCGCAGGGCGTCCATACCCACGGCGCGCTTCGGGGTCTTCTCCGAGGCGGGTGCGGCCCGGTCGTTCATCACCGGCGCAGAATTCCCGCTCGTGGTCAAGGCGGACGGCCTGGCCGCGGGAAAGGGCGTGATCGTCACCTCTTCGAAGGAAGAGGCGCTGTCCGCCCTCGACGAGATCATGGTCTCCCGCGCATTCGGTGAGGCGGGCTCGTCCGTGGTGGTCGAAGAACGGCTCCAGGGAGAAGAGGCATCCTTCATCGCCATATGCGACGGGGAGCACATCGTGCCCCTGGCCTCGTCCCAGGATCACAAGCCCGCTTTCGACAACGACCGGGGCCCCAACACCGGCGGCATGGGCGCGTACTCCCCGGCGCCGGTCCTCGACGAGGCGTCCTGTGGGCGGGTGATGGAAAAGATCCTCTACCCCCTGGTCCACGCCATGAAGCAGGAAGGCATCACCTATCGGGGCGTCCTCTATGCGGGTCTCATGATGACCGGCACCGGCCCGTATGTCCTGGAATTCAATGCCCGCATGGGCGATCCGGAGACGCAGCCCCTGCTCATGCGGCTCAAGAGCGACATCGTCCCGCTGCTCGTGGAAACGGCGCAGGGCGGCAGCATCCGCGATATGGAGCTTTTCTGGGAGGGGGGCCCGAGCGTGTGCGTGGTCATGGCGTCGGGCGGATACCCGGGCAGCTACGAAAAGGGCAGGGTCATCGAGGGCATCGGCGACGCCGAGAAAATCCCCGGGGTCAAGGTCTTCCACGCGGGCACGAAGCTCGTGGACGGCCGTGTCGTCACCTCAGGCGGGAGGGTCCTGGGCGTGACGGCCCTTGACGCGAACCTGAAAGAGACCATCGACAAGGCGTACGCGGCGGTTTCCCGCATATCCTTCGAAGGGGTGCATTTCAGAAAAGACATCGGGCACAAGGCCCTCAAGAGGTTGCCATGAAGGTTGCCGTTCTCATGGGAAGCAAATCAGACCTTCCGGTCATGGAGGAGTGCTCGGGCGTCTTGAGGCAGTTCGACATCGCCTGTGAGACGCGCATCCTCTCCGCACATCGGACCCCTGACGAGGTGGCTGATTTCAGCAGGTCGGCCCGGAAAGAAGGTTTTTCGCTCATCATCGCGGGCGCCGGCATGTCGGCCCACCTCGCGGGCGTGAT
The DNA here is from genome assembly GCA_018436855.1 of Deltaproteobacteria bacterium. Classification (GTDB taxonomy): domain Bacteria; phylum Desulfobacterota; class Desulfomonilia; order UBA1062; family UBA1062; genus Phosphitivorax. The sequence goes on along the minus strand of JAHDKO010000058.1, from coordinate 51,790 downwards.
CGCGGCGCACACAACCCTGCCGGTCATCGCGGTTCCCATCGACTCCTCGTCCCTGGGCGGCATGGACGCGCTGCTTTCCATGGCGCAGATGCCCCCGGGCATCCCGGTCGCCACCATGGGCATCGGGAAATCCGGCGCCAGGAACGCTGCCCTGCTCGCGGCCGAGATCCTCTCGATATCCATCCCTGAGCTGAGAGAGAAGCTCGAGCTCTACCGGCAGGACATGAAAAAAACCGCCCTGGAAGCCGACGAGAGCATCCGGAAGCTCTAGCCATGCGCCTGGTAGCGGATGCATCCGAGGCCGCATCCATTCTCATCCATACGCCGGGTGCGGTCATCGCCTACCCTACCGAGACCTTCTACGGCCTGGGAACACGGATCAGCGACACTGAAGGGATTGAGCGGATCATCCGGATCAAGGGCAGAGACGCGGCCAAGGGCATGATCGTCCTGACGGACGGCATCCAGGGCGCCCGTTCCATCGCCGTCATGGACGGCCGGCAGGAGGCCCTGCTGAAGAGATTCTGGCCCGGCCCTTTAAGCGCCGTGCTCGCTGCACGCCAGCACGTCCATCCCATGCTGTCGCCGCAGGGCAAGGTCGCCGTGAGGGTATCCCCTCACCCCCTGGCGCGTGAACTCACGCAGATTGCAGGCCCCCTCACCTCCACCTCGGCGAATCTCTCGGGTAAGGCTCCTGCAAGCACGCCTGGGGAAATCACCGCGTGGAGCCCCGACATCGATGCGATTCTGGACGGGGGAAGGACCGCGGGCGGCAATCCCTCCACCCTCATCGACCTCACCTCCTGGCCCCCACGGTGTCTCAGAGAAGGCGCGGTCCCGTTCAAGACCATCATCGAATCTCTCACGGTTCGGTGAAAGAGACATCCCGGATCGCACTGTCCCTGGCTATCCTGAAGGTGGACCGGAATTCCAGCACCGGCCTGCCCTCTTCGTTGAACACGGTTGCCCGGCCCCGGATGGTCCGGTCCTCGCGGTCCACGACCTGGGCCTCTGCCGTGACGACCCCCTGCTTGACCGGATAGAGAAACTCCGCCTCCACCGATGTGGTCCCGAAGTGGGTCCCGGGCGGCAGGAGGCTCTTGATCGCCATCACCACCGCGGTATCCGCCAGACTGAGCACCGCGCCCCCGTGCATGATGCCCGCACCCTGCGCCAGATCGAGGAGAAAGGGCATCTTGAGCGTGGCCTTCCCGTCCCGGGCGGAGACGATCTCTATGTGCAGATGGCGTTCGAACGGGGCGGCGCTGATCCATCCATCCATGGCGAACCGGTGCGGCCCGGTGTACCCGTCCTTGTGTTCCTGCGTGTCGTGTTCTCCCATCGTGATGCCTCCCGGTACCATATCGGTTTCGATTGAGGGGGCCGGATATCCGCTGGCGTTTCGGCGGCTGTCGTGTCCTTGCCTTTCACCTGCGCACCCTTTTCCCCGGCACGGCTTACGGGCTCGACCGGCGGTGTCCGACCGGTTCCGCTTCAAAGATGTATTGTCCGATTTTTTTCCTTCCCGATCAAGTCTTTTCCCTCTCTGATAATGCCGGTTACAAGGCTTTCTTTCACGGTTTCTTTTCCCGATCCCCTTTGCCCCCGTAACGCGACCGATCGTGATAACCGATCCGATGCCTTTATCTTTATAATGAAAAGAAGGGCGGGAATGGATATCAATGGCATGGACCTTTCAGGTCAAGCCCTGGACTCGGATGAAGCCGCAAGGGGCGGGAATGTGAATCCTCCTTTTCATTACGATTCTTAAAGGGCTCAGAAGGAGGATTCAAAAACATGGAGTGCTCATGATTCGCGAGGCAATGCTCTACGAGAGGCAGGAAGGCGGCAGGGTGCGCTGCCGTCTCTGCAGCCACCGGTGCCGGATCAGCGACGGCAGGTTCGGCTTCTGCGGTGTCCGGCAAAACCGTAAAGGCACGCTCTATACCCACGCGTACGGCGAGGTGGTGGCCGCCAATGCCGATCCCGTGGAGAAAAAGCCCCTGTACCATTTTCTCCCGGGCACCACTACCTTCTCCGTCGCCACCGTGGGCTGCAATTTCCGGTGCGGGTTCTGCCAGAACTGGACAATTTCTCAGGCCCCCCCGGAGGGAGAGGAAACCGTCGGGGGAACCCGGCTCAGCCCAGAAGAGATCGTGGATAATGCCCTGGACCGGGGATGCAGAAGCATCTCCTACACTTATACCGAACCCACCATATTCTTCGAGTATGCCTACGACACCGCCCGGCTGGCCCATGACCGGGGCCTGCTCAATATCTTCGTGTCCAACGGCTACATGACGGAGGAGGCTCTGACCGCGATCCACCCCTGGCTGGATGCGTGCAACATCGACCTCAAGTCGTTCCGCGACGAGTTTTACCGCACCACCTGCAAGGCCAGGCTGAAGCCTGTTCTCGACACCATCGAGCGGATCGGGAAAGGCAATATCTGGATGGAGCTGACCACCCTGGTGGTGCCAGGGCTCAATGACAGCCCGGAAGAAATCAGGGACATCGCCCGCTTCATTGCCGCTATCGATCCCGGCATCCCCTGGCACATCAGCAGATTCTTCCCCGCCTACCACGCCGACCGGACCGGAGCGACCCCAGCGGAAAAACTCAGAGAGGCCTGCCGGATCGGGGTTTCCGAGGGCCTTCACCATGTCTATCTGGGGAATGTTCCCGGGGAATCGGGTGATATCGTCTGCCCCCGGTGCTTCAGAATCGTGGTGGGAAGAAGGGATGGAGGGACGGCTCCGGAGATCCATGTCGACCGGGGCAGGTGCGCATTCTGCGGGCAGCAAATCGGCGGGGTGTTTCCGCAGGATGCACGGGCCTTCACCGATCCATGAGGATCAGGCGTCCGCGTCAGGAGACGTCATGTTCCCCCTTTTTTTCGATGATCCCGGTTCTCAGGGCCTTTAACTCCGCCTGAGTCCAACATATGGAGAAGCACCGGGTTATAGAGACATGTTTTCATTTTATCGTTGCCGTCCCTGCCTGTTCATGCTAATGAAACGATATACAATGTAATTTTTATAGGTGGTAATCCCCCCTGGCCGAGCCCGGATCTGCATCGACTCCCTTGACGGAAGGCCGGACCGTGTTTATTTTGTCACCAGGACAAAGATGATGATTCAGAGAATGATACGTGAGTCCGACAGGTCTTCTTCATTTTCGCGGCATGCACCCGTTTCCGGGTGTCCTGAAAACAATGCATCTCCTCTTTGCCCGGAAACCTTTGTCGCAGCCGGCGAGCGGCCGGAGGAATGATCATGCACAACGGGAAAATCCGCATCCTGCTGGTGGAAGCCGACGTGGTGAGCCGCAAAGCGTTCGGCATGGCCCTTGAGGCCGGGGGCATGGACTGCACGGTCGTGGAGAGCGGCGGCACAGCCGAGGCCGTATCCCTGCTGAGAGACCCTCAGAACCGGTTCGACCTCGTTGCGGTGTCTCTGGACCTGCCCGGGGCCTCCGGGCTCGATCTGTTCGCACAGGTCAAAGACCTGGACGATCCGCCGCCCTTTCTCGTGACCTGCGACCGGCAGACCCTCAGTCAAGCGGCCGAGGCGCTGAGGCAGGGAGTATATGACTATCTGCTCAAGGATCCGCCCCAGGCGTATCAGGAGCTGCTCCCCCTGATTGTCGGAGAGATCATGGAGCGGTATGAGAACCGCCGGTTCCGTCACGTGGCGGAGCACGACGGCAGGGATACCCGGCAGGTCCTGGAACAAGAGGTCCGCAGGCGCACGGCTCAACTCATGAGGACAAACCGGCGCCTGAGGCAGGAGATCGATGAGCGCAAGCGCCTGGAAGACGATCTGCGGCTCAGCGAGCAGCAGTTCACGCTCTTCATGGAGCATTTTCCGGGCATGGTCTATCTCAAGGACGAGCAGGGCAGGTTCCTCTACCTCAACCGGTATCTGGAGGATGTCTACGGGATCAGGATCGATGCCTGCATCGGCAGAACCGACCGGGATATCTGGCCCGGAGAGATATCCGGCGCCCTCATGGCGGACGACCGGAAGGTCCTGGCCTCCGGGAAGGAACTGCAGAAGATAGAAGACATCCGGTTCAACGATGTCCGGGCATCTTTCTTTACCCAGAAGTTCCCGATCTTTCAGGATAATTCTCCCGGCCTTATCGGAGGTGTCTCCATCGACATCACTGATTACCGCCGCGCCGAGCAGGAAAACCGGCTCCTGGTCTCGGCGGTCGAGCACACCGCCGAGAGTGTGTTCATCCTCGACTCACAGGGGAAAATCATCTACACCAACCGGGCCGGAGAACGCTCGCTGCGGATTCCCCGCAGCGACCTGAAGGACAAGCCGTACGAGATGTTCTCCGCCCCGGACCCCGGATCGGAGGGTTCTTTCTCGCTGAAGGAAGTCCGTGACAGGCCCTGGAGGGGAACGATCCGCAGGTCTCGGTCGGGCGGCGGCCAACGGGAGCTGGAAGTGGTCATCTCCCCGCTGGAAGACGAATCCGGGGAGGTCTCCAACTATGCGGTCATCGAGCTGGACGTCACCGATGAAAAGGCCATGCAGAAGGCCCTGGAGAGAAAACGGAGAATGGAGGCGCTGGGGATGCTCGCAGGCGGAATAGCCCATGACTTCATCAATATCCTTCAGCCGGTCATCATCAATGCCGAGCTGGTCTCGGACATGCTCCCCCCGGACGCCCCCGAGCAGGAGTTCATCGGCCAGATCATCGAGGCGTCGCGCATCGGGCGGGAGATCACGAATCAGATACGGATGTTCGGCTCCCGGAGAAAACAGGTCTTCAGCCCCGTGGTCCTGGATATGATCGTGCGGGAGGCGCTGACCATCATCAGACGATCCCTGCCCGGGGCAATCACCCTTCGTCAGCGAATATCCGCCAGGGGGGTCCTGGTCAGGACCGATGCAGCCCAGATCTATCAACTGCTGACCAACCTGTGCACCAATGCAGTGCAGGCCATGGCGAACGACCGGGGCACGCTGAGCGTGTCCCTCGCGGAAACGCCGGTCAGGCACTCCGTACCGGCCATGGTCTCGGATCTCACTCCCGGAACGTATGCCAAGCTCGTGGTGAGGGATACCGGCTGCGGCATATCGCCGGAGATCATGGATCAGATATTCGACCCGCTCTTCACCACCAGGAAGTCGAGCACGGGCACCGGCCTCGGGCTCGGTGTCGCACATTCGGTGGTCAAGAATGCAGGCGGATCCATCATCGTCCACAGCACTCCGGGCAAGGGCACGTCCTTCGAGGTGTATCTCCCCATCTGTCGCCAGGGCCCCGAGCTGAAGGTCTCCGAGGGGTCCCCTGCCACGGGGTGGCGGAAGGGACGTGTTCTCCTGGTGGACGACAATGTGCTCGAGCTGCGCAGCATTCACCGGATGCTCGTGCGCCAGGGTTTCCGGGTGTCGTCGACCCATGACGCCGCCAAGGCCCTGGAGCTCTTCAAGGAGACGCCCGGTGCCTTTGACCTGGTGATCACCGATGAACTCATGCCTCTCATGAGGGGCAGTGAAATGGCTGCCGCCATGCGGGAGATCCGCAAAGACCTTCCCGTCATCATCTGCTCCGGTTCCGAGACGGCACTGGAGGAAACCCGCAGCGGAGCGGTCACCTTTTCCCGCCTGCTCTCCAAACCATTCACTCCCGAGGTTCTGCACGAAGCTATTGAACAGGCCCTTGGCCGTGGGGGCTTTACATTTTCATAAAACCGTCTTATGAGACTTCCATGGACGACCGCAAAAAAATCCTTATCATTGACGATGATAAACTCGTCTGCAGTTCCATTGCGAACGTCGCGCGGAGCCTGGGTTACGACAGCGCCCAGGCGTTCACCCTCGAGGAGGGTCTGGACGCCATTCACTCTGTCCCGTACGATGTGGTGTTTCTCGACGTGCGCATGCCGGACGGAAACGGCATCGACATTCTCCCCCAGGTCTGCAGAAACAGCGGCTCGCCCGAGGTGATCGTGATCACCGCCTACGGTGATCCCGAATCCGTGGAATCAGCCCTGTCCAAGGGTGCGTGGGACTATATCGAGAAACCGTTTTCCAAGACGGATCTGTCCCAGCTCCTGAAGGATGCGCTCATGTATCACGAGAGCAACACCCTTCCCCAGGCAGCCCTGGATTTCGAGAAGGAGGGTATCCTGGGCCACAGCCCCGGCATGAGGAAATGCCTGACCCTCCTGAGCAAGACCCTGGCCAATGATGCCAGCGTGCTGATCAGCGGTGAAACCGGGACCGGCAAGGAGCTCTTCGCGCGCGCCATTCACAACCACTCCCTCCGGAAGGGCAACGACTTCGTGGTGGTGGATTGTGCCGCCCTCCCCCCGAACCTCGTGGAAAGCATCCTCTTCGGCCACGAGAAGGGCTCGTATACCGGGGCCGACAAGGCCCAGCCCGGCCTGATATATCAGGCCAACAAGGGAACGCTTTTCCTGGATGAGGTGGGAGAGCTTCCGCTTTCCATTCAGAAAAAGTTTCTCCGCGTCCTGCAGGAAGGACGCTTCCGGCCCATCGGAAAATCGAGCGAGGTGGAGAGTGATTTCCGGGTGATCTGTGCCACGAACCGGGATCTGGACGACCTGGCCACGAAAAAAACATTTCGAAAGGATCTGCTGTTCAGGCTCAGATCCATCACCATCGACCTGCCCCCGTTAAGGGAACGCCCCGAAGATATCCAGGACCTGACGAATCATTACCTCAAGCGGCACAGCAAGAAGTACGGGATCAAACCCAAACGCGTGAGCGCCGGGTTCCGGGATATCCTGATGCAGTATTCCTGGCCCGGAAACGTCCGCGAGTTGATTCACGCCCTGGAAAGCGCGCTGGCCGTGGCCCACGACAGCCCCATCCTTGTTCCCAAGCATCTTCCCTATCACATACACGTTCAGGTCAAGCGCATCGCCGCCGCCAGAAAGCAGGTGCAGCCGGGCGGTCTTCAGGCCTTCGGAGACAACACCCTCCCCAGCCTCAAGGACGTTCGGGAAGAGGCGGTCAGCGAGATCGAAGAGCAGTACCTCAAGGAGCTCATGCGCCAGACAAAGGCCGACATCCGCTCGGCCTGCAGGGTATCGGGGCTCTCCCGGTCCCGTCTCTATGCGTTGCTCAAGCAATACGAGATATCCTGATATATCCTCCTTTTCTCTTTTTTTCGCTCAGGTCCCGAAGCGCATCTTCAGGTACGGATGAAAAGCCCTTTTAAAAAGCCTGCCTGGATCCCAAGCATGAGACGGTCACACGACACACCTTCCGCCCCGCGCACCCGGGCCATGTCCTTCCGCCAGAGGCAACCGCCACTCCAGGAGCCCTTCCGCCCCGCGCACCCGGGCCATGTGTCCTGTGCGACAGACTTACCCGGGACAGTCAGCGATCATCGCCGGGTGTACCCGGCAGAGGGAAGCGACATCCCGGGACCGCCGTCAAGGGCCTTCCTCCTTGTCTCGCCGCCGGAAGAAACTTTTCTCCCGCAACGGCCTGCGGGGAGCCGGACGATTTGGCATATAGTTTGTTATGTACGGCATCATGGATATTCAGAAGCCCACTTTCACCCATATCATCTCCAAGGTGAACAGGTCGTCTTCTCCCGGCCTTCCCGAGCTGCGGTCTGTCCGCAACCGGTATCTGGCCGAGGTGGAACGCTTCTATCTGACGGAACTCATGAAGTGCACCTCCGGAAACGTCACAAGCGCCTGCAGGATCTCAGGCGTTTCACGGTCCCGTTTATACGCCCTTCTCCATAAGCACGAAATTTCCCGTCATATGTAGCCACGTCCTGTTCTACCCAACAGGAATCGCCCAGAGCGCTTGGAGGTGTTCTCCGTGGAGAGACCCCCGGATTCTTAGCATGTAAGCGCTGGATTACCTGAGTATTTTGATCTTCCCAGCACGGTCCGTCGACGGGAGGGAAGCCTCCCCGCAGGCTGTGGCGGTTCAGGGTCTCTCTCATAAGTCGTGTTATTCCGCAAGGATAAGAACCCGTGTATGAGGTGCATCCTTTTAACGTCTCAAGATACGTTCATATTTCGGAATCCTGCCGGATAAAATCCCATCGGAAAAGAATCATCCTACATGACAGGACAAGATACCTGAGATCGGGAGAGCCCGGAAATTCCTGGCCGTCATGCATGGTATCGTTTTTTCTAGATTTATTTGCCTTAAAAAACATCGGCACACGAATTGAATAGAAGGGATGGCAGTTGAGAAGTCATCAGGGTTACAGCCGACAGATGACCGGATCACCGGGGACACTACGTAGGAGGAGTTACGAATGAGCATACACAGTGGTTTTGGTACGCTGAGTTCAAGGAGCAATACGGTCGAGATCACCACTACACTCTTCGAGCTGATGGAAGCGCTGGTCGAGCGAACCGGCGGTGAAGACGAAATCCGCCTTCCCGAGCACGGTCGTTCCCAGACCGACTTGGATCAGGACAGGCAGATCGCCAGGACAATCGCAAACATGTTTTTATCCGGGAAGATCAGGTTCAAGCATCCAGGGGATATCAAACAGAATTTCCCGGAGTGGTTTGATTGATTGAATCGATTGGGTGGCAGGCATACCCGAGTGTGCGCACGCCCGTTACGAGGCACGCCTTCGGGGTGCCGAAAAGGAGGAGACGGATGATACGGTTCGGTGAGTTGTTCCAGGCGCCTGACTGGAAAACCGAAAACCATGTCCCGGTCATCGAATGTCCTGACACCGTCCAGAAGGACGGCACATTCGAGATTAGGGTTTCCATCGGCAAGGAAAGCCCGCATCCCAATACCACGGAGCATCACATCCGTTGGATAAAGGTGTTCTACCTCCCGGAAGGAGACCGGTTCACCTACCAGCTCGCGCACATCCAGTTCTCTGCGCACGGGGAATCGGCAGCCGGACCGGATCAGGGACCTGCACACACGGATCACTCAGCCGTCGTAATGGCCAGACTGAAAAAATCGGGGAAGATCTATGCAACGAGTTACTGCAACATCCACGGCCTCTGGGAAAACACCAGATCGATCCAGGTACACTAGTGTTTCCGACAGGACGGCTGTTTTCGTACAAACCCTCAGAAGGTGGCTCCGGGAGTCTCTGCCTCACCCGGACAGGGAAAAAATGATGAATACAGGAGCACGCACGATAGGAAACGATCAGCCCGGGTGGACCCGCCCACTGCTGCATGCATTGGGAAGGCAGAGAGAGGCTGCCGGAAAAAATCATCCGGCCTTCCTGTTTCTCGCCACCGAGCAGGGATGCCCTGCGGACGAGCGGATAGTGAGAGACTGCCTCAAGGCGGCGGACATACCTTTCTCCGCCCCGCTCGACTGGTGCGGTGTCAGAAATTTCCAGGAAGAGACTCGTCCACGGATCATCGCCCTTCCCGCCGGGAAAGGTGTAGTCTTCCGCCGCGACATGGAACACTTCGTCGACGAGGTGAACCGCAGGGTGCGTGATGTGCTGCTTTCGGAATGTGTGCAGAAGGAGATCCGCGAGGTGAGGCTGCGCTCCGGCCGGCACGAGAGGAGCCTGGCGCGGGGCTTTTATCGTTCCGCTCAGGGAGACGACATCACGGATCTCAGATACAGCCGTGGACATGAGTTGCCCGCAGAACCCCATGACCACGGAAGCCTTCCGGCATCCCCGGCCGGAACAGGCGGCTCCCGCCGGATAGGGGGATGTCTGCCGGATCTGGGTGCAGATGATCACCTGCACGAAGATTTCGAGACGGCCCGTAAACGCATCCGGGAAACAAAGCGCCAATGCTCCGAGGAGATACGCCGTCGCACCGAGCGTGCTGCGCAAAGGGCGATCGCACCCTTGACTGCCCGCCTCAGAAGAAGATACCACAGCTTCCCCAAGGTGCTGGTCTATCTGGAGGATGTGGAGCGCGATATTCTGAACAACCTCACGGCATTCACCCTGCCCGCCCGCACGGCCGGACCCGCTGTTCAGGGAAAGAAGCCGGGCCTTTCCTGGCGCGATCAGCTGCACGCGCCCTACACGGTTGCGGTGCTCGTCGGGAGATCCGGAGGAAAGGAGTATCCGGTAATCTTTGCACGGAGCCCGAATCGTGAGGCACTGATGGGCTGCTTTTCCCCGGAAGGTGATCAAGGGTGCCGGGATGCGGACGCCGCAGGTATGAGGGGCGGCCTTATCCACAAGGCCAACGGCGGGTGCCTGGTGGTGGAGGCCTCATGGATCATCCGAAACATCCACCTCTGGGAGCTGATCAAAAAGGCCGCGATGGAGCGTGAGCACATCCTCACCGCCCCCGCCCCGCATGCGGGAATTTTCACATCGGGAAACAGGGTTTCCGAATCCATGCCCCTTCAGGTCGCGGTCGTGGTGGCCGGCACACGAACCGAGCACTCCATCCTCTCAATCGCGGATCAGAACTTCGCCGGTCTGGTGGGCAACCCCTGGCATCCGAAGGACGGCTCCGGGGAAACCCCTGTACAGACAACCCCGGATACGGCCTTTATCGAAGGGGATTCCCTGTCGTGTCATCCTTCCGCGCGCAAGGCCATCATCAGGCTCTGCACACAGCCCGGGATCCCGAACGAGAGGTTCGCAGAACATCTCGAAAGCCTTTTATGCGTGTTCGGAAGGGCCCGTGCGTATGCGGGAATCCAGGAGATCACCGCCGAGCATGTTACCCTGGCGCTACAGGATGCGTGCCCGAGGTCGTTAGCAACACCGGAGTCGGGAGCGTCCCGCAGACACCCGTCTCCCGCCAAGCGGATCAGGTATACGGTCGAACCGGTAACCATGATGGAACCGACAAAATCACATTCTTAAAAAGGTGCTTATCTATGGCAAATAGACACGATTATTCCGAGCTTCAGCTTTATCTTCGAAAAATCAGACGATATCCTCTCCTCCTGCCCGAGGAAGAGTACAAGCTGGCGAAACAGTACCAGCAGGGCGACGTGAATGCCGGGCAGAAGATCATCCACGCAAACTTGAGATTCGTCGTCAAGGTGAGCCAGAAATATTTCAACAGCGGACACAACTATCTCGAAATCGTCCAGGAAGGAAATCTGGGGCTCATGAAGGCCCTCACACGATTCGACCCCGACAGGGGGGTGCACTTCATCTATTATGCCGTGTGGTGGATCGAGGCATCCATCAAGGACTTTATCCGGAAAAGCAGCAAAATCCGCACGGGGACGCTGCGGCATACCAAGGATCTCCTCTCGCTCGATGAGACTATCGCAGGAGACCCCAGCGAGACGGACCGGTGGGTGGATTATCTCACGGACGATTTCGACCTGGAATCGCTCTACTCCGACCGGGAGATATCGCGGCACGTGTCGTTTCTCTTTCAGCAGGGATTCACCATGCTGACGCGCCGGGAGCTGTTCATCATCCTGAAGCGTTTCTATTCGGACCCTCCGGTCACCCTCATGGAAATCGGTTCCCAGCTCGGTTTGAGCCAGGAACGGGTGAGGCAGCTTCAGGTCAGGTCGCTCCAGAAGATGAAGCAGTTCCTGGAAGATCAGGAGATCAGCCCCTTACGCTCGTATGATCTCATCTCGTGCGGCAGCGGCGACAAGGCGTGCAGGCTGGCGGGACAATAGGGGTATCCCCGGAGGGACGAGCAGAAGCGGACACTTTTTTGTATGCCCGTATGATACGGTGCGACCCCGGAAAAAGGAGGGCTGTCCCTTTATGCTCCCGTTGAAACGGATACTCGTTCCGACCGATTTCAGCGAGGCATCCTACAGCGCCTTCGGCGCGGCCGGGGAGCTGGCGGAGCAATATCGCGCCGGCATCGTGCTCCTGCACGTCATACCGCCCATTCCCCTGTTTGCCTACGATGTCCCGGCCTTGGACGTGTCCGCCTATTCCCGGACACTTCGCGACGCCGCCATAGGGCACCTGCACGCATTGATCTCCCGCAGGTTCCCCCGGGGGATCGCCATTGATCCGAAGGTTGTCCTGGGCGATCCCGCCCGGACGATCGTGAGGAGTGCACGGGAGGAAGGCGCGGACATGGTGGTGATATCGACCCATGGAGAAACGGGATGGAGGCACACCCTCTTCGGCTCGGTCACGGAAAAGGTGGTGCGGCTTGCAGACCGGCCCGTGCTCGTTATCCAGGCTGAACAGGAACAAGAGAGAAGCGGAGAAAGAGCCTGACCAGGCCAGAGACGGGTGCTTGGAGCTGTCTGCACGGGGCGGTCAGGCTCCGCGCGATGATCCGGATTTCGCAGCTTTTCTCGTGAGGACCGGGATCGACTCCATATCGCTCAATCCCGGCAAGGAGCGATGACATCCGTAAGCGCACCATCCCTGGAAGGAAACCCACTGCACGGGGCAGAGAAACGGTGGATGTCGAGGTCCTGCAGCAGTTCGACATCCGGCGGGGCCGGGGTCGGGAAAACCGTGCTCATCATGGAAACGATCCGGAGCATGGTCGCGAGTTGCGAGGGAGTGATCATCTTCTCACGGTCGTTCCGGAGTATGAGATGGAAGAAGGATGATCGCCTGGCTTTCTCGGGCACGCCCTTCTCCTTCAATGAAAGGAGTGTGTAGCTATGGATGTGATCAACCTCATCGGAATGATATCGATCTTCACCGCAGGGATCACCATAGGAATAGGATCGCTGGGATGCGCACTGGGAGAAGGGAGGGCCGTTGCGAGCTCGCTGTCGGCAATCGCTCGGCAGCCCGAAAAATCCGACATCATCAGCCGGACCCTGTTCGTGGGCCTGGCCATGATCGAAGCCACCGCCATCTACTGCCTGGCGGTCTCCATGGTCCTCATCTTTGCGAACCCATTCTGGAACTATGTCTTATCCCGGTAAGGAGAACGCTCTTGATCATTGACTTGCTTACCGTAATCGCCCGGATCATCATAGTCATGGACCGCGGGAGCACCCGGCATGCCGTTGCCAGGATCTCGTCCATGCAGGGGGATTAAGAGGAATATCAGGGACGAGATCGACGAGCTCAAGCCCCGGTATCAGCAGCAGCGACAGACCAGCATCGCCGGGGCTGCTGGAGGTGGCGGCGGGATTCAATGCATCGAAAAAAGGATAGGGACTGGAACAGCCGGAGGCAACCATGCCTCGAAGGGAGGTTCTTGTGGCAGGGATAGTGACCGTGACGCTCAATCCCGGCATCGACACGAGCTGCCGGGTACCGCAGGTCATGGCGGAACACAAGATGCGGTGTTCGGAGCCCGTTCATGAGCCCGGCGGCGGCGGCATCAATGTGTCGCGTGCCGTCAGAAAACTGGGGGGAGAGTCCCTCGCCCTCTTCCCCACAGGCAGGCATTTCGGTGAGTTGCTGAAAACCCTCCTGCAACACGAGGAGGTGCATTTCCGGCAGGTGGAGATCGCCGGCCAGACCAGGGAAAACTTTATCGTCCGCGAGGAGACCAGCGGCAGACAGTTCCGGTTCGGCCTGCCGGGACCCGTCATCCGGGAAGAGGAATGCGGGGCGGTCCTCGCACTGCTCGACGACCTGGAATACCGGCCGGAATACATCGTGGGAAGCGGCAGCCTGCCTCCCGGGACCCCTGACGATTTCTATGCCCTCCTGGGCAGGAAGGCAGCCGGGCTGGGCGCGAGATATGTCGTGGACACCTCCGGAGATGCCTTGTGCCGGGCAGCAGAATCCCCGGTGTATCTGATCAAGCCGAACAGGAGAGAGCTGAGCCAGCTCGCGGGCGAGGAGATCCTGGAAGAGGACGATCTGGCCGATGCCGCGCTCCGACTCATCAGCGAGGGCATCAGCGAGATCGTGGTCGTTTCTCTGGGCGCGGGGGGAGCCATGCTGGTAACCGCGGAAGGCTGCCGGCGCATCCACGCCCCGAGCGTGCGGGCAGTGAGCATGGTGGGTGCCGGAGACAGCATGACGGCGGGAGTCGTTCTGGGTCTGTCCCGGGGACTCTCCATCCTCGAGGCGGCCATGTTCGGTGTGGCGGCGGGCACGGCAGCGGTCATGACACCGGGGACCGAGCTGTGCCGGCGGGAAGACACCGAGCGCCTGTATGAAAAAATTCGTGCCCAAAAATGAGAGATCGCGGCTGAAGACCTTATTATTTTTCTTATTGGGGGGAACATGAAGATTGCGGTCTTTGAGGCAGAGCAGTGGGAGCAGGCGATCTACAAAAACCTGCAGAAAGACCACGAGGTCCTGCTCACGGAAGATTCCCTGGATGAAAGCAATGCCGAATGGTGCTCCGATGCACAGGTCATCTCCACCTTCATCTACTCGGACCTGGGAAAGAAGATCCTCGAGCGGATTCCGAACTTACGATTCATCGCCACCCGGTCCACGGGGTTCGACCATATCGCCCTGGATTATTGCAGGGAACAGCAGATCCGCGTGTCCAACGTTCCGGAGTACGGGTCCTGCACCGTTGCCGAGCACGTGTTCGGACTCATCCTCACCATCTCCCGTCATCTCACCGAGGCCATCGACCGGACCCGCAAGGGGGACTTCTCCATCCGGGGGCTCAAAGGCTTCGATCTCCACGGCAAGGTGCTCGGGGTCATCGGAACCGGGACCATCGGGATGTGCGTGGTCCGTATCGCCCGAGGTTTCGACATGAAGGTCCATGCATTCGACGTGAGGCCTCAGGAGAGTGTGGCCAAACAGATGGGGTTTACCTATCTCCCCATGGACGAGGTCCTCAGGACGGCCGACATCATCACCCTGCATGTCCCTTCCAACGAAAAGACCAGAAACCTCATTTCCACCGAGCAGTTCGGCCTCATGAAGGACGGGGCCGTCCTGATCAACACCTCGCGGGGTCCCATCGTCGAGGTGGAGGCGCTGCTGAAGGCGCTGGCGGGGGGCAAGATCTCCGCAGCGGGACTGGATGTGCTCTCGGAAGAGCCTCTCATACGTGAAGAAGCTGAGCTGGTCAGATCCATGTTCCAGCGGGACCACGACCTCCAGACCCTGCTCGCCGACCATGTCCTGCTCCGCATGCGCAACGTCTACATCACACCTCACAGTGCATTCTATACCCAGGAAGCGCTCCTGGACATCCTGAACACTACGGTGGAAAATATCCGCTCGTTTGTTTCGGGAACACCGATCAATCTCGTTGCCTGAATCACGCACCTTTTTCAGCAGGGAATACGAAGGGTTGAGGGGGCCATGAACATGGTCTCCCCTTGAAAAAAGCCTCCACCGGAGGAGGAAGAAAAGTATGAGAAAGGCACGGAAGGGAGATGCGGTCATTGTCCACTTCTCGGACATGATGGAAAACGGCGCGATCCTCGATGCGCCGCGGAAATCCACTATCGGGGACGGGAGCACCTTCCCTGCGGTCGAAGAGGCAGTGGTCGGCCTTCTCACCGGAGAGACCGCCGGAAAGAAGGCCCCCCCGGAAAACGTGTCCGGGCGGTATCGGCGGGATCGCCTGAAGGAGATCCCGGGGTGTGAGACACCCGAAGCGTGCGGCATGCATGTGGGCAGGTGGACGACAGGCCATATGTCACGAGACCCCAGTGCCGGTATGCGGAAAAGAGCCATCGGGGAGGTCGCAGGATGCCCGAGCTGCCCGATGTAGAGATCTTCAGGCAATACCTCGAATCCACGTCTCTGCACAAGAACATCGTCGACATCGAGGTGCGGGAACCTTCTCTGGTTGAGGGAACGCCTGTCCCGGAATTCCGCCAGGCTCTCAAACACAAGCGCATGACGGATACGGCCCGCCACGGGAAGTACCTGCTGGTGAACCTGGACGGCCAGCTCTGGATCGTCATGCACTTCGGGATGACCGGCTCTCTGTGCTACTACCGCCACGGAGACCCCGAGCCGGGCCAGGCGAAGATCCGGTTTACATTCGATACCGGCTACCATCTTGCCTATGCCAGCAGGAGAAATCTGGGAAAGGTGTTTCTGATCACCTCTCCCCAGGATTTTATCAGGGTCCGGCAGCTGGGCACTGACGCCCTCTCCCAGAGGATGGACTTTTCCCTGTTCCGCCGGGAGCTGAGCAGGAAAAAAGGCATGATCAAGCCGGCGCTGATGGACCAGAGCGCCATCGCGGGGATCGGCAACATCTATTCGGACGAGATCCTGTTCCAGGCCGGGATCAATCCGGCCCGGCATCTGGATTCACTGCAGGAAGACCAGCTCAGGAACATCTTCACCGCCATGAAAAAGGTGCTGAAGGTCGCAATCCGGTTCCGGGCCGACCCATCCCTTTTCCCGGATGCGTGTCTCCTGCCCAGGCGGGTGCACGGAGGCCGGTGCCCCCGGTGCAGATCAGAGCTGAAGACCCGGAAGATCTCGGGAAGGACCAGTTTTTTCTGCCCGCGATGCCAGCCCGAGCCCGCCCGTGCGTTTTCGGAAAAAGATCCCGGAGACAGCACCCTCCGGGCATGCTGACCTCCCAAGCCCCGATGTGTCCGGCGAGAAAGGATTTGTCCTGTGAAACTGGACGGTTTTCATGCCTGAGACCGTTTTCTCACCCGAGGATAAATCAAGGCTTCGGAAAGCCCGGTCACTCCGTTTCTCCGCTCCGGGAGCCGCTGTATGTGGTTTTTCTCCCCGGCTTCCGCACGGTGGTCTTGAGGAGAGAAAGCAATGGGGATCAGCTGGCACATATTTTGTAGATCTTTCCTGAATTTGAAATCTTATGCATGAAGGGGGCTTGGGGGGATGATCCACTGTTTTCCCGCCGACCGTGAAAAGGGCACCGGATGAAAAGAGCGACGTCCACAGCGCCTGTCGCGCACAGAAACGAGATGAGGTACAACCCTGCCACGGGCAGATGGGTGATCTATGCCCTTTCCCGCCGGCAGAGGCCCCGGGAGATGGTTGGAGCACGGGAAGATGCCCGCCCGGAGCCGGCCTATGATGAGCGCTGCCCTTTTTGCCCGGGGCACGAACAGGATCTCCCTCCCGTTCTCCTGGAATATGGCCGCGGTGATTCCTCCTGGCAGATCAGGGTGGTGGAGAACAAATACCCTGCACTGACCCCTGAGGGAGACCTGAAGCGGGTTTGCCAGGGAATATATATGAGGATGGAAGGTTACGGCCACCATGAAGTTCTTATCGAAAGCCCGGTGCATAACCGGCAGATCCCGGCCATGACCGTGGGCGAGGTGGAGATGATCGTGGATGCGTATCACCAGCGGTATCTCGAGCTCATCCGGCTTGAGAAGAACCTGCTGGTCGTCATCTTCCGCAACTGCGGCCGCCGAGCCGGGGCTTCTCTCGCCCATCCCCATTCCCAGATCATCTCGACCGGCGTGGTCCCCGGGCATGTCCGCGAGCAGGAGTACCGGGCGCAGCAATATTTCGACCAGCGGGGCAGTTGCATGTACTGCGACATGCTCGCGGAAGAGCTTTCTGCAGGCATCCGTGTCATCCATGCAAACCGGTCTTTCGTATCGTTCGTCCCGTATGCGGCGGCGCAGCCCTTTGAGATATGGATCATGCCCCGGGCGCACAAGGCGCATTTCGGCGACGTTTCCGCAGAGGAAAAGGACGATCTGGCCTCTTCGCTGCACGCCATGCTCCGGAGAATACGGGGCAGGCTGAACGACCCGGACTACAACTATGTGATCCAATCCAGTGCAAAGTACCGCACCGACGAGCCTCAGGCACACTGGTTTCTGCAGATCGGGCCTCGGCTGACCACCAGGGCGGGCTTCGAGATAGGCTCGGGCATGAGCATCAACACCAGCCTGCCCGAAGAGGACGCCTGGTTCCTGCGGTCGGACTCTCCGCTTGAAAAAGGAGGCCGGAATGCCTCACAGGCATAACCTGGCAACCATCGAAGACTACCGTCCCCTGATCGGGAGTGCCGTGGTGGAGCGGATCAGGGAAAAGGCGGATATGCTCCGCGGTCTTCACGTGGCCCACATCAACTCCACATACTACGGAGGGGGCGTGGCCGAGATTCTCTCCCCCCTGACCCTGCTCATGAACTCAGTTGGCGTCATGACCGGGTGGCGGGTGATCCAGGGAGCGCCCGACTTCTTCAGCATCACAAAAAAAATGCACAATGCCCTGCAGGGAGGCGCCATCAACCTCTCGCCCCGAAAATGCCGGATCTATGAGGATATCGTCTATGAGAACGCCGTGAGGAACCATCTGCACGACCACGATTTCGTCATCGTGCACGACCCTCAGCCCCTTCCGATGGTGGTGAACTACAAAAAAAACTGTCCATGGGTGTGGAGGTGCCACCTGGATCTCACCAACCCGCACCGGGAGCTCTGGGAATATCTTCTGCAGTTCATCGAGCTGCACGACGCCGTGGTTCTCTCCCTCGAGGAGTACCGGCAGCGGCTCCGGACCCCTCAGCTCTTCTTCAAACCCTGCATCGACCCCTTCTCGATCAAAAACCGGGACATGACCGCCGAAAATATCCGTGAACGCCTCGACCACTACCATATCCCCACCGACCTTCCCATTGTCACCCAGATATCGCGTTTCGACCGGTGGAAAGACCCTGCCGGGGTCATCGAGGCGTTCAGGCTCGCGAGAGAGGAGGTTCCCTGCACCCTGGTCCTGCTCGGGAACGTGGCCACGGATGACCCGGAAGGAGGAGAGGTCTACACCTCGCTCCTCGATCAGCGCGAAGAGCGCATCATCATTATCAGCCGGCAGGACACCGCCCTGGTCAATGCGCTGCAGCGCCATGCCGCCGTGGTGATACAGAAATCGCTGCGCGAGGGGTTCGGTCTGACAGTGACCGAGGCCATGTGGAAGGGAGCAGCCGTGATAGGCGGCAACGCAGGGGGAATCAGCTACCAGATCGAGGACGGGGTAAATGGATTTCTGGTCTCCACCATCGAGGAGGCCGCAGACAGGATAGTCCGCCTCATCCGGGATAAGGATCTGCGGTCGAGCCTTGGGAAGGCGGCACGCGAGCAGGTCAGGGAGAATTTTCTCATGACGCGGCTCCTGGAGGATTACCTCGATCTCTTTGCCTCCTTCGAAACCATCTTCCGTCTGAGAGACGGGGAGGAAGCATGAGCACAATGCCATCCACCGCAGGCCTGTGCGGGGCCCCGGTCCCGCGTATCCTGCGTATGGATATATCAGAACAAGACGTTAGCACCTCTCATTTTCAGGGCCGGGGCTGTCAGTCCTCACCCCGGCCCTGCTCTTTTTTCTCCGCGCCGATTCCCGGCCGGGAAGGATTCCCTTATACATACCGGCCAAAGCCGCCGGGGGAGCCCGATGTGCAGGGGCATCAAGGCGGTGGACCATGCCGTTTTACAACCAGGAAATAGCCGCCGCGTTCCAGAAGCTGGCAGACCTTCTGGAGATCCAGGGAACCAATCAGTTCCGCGTCCGGGCATACCGGAACGCAGCCCGGACCATCGAGTCGCAGCCGAAAAGCGTTGCCGGCATGATCGATGAGGGTGAAGACCTTCAGGAGCTGCCCGGAATCGGCCATGACCTGGCGGCAAAGATCAGGGAATACGTAGGCACGGGCCGGATCCACCGGTTGGATGAGCTTGAGAGGGAGATTCCCGAAGGACTGAGCATTCTCATGAAAATCGAAGGGCTCGGCCCAAAAAAGGTGAAAACCCTTCACGACAGCCTGGGGATCTCCTCCCGGCAGGACCTGGAAGCGGCCGCCCGCAGCGGAGAGATCGCCCGGATCAGGGGCTTCGGCCCGAAGACCGAGAGGAAGATTCTCCGGGGTTTATCCGCCGTTGCTGCCCACTCCGCCCGGATCAAGTTCATCACCGCCCATGAGATCGCCCGGTCGTACCTTGAACGCCTCAACACTCTGGAAGTGGTGAGGCAGGCGGTCGTGGCCGGGAGCTACCGCCGAAAAAAGGAGACCGTGGGCGATCTTGACATCCTGGTGATCTGTGACGAACCCGGGCTGGTCATGGACCGCTTCACCGGCTTCGAAGAGGTGAGCACGGTGGTCTCCCGGGGAATGACCCGGTCGACGGTCATCCTGAGGTCGGGCCTCCAGGTGGATGTCCGGGTGGTGCCCGAGGAAAGCTACGGCGCGGCCCTGCACTATTTCACCGGATCGAAGGAGCACAGCGTCGCGGTGCGGAAGATGGCGCAGAGAAACGGCCTCAAGATCAACGAGTACGGCGTCTTCCGCGGGGGCAAGCGCATCGCCGGGCTGACCGAGGAAGAGGTCTACCGCAGCGTGGGCCTGCCCTATATCGAGCCCGAGCTCAGGGAGAACCGGGGAGAGATCGAGGCCGCCCGGCATGGGGAGCTCCCCCGGCTGATCACCCAGGAAGATATCCGGGGAGATCTCCACGCCCACACCACTCTCTCGGACGGCAAGAACACCCTGGAGGAAATGGTGGGGGCAGCGCGCAGCCGCGGGTATGAATATCTGGCCGTTACCAACCACTCTCCCCAGGTGACGGTGGCCCATGGAATCGGAAGCAGGGTTCTCATGGAACAGATCGAGGAGATCGACCGGATGAACGAGCGCTACCCCGATATCACGATCCTGAAGTCAGCGGAGGTGGACATCCTCAAGGACGGGACCCTCGACTATCCGGACGAGATCCTCAGGCACCTCGACTTCACGGTCTGCTCCATCCACTACCACCAGCACCTCTCTCGCGAGAAACAGACAGAACGGGTGCTCAAGGCCATGGAAAACCCGTATTTCTCGATCTTCGGCCACCCCACCGGTCGCCTCATCAACGAGCGGGAACCCTACGAAATAGACTTGGAGCGGGTCATCGAGGCGGCACGGGAGAAGGGCTGCTTTCTCGAGCTCAATGCAAACCCCGACCGGCTGGATCTTGACGACATCTACTGCAAGGCGGCCAGGGACGCGGGATTGATGGTCGCCATATCCACCGATGCCCACAGCATTTTCAACCTCGGCTATATGGAGATGGGCATCAACCAGGCCAGAAGGGGATGGCTGGAACCCGGGAATGTCCTGAACTGCCTTGGAGTGGAGGACCTCAAAAGTCGGCTCAGACGGGTTTGAAGATCGCGAGATCTCGCCCAATCCGTCCTCACGTTCCGGCGTATGCCCCGAGACTTTTAAAAGCGGTTGTGAACCGCCGGCCGGGCCTGTGACCGGCGGGATTGTGTGACTCGCATATCATGGGGAGGCCCGCGCCCCTGATCGCGACCCATGCAGGAGATACTTTCCCGCCCGGGCAAGGGCCCCGGGATTCCCCGCCCAAGAACCTCACCACAACCGGATAATCCCCTTTTTCAGGTGCCATTTGCTTCACGGCATATCCATCCTATATTGTTTGATAGGGGAGTCAGACAGCCTTGAACGCGAACCTCGCCAGGGAAGGGGATATATCGGCGGTTTTTGAACCAGGCTCCCGGCATGTATCGCATGCTGTTCATCCCCTGATATCTCAGGAGAACCCGGTATTCAAGGAGACCGCGAAGGGCCCGGTATCCGCTCCACGCTCCGCCAGGCGCCGGTATCCGGTATCCCGCGATCGCACGTGCCGGGGAGAAGAACCTTGCAGGGGACAGCCAGGAAAAGGAGCGTTATGGAGAAAAGCGTCAAGGAAACATACCGGGAGTTTGTAGCGCACATGGTCCACGACCTGAAGTCTCCCGCCATCGTCATCGGCGGATATGCGCACCGGCTGCGGTCCGGGAAGATCGGGAACCTGACGGATGACCAGAAGCATGCGCTCGATGTGATCATCGAAAACAGCAAGAGGCTCGAGCACGATCTGCACATGATCCTGGACTATTTCCAGACAGACAGGGAACTGACGTCCATGATGTTTCCCGAACGTGTCGATGTATGTGCCCTCCTGATGGACCAAGTGGAAAACTACCTGGTCGAGGCGCAGGAAAGAGGAATATCCCTGGAGATCCGGATTCCTCCCGGGCCGATCTTTCTGCAGGCCTATGCCAACCCGCTCGCCAAGGCGGTGCAGAACATCATCGACAATGCGCTCAAATACACGCCCTCCGGGGGGCGCGTGACCGTGAGCGCCGAGTCGTCCGAAGATTCCGTAGCCATCAGCATCGAGGACACGGGCAAGGGGTTCCGGCGCAAGGACATCGAGGACATCGTCAAGCCGTTCGAGGAGGTCATGGACCTCCGCAACCGTGAGCTGCGCGGTTTCGGGCTGGGCCTTTCCAATGTCAAACGCTATGTTGACATGCACCACGGACAGCTCCGATTGGAGAGCACCGAAGGGGTGGGAAGCACCTTTACCCTGATCCTCCCGAAGCACCCTGGGCGGGAATGACCTAAAAATGAAAGCGCCATGCGGATCTTCTCATCCGCATGGCGCATATATCGGTCGACTCCCCCAGGGTATTCCCTCTTTTTCCCTTTTCTCGACAGGGAAAAAAATGAGGGTTGGAGAACGGGGCTGAGGTAGGTTCTCCAACCCCCGCTAAGAGGAGCATACGTGGTCTTTTGTATATTGTCTGGAATACCTTCCTTTCTCTCTGTTCATGATCTTCGCTTCTTCATCCTAAAAGTCCGGTGCCCATGCACACCTGTTTCCGGTCGGTTTTCTATGCTAACATCGCCGCTGCCGTGCGGGCCATCTGGCACACATACCCCCACTCATTGTCGTACCAGGACATGACCTTCACCAGATCACCGTCGACCACCTGGGTCATGTGGGAATCCACGATGGAGGCATGGCTGTCCTGAATGATGTCAGTGGACACGATCTCGTCCTCCGCCACCCTCAAGACCCCGCTGTACCGCTCCGTTTGCGCCTCTTCGCGGAATATTCCGTTGACCTCGTCCACACCCGTCCGCCTTTTGGTGAGGAACACGACATCGGATATGGAACCCGCCGGGACCGGTGTCCTCACTGCAACGCCGTCGAACTTCTCCATGAATTCCGGCAGTACGTTCCCGGTGGCCCTGGCCGCACCGGTGGTGGTCGGAACCAAGTTTATCGCCGCGGCCCTGCCCCTCTTCCATTTCTTGTTGCCGCCGTCCACCAGGTTCTGGGATGAGGTGTAGGCGTGTATGGTGGTCATGATCGCCTTCATGACCCCGATCCTCCTGTTCATGATCTCCACCAGGGGCGTGATGCAGTTGGTGGTGCAGCTTGCCGTGGAGATGATGTCGATCTCTTTGGCCGGCCTGTTCACGCCGTGGACCACGGTTTCCACGTCGCCGCCCTTTGCCCGGGTCGAGAGGATCACGCGGGAGGCGCCTGCCTGGAGATGATTCTCCAGCTCCTTCCTCGTCGTAAACACCCCGGAGCATTCAAATACCAGATCCACCTTAAGGTCCTTCCAGGGGAGATCCCCGGGATGTTTCTCCTGCAGGAAGCGATATTCCTTTTCATCGACGACAATGGCATTCTCCCTGCTTGTCACCGCCTTGCCGTATCGCCCGTATACCGAGTCGTACCTGAGCAGGTATGCGATGTTGTCCACCGGTGCGAGGTCGTTGACCGCTACAACCTCGAGCCCAGGCATATCAACGAGCGCCTTGAACAGCGCTCTTCCGATCCTTCCCATGCCGTTTATCGCAACCTTTGCCATTCTCTTCCCCTGGTACTTCCACTGGATGGAACCGCGTTTCCGGATGCATTTCTTTCAGAAAACGCCGGTTCATCCAATCGGCTTCCCCCCACACGGGTGGGGGGAGGTCGATCTCCTCCTTTTTGAACGCCAGAAGATTCCAGGAGCGTTCTTTGCAGTGAACTCTCCCTGAAAAAAATCACCTTACGATGAAGTATCTACAAAGAGCGTGCCAGGAGAAGATCGTTTCATATCATATGCAATATTCAATGCTTATATTCTAAGGTCATCGGCATGCTCCGGGAATATGTCTTGCGGAACAGGATTCAATCCTACAGAGGGGGAAACCCTGCGCTGCTCTTTCCATGCGCCTACAGACCCCCAGAGCCGCCCGCCACGGCGGGCACGGAACACCGGGCCTTTTAAGGAAGGCGGGAGGGGAAGGCGGACACGCCCTTCGTTAGAAGCCCGCAAAAGGGAGTGTACCACCAGGGTTAACTCCCTGGAGGCCCGGGCCGCGTTTCCGGAGAGACATCCTCTCCTTCGAGGTCCATTTTCATGGAGATGAAGTTGAAGAGATCACGCAGGGTCACGATGCCTTCCAGGTGACCATGGTCCGTTACGAGGAGCCTGCTCACCCCTTCGCGATTCATTCTGGCCATCACCTTCATAGCATCGGTGGAAGGCTCGACCGTATTCTGCTCCGAGCATTTCGATACGATGTCTTCCACATGCCTGCGATCCCACTCTTCCCGGGGAACCTCCTTGATCCTGTCCAGGGTGATGCAGCCTTCGAGATTCCCCGCATCGTCCTGCACGGGAAACATCTTGTAGTGATACTTGTAGAAATAGTCGTGAATGAGCTGGTCCAGGGACATGGCCGGAGAAACCGATACCGGGTCTTTCTTCATGAACTGCCTGACCGTCTCGCCGCTTAAGGCCCGCTGCATCAGGAGCTGTGTGTATGAGGTCTGGGACGCGCTCCTCAGGAACAGCCCGATGAGAACCCACCACATGCCGCCGATGAAGTTTCCGGTGATGATGTTCAAAACACCCATAAGGATGAGCCCCAGTCCGAAACCGGCCCCTATCCGGGTCGCGATCCGGGTCGCCCAGCGAAGGTTGCCCTTCCACCTCCACAGGGCCGACCGCAGGACCCTGCCGCCGTCGAGCGGATACGCCGGGACGAGGTTGAAAGCGGCCAGAACGAAGTTGATGATCGCCAGATAGTTGAAAACTGCCCCCACCGGCGCAGGCCATTGTGCCTGGATCCCGAACCGGTACACGCCATAGAATACGAAGCCCAGAAAAATGCTCGACAGAGGCCCGGCAATAGCCATGAAGAATTCGGTCCTGGAGTCGTTCGGCTCTTCGTTCATCTCGGAGACGCCGCCGAAGACAAACAGGGTGATCCCCCTGATGTCGAGGCCGAACTTGCGCGATACCAGCGAGTGGCTCATCTCGTGGAAAATGATCGAAAAGAACAGCCCAAAGGCGCCGATTACGCCCATGATCCAGTAGGTGAGTGTTGAGAAGCCCTGGTAGTAGTAGGGAAAGAACCCAGCGGCCAGCGACCAGGTAATGAGCACGGCGATGATGACCCAACTTAGATCGAGATACACGGTAAACCCGAAGAGCCTGAATACCTGTATGCGTTTTCCAAACATGCGTCATCTCCCTTTGGGCAGGCTTCAGCCGCGCGGCGAAAGATTTCCCTGCCGTCATAGCAGAAGACTCTAGGATTGTGCCTTTACGATCCGGTGGAACCGCGCTCGTCGGAAAACAAACTACAATGATTATGCCAAAAATCCGGCCTCCTGGAATCGGCACTGCCCTCCAGACATTAGCAGGTGGCGCCCTTGTACACGCGCCAGGCGCCCGTCCGGAAAAACAAGACGATTCCCGCGCAGGGGGACACTCTCTCCGGCGTATCGTCACAGGTCTGTGAATGATGGGTTCCGGCGCGCACAGGACAGAGGGGGGATGCCGGGCTCTGGCATCCTTTTTGTAAATCCGTGCGGGCATGTCTGCCGGACAGTGCCGCCCCAATGACCTGGTTCAACTCGAAAAACATTAAGGAGCCCGCATGAAGCACAGAATGACCACCCTCCTCGTTGTCCTCGCCATCATCGCAGTCGCATCCATCGTCCTCCTTTCGTTTTTCTCCAGACTCCTCGTTCAGTGGCTCTGGATGGACAAGCTCGAATACGGGGTCATCTTCTGGAAAAGCCTCCTCCTGAGGGCCGCCATTTCAATCACGGTCTTCGCGGCCGTGTTCTCGGCCTTTCTGCTCAACTCCTGCATGCTCATCCGCAGGGTCTTCCACTTCAATTCCGAGATCTTCGTACGTCTCGGCGACCCGGGTGGGAGACGGCTCACCGTGGTGTCCGAAGAGAATCTTCTCCCCTTCTCCATGGCACGCCTCATCGCGTTTGCGGCATCGCTTGGCTTTGCCTTTGTTTTCTCCATGATCCTGCAGAACACCTGGGATGTCCTGCTGCGCTACATCTGGCGGGAGCCTTTCGGGGAGACAGACCCAATCTATGGTCTCGACATCGGGTTTTACCTGTTCGAGCTCCCCTTCTTCGAGACCATTCAAAACAGCCTCTCGGCACTGTTTCTGATCCTCCTGGCCGCTACCATCCTCATCTATATATTCCTCGACAGGATCCGGCTCGAGAAAACAATGATGACCTCCATCAGCCATTCTGTTCTGACGCATGTATCCATCCTGGCAATTCTCTTCCTCCTGAGCTTTGCGGCAGGTTATATGCTGGACCGGTACCAGCTTCTCTACTCGGCTCAGGGGGTTGTGTACGGCATGGGCTATACGGACCATCACGTGGTCAGAATCAGCCTGTGGGTGATGTTCGGCGCCACTCTGCTGCTGGCGGCGATTCTTGCCGCCAACGTGTTCCTGAGAAGCCTGACCCTCCTGGTCGCATCGGTCGGCGGGTTCGCCCTTCTTGCCTTTGTCCTGCTGGGAATCGTGCCGTTCTTCGTGGGCAAGTTCTTTGTGCAGCCCAATGAGCTTCAGAAAGAGCTGCCCTTCATCGAAAACAACATCGCCATGACCAGGAAGGCATACATGCTCGATAAAATCCGTGAGGTCCCCTATGCCTCGGTCACGGGGCTCACCCAGGCCGACATCCTGGAAAACCGGGATACCATCAGCAACATACGGCTCTGGGACTGGAGGCCGATTCTGCAGACCTATCAGCAGGCGCAGGAAATCCGGCTTTACTATCACTTCTATCAGGTGGACGTGGACCGGTACCATCTCCCTGGGGCAGGCTACCGGCAGGTGATGCTCTCGGCCCGGGAGCTCTCCGAGGAGCTGCCCGAGCGGGCAAGGACCTGGGTGAACAGGTATCTCCAGTTCACTCACAGCTACGGGCTCGCCATGAGCTTCGTGTCCGAGGCGGTGGCGGAGGGCCTCCCCCGCTACGTGATCCAGGGCATCGTCCCGGCCTCCGAGTACCTGGAGGTCACCCGGCCGGAGATCTATTACCCCGAAAAAGCCCCGGGCCATCGGATTGTGAACACCGGCATCGCAGAGCTCGACTATCCCAAAGGGGAGGGCAACGTCTACACCCGCTACCAGGGCTCCGGCGGCCTTCCCCTGGACGGCTTCTGGAAACGGCTCCTGTTTGCCTGGCACGTCAACGACATCAACATCCTGATCTCGGGCTACATTCTGCCGTCAAGCCGTATCCAGCTCTGGAGAAACACCGAAGAGAGGGTGAGCCGGATCGCCCCCTTTCTCGTGCTGGACCAGGACCCCTACCTGGTGGTCAGCCGGGGAAGGCTCTACTGGATCCAGGATGCCTACACGGTCTCGGACAGATACCCCTACGCCGAGCCCTACGAGAACCGGCTCAACTATATCCGCAATTCGGTCAAGGCGGTCGTCGACGCCTATGACGGGTCGGTCGCCCTGTATATCTTTCATCCCGAAGACCCGGTCATCCGGGTGTACCAGAAGGCCTTCCCCGGAGTATTCAGGAGGTGGGACGAGCTTCCTGGGCATCTGCTGGAGCACGTCCGCTATCCCGAGGACCTGTTCACCGCCCAGATGGATCTCTACCGCACCTACCACATGAGAGTCCCCCAGGTATTCTACAACCAGGAGGATCTCTGGGCGTTCCCGCAGGAAAAGTATGCTGGAGAGTCCATCGACATGCAGCCCTACTATATGCTCATGCGCCTGCCCGGAGAGGAGCGGCTGCAGTACATCATGCTCCAGCCGCTCACCCCGCAGGGCCGGAAGAACATGATCGCGTGGGCGGCGAGCAGATCGGACTTTCCCCGCTACGGAGAGATCGTGGTCTACACGCTTCCCAAGCAGCGGATTATCTACGGCCCAGAGCAGATCGAGGCCATGATCGATCAGGACGACGTAATCTCCCAGCAGCTTTCCCTGTGGGCTCAGCGGGGCTCCCGGGTGATCAGGGGAAATCTCCTGGTGATTCCCATGGATACATCGTTCCTCTATGTGGAACCGGTTTTCCTGATCGCGGAGGGGACAAACCTTCCTCAGCTCAAACGCGTGATTATGGTCCACGGGCAGAGGGTGGTCATGGAACCGACCATACCCGATGCCGTAAACGTGCTCTTCGGCAAGAGAGAGGCCCGGGCTGAGGCGGAAGAGGAAGGACAGGGAGCCTCTGAGAAGATCCGGGAGGATGTTCTTGAGGCGATGCAGCAGGCCGAGCAGACCCTGGGCCGGGGTGACTGGTCCGGGTTCGGCCAAGCCATGGACCGGCTCCGGGAGATCCTGAACCGGCCCGCCGGAGAAGAATCCACAGGCCGGTGAGGCCATACCGTGCAAGCAGGGGAAAATACACAAATATGCAGGCCGGACCTTCCTTCAGGCGCAGCACCGGCTCGAAAGGGTGACGCCGCGCCTAAGGCCGCCTTTGATCTCTCGTGCCTGAGCCTTATATGTGTAACCAGGGGATGTGGCGCCCTCCCTGGCTCCGCACCCCCGCGAAAGAATATGGCTGGAGAGGTACTGTACATATGCACGGGCCGCACGACCATCCGGAAAAACATGGGCAGCAACAGGCACAGGGGCACGCACGGGCACACTCCGCCCGGATGATCGAGGATTTCAGGAGAAGGTTCCTCGTATCGCTCGTCATCACCTTCCCGGTACTGGCCCTTTCGCCCCTGATCCAGGATTTTCTGGGCATGCCCCCGGTCATCGGGGCCCGGGCCGATCTCCGGGCGCTCTTCGTCCTCTCCTCCGTCATCTACTTCTACGGCGGCGCCCCCTTTGTCAGGGGCCTGGTGAACGAGCTTAAGGACAGGCAGCCGGCCATGATGACCCTCATCGGGCTCGCCATAACCGTTGCCTATGTCTACAGCACCGCCGTGGTGTTCGGACTCCCCGGGATGGTGTTCTACTGGGAGCTGGCCACCCTGATCGATGTGATGCTGCTGGGCCACTGGCTGGAGATGCGCTCGGTCACTCGTGCTTCCGGCGCGCTCGAGGAGCTGGTGAAGCTCATGCCCATCCGGGCCGGCCGGGTGAGGAAGGACGGCGGTATCGAAGACGTGCCCGTAGAAGACCTGCGGGAGGGAGATCTCGTGCTGGTGAAGCCCGGGGAAAAGGTTCCCATCGACGGGGTTGTCGTGGAGGGGAGGACCACGGTGGACGAGAGCATGATCACCGGGGAGAGCCGGCCCGCGGAAAAGAACGAAGGCGACGATGTCATCGGGGGCGTGATCAACGGCGAGTCCGCCGTCACCATAAAGGTGACCCGCACCGGGGAGAACACCTATCTCTCCCAGGTGATCGACATGGTGAGAAGGGCCCAGGAATCGAAATCCCGCGCCCAGGTGCTCTCGGACCGGGCGGCCTTCTGGCTTACCATCATCAGCCTGTCCGTGGGCGGCATCACGCTTCTCACCTGGCTGGTTCTCGGCCGGGAATTCGTGTTTGCCCTTGCCCGGATGGTCACGGTCATGGTCATCACCTGCCCCCATGCCCTGGGGCTCGCGGTTCCCCTGGTGGTGGCGGTGTCCACCACCCTGGCCGCCAGGAACGGGCTGCTCATCAACGACCGCTCCGCGTTCGAGAGGGCCGGGGACATCGACGCCATTGTGTTCGACAAGACGGGAACGCTCACCCATGGACGGTTTGCCGTAGTGAACGTCGTCCCCGAAACCGGCTGGAGCGCGGACGATGTGCTGAGAACCGCAGCATCTCTGGAGAGCCGCTCGGAGCACCCCATTGCCCGGGCCATCGTGGAAATGGCCGTCGAGAAGCAGCTGGAGATATCGGCGCCGAAAGATTTCAGCATCATCCCCGGTCAAGGCGCCAAGGCCGAGGTCGAGGATAATCAGGTCCTGGCGGTGAGCCCGGGATACCTGGCGGAAAATGGACTGGAGCCCGGCCCGAAGCTCCAGGATGCCCTGTCTGCCGAGGGCCGGACCACGGTGTACCTGCTCATGGACGGGCAGGTGGCCGGGGCCGTGGAGCTCGCGGACACGGTGCGGCCCGAATCGAGAGAGGCCATTCATCGGCTCAGGCGGATGGGGCTCAAGATCATGATGCTCACGGGCGATGCCGAGGCGGTAGCCCGGATGGTCGCCCGGGACCTCGAGCTCGACGAATATTTTGCCGAGATCCTTCCCCACCAGAAGGAACAGCAGATCAGAGACATCCAGGGTCAGGGATTCCGCGTCGCCATGGTGGGTGACGGGGTGAACGACGCCCCGGCCCTGGTGGCGGCGGATCTTGGAATCGCCATCGGCGCGGGCACCGACGTGGCCGTGGAATCCGGGGACATCGTGCTGGTCCGCTCGGATCCGCGGGACGTGTACGGCATCCTTGCGCTTGCCCGGGCTTCCTACTCCAAGATGATCCAGAACCTGTTCTGGGCAACGGGCTACAACGTGATCGCCATTCCGCTCGCCGCCGGGGTGCTCGCGCCCTGGGGGTTCGTGCTTCCTCCCGCTGTGGGCGCCCTGGTCATGTCTGTCTCCACCATCATCGTGGCCCTCAACGCCCAGCTCTTATGGAGGGTGAAGATACAGCTCCCGGAGGCGGCGATGTAAGGGTGTACCTGAAGATATCCATACCGCCGGAGCCGGCCCAAGGCCTGGCCCCGGCATACCATATCATAACACGGAAGGAGGATGACCATGCCTGAATTCTCAAGCGTATTCTCCGTAAAGCACAGTGACCGGAAGCTCAGCAGAGAAGAGCTTATCCGGGCAATCCGTTTCAGCATCGCCGCCGAGTACGAAGCGGTGCAGATCTACATGCAGCTCGCCGAGTCAATCGATGATCAGGACGCCATCAAGGTATTGAGGGATGTATCGGAAGAGGAACTGGTTCATGCGGGCGAGTTTCTCAAGCTGCTCTACCGCCTCAACCCCGAGGAAGAACGCCACTACCGGGAGGGGTTCGAGGAGGTCGAGGAACTGATCGGCGGGAAATAGGAGCTTGAAGTGACCGTCCGGCTCATGCCCGGGAGAGAAAAGGAGAGACCATGGCAAGGGTCGTGTATATCATTGAACAGGATTGCCAGGGATGCGGCCTGTGTGAGGACATCTGCCCCGAGGTGTTCAGGCTCGACGAGGAGACGGGAGTGGCCGAGGTGGTCAAGCCCGAGGGAGGGCCCGAGGACCTCATTCAGGAGGCCATCGAGTCATGTCCGGCCGAGTGTATCTACTGGGAGGAAGAATGAGCGGTCCCCTGGAAACGGGTGCCGGCACAGGGTTCCTTCCTGCCAGTGAATACGGCGAGCACGTCCGCGCCCGGCTCCTGCCCGGGGTCGTTCCCCGGGCAGGAGCCGGGCGACCCCGGGAAAAGCCGGGATGCGGGAATCTCGTGACTGAAGCCGTTCTTTACAGATACGCCTGTCTGAGCTCGAACACCCCGGCTTGACGCTTGAGAACCGCTTCGTCCCGGATGCCGGCGTTCAAGGCTTCGAGTATGGTTTTCAGCTCATGCGGGGTCTTTCCTTGTGCGTCAAAGAAGAGGGTGGTCTCCGGATCCAGGGATACGGGTTTTCCCAGACGTCCGGAGAGTATTTTCTCCAGGGTCGCCGTGTCGATTCGCCCGGTGCGGTCGAGCCTGACCTCGGTGAGTTCACCTGTCCGTCCATCCGGCAGATAGATCGTCCCGGTCGTGATATCCACGGCAAAGGCCACGACCCCGGGAACGATAAAGAGCAGGAGCAGCGCGGCGTCGAGCAGGGCCACGACCGGATCGATCCGTCCTCCCTCCTGCCCCCGCCGTTCGGGGTACAGCAAGTATCCGCATGCGGTCAAGCTCGTGAGGCACGTGACAATGAGCACCATGGACAGCCATCTTTTCAGTCTCTGTACGATCATAAGAGTACCTCCCGGTTCTCTCCAGGAACCTTTTTTTAAGGTACGGAGAATCCTCCGGCATTGGCGCCGGTCTACTCGGAGCCGGGAAACCAAGCCTTTCGGACGGCTCCGCCCGCCTTTTCCTCCACCGATCAAAGTAGGACGAGCAGCCGGAAGGAAACCGTTGAGCACCGGTGTCTGGCCGCATGGAGCGGGGCCCGGATCACTCGCCGATGATCTTTACCAGAACCCGTTTTCTCCTCCTGCCGTCGAACTCTCCATAGAATATCTGCTCCCAGGGGCCGAAATCGAGTCGGCCTCCGGTTATGGCGACCACCACCTCTCTGCCCATGACCTGGCGTTTGAGATGCCCATCCGCATTGTCCTCCCCCACGTTGTGCCGGTAGCGGGTAACCGGTTCGTGCGGTGCAAGCTCCTCCAGCCACCGGGCAAAATCATGGTGAAGCCCGCTCTCGTCGTCGTTGATGAATACGCTTGCAGTGATGTGCATCGCATTGACCAGCGCCAGACCCTCCTGCACTCCGCTCTCATCGAGACACTCCTGCACCTGGGGTGTTATGTTGATAAACTCCAGCCGATTTTTCGTGTTGAACCACAACTCTTTCCGGTATGATTTCATCCTGCGGCATCCCCCTCCTCTTTTTTCCTGTTCCTTTCATCCGGCGCCCGCCGCGGCAAATGCAGCGAACGACATTCCCTGTCAGCCAGGCCAGGGGCATCGAGAGGGTTCCCGGACCGTTCCGCTCTCGATTTCCTCCCGTCCGTCCCGCACAAGCAGTCGGCACCGCGGGATAACGCGGCGGCGCACCCCCTGAAAACAGCCGGCCCGAGGAGGAACCCCGTGGCCGGACCTTCTTTCCCTTTGTGCA
The DNA here is from genome assembly GCA_018436855.1 of Deltaproteobacteria bacterium. Lineage (GTDB taxonomy): Bacteria > Desulfobacterota > Desulfomonilia > UBA1062 > UBA1062 > Phosphitivorax. The sequence goes on along the minus strand of JAHDKO010000058.1, from coordinate 19,178 downwards.
CGCATGACCCGTGTCTCCATTCTCGCCCTGATCGCATCCATGAGCTTCGCCGGCTCGTCGGTGCCGATGCGGTGAGTTTTCCCTGAAGACAGATCGATCTCCACCGAATCGAGGCCAGATACGTTATCGAGCCACCTGTGCGGGGTCACATGGATTCCCCATCCATAGTACCAGGGATTTTGTACTCGCCGGACGCTCCTGACCTGCTCCAGGGAAAATCTCTTCCCCTTAAAAACCCGGGCCGAAAAAGATCACCATCCGATCATCCGTAATCTCCACGGTCATGGAGGAGAAAAAGAGCCCCGGAACGAGCAGCAGCACCCCCCTAAAGAGCGTGTCCAGGTTCCAGTTGTTTCGCGCCGACAGAACGAGCACGAACAGGGCGGAGCAGAAGAGTCCCCCCGCGGGCACCAGGCCCTTTTTCAGTGTGTTTGTAGTACATCGCTCCCGGCTTCCCTTAAAAAAGAACCCTTAAAACAATGCCTCCATATCCTATCATTGTATAGTACCGGGAAGGGCTCCCCGTCTCAATATCCCGGCAAAGGCCCGTCAGAGGTCGCCGTCCTTTGCCGGGCGGCTCTTTACGTGTCGGCGGGTCCCGCCATCCACTGGCCTATAGCGCTCCTGGACAGCGCCGGCGAGTCGAGGACGACCGCACGGACCCGCCTTCCGGCTCTTCTCCTGCGGCCCCGTTTTCTTCCCGCTCCCCGTTCATGACAGTTCGCTGTCCGCCCGCTCACGAAAGGGTTATCCGTCCCCTGCAGCGAGCTTCATGTGCTCGGGCATGAGCACGGACACCACCTCGCCCCGGACGCACGCCGCGCCACCGGCAGACACCGTGACCTCCACCACGACCTTGCGATCGCCGATCTCTCTGACCCTGCCCCTGAGGGTGAGCCTCGTACCCAGGGGCGTGGGCTTAAGATAATCGACATGGAGAGACGCGGTGACAAAGCGGAGCGCCGGCTCCGTGCCCATCTCCCTTCCCTGCCGCCGGTACACAGCTGCCGATGCCGTGCCTGTACCGTGGCAGTCGATGAGCGATGCAATAAGCCCGCCGTAGACATACCCGGGAACCGCGATATGATAGGGTTCGGGCAGAAATTCGGCAACGCTCTCGTCCCCGTCCCAAAAACTCTTGAGTTTGTAGCCGTGGTTGTTGAGCCTGCCGCACCCGTAGCAGTGGCTCAGGTCGTCGGGATAGTAGTCCTGGAATCCCCTGGCGCTCATGTCGTCCCTCCTTTTCTCGAATAATGATCCTGACCTGGCTGTGAGCAGATGATACCACAAGCTGTGGATCCAGGGAAAAACTCTTTCCCGGGTCTCCGGTCAGGCACCTCTGTGAAAGGTCTTTAGCGCGCCATCACATATACACTGCAGATCTCTTCTCCGGCGATCTCCCTTCAGGCAGTCAAGCCGAAGGTCGATACCGGTCTATCGCCGAAGTGGCATCGCCCCTCAACACAGAACGAACAGTCCTTCTCGACCCGGAAGCACGGCAGAGGAAGACCTCGGCACGCGTTCTTCTCATGGGCACGGCGGTTCCTCGGGGCCGTTCCTCCTGCACACCCCCCGGGACATCCGGCATTTCTCTCCCTTAAGCTCCAGCTCCACGGTGGAATGGGCTATGTCGTGGCCGGCAATGATTCTGCGAATCTCGTCTTTGAGGCAGGCCAGATCGTCCGTTGTCTGGTCGCCTTTCAGGGTCGCGTGGATGGTCAGGACGTGATGATATCCGTCCAGGGTCCACACATGGCCGTGGTGGGTTCCGGCGACACCCGGAATCAGCCCGATTTCCCGCTCGATCCCCGGGAGATCCACTCCCCTGGGAACCCCCTGGAGGAATATGTTCATGGTGATCCGGAATCCCTTGAGTACGTTATAGAGCACGTAGAACGTGATTACGATGGACAGGACGGCATCCAGCACCGGGACCTCCCAGAAGATGAGAACGATCCCGGTGACGAGGATGGCAAGCCAGCCGAGCACATCCTCCAGGAGATGCCACGCCACGATCCGCGCGTTCATCCCCTCTTTGCCCCTGAGCCTCAGGACAGCCAGCCCGTTTACCAGAATTCCCACCACGGCGAAGGCCACCATGCCCGGAGCATGGGAAGGCTGGGGAAAAAAGAGCCGGGGTATAGCCTCGGAAAGCACGACAAACGCCCCCACCACCAGGGTGATGACACTGATGAGCGCACCCATGAGCGAGAAACGCCGGTAGCCGTAAGAGAAGTACTCGTCCCCCTCCCGCCGGGAAATGCGTTCGAAATACCAGGCGGAGCCCAGAGCGAAACTGTCGCCGAGATCGTGGACCGCATCCGCGAGGATGGCCATGCTGTTCGTCCAGATACCGCCGGCGATCTCGAACACGGTGAAGAACAGGTTGATGAAGAACGCCAGCCGGATGCTCTCCGACACATCATGATGCGCGTGCGCGTGACCTTCTGCGCCAGCCCCGCCCCTGGTGCCGCTGTTCACACGGTTGTCGGCCATGGTTTTATTATAGGGTCTTCTCCACGGGTTTATAGGGGTTTTTCATGGATATCCGGGGAATGCTCAGTGGGATCTCCTGCATGCACACCCGCACCCGGGTGATCCGTGGACATCCGCACGTCGGACATCCGCACGATGCTTGGGCGGCAGGACCTCTTCAGGAGACGTTTCCATTTTCGGTCAGGCCGAGCCATACCATGGCGTCGTGCGTGTCCCGGAACACCTGCAGATCGATCTGCGCATTTCCGGTGTCAAGGAGCATATCGAAGACCCTCGACAGGCCGTATGCCAGATTCGTCTGGGCAATGATCGCCCACTTGAGCATCCTGTCCTGAGGGAGAAAGCCTTTCACGACCCGTACGTGGCTCATGATCTCGTCTGAAGTGAGCGTTCCCCCGGCCTTTCTGAAGTCTGTCAACCCGCTGGTGATGTGTGTGAAATCCGGGCTTCCCGCAAGCAGGCGCACCGACTCATTGAGAATACTCAGGCTGATCGTGCCCTGATGCCTGATCCGGGCAAATCCATGACGCCGGTCAATGCTGCTTTCAAAAAATCCATCCTGACTGCTCATAGCGACCTTTCCGGTAACAACCGGGCACATGACCGGTACGTGGGGAAAAATAGCGCCCGGAATTTTCCCCGTTGCCGCGCCGGCACCGTTCAGCATGCCGCCGCGACTCGACTCTGTTCACCGGTGTCTTCCAGCTCTGCCTTTCCGGCGCAGGTGCGAAGAAAATCCGCAACGAGCACGGCAGCGCTGCTTGAGGCGATGGATATCAATAAAGCAAACGTATATAATAATGAGGCAGACCGGCGGAAGCAAGGGGGCAACGGATATTTTCCCGATGTTGACTCACCCGGCCGAATCGGGCAGAACATACGGTAAATACCGCGCATATATTCGTCTCTGCCCGAAGGGTGGTGCGAACATTGTGCTTCCTCTTCAGATCCCTTCGCTTGGGGTGCGCGAGAACAGGGGGAAAAGCCATGGCCAAGGTGCGATTCGAAGATACCGCGCAGGGCATCAGTGATGCAGTTGCATCGCTCTTCGATGCCTTCGGAGGAGGCCGCAGCCTGCTGAAATCGTCGCGCGACGTCTACCTGAAGGTCAACGGCATCGACTTCAAACCGCACGTCTACACCTCGCCCGCGGTGGTCTCGGCGGTGGTGCGCTATTTTCAGCAGCAGGGCGCGCGCCATGTCTATGTCATGGAGAACAGCACCCAGGGCAATTTCACCCGGCTCGTGTTCGAGATCTGCGGAATGAAGCGGGCCTGCACCTCGACCGGGGCCGTCCCGGTCTACCTGGACGAGACCGGTGAGATGCCCCTGTTTCTGCCCGGCCTCGAGTCGTTCGTCCAGATCCCGGACTTCATCCACGAGCGCCTCATCACCCGGCGGCAGGACAACCTCTACATCTGTGTGCCCAAGCTCAAGACCCACTCCATGACCACGGTGACGCTGGGGATCAAGAACCAGTTCGGGCTCCTGCACCAGAAGAGCCGGATCCCGGACCACAACTACAAGCTCCACCAGAAGATCGCGGACATCTATGCCAATATCCGTCCGGACTTCACCCTCATCGACGGGATCGAGGCCACCAACTACGGCCATTACCCGGCGCTCGCACAGAAAGAGCTCTGCGTGATTCCCAAGAACGTGCTCATCGGGGGAGACGACCCCCTGGCCGTGGATGTGGCGGCGGCCGAGTTCCTGGGGTTTTCCCTGGGCGAGGTCGAGCACCTGAGGCTCGCGGCCCGGTACGGCTTCGGGGAGTCCGCTTTTTCGAATATCGACGTCGAGAACCGGGAGATCTTCGATCAAAGGCGGCAGAAGTTCCGGTGGGACCTGCTGGAGAAATTCCCTCCCGGGGTGAGGATCATCCGGGGAAAAACCCGCTGCTGCACCGAGGGGTGCAAGCGCAACACCGAGGCCGTGCTCGAGGTGTTCGGCCAGGACTATGCGTGCAGGGGAGGCTTCACCATCCTCATGGGCAAGGGGATCCGTGCCGCTGACATGGTGGGCGTGACCGGCCCGATCCATATCGCGGGGGACTGCGCCATCTCCGAGTGGTATCACGAGATGCGCCGCCGCGTGGGCAAACGCAACATCACCCTTTCTCCGGGGTGCAACAACCTGGCGAAAACCATCGACGGACTTGCCAAATGGCTGCACATCTCGCCGCTGAAGCTGGTGCCCCTCAATCCGCTCAAGGCGCTGCTTCTTCTCGCGCAGGCAAGGCTCCACGGCACCAGGGCGAACATCCCGCCGGTCCTGAAGCTCTGAGCGATAGTCTCTTCAGGAGACCTTTTTGGCCTGCCTGACCGGGCGGTTGAGCTTGCCGCTGGAGAAGCCCTCGAGGTCGAGGGTGACAAACAGGAACCCCATCTCGCGCAGGTTCGCTACGATGAGGTCCTTGTGGGCGAGTGCCCGTTCGAGCTCTTCGATCTCCACCACCGCGGTCTCCAGGGGGAAGTAGCGCACCCGGCACACGGCGAATCCCAGCCTCTTGAGGAACGATTCGGCCTCTTCCACCCTCCTGAGGCGCTCCCGGGTAATTTCCATGCCGAAGGGAATGCGCGAGCACAGGCAGACGGTGTTGGACTTCTCCCAGGTGGGCAGACCCATCTGACGGGAGTATTCGCGGATCTCGTCCTTGGTGATGCCGAACTCCACGAAGGGCTGCCAGATGCCGTCTTCCTGCGACGCCCGGATGCCCGGGCGGTAGTCTCCCAGGTCGGAGGCGTTCATGCCGTCGGCGATGAGCGTTATGCCATGGCCCCGAGCCCAGCTCCAGGCGACCCGGTTTCTGATCTTCCTGCAGGTGTAGCAGCGGTCGGGCTGATTCCTGGAGAAGGCCGGGTCCTCTTCCATCTCGTCGATGGAAACCACGTCGCAGGATATGCCGATGAGCTCGGCCAGCATCCGCGCCTCGGCCGCTTCTTCGCGGTGGATGATGGGGCTGAAGAAGGTGAGCGCCCGGACGTTTTTGCCCAGGACATCGTAGACGAGCCTCGCCAGAAGCGTGCTGTCGAGCCCGCCGGAGAACAGTACCGCCATCCTCCCCCTGTCTCTGACGACATTTTTCAGGGCATCAAACTTGTCCATTCGTCCGTCTCCTGATCGACGTGAGGATTCTCGCCGCTGCAGAGGCCGCGCCCACGCTGTTGCCGATGTTCAGCACCAGCAGTCCGGGCACACAGCTCTGGAGCATGGCGCGAAGCGCCGTCTCGCCGCCCCCGCCGAACCCGTATCCCACGGGCGTGGGCACCGCGATCACGGGCTTGTCGGTCAGGGACGCGACCATGGTGGGCAGGATCCCGTCCATGCCGGCGAACACGACGAGCACGTCCGCTTCCCGCGTCTGACGGATGCCCAGAAAGGGCCGGTGCATCCCGGAAACGCCGAAATCGAACGCCCGGATTACGCGCGCCCCGATCTCTTCGAGCATGAGCGCGCACTCGGCGGCATAGGGCGTGTCCGCTGTGCCCGCGGTCAGCACCCCCACGGTGCCCAGCTCCCCGGGGCGCTCACCGGATGTCGAGATCGCCATGAGGCTGCCGGCCCTGACGATCCGCGCCCGGGAAAAGGCCTCGCGGATCGCACGCTCCTGCTCGTCGTCCACGAGCGAAACAAAGGCCCTGCCGCCGCTGTCGAGAAAGCTGCGCACGATCCGCAGCACCTGGTCTGTGCTCTTTCCCCGGGCATAGACCACCTCGGGGAACCCGGTGCGGCGGTGCCGGTGGAGGTCGAGGAGAAAGTCTTCGCCCTGTTCGTAGAGCAGGCGGATGATGCCCTCCTGGGCCTCCTCGATTCCGATCTCGCCGGTGCGCACCTTCTCCAACAGGTCCCGGATCATAGCCCGCCCTCCGATGAACCGTTGTCCGGTGTGCCGCGTCGCGCTGCACCGCTGCCTGCTGCGCCTCGGCCCGACGAACCTCGGCCCGAAGCGCCGTGCTGTGATTCTTCCCCGCCGGAAGGAGATTCTCCCGCTACGCTCTCCTGATCCGCGCCCTTGAGGATTGAGCCTGCACAGGTCACGCCTTGAGGAGTGGCGCTTTCCCGGGGCCCGCCTTCCCGGATCATCCTCTGAACCTCGGCCCTCACCGAGGCGACAGGCATCCCCTGTTCTTCGGATATACGCGCGAGATCGCGATATTCGAGCTTCGAGCGGGTCGAGCCGTCCGGGAGGACGCTCTCCTTGACGCCCACTTTACCCCAGCGTGTGCCGATAGTGTAAGAAGTACGATCGAGCACCGTTCTTTCAATAGGATGATACCGCGCCCCGATGGAGGTGGTGTGCGTCAGGAGGCCGGCCACTACCCCGTGCAGGTGCTCCGCTTCGCAGATGACCTGGAAGCCGAACCCCGGCCTGCCCCGCTTCATGACCTTGGGCACCAGGAGCGCATCCAGGGCCCCGGCCTCGAACAGCCTGGCCAGTGCGGCCTCGGTCTCTTCCGGGTTCATATCGTCCACGTCGGCCTCCACCAGATAGGCCCCCCGGCCGGACTCGCCGGACTTTGCCTCGCACAGGATGCAGCGGCAGAGGTTGGGCCACCCGGGTATCTCCCGATCGCCGCAGCCGTAGCCCACCGCGCTGACTGCGAGGTGCGCGGGCGGACTGCCTGTTTGCGCCAGCGCGGCCACGACCGCGGCCCCGGTGGGGGTGGTGAGCTCGAAGGGGATGTCCGTGAACCGCACCTGCCTGCCTTGGAGCAGCTTCACGGTTGCCGGTGCCGGTACCGGGATGGTGCCGTGCATGGACCGGGTCGTCCCCGTGCCCAGGGGGATCTGCCTGCAGTAGACCGACTCGACACAAAGATACTCGACGGCCGCGGCGATGCCCACGATGTCGAGGATCGAGTCCAGCGCGCCCACCTCGTGGAAATGGACCTCGTTCACGTCGACGCCGTGCACCTCGGCCTCGGCCCCGGCCAGCGCCAGAAAGATCGACCCTGCCCGGGCCCGCACGGCATCGGGCAGCACGGAGAGGATCTCATCCCTGATGAGGGCATAGGTGCGCGACTCGTGCTCGTGTGCGCAGTGGAAAGTCAGGTCGAGGGCGCCGATGCCGTGAACGCTCCTGGGGGCGGTCTCCATGGTGAAGCCGCCTATCGGGAGCCTCCGGAGCACATCCTCCAGATATCCGGCCGGGCACCCCAGGTGGACCAGGCTCCCCAGCAGCATGTCTCCGCTGATGCCGCCTACCGGGTCTATGACAAGAATCCGCACACCATCACCTCCGGGAAATACCGTTTTTGGTATGATTGTCTGCTCATGTATTTTGTGCCACACTTCCCCCGTAGGGCACAACGACTTTGTATTCCGGCAATATTCGGTAATTATGGGCTGATCGCTTCCCGAGGGCTATTTTTTCACCAACTATCTTGTCCCCCCTTCACAAAAGGATTATGAAAGGGGTGTGTTTCACCGAAATGTTATACTGAGGAGCAGTATGAAGAGATCCTGTTTCTTTCTTTTTCTGTGCTCGTTTCTATTCATGGGAGCAGCCTCTCCGGACGCGACGACCTACACGGTCAGGAGCGGCGACACCCTCTCGGCGATTGCGGCCGCATACATGCCCTATACCGCCGCCTATACCCGCAGGGAGCTCATCGCCAGCATCAGGGCGATCAACAAGATCGACGGCCCGCTGTCCATCGGGCAGTCGCTGAGAATACCCGTGGCCTGGAAAGAGCCGGTCAAGGCCAGGACCGTGACCAGGCCCCGCGATTTCTCCGCAAAGGGTCTCTACATGAACCCCTCGTCCGCCGGCACCCGGTTTATCTTTGATTCCGCGGAGAGGCTCAAGAGCCTGGGAGGCAACACCATCGTCTTCGACGCCAAGGACGATCTGGGCGCCATCACCTACCCCAGCCCCATCCGCCGGACCTACTGCCCCGATGAAAAATACTACCCCAACATCGAAGAGCTGCCCAAGCTCGTGGAGTATCTCCACCGCATAGACATCCACGTGGCCGCCCGGGTAGTCGCGTTCCGCGACCCCATCATGTCGCGGACCAGGCCCGAGTGGTGCATCAACCAGGAAAAGAACTGGCTCGACCCCGCGAACCCGGACGTTCAGGAATATATCCTGACCGTGATCGAAGATCTGGTGGAAAACGGCGTGGACGAGATCCAGCTCGACTATATCCGCTACCATGCCGACGGCTGCACCGATACGGGCATCGAGGGGGTTTCGCGGACGGACGTCATCGCGTCTTTCCTGGAGAAGGTATACGCCATCACCAAGCCCAGAGGAGTGCTGCTCTCGGTCGACATGTTCGGGATCGTGATCTGGCAGCGGGACGTAGACGTGCTCGTGGTGGGTCAGGACATCGCCAAGATGAAGCACCACGTGGACATCATCTCGCCCATGCTCTATCCCTCGCATTTCAATCCGGGCTTCGGCGGGGTGAAAAACCCTGCGGACGATCCCTACCGGTTTATCCACAACGGCATCAGGAGGATGAAAGAACTGGTGGGCCACGAGGTGGTCATCAGGCCGTGGCTCCAATCGTTTCCGCTGCGGGTGACCACCGGGTTCGACGCGAAATACATCCAAACCCAGATCGATGCTGCCCGGGACGCAGGCGGCACGGGCTGGCTGCTGTGGAGCCCGGGCAACTACTACAATGATGCCTACGGGGCCATGCAGAACCTGATGAAGCCCGAAACCCCGCCGGATGTGCTGGAGGCCAGCGGCGACCACCTGAGGGTAACACCCGTGCCCCCGGCGCTCGAGCCGGAGCCAACGCTCAACCCGGAGCCGGCGCTCGAGCCCACACCGACACCCGGCCCCAAGGCCGCACCGGTCCCGGCACCCGAATCTCCGCCCGCCGAGACCCACACATCCGGACCTGCCCCGGCACCGGCAGACGTGTCTGGACCGGCATCCGCTCACTCTGCCGATCCGGCGAAGATGCTCGATCCGATGCCCGGACACTCTCCCGCAACCGAGCCTGCAACCTCTCCCGCCCGCCGCGGCACGCAGGCGCCCGATCCCGCCGGAACATCCCGGCAGCAACCGAAGGATACCCAGTCTTCAGGAAACGAATATCCGCCGGAGCGCGAGCGGATGCCCGGGTCGGCCGAGCCTCCCCGGGGCTGATCAAAATCCTTTTTCCGCCTGAAAATGGCGGCCTTTTCTTTGCGAAAGGCGCAGGAAGGCTCTGCAGGCTACGAAGCGGCGGTAAAAAAGGGGGCTCGCCTTCTACAAATGCCTGTTTTCCGGCGCACGCGGTTCTATAATAATCCTATGGCTACTGGAGCGGCTCAGGTATGTCCCCTGCCCCTCTTCTCGTGCACGTCGAGGCTTGAACTGTGATGGGACCTTTTTCAAGCGGAGCCGTGTCGACCAGGCCACGGTGGAGGGCATTGCGGAGCAGGCCAGAATCACGTCTGTCTTCCTCGTGCTCATGGCCACCTCGGGCGTTCTGGCCGCGGTGGCATTCCTTGCCAACTCCATACCCCTGCTGGTCGGTTCGATGGTCGTTGCCCCCGCGCTCCCGCCCCTGGCCCTGGTCGCCTTTGCCGTCGTGAGCGGCCGGTTGTCCTATGCGGCCCGGGGTGTCGTGTGCTCACTGGTGGGGATATCGTTCGCAACGGCCTTTGCCATTGCCACTGCCTGGCTGCTCATAGCGGCGGGCGTGTTCCCTTCGGAGACCGTTTTAACGGACATGCCTCTTCTCGAAGAGCGCGTGAAGCCGGGATGGTACAGTGTAGTCGCGGCCCTTGCCGCGGGCGTTGCGGGAACGATCGCGCTCTCGCAGAACAAATACGATACCTTGGTGGGTGTGGTCGCTTCACTTGCCATCGTGCCGGCAGCGGCCGCAGCCGGTATAGCGCTGATCTCCCATGAGCCCGAGTTGAGTCTCGGCGGTTTGATCCTCCTGAGCATAAACGCGGGGCTGATCATCGTCACGGGCATCATCACGCTGGTCATCATCCGGCCGGACAAGATTGTCTGACACCCGCCGGCACGCTCCGGTGCTGTCAATGCCGGATGATGCTTCTCTCAGTCGACGTCAATGACGACACCGCAGTCTTCGCACCGGTACCGGGTTTTTTCGTCTTCTGCAGGCGCATCTACTTCTTCGAAATCGAAATTCTTCCTGCCGAGGGCGTCAAAACACTCCGGACAGTAACCGCGGTCAAGCTCTTCTGCCGTGATGGTCAGGTGGCAGTGGCGGCACCGCAGCTTTTTTGCGGGACGGGGCAGCAGGACCAGGTGGAGATGTCTGCACGAACTCATAGGATATCCATTCCCGACATTATTTGCCTTTCCTTGCCTCACGATCCGGCAGGCAGCCTTTCATGCCTGTTTGCCGACCTGTGTGTCATGCATCCCCTGTATTATGCATCTGCCGATCTTTCAAGGCTTTTCCGGGGATATGCGTGCATCGCGGGGCGAGGAAAGGCAAACGGGGTGGTCTTCCCTTTGAGAATCGGCAGATTTGTAAACTATCCTGCCGGCCTGCCCGTCTATGGGACCAGGAAACAAAAAGCGAATCTCGCGGTTTTTTAAGGGACACCGCCCACTCTGCCGCGAAAAAGGAGATGCGTGTTATGAACATGAAAACTATCGGTATGCCGATCATACGGGTTCTGGTTGTCAGCGCGGGCATTCTGGTTATGATTCTTGCCTCTGTCTCGCCTTCGTTCGCCGGGACGAAGTGGAATGTGGGGGTTTCCGGAAACGATGACGGCATCAACGGGTTCCATCTTTCCATCGGCGAGTATTATCGGGTTCCCCACCGGGAGGTGGTCGTGATTCACCAACAGGGAATCCGCCACGAAGAGCTGCCGGTGGTCTTCTTCATCTCAAAGAGGGTGCGCGTGCATCCCGATGCCATCGCCCGTCTGAGGCTCAAGGGCATGACCTGGATGGACATCACCCTGCACTACGGCCTGGGTCCGGACATCTATCTCGTTCCCGGCTACTGCGGCGGCAAACGGCATCACCCCGGCCTGAAACACCGGCGCCTGAGCGATCACGACATCGTGAGCCAGGTAAACCTGATCTTTCTGTCCGGGCATCACCGGTGCGCCCCGGACAGAATCGTCAAGTACAGGTCGCAAAGCAGGAGCTATATGGTGATCGACCGCGACTTCACCCGCGACCGGCACGAGCCGCGCCGCCACGACAAGGCCCTGCAGCAGAAGCCCAAGAAGGACAGGGATGACAGGAGCGGCCGGAGAGCACACCGGAACACCGACTGGAAAAATGACCGCAAGGATAAGAAAGAACGCCCCGGGAATCGCGGGAACCGCGGCAACAAAGGAAAGCAGGGCAATACTGGCGAACGAGAAACCCACCGGGTAAAGACAAAGATCTTTGCCCGGGCCAATTGATCCGGCCCGCGCACTCGCCCGGGCGAACTGATGCCCGGCATGAGGCGCTGCGGACGAAAAACGGGAACTCAGCCTCCTGCACGCGGTCTCGGGGTATCCATACCCGACACTACGGCAGGATCAGCCTGCCATCGAATGCGGGAGATCACGCAGGTGGGAGGTTGCACGGTTTTTGGTGGTGAAATCCGTGAACGCCCGGTTCACCGCCTCTTCGGAGATGCCGATAACCCGCGCCGCCTCGCCTGCGCTCACCTGGTGCTCCCAGGCATAGAGCAGCAAATCGAGCTTGTCGAAGGATATGCGGAAAAAGAACTCCTGGTCGCTCACCGGCAGGCTGAACGTGTCGGGGGAGGGAGGCCTCTCGATGATCTCGGGGATGACCTCGAGATAGCGGGCAAGCTGGTACACCTGGTTTTTGTAGACGTGCGCCAGCGCCTCGATGTCCGTGCCGCCGTCGCCGTATTTGCAGAAGTCGCCCAGGATGAACTCGGTTTTGTTCGTGGTGCCCGCCACGATGCAGTTTTTCCTCTCGGCCTCGGCATAGAGGTGGATCATGCGCGATCGGATCTTGATGTTGGCAAACGAGGTGATGGTCCTGAAGTCATCCGGGTTGAGCCGCTTCTTTTTCACGGTGCCGTCCGGGAGCTGAACCTGAAGATTGTAGAAGTTGTACGAGTCTCTTTCCAGCAGATCGGTGGGAAGGGTGATGTTGTACCTGCACCCCGGTGCGTATTCGGGAACGAGCCTTCTGATGAACTCGTCCCGCGCGCCGTAGGAGACCACGCTCTCCACTGTGGGCGTGATATCGACCTCGCGGTACTGGATGCCCATCTTCTCCGCATGCATGCGCGCATAGCGGCTGCTGACCGGGCTCGACTCTATCTCGGGAAGGATGAGCCCGTATACGTGCTCCCTGCCCATAGCCAGGACAGCCAGCTCGGCCATGACCGCGGAGTCGATCCCTCCGCTCAGACCCACCACGACGCCGGTCCTGCGATAGGCCCCCTTCGCCTCTCCGGCCACGAACCGGCAGATCTTTTCCGCCTCCTCCGCAGGATCGATCTTAAGGACATCGGTATCGAACTTCATATATATTCCCTTCCTCCCTGACTTTTTCTAAAAGCCCCTTCATTGCCCTGCTTCATTATCGTCGGATATCGAAAAGAATATTACACCATGCATCCGGCACTGGGGAAGAGAGTTCCGGCTTTGTACCATCACTTTTTCCAGTCGATCAGGTCGGAGCGGGTCAGTGTGGTCTGGCGCCTGGTGCCCGGCGCGTTGACCAGGTGCCAGGCCGTGTACTGCTCGGCGTAGAGATCGGCGGACATGAGGTCGACCGGCACGATCACCCGGTATCCCCGCATCGCCGCACCGGTCGCCGTGTGAAGCACGGCCCCGTTTGCCGCAGTACCCGCGATCACTACGGTTCTGATTCCCCTTTCTTTCAGAAACTCATCCAGGTCCGTGCCATAGAACTTATCGACGCTCGACCTCACCACCGGCTCGCCCGGAGCCGGTTTGACCCCTGTCAGTACATCCTCGACCCTGCCGGTGCTGGTGAGGCTATGGGCCACCGGCACGTTCAGCGCCCTTGTCTGCTCGAGAAACCTCACGATTCTCGGCACAGACTGGACGCACCTCGGCCTCTGCCGTTCATTGCAGGTGCTCTGCTGGATGTCCAGAACCAGAAACGCAGTGTCGGCAGGGTCGAGGGTAACGTGCTCGAGCTCGGGAGGTGCAGGGGCCTTCACGGCGTTCCATTCATCGAGAATGGTTTCCGTCTTCCCGGGCTCCTGCGTAAAAGCCCCTGTTACGGCGAAAACCAGGACAGCGGCCGAAACCAGGGCCCCGGTCATCCATCGGGTGCAGTGTTTTGCCGATTGTTTTCCTTTTGTCATGATCACCTCCTCAGTCATCCGGTCATCATGTCCAGTGACCTAGAGTAAATAATACCGGAATGAATACAGTTTGCCAGAGAGCAGAATAACCATGCTTTATTTTGGGTGAAACAGGCAGGAGGAACACCCATCATTCTCCACCTCAGGCCTTTTCGAGCACAGTCTCCCTCCTCTCGACCCGTATACGAACCTGCATCGAAAAAATTTTACATGTTATTCCCGGCCATGCTACAAGGATCGACACCCCTCTTGAAAAAGACCTGGCCCATACGGACTGCTGCTTTCATCATCGTGTAAGAAAGACTGTATTGAAAAAGGAGGAATCAATGAAGGAGACCCGGCTGGAGATTCTGGACAGGGCGTTTGCGTGCGGAAAGAACTTTGAGATGAAAAACGGAGGATGTCCCCAGTGTACGCTTGCGGCGATATTCGAGGTGCTCGGCGTGGAGGACGACGCGGTGTTCAGGGCGGCGACCGCCCTTGCGGACGGCGTCGGGCTCACCGGCGACGGCCACTGCGGGGCGCTCTCAGGGGGCGCGATCGCGATCGGCTATCTCTTCGGCAGAGAGAAGAAGGACTTCGGCGACATGATGAAGCTGGTCCCGGCCAACCTGCTTGCCAAGGAGCTCCGCGACCGGTTCGTCGAAAAATACGGATCCGTGCGGTGCCGCGACCTCCAGACGGGTTTTTTCGGGAGGTTCTACAACCTCTACGATCCGGCTGAGCTTCAGGCCGCCTTTGAGGCGGACATGCTGGATACCTGCTCCGACGTGGTGGGTGAGACGGCACGGATGACTGTGGATATCATTCTGCAGGCGGAGCGATCCTCTGAGCAGGAATCATAGCTCCTGCCTGCCGGTTTCATGACCGGCGCCTGCGGCCGAAACATCCATCAGGTACATCATGAGCAGAGATGTGGTCATGATGTGCAGAAAACACCGACGGGGAAAGCGGTGTCCGCAAACCCACACCGCCTCCACGGCAGTCAGCGGGAAGGCGGCATGCTCGATTCGAGCCGGGCGCTCAGCCCGGCCGGTTTCCGGAATACCTCCCCTGTCGATCCCTAGCGGACTTTCCGGAAAAAGTCGTCGTAGGAAAACGGCTTGTCGATCTGCTTGCTGTGCTCGAGAACCATATAGACAAAATCGAAGTCTTTCTTCGACAGGTCTCCAATGCCGTCAGGCCCCACCCGGAAGGTGAGAAGCCCTTCCATAGCCTGGAGCATGGCCTTCTGGTGCTCGAAGGTGGTCTTGAACTCGGTCTGGTTTGCCTTGTCCGTGATGAGCCGGGCTATTTCATCGGGATTGGCAAAGGCATACTTCCAGCCGCTGATGGTCGCCCGCACAAAGGCCGCACATGCATCCGGGTTGTTCTCGAAAAAGCTCCTGCTGACATAAATGCCGTCTTCAGGGAAGTTCATGCCCACATCGTGATAGCTCAGGACCGTGAGATCCTCATATGTAAAATACCTGTCCAGCAGCACCAGGAGCTCGTTATAGGCCATGGCCGAACACACGTCCATCTTTCTCTGGGCAAAGGCATCCAGGGAAAAGCCCTGGTCCACGAAGTTCACCTCGATGTTCTTCATCCTGGCCAGGGTCCGCGGGGGCACCTGGAAATCGCCCGGCCAGATGCCGATGCTCTTTCCCGCGAGGTCGTCGACCGTCCTTATACCATCGTCTTTCCGGGCAACCAGAACCAGGGCCGATTTCTGAATGAGCTGGCAGATGTTCACGATGTCCTTGCCTGAGGCATTGATCTTCATGGCCGAGATGAGCCAGCCCGTGCCAAAGGTGCTCTCCCCCTGTGCAACCTCGTTCAGCGCATTGATGCCCGGTCCGCCGCCCCTGATCTCCAGGTCGATCCCTTCCCGTGCATAAAAGCCCTTTTCCGCGGCGGCGTAAAAACCTGCGAACTGGCTCTGCGGTGCCCACTGCGGGCGGAACGTCAGGGTCTCTGCCCTGCACTGCGGTGAAAATACGCTCGCGCCCATGATGATACATAACGCCAAAAGAGAAACAAGATGTCTTTTCATGGTGCTCTCCTCAATCTTTTTTTGATGAACCGGCCAAGCTGCTGCGGTGAGATTATCGGCTGAAAAATTCAGTTACTTTACCGACTTTCCTGGTGAATTTAAGCTGTCGGGCAGTCCTCTTCCCATGCGGGTCCTTGAGGTTCATTACTATGCGTGTGCAGAATACAACCGGGCACATGCTCGTGCGGGTCGCAGGGTGTCAGCCCTGACCTGTCATCGCCGTGGCAAGGCCCGGCATCTGGTTCCTTTCTTTTCGCATCGACAGCCGGCAGGGGAGCGAGGACCGTTTCTTTCCCGGTTCGCCGCGCGGTCTCTGTCGCTTTGGAACGATTTCTCCAATGTATACGTCCCAATTCCTCAAATTCACTTCTTCTTTTTTTGCCGCCGCTCTCTCTGAACCGCCTCGCCTATTCCTTTGCTCACTTCTTCCAGAGCCTCCCGAACAGGACCCTCACGGGCGGCGACTCCCTTGACGACTTCATGGAGAGATCCCTCCGAGGTCAGGGCGCCTTCAACTCGTTCACCCATTTCCCCCAATGCGCGGCCGGCTTCTTTTCCTGCCTTTCCCGCGGCCTCGCCGACAGGGTTCACCAGGCTGCGCATAAGATCGGGATTGTGATCCAGCACTTCAAGGGCACGGGAGAGAATCGCGTTCACCTGCTCGAGCCTTACCTTCAGCAGAGCCTGCGCCTCTGCTCCTCTGATGTCGAGATCCACCTTTCCGATATCGGCATTGGCTCCCACATTGATGCGAATCAGGTTCGCCAGCTCGGCCTTCAGCGAAACCCGCGCTTCAAGGGTATCCACTTTCAGACGGATCTCATCGATATTCATGCCGGGCACATCCAGGAGGACATCCGGTGTTTGTTTTCCATCATCCTGGACCAGGCTTTCTTCCATGCACTCGAACACCTCCCGAGCAGCCCGGTGCAGGTTCTTACTTCCTTCCTGAAGAGCCTCGATCCACCCGGCCACCAGGGGTTCCGTTCCCTCAGGCAGCCATGGGATCTGATGCCAGACCCTTGAGGCCATGCCTGCGGCCTGCTCCTGGAATACCTCCACTATGGCAAGAGCGTTCTCGAAACCTGCTTTCTGAAACGCAAGAATCCGCCCGGCAAAGTCTTTCTGAAACCAGGGCATGCGGTTCGGGTTCATTCCAAGCGCCTGCATAACGGCTCTCCTTTTCCCGCCGTTTTCTCGAGCGAGAAGGGCCGCGCTTATGTCTCAGGGAAAGACGTGCCCGCCAAGGCGGTCCTGTAACACGGATCGGCGGCCCACTATCGACGATGTGTCAAATAAGACATGATAGTAGTCGCGCCCGACCCGAAAGCAAAGATCATGTGCCTGCCATCCCGCTCCCTGAATGATTGAATCATCCTTCTTAGTCCGCTTCTTAAGGACTTTGAAAGTGGGGTCACATTCATTGCCGCTTGCGGCGGTAGAGGATCCAGGGCTTGCCATGAGGTTCATACCATTGAACGTACAGCAGGCGTACCCCTGACTCTTCCCGAACTCTTCCAGCAGTGAATGAGATCCCTTCCCCCACGGGAAACCCCTGGCATTTTGGATCTCAAGTGTGTATCATTCCTGATATACGAATCGGAAAATCTGCACATTCTTACGCAAAGGGAGGAACCCATGGAGCTCGACCAGGCGATTACAGGCAGAAGGAGCATCCGCAAGTTTACCGACTATGTGGTGAGCGACGAGGAAATCAGGGATCTCATCGAGGCGGCCGGACAGGCGCCTTCATGGGCCAACACCCAGGTGTGGGAATTCATCGCGGTGCGGGACAAAGAGCTCATCGAAAAGGTCACGGGAACCTATGCCGAGAAAAATCCGGCCACCAAAGGCTCCCTGGGCGCATCCGTGCTCATCGTGGCCTGCGCGAAGACCGGCGTGTCCGGGTGCTATGCCGGCAAGGACGTCACCTCGCTCTCCAGCTGGTACATGTTCGACATGGGCCTGGCCGTGCAGAACCTGTGCCTCAAGGCCCACGACATGGGCCTGGGAACCGTGGTGGTGGGGCTCATGGATCATCAGGCATGCAAAAAGGTCCTGGGAGTCCCCGCAGGCCGCGAGGTGGTGGCCGTGATCCCGGTGGGCAGACCGGCCGCCCCGGGCAAGTCCGGCCCTCCCCGCAAAGAGCTCGCCGAATTCCTGTATCGCGACACCTACGGCACGGCATTCTAAAGAGGCACCAGGAATCAGAGGGAACAGGGCATGGCCGACTATGGCGTAGGAATCGAGCGCATGGGCAGGGTCGCTGTGGTGACCTTCAACCGGCCCGCGCGGAAGAATTCCCTGGACGAACACATGTGGTCCTGCCTGGAAGCGGTGACCGAAGATCTCAGGAAACACACGCCGCGGGCGGTGGTCATCACGGGAGCCGGGGACAAGGCCTTCTGCGCGGGATTCGATGTGAGCCCGGAAAATCCGCAGGTCTCGCGCCTGGTCGATGCCGTGCAGAGCCACCGGAAAGGGCCTGTCATGGAGCTTATCACTCGGGTGAGAACCAGTACCGACCGCCTCGTCGGCCTGCCGGTGCCCGTGATAGCGGCCGTCAACGGCCTCGCATATGGAGGAGGCGCTGAGATCGCTTCCCGGTGCGACTTGCGGGTCATGGACCCTTGTGCCGTGATCTGCTTTTCCGAGGTGAGGCTCGGCCTCATGCCCGATCACGGAGGCGTGGTGGGGCTCACCAGGCTCATCGGACCTTCGAAGGCCGCAGATCTGATCCTCACGGGCAGGAAGGCGGGCGCAGATGAGGCCCTTTCACTCGGCCTGGCCAGTCGCATCAGCGCCCCCGGCAAGGCTCTGGATGAGGCGGTGGCTCTGGCGCAGACCATTGCGGGAAACGGCCCCCGGGCAGTGCGCCATGCCCTGAAGGTCATCCGCAGCACCCCGGACCTGACCTGTGCGCACGCGCTGGCCATGGAGACCGTGGAGGCGGTGGATCTCATCGCGAGCGGTGAGTGCATCACCGGGATCGCGGCCTTTCTTATGAAGCAACCGCCGGAGTTTCCGGAGGTGGAGTGAGGGGCCTGTCTTTCCAGTGGAAATTCATGGAGAATATCCGGGCCGGGTGTGCCGTTCTCCCAGGCATCCGCGCCTGTCACCGACTCGGATCGCCGTCCGCTGAAAACGCCTCCTGCCCGAGGGTTCTCTCCGGCAGGAGGCGCGCGCCGGCGAGGAGCTGATGAGAAGTGCCTGCAAGATAGCTGCACCAGCACGCAATGCCCAGCAGCTTGGCCCCGTCTTCGAGAAAGTATTCCCATTGGCCGATCCCCATAATGAGCCATGGCTCGAGAACCACGTTTATGGCCACGGAAGCCGCAAAGAATCCCAGCGCGAGCAAAAGGATGACGAACCGCGTCCGCTGGAGAATAAAC
>JAHDKO010000119.1 GCA_018436855.1 Deltaproteobacteria bacterium | reverse complement strand
GACATGCGCTTGGCCTCGGCGATCTCCGCGGGACTCATGCCTGCGGCCACGGCCCTTCTGAGGTCTTTGGCATTCGCATTGCCTCCCCTGGCCGAGATATCGAACCACATGTAGGCCATGATGTAACTCTGCGAGATACCCTTGCCCAGACGGTACATGTTCCCCAGCTGGGCCTGGGCGATGGTGTTGCCCTGCTCGGCCGCCTTGCGGTACCACCGGACGGCCTCGGAGTAGTCCTGCCGGACGCCCTGGCCCGTTTCATAGAGATAGCCCACAAAGAGCTGGGCCTGCGGGTCGCCCTGCTGTGCGGGCAGGAGATTTTCCATGATAAAGGTCTCTTCCGGTTCAGTGTCGGCGCCGGCGTATAAAACAGGTGAAAGGGCGAAGAGGTACATCAGGCACGCAACCGCAACGATCGTAAAAGCCATAAACAGTCCAGGCCTGTTCATGGTGCCCCCTCTCCTCACATCTGATGAAAAACAAATAAGACTTTCAACGAACTCTCACACCATAAAAGCATCGCCCTGAGAAGTCAATAGCCTCAATATCACCCGGACAGCGACATCAATGGTGAATCTGCAGGGCATGACACCCCTCGCATCCCGCGTCCGGCCCGGGAATCCCGGAACCTCCGGGAGCCCGAATAATCATCACCCCCTCCAAAGGATCCTCACCTGCCGGCTCACTTCCCCCTATGCGGGAATGGTGTCTTGTGGTATGCAGATTGACGGAGTCAATCCAGTCAATCAATATATCGTGGGAAGGGCTGTATTACAAAGCATGGATGTGTTCTCCCGTATGAGAGGCCTGTGTGGAACGCGCCTCGCCGCCGGAACGTGACAGGATGACGCGAAAAATACTATTCATTGCCGTGGCCGTTCTGTTCCTGGCTGTGCTCATTACCCTCATTGCGAGGATCGACCTGCAGGAGTGCGATGCCCTGCGCAATCCGGTCGATGCCGTGGTCGTCCTGGCGGGATGCCCCGATGAAGACCGCCAGCGCCTGACCAGGGGGGTGCACCTGGTGGAGCAGGGTCACGGCCGTTATCTGATCCTTCCCCTCCGGGACAGCGGCCTCAGCTGGGAAACCCTGCAGAAGTTATACGATGTCGGCAGAAACATACCCGGAGAGAGGGTGCTGATCGGCAGAACGGAGCACATGGATTCAGCCGTTCTGAAATACTGCGGGGGAACCTTCGGCGAGGCGGCCCTCACCATGAGCATCATGCAGGCAAAATCCCTGAGATCGGCCGTGGTGGTGAGCTCACGGTATCATATCCCGCGGGTGCGCCTCGCGTTTAAGGAACTGAACAGCAGGAATCATCTGGTCTTCTCCTATCAGCCCGTGGGCGAGCCTGAGACCGACAAGCTCCTTTCCTCTGCACGCGCCCTGGCCAAGAGGCTGGTCGAATACGGGAAATTCTTTACCGCCTTTTTCGTATACCCCCTCGGGTCCAAAATCATCGAAAGCGACCTTTTTCCCGAAGAATAGCCGAAGCCCTGATCTCGATGTCCTGAGCCCCGGCCTGAGGCCTCGACAATCAGCCCTCCCCAATCAGCCCTCCACTCCTGCCATCCGCCCGGATACAGCCTCCTTAAGTCCACGCGGCCAGGCATTTCAGGATGCATCCCCGGGTTATCCGGACCATGGCACGGCAATCGTTCAATCCCGCTCTCTTAACGAAAAATTAACCGGATTCTTATCACTTCCTCACATGAGTCCCCTATCTGGGAAGGCAAAAACCGGATAAGGGAGGATCTTCATGAAAGACAGCGATACTCGTATCAAGAAAATGCTGATCGCGGCAGCGGCGGTGACGATCTTTTCAGGCATGCTCCCTGGATCAGCCTTGTCAGGAGGAGACAGCGTTCTGGTGAAGGGGTCGACCACCATACTCCCGATTGCCCAGATCGCGGCTGAAGAATT